>NZ_CP072133.1:2852500-3566422 GCF_017638925.1 Pseudoalteromonas xiamenensis
TTATTAAAAACACAGCACTGTGCAAAATCGTAAGATGACGTATACGGTGTGACGCCTGCCCGGTGCCGGAAGGTTAATTGATGGGGTTAGTCTTCGGACGAAGCTCTTGATCGAAGCCCCGGTAAACGGCGGCCGTAACTATAACGGTCCTAAGGTAGCGAAATTCCTTGTCGGGTAAGTTCCGACCTGCACGAATGGCGTAATCATGGCTACGCTGTCTCCACCCGAGACTCAGTGAAATTGAAATCGCAGTGAAGATGCTGTGTACCCGCGGCTAGACGGAAAGACCCCGTGAACCTTTACTATAGCTTGGCACTGAACATTGAACCTACATGTGTAGGATAGGTGGGAGGCTTTGAAGCAAGAACGCTAGTTCTTGTGGAGCCGTCCTTGAAATACCACCCTTGTATGTTTGATGTTCTAACGTTGGCCCCTAATCGGGGTTACGGACAGTGCCTGGTGGGTAGTTTGACTGGGGCGGTCTCCTCCCAAAGAGTAACGGAGGAGCACGAAGGTTTGCTAAGAGCGGTCGGACATCGCTCGGTTAGTGTAATGGTAGAAGCAAGCTTAACTGCGAGACAGACACGTCGAGCAGGTACGAAAGTAGGTCATAGTGATCCGGTGGTTCTGAATGGAAGGGCCATCGCTCAACGGATAAAAGGTACTCCGGGGATAACAGGCTGATACCGCCCAAGAGTTCATATCGACGGCGGTGTTTGGCACCTCGATGTCGGCTCATCACATCCTGGGGCTGAAGTCGGTCCCAAGGGTATGGCTGTTCGCCATTTAAAGTGGTACGCGAGCTGGGTTTAGAACGTCGTGAGACAGTTCGGTCCCTATCTGCCGTGGGCGTTTGAGAATTGAGAGGGGCTGCTCCTAGTACGAGAGGACCGGAGTGGACGAACCGCTGGTGTTCGGGTTGTCATGCCAATGGCATTGCCCGGTAGCTACGTTCGGAATCGATAACCGCTGAAAGCATCTAAGCGGGAAGCGAGCCTCGAGATGAGTTCTCACTTGGAGTTTAACTCCACTAAAGGGCCGTTGGAGACTACAACGTTGATAGGCAGGGTGTGGAAGCGCTGTGAGGCGTGAAGCTAACCTGTACTAATTACCCGTGAGGCTTAACCATACAACGCCAAAGTGGTTTAAGTTGTTAGAAGTTAAGTATTGACTAAAGTAGACAACGACGAAGTAAAAGACATTAATATCAGAATTCCAGATTTAGTTTACTTGCGGTAGCGAGTAGACGACCAGCTTATGCTTGGTGACAATAGCGTTGTGGACCCACCTGACCCCATGCCGAACTCAGAAGTGAAACGCAACAGCGCCGATGATAGTGTGGCAGCTGCCATGTGAAAGTAGGACATCGCCAGGCTCTTAATTAAAGAAAGCCCGATTCGAAAGAGTCGGGCTTTTTTGCATTTTGGCGTTAAATTGCATTACTGTTATACCAGACTGGGTAGTCAGCTCTATCCCTATGCCGAACTCAGAAGTGAAACACAACAGCTGGAAGGCCAGCCCCGGCCGATGATAGTGTGGCAGCAATCATGTGAAAGTAGGGTGACGAGGAACCGAAGATTGATAATCTTCGCAGTCCGAGGAACGCAAGCGAAGCGCAGCCGGACCATCGCCAGGCTCTAATTAAAGAAAGCCCGATTCGAAAGAGTCGGGCTTTTTTGCATTTTGGCGTTAAATTGCATTACTGTTATACCAGACTGGGTAGTCAGCTCTATCCCAATGCCGAACTCAGAAGTGAAACGCAACAGCTGGAAGGCCAGCCCCGGCCGATGATAGTGTGGCAGCAATCATGTGAAAGTAGGGTGACGAGGAACCGAAGATTGATAATCTTCGCAGTCCGAGGAACGCAAGCGAAGCGCAGCCGGACCATCGCCAGGCTCTAATTAAAGAAAGCCCGATCCGAAAGAGTCGGGCTTTTTTGCTTTATGTGTTTTTAAAAACTCAAACCAACTCAACAAACAACGCCCAACAAACCAAGTTCGGTGTTGGAATACGTCCCCGACTAGGCGTCCCCGACCATCGCCGGATTAGGCGCCCCCGACTCTTAATTAAAGAAAGCCCGATCCGAAAGCGTCGGGCTTTTTTGCTTTATGCGCTCCGAAACATATCCAAAACCCAAATTAATCTCATAGTTTTCGCAAAATCATAGATATGGTTTTTGTACATTGCCTAGTTGAAAAAATAAGCGGGGTAAGTCTATCCAGTAATCAGCACCTACTTAAGCAATAATGTGAGGGACGAATCTTGCGGTATCTTTTGTGATTGGCGAATTGTCTTCTCGGATTGTTAACCCGCATGCTTCATGTGCAACCATCCACACGCCAAGCAATGTTGAATTGTTATTAAATTGAGGAAGAGGTGCTAACGCTTGGGTAATGTATCCTTCTTTACCGTAGCTGCCACTTTGATGAATTCGGCCTTTGCTTGGATGAAACCAAGTAATATTACTACCTTCACGACCAAAAAGCGGCTTACTAACAAAGCCCTCTTCAAGTCCACCTTTTTCTTCACCTGAAAAATACGCAGGGAGGAGGTTAGGGTGATTTGGATGAAGCTGCCACAGGAGTGGAAGAATAGCTTTGTTTGAGAGTATAGCTTTCCATGGAGGCTCTATAAACGTTGTTTTAGTTGTGGTTAGGTGACAAGAAAATTCGTCTTCGAATAACTGTTCCCATGGATAGAGCTTAAAAAGTAACTCAATCTGATTATCGTCCAAATCGGTTAATTGTCCGCTATCATCAATTCCAATACTTTCAATAGGAAGAAGAATTGTTGAATAGCCAGCTTGGAATGCACAATCCTGAAGGTACATTGCCGTACCTTTGTCTTCAATCGAGTCACGGCAATAAGCCAAATGGAGTGTGTTATTTTTCTTAAAATTTGCAAAACGTCTAATGAGTCGTTCTTGGATACTGTTGAATTGATCGGCTGATCTTGGTAATACGCCTCTATCTACTTGTTGTTCTAACCATTGCCATTGAAAAAAGGAAGCTTCATAGAGTGAAGTGGGTGTGTCAGCATTGTACTCTAGGAGCTTTGCCGGCGAGTTTCCGTTATAACTAAAGTCAAAGCGGCCATATAGGCTTAACTCATTGTTGTGCCAGCTATCCGCAATCCACTGCCACGATGATTCAGGAATACAAAACTTTTTCAGCCAGTAGTCATCTTTTACAATCCTATCTACTAGGTCTAAACACATTTGTTCGAGTCTCGTTACTTGGGTCTTCCAAGTGTGTTTCTACCTGCTTCAAGGAAAGTTGATAGTAAGCGGTTTCATCCCAGTAGACATCATTATCTATGCGGTAAAAGTCGAACCCATAAAATTCAGCTTGGTCTTTTAAGTCTTGTCGTTCATTGCATGGAACGCGAAACACTAACCACCCCAGCTGCTTCTTGACGAGGCGCTCCGTCCAAATCCCCCTCGTTTTGTGGTGACGCGTTTGGCTGCAACAGGTTCACTTGTTGTTGACTTCTTCACCATGACAGTACCGCGATTACTTACACTGGATACAAAACTATTGTTGGCATTTCTAAAACTAAAATAATCATCTCTCGAACGATAAAGAGGACGAGATTTACCAAAATAAGCCCCGTTATAAAAAAGCTTGTTTACGTTTTTTCTTTTTATAGTAATCAAGACCCTCATCAACGGCTTGAGCCACTGCTGCAAGCATAAAACCAGCCATGATCGGCTGCCAAATCGATCCCTTATTTTCACATTGGTTAAAGCCAAAATCATTTTCACACAACTGTGCTGAATTATATTTAGGGCTTTCGATTTCATGATTAGCTAGCGCTTCTTGGTATTGAGATACACAGGCGGATTCTTCAACACCAAATGATGTGCAATCATCAACGTTATTGAAGATAAGGGCCTTTTCCTCTGGATCTATACACCCACTAAGTTGGGAAAATGCGCCTAACATAAGGGTTAGCTTTACTGATTTGCTCCTTTTCATGTCGTTTATCTCAATATGTCATGCATGCCGCGTTTAGAATACCCGATGCGAGTGATGCCGCACCTAAAAAGGCACCAGCGCTAATCTGATTTTGTTCAATTTTGTTTGAGAGTGTCGGCATATAAAAACGAACAGAAAAGAAGGCAATGAGTTGAATAATGCCTGCAACCACAGCCCAGATAATATAGTCCACAAGAGAAACCGCATTAACCGCCGCACTTGAAATCGGTAAGACGAAGCCAATTAATGCTCCTGCAAAACCTAAAGAAGCAGCGGTGTTATTCGACTTCATCAACGTCCACTCACAATGTGGAGTTATCTTGGTGTAGATGAACAAAAATGAAAAAGTAAGTAGGTAACCGAGTTCCAAAATAGAGTGCAAATGGCAGTAAACCTTGTAATGAGTCTAAGACATTCATGTTCATTCCTTTATAAAAAAACGCTTGGATTTGTTATTGTATACATCAAAGATGCTTGTTTCCAAAATATTAAGAATACCAATGGACATTACGATAGAACGTTAAGAGGGTATTTTAGCGTTTTAATGCGATTCTTGTACTCAAGCAAGAAAATAAAGTCGCTATGCTACAATAACAGGCAGTATAAGGGATCATTCTTCGGATGTTGCGAGTTGTTCTAACTCGCGATACAAAATATCGTCATCACCCAAATTCAATTCAATTAAACGTTTTAGGTGCGTGACACTTTCTAAGTCGATTTGCGTGCAATGTAAACCTAAATAGAGGGCTTCAATATGTCGAACTTCAACTTGCATTGAAATGGCGACGTCACTATCTCCAAGTTTGAACAACAAACTTGCTGGTTCATCCTTCATAGGAATGTAACCATTGGGTAAGGAAACGAGTGCACCATTTAAAGACAAGTCAAAAAGCTTACATTGATAATCCCCTCCGGCAGTCATAAGCTTGGCAGGATTTGAAAACATGACTCGTGTAAAACGTCTACGCTCTTCCATAATCTATTCCTAAGTTTACCTTCCCTAAGAATAGTTGCTTTTGAGTAAGAATTGCAAACTAAGAATAGAAAAAAGCCCTGTTGAACAGGGCTTTTTAAGGTATTGATTAACCGATTTTTTTATACTTGATGCGCTTTGGCTCTGCAGCACTCGCACCGTAAGTTTTTTTCAACCATTCTTCGTATTCAGTATAGTTTCCGTCGAAGAAATTGATTTGACCTTCATCACGGTAGTCAAGAATGTGCGTTGCAATGCGGTCAAGGAACCAACGGTCATGCGAGATACACATTACGCAACCAGGGAATTCCAAAATCGCGTTCTCAAGCGCACGCAAAGTTTCTACGTCTAGGTCGTTGGTTGGTTCGTCCAGTAGTAGTACGTTACCGCCCGCTTTAAGAAGTTTGGCTAGATGTAAACGATTGCGCTCACCACCTGATAGCTCTTTAACGAACTTTTGTTGATCTGTGCCCTTGAAGTTAAAGCGGCCGATGTAAGCTCGGCTTGGAATTTCAAAGTTACCAATTTTTAGAATGTCTAGACCATCAGAGATTTCTTGGAATACTGTCACATTGTCGTTCATGCTATCGCGGAACTGTTCGACGGTTGCAAGTTGCACTGTATCACCGATATCAATCGTACCACTGTCTGGTGTCTCTTGACCGCTCAACATACGGAACAACGTTGATTTACCCGCGCCGTTGGCACCGATAATACCGACGATGGCACCTTTTGGAACGTTAAAGTTAAGATTGTCGATTAATACGCGGTCACCAAAGCTCTTCTTCAGGTTAGATACTTCGATGACTTTGTCACCTAGGCGAGGGCCAGGTGGAATGAATAGCTCGTTTGTTTCATTACGCTTTTGGTAATCAGTTGCTTGTAACTCAGAGAACTGAGCCATACGTGCTTTCGACTTAGCCTGACGACCTTTTGGATTTGAGCGAACCCACTCAAGTTCCTGAGCAATCGACTTCTGGCGTGCTTTTTCTGTTTTCTCTTCTTGCTTCAAACGAGCGTCTTTTTGCTCAAGCCATGAAGAGTAGTTGCCTTCCCATGGAATACCGTGGCCACGGTCAAGCTCAAGGATCCAACCTGCAACGTTATCTAAGAAGTAACGGTCGTGCGTAATCGCCACAACAGTGCCTTCATAATCGTGTAGGAAGCGCTCTAACCATGCAACTGATTCTGCGTCTAAGTGGTTTGTCGGTTCGTCAAGAAGTAGCATATCTGGTTTTTCAAGTAACAAACGACAGATAGCCACACGACGGCGCTCACCACCCGATAGCACTTTGATAGGCGTATCCCACTCTGGTAGACGAAGTGCATCGGCAGCACGCTCTAATACGTTATCGATGTTGTGACCATCGTGAGCTTGAATAATCGCTTCAAGTTGACCTTGTTCTTTCGCTAGTGCGTCAAAATCGGCATCTTCCATCGCGTATTCTGCATAGACTTCGTCTAGACGACGTAGCGCATTTTTCACTTCACTTACCGCTTCTTCAACGATTTCACGAACCGTTTTGTTTTCGTCTAGCTTAGGTTCTTGTGGTAAGTAACCGATTTTGGTGTCTGGAAATGCACGAGCTTCACCTTCAAACTCCTGATCCACACCCGCCATAATACGAAGCAAAGTTGATTTACCCGCACCGTTTAGGCCAAGCACACCAATTTTAGCGCCTGGGAAAAATGAAAGAGAGATATCTTTTAAAATAGTACGTTTAGGAGGTACTACTTTACTTACACGATGCATCGTATAAATAAACTTATCCGGTAATGGCATGTCCAAACCTTATAAAAATAGTCAATAAAATTGCTAATATTGTAGTGACATACAAGGTGGCATTCAATGTCACACTCAATTTAAAAGAGCTAAAAATTATGTTGCTTACTAAATAGAGGATTTAGCAAAATTTTTATTAAGTGCAGACCAAATTCAGCTCGGCATAAAAATAAGTGCAACCCCTGAGAACGACAGTAATCCACCTAATATCATCCTGCGAGCCAAACGATTTCACTTACAATAGGCTAACAAAATCCCTACCGAATATATCCCGTCTAATAAACCAGTGAGCATAGCCCTCCGCATACAGTATCCAACGCAATGCACCGCTGGTTATCTGAGGCACAATGCCAACGGCTCGAAATGTAACTGACTAAGAAAAGGTTGCACCCTTTGGTATTACCCTAGGCTAACCGTCAGAATCGCGCGCAAATGAATGACCTCAAGTGTTGTCAATGTAATAGCAAAATGGCGTAGCGAGAAAGATTTGTTAAAAAAGCACGCAGTTTATAAGTAAAGCAAAAATAGATTTGATTTAACATTTGTGATTTTGTTGTGTGTTTTTTGATCCAATTAGGGTGGATAATGAACCTGTACTTAAAGTCTAGGAAAATAGGTCATTATTGACCTGTTTCCAAATCAGAAAATGACTACTATATCGCTATGATAACGAATAGCTATCAGAGTAATTGTTCACAAAAGTTGCATGGACGTATCCTTTGTGTTTCTTTTCGAGCTGATAGACCATTACGTACACTGACTATTTTAGATTCACAAATATAACGAATTGTACAAAATTGAAGCGAAATCAGTTGGAAATATAGTTTCTTCCTCTTCAAGTCTACTTTAATCCCAAAAAATGAACGATTTCATTCGACGATGTGCAACTTGTTGTAATGAAGATATTGTACTGATCAAAGGAATAATGATGGAGCAGTCACATCTCATTTCACGGCAAATTTTCGAGCCAAAAAAAACCCCTATGGGATCCGAAATATTGCGTTATGCAAGACAATTGCGAGGTTTGACGCAAGCAGAATCAGCCGCCCACTACGGTATTGAAGAACGAACACTAAGGCGCTGGGAAAATAGAGAGTACAGCCCAAAGTGGAATGATGTTATCGGGCTTGTAGAAGATGTCTATGCACTCAATATTTTAGAACTAATAGGGAAAATTCATGCAAACAACTTTGACAACAATTAAAGAAATTCGTCACTCATTAAAGCGCTGGGGGACGTTTTGGAAACTGAGGGAATGTGGGAAAGGGTTTAACAAACAAAATATGTCCTTTGTTCAATCCCCCAAGCAATCTAGCCACAATGCCAGCGATTCAATTTATGAACCTGAGTTTATTGCGACTATCACAGCTCAAATCCAACGTTTAGAACCTAAGTGTATACAAGCATTACGCGCGAAATATGTCGCGGCATTACCTTATGCGCTTGCCATAAACCAGTATGGATTTGAAAACAAGAAAAGTGCTGATTACTGGCTGCACAAGGCGGAAAGGACCCTTATGACACAACTAAGCTAGGAGAAGTAACTTGTCACTAATGAACATAGTTGAGCAATTAAAGAAACATGAAGGATATCGGCGATATCCGTATTACTGTACTGAAGGGAGGTTAACCATTGGCTTTGGCCGAAACTTAGATGATGCCGGAGTCGATGAATTTGAGGCGGAACAGCTATTAGCCAATGACATTGAAAATGCGCGGGCGGCGGTGCGCAGGCGCATCAGCCTGCAACATTGCAACGAACCACAGCAAGCTGTTTTAGTAAATATGGCGTTTAATCTTGGTATTACTGGATTACTCGGATTCAAAAAGATGATCCAAGCCGTTGAGTCTGGAGATTTCCAGCAAGCGGCGCTTGAAATGTTAAACAGTCGATGGGCAAATCAAGTGCCAGTTCGAGTCTCAAGAATTGGCGAAACAAATGCTGTCTGGGGAATGGCAATCATGAGTCTGCTGGGGGATTTTTTCTCAGCGCAAACGGTTGCGCCTATCGAGGCGGTTGGCAAAATTTTGGATGAGCTTTTTACAAGCGATGAAGAAATGCTACAACAAGAAACCTTGAAAGCGCGCATGGTCGCTAAACAAGCGCAAATTCAAGCCGAGATTAATAAGGTGCAAGCCGCTCATCGGAGTGTGTTTGTAGCTGGCGCAAGACCTTTCTTAATGTGGGTTTGTGGCTTCGGCTTCTTGTTTGCTTTCGTGATTAATCCAATTTTGCAGTGGTTGTGGCCGGAACATGGTACGCCGGTGTTGCCTCTGGATGTCATGATGGAATTAACGTTGGGTATGTTAGGACTTGCGGGCTTACGTACCGTGGAAAAAATCAAAGGAGTTTCTAAGTGACTCAGCCAGATCAGTGGCAAATGAAAAAGGAACTCAATTTAGCCCATGTATTAACCACACTTGCGTTGCTCGTGTCAGGGATTTTATACATCAACGACCTTGATAAGCGCATTATTACGAATACTCAAGAGTTGAATCATATCAAGCAAATTCGCAATGAAGATCAGAAACGGATTGAAAAACGGCTTGATTCAATAGAGAAAAAACTTGATGCCTTGTTGAGCGTAAATCGCCCCCTTTCTTGACTTCGCTTTACCTTCTTATAAGGAGATAATTTTGAACAATGCTATTGAATTGGCAGGGTTGGCTGCGCCTGACATTATTGAACCGCTGAACTATCAGCAAATTTACGAACAGATGCAGCAAACTTTACAAACTGAAATACCAGATTTCACGTCGCTGCCATCCGATCCAGTCAATAGACTGCTCGAGTTAACGGCGTATCGTGAACTCTTGCTTCGTCAACGCGTAAATGATGCAGCTCGGTCTGTTATGTTGGCATTTGCTCAAGGTAAAGACCTCGATCATTTAGGCGCGTTATTTGGTGTGGCACGTAAAAGCGAAGAGGGTGACGAGAGATATCGAGAGCGTATACCTTTGTCGTTAGAGAGTTACAGTATGGCTGGGACGATGGGGGCTTATCAATATCAAACACTAAGTGCATCGAAACAGGTGAAAGATGTTTTTGTCGACTCCACCAAACCCGGTATTGTGGATGTTCATGTGCTTGCTGAACAGGATTCAAACGGCCCTGCCGTAAAAGGGGTGGTTGAAGCGCACCTCAATGATGAAGATATACGTCCACTGACGGATAAAGTCATTGTTCATCTTGTTGAGCCGACTCGTTACAGCATTGAGGCGCGAATATTTTTCAATGTTGGGGTGAGCACAGAGTCCCGTAAAGCTCGCAATACACAAAGCATTGGACACCTTTATTCGCGAGCACTTTCGTTTGGGTAAAGAGCTGCCGTATTCCGGGATCATTGATGCACTACATCAACCAGGAGTAAGGAAGGTAACGTTAATTTCACCGACTAAGGATTTCCAGGCACAGAGCACACAAGCTTATTTGTGCGGACAACCAATATTGAGTTATCCAGAGGAATAGTGCAAATGACGGACCATACCAAACTCTTACCCAGTAACTACACGATGTTAGAACATCAATTTATTGAGGCAATTGATACCTTACCTGAACGTCTATCTGTTACTCCGACTATTCCAGAACACATTGGTAAACAGTGGGATCCTGAAACTTGCCCAGAAACACTGCTGCCTTGGCTCGCGTGGTCACTGTCTGTCGATGATTGGGATGAGAAATGGCCAATTGCGACCAAACGTGCGCTTATTGCACGTTCGGTTGAAATTCACAAACATAAAGGCACAGTCGGTGCGGTAAAGCGCGCGTTGTCGTCTTTAGGGGTCAAAGTTGAGTTTTTCGAGTGGTTTCAAGACGTCGGAGAATTGGCATTAGCGCCACATCATTCAGGTGAACCCAATACCTTCACGTTTATTGCCTGGGCGAATGACGTACCTTTTACCAGTGAAGCGGTGGTATTGAGTCAATCGGTTTACGACGCGATTTTTCGTGTAACGAATCAAACCAAGCCACAGCGTGCACATTTTAAATTCCTAGTCGGTGCTAAACTTGATTTAGGTGTGCAAATGGCCTCGACGTCAAGCGGGATGCAAGTAGGTCGATTAACTTACCAAACGCAACCAGTTAATGCTGCGGCAAGTGAAATGACCATCGGTGTTAGTGTCGTCGATAGTCAGCGTATGGCGGTTAAACGACAGTACGGGCAAACCCAAGCAGTAAACAGCTACAGCCGTTCTGACGTTGGGCTTGCTGTCGTTTTCCATAATCGACGTCAACAGGTCGGTCGCTACTATTTCAGTAATGACCAAAAGTTGCCTAGCGGCTGTTACTACTGGGATGCAAATCCCGCATTAGCAATACATCTATCGAACCGACGTTTCTCCGTTGGTCGTTTTTATCTTCATACCTGACCTTAGCGTAGCTCTACGCTGAGATAACTGTCTTTTCACTGCCAACGGGATATTACAACGCCCGCGCCAAAGCGCAGCCTGATCTTACGCGTTTCGCTAATTCCCTGTTGCTGAAGAGATCCATTAAAAACCAAAAACTCATTACTCTATAGCAATAAACCTTTGGTGTGGCGTAATTGAATATGCACATTTGTGACAATAGGTTAATGCGTTAGGCGAGATGATTTGTTTTGGTTAAATCATAACTTAAGGAGAATTGTGCGGTGAGCACCATCTTAAGGCCGACCATTACGATGGCGGGATTGGAAGCTGTGTTTAATGCACAGAAAAACGGTTTCCAAGCCAAAATTAGTAAAGTAGGGCTTGGTACTGGCAACTACACGCCAGATCAAAGTCGTACACGCTTAGAAAAAGAAGTTCATAAAGTGTTGGTCGCGAGCGGCCAAGACAAAGGCAATGCTCAAATTCATATGAGTGTGATTGACGACACTAATCACAATTTCTGGGTAAACGAAGTTGGCTTTTTTATCGAGAAAGAAGAAAACGGTAAAAAGGTCGATGTGCTTTTTGCTGTGTATTCACATCCAGATAAGCCTATTGCGTACAAGTCAGCGGAAGTCGATTTGCTTTTAGCGTTTGACTTGGTATTGACGGGCGTTCCCGCTGATGCAATCACCATTGTAGATAGTGGTGTTGATTTAAATATTCTCATTGCACCTGAGCTTGCCAAAGTCGGTGCAGCGCAAATTAGCAATATGTATCGTCATTTAAAACAGAAATTTGAACTGATGGATAAAGGGATATTGTAGGAGTAACGCATGGCATTAGAACAAGATATTGGGGCACTGATTGCCTCGACCAATCAATTGACTGCGGTCGTTGATAACAAAGCGCAAGCTTTAGATAAACAAATGGCGGCACTTGATGCTCGCGTAGCAAAGAAAGAACAGGACGTAGATAAATTTCTGCAAGAAGCACTGCCTGAAACTCGCTATGTACAAGATATTTTTATAGGCGGCTCAAAAGACTATTTGTATCCGGTTTGGTGGACATTTCCTGCAAATGCTCATGGTGTTGGCAAGCTTACCGTCTCTCGTGAATATCATTGGAACGGCGGTGTTGGGGAACGACCGCTGAATACCTCTTCGGTACATCAAGCTGCTTTATTGCTTGAGTTAGAGGGAAATGCTTGCCAATGGTCTGGAGATGCTAACTTTATGAACATCAAGCGTTTTAGTGAGCGTTATACGAACACGGCAAGCCATGTTCATTTTATGATGCAATGTAAAGCTGAAAAAGTTGACCCTAATAGAGATTTATATGGTGGCGGGGCAGATGGCTCAGTCGGTCCTTGGTCTTATATTTCTAGTGGTCTTTATTTAAGGGGTGGCGGCTTAAAATATCGCATCACCAAAAACTGGAAAGGCGACGTTAATTATTTTGATGGCAGCTCGATGGAGCGGAAATCAATTTATGAGTATAACGTTCCTAATGCTACTTCAACAGTGCGTTGGTTCGTTGAACCTATTCCATTTACAGAACGTAAAGCGCCTATTGCAAACACCATCCCTTATGTAAATCACCCTTATACGCCACCTGCAACGGCTTAATCATTAAGGAATATTATGCTAATTGAAAAACTAAAAGTAGGTCAAAGTGAATTGATTAACGTGCCAGCGGATGAGAAAACTTTACTTGATTTAGGAGTCTCAAAGATGGATATCGTCGCGCTGATTGCCGATGCAAAAAAAGCACAGTTCACCACACAGTGTCAAAGTGCGAGAAGCTATGCCTACCACACCAGCTCAGATGGGTTGGCGTTTGATTACCTCGCAGCCGCCGCTGAGTTTGGCGAAAGCAGTGAACAGGCATCACACGCTAAACAAGCTTGGCTGCAAGCACGTCATAGCATAAAAGCGCTTTACCCAAAACCAGAGTAATTTAAGTAACCCGGACCAAACTTTATTTCTGTTAAACGAATATATCCTCTCGTAAAGAAATAAAGGAGTAGCCTGAGTTTTACTCTCATCGCAACAAAGCCCACCAAATGGTGGGTTTTTTGTTGTCTACAACACACAAACTCAACGCAGTATCTGAGTTTTTTATATATGGAGAAAATCATGGCATTAGAACAAGATATTGCCGATTTAATTAAGTCAGCGGATCGCCTGACCGATACCGTTGATCATAAAATTCAAAGTATTCAAGCTGAACTCAACGCCAAAAAAGCGGAAATTGACAGTCGCTTGACAGCAAAAGAGCAAGCTGTTGAGAGCAAGATTGCGCAGTTTCAAAAAGCACTTCCACTCGCACCAAACACCTTGTCGGATACAAAGCATTTTGCGCAGATTTGTAAAGACGTAGAGCCGGGAACCGCTGTTGACGTGCTAAAAGCACATGCGGCACCTTGGTCAACCTTTTTTTGGGGTGGTTCAGGAGGTACAGCAACAGTCACTAAATTGAATCTGTCACAGCTTGAAGAGTTTGGACTCGCACCAAACGCGGAATTCCTGCGCCGTGGCATTGGCAGCAAAGGTGCTGTTGGGGAACTTTTCTATGGAAGTAACTACAACGTTTTAGTCTTTGATGTCGAAATAAACCAACCAAGTAAACAAAATGCGAATGAAGGTTTGCTGTTTGTTCTAAACCAAGGATGTCATACGTTCGTGGGTTGGGACAGAGGTGAATTCCTCACGCAAGCAAGTTGTTGGGTGAACGTGCTTGAACACTCAGGCTCCATTACATTTTACCCTTCACAAAATCGTTCAGCTGCTATTGCGGTTGGTGGTGGAGACGAAAAGTTAGGCTGGCAATATAAACACTCTGCTCGTGGTGGCTGGGGAGGTTGTCATCAACCATTGTTCAGAGGCTTGGGTAAAATGAAAGTGGCCATTTGCTTACCTTATGTAGGTACAGGTGATCACGGTAACAATATGATCTGGGCAGATAGTATCGGCCATCCATATTCTCACGTTGGACCAACAATTCAAGGAGTGAACTAACATGGCTGTATTAAAACAACTTTCGACAGGCCAAATCTTTGCTGGTGGAATTACAAATCATGCTCATGGTCTACACATCGCAAAAGAAGCAGGAGTTGAGGCTGACGATTTTGCGGTTGTGTTCGACGCGGGCGAGGTAACTCAATTGCGCCGTAGCGACTATAGCGCACAGAGTGATTACCTATTCTTTGATTATATGGCTGCCGTAACCGAATTCGGTGATAGTTCCAACGAAGCAAATTCAGCCAAACAAGCTTGGCTTGATGCTCGCTTGCACATCAAAAATACCTATCCAAAACCAGAATAATAAAAACACTTTGACTCAGGCCTGATATTTCAGGCCTTTTTTATATATGGAGAAAAATAATGGCACTAGAACAAGATATTGCCAATTTAATCGATGCATCAAATAACCTAACGACGATTGTCGATAATAAAATTCAAAGTATTGATGCGCGTGTTATTAAGCAGGCTCAAGAAGTCGAAGAAGCAATGAAAAGGCTTCAAACTATAGGTACTGGTGGAGTAGGTACTAGAGCGATTGGTGTATGTAACTACTTCACCGCTCAACACGGTAGTGCATTTATCCATCTAAAATTACCGTTGAAGCTCAGTTTACATAACGAGATGTTTCGTTTGGATGTTACAGGATACGCATACGGAGAAGCTAAACCTGTTGATTCGGTTTTTGTAGGCTATTGTTACAAAAATGGCAATAAGCTTGTCAATACAAATTGTAGTGGGTCCCATTCTCCTCACATTTACCGTGGAAGTGACGATCATGTGTATTGTCGATTAACTTTTCCAACTCAATATTTTCTAACACTGAGTGTTGATACGATTAGAGTAGGGAACGGCCGTCTACTAAAACACGGTGAAATCGAACTGATTAATTCGCAACTAGAGCTACTATAAGGAAATATCATGGACGCAAACATTGCAAATTTAGTCTCAGCAGAACAGCATGCTATAAACATAAGAAATAGTAATTTACAGTCGCTACGTAGCGAAATCTATAACACAGTCGCAGACAGCGACTCCTTACTTGGCACCACTTCTGACACGGTACACTTACTGTTGAATGAACTAAGTGGCTTCATTAATAAACTTGCCACGGCGCAAAGTTTGGCGGAAATGCGCGCGTCTGCAACCGGTTTGCAAATGGCGATTGGTCATTTTGAAGCGAAAGTCAGCTCTGGCGAACTGCAATTTCCGTATCAAACGAAGGGATTGGACACGGTCAATGCTGAAATCACCGCACGAGCAACAGGCGTAAACACTATCCTAACCTCTGTTCTGTAGCACGTTTAAAAGAAAGGGCGGACTTATGGGCCGCCCTAACCAACCTATTCCTAACCTCTTTTGTCCCACTTCAATTTTTTGCTGCTTGATTGGAATCACTATGTCTACTCAGTTACTCGATTTAGCAAAATTACCTGCACCTGACCTTCTGGAAACACTCGATTTTGAGACGTTAGTACAAACCTTAAAATCTCACCTTATTGATCAACACGCAGAATTGGCAGAAGCACTGTCGCTTGAGTCCGAACCTTTAACTCAGCTTATTAACTCGTTTGCCTACCAGAACCTGTTATTGCGCAGTCGTATCAATCATGTTGCAAAAGCCAATTTATTAGCAACAGCACAACAGGCTGATCTAGACCATATTGCGGCGCGCTATGGTGTGCAACGATTGGTAGAAGAAAGTGACCAACGACTAAGAGTGAGAACTCAAAAAGCCTATCACAGCTTGAATACAGCTGGGACGGAAGAAAGTTACACCTACCATACTCTGTCTGCCGATGCTCGGGTTAAAGACGTGCATGTTGCAAGTCCGTCCCCTTGTCATATTCAACTCACGATCTTAAGTAACGAATCAGAAAATGGGATTCCAAGTGAGTCGCTGCTCAATAAGCTGGCAGTCACGTTTGGTTTAACCTCAGCGAATCAATCACAGGTTTCCGAGTTATTGCAAACTCAAAAAATCCGTCCAATCGGCGATTGGGTCGAAATTCTTCCGGCGAAAACAAAAAATTATTCAATCAATGCCAAAGTAAAATTAGAACTCGGGCCTGGTCGAGAAGCCGCTAAACAGCAAGTATTATCGTCTGTAAAGGCCTACTTGCAAGAACGCCACGCACTGGGTAAAGCGATTAAACGTTCAGCACTTTTTGCGGTTTTACATCAAGCAGGCGTGGAAGAAATAGAGCTTATTAGCCCCCTTGAAAATATTGAAGTGCAAAAAAATGAAGTTGCGCTTTGCGATAACGACATTGATGGAATCGAATTTGAGGTACAGCTGTGAAGTGGCATGTAATTCCTTCAACAGGTGTAGCTGTACAGCTAAATAAACGTGTCCAAGCAGCCTTACAGCCTGAGTATCAAACCACAACGACTCAAATCGATGAAATAGCGAACTTATGGAAAGCCGAAACCTGCCCTAAAGCATTTTTACCTTGGTTAGCCTGGAGCCAAGGAATAAAAGAATGGGACGAAAACTGGGATGAATCAACACAACGAGCAATTGTTTCAGCAAGTTATGAGCAACACAAACATTTGGGAACTCGATATGCCGTCGTAAAGGCATTAGAACCATTTGCCATGGATGCCAAAATTACCGAGTGGTTTGAACTTGAACCCAAATTACCCTCAGGCACATTTAAAGTGGATGTGTACGTGGCCAATCGAGGCATTGATTTGCCCTTGATAAAAGAAGTACGCACGCTGGTTGACCGCGCAAAACGTAAGTCCGTGCATTACAGTCTGACCGTCAATCTCCAATGCGCAATTGCGATTCCTGCAAGCTTAATTAGCTGCAGTTCTAACGTCATCACCGTTTTCCCTTTATCTCACTAATTTAACTGAAGAATTACTTATGTCTCATACGGAATATTGGACTACGCTCACTGCAAATGGGCGTCAGAAAGTACTGGCTGCAATCGCACAACAAGGCAAAATAGAAATCAGCCATTTTGCTGTGGGGGATGGCACTATCGGTGAATCCCATACTGATTTAACTAGCCTTAAATATCGCAATGAAATTAGCTCATTACACGTTGTAAGCGGAGAGTCAGCTCTTGTAGAAATGTTTGCAGTTGTTCCAGCAGACGTCGGTGGTTTTTATGTACGTGAAGGGGCTTTTTATACCAGTGATGGTGAGGCGTTTGCCATAATCAAATATCCCGAAACCTATAAACCTGATGCCAGTGACAATGCTGCTGCAGAGCTAGGTATACGTGCGATTGTGGATGTTGAACAGGCGCAAGTAGTGACCGAAAAAATTGATCCTTCAATGGTTTATGCTTCGCGTGAGTGGGTTAAGCGTACTTTGTCGAATGATTTAGCCTTGTTGCAAGATGAAATAGAAAAAAATGCAGCAAATCTAACCGTGCTAGATAGCAAACTTAACAACAAAGGTATAGCAACCAAATGGCAAGACCTAACAGGCTCAGTCGGCCATGCGTTTGAAACCGAATACAACGGTGAAAAATACGTTGTTAAAAATCCAATGGATGTCGTAGCGATTGCACCGCCACCATTTGCTGGGCGCAGCTATATCGAACAAAACGGAACAAATAGCTATATAAAGCTTAAAAGTCCGATAGTGTTACAAGCTGGGTATAAAGTTAAGCTTAAGTTTGAAGCGCCCAAGGAGCGCCTTAGTGAATTTGAGTTTTTACTAGACGGTACTGAGTTAGGCTCTAGCAGGTTCTTCTTCTATTTTGGGGCTGACGGCAAGCTTAGAACTGCGGTAAACACTAAGATAGACGGTGAAGTTGCAACAACCAATATATCTTCATACCCTACAGACGGGTTAATACACGAGTTTGAGGCGGATATAACCTCTGCTTTAGAGATTGGGAAAATAGCTTCTCGCTACGATGCTGGCAGCAGGTATACGTTAAGGGTGTACGACCTAGAAGTATTCAATAGCCAAGGCGAGCGCATCCACTATTTCCCCCTTCGTACAGATGCTATTGATTATCTTGCTGGTAACTTGGTTAAAGATGAAGAGTTTACTTATGCTGGTAATTGGGAAGTTATTGGAAACCCACGTGTAGAAAATAATAGTGTAGTGTTTGACAACCCTGCAGGTACTAATGCTATTAGAGTTAATCAAACTTATATAGGTACTGCAACCACTTTTAGACTTGTTTGTGATGTTGCTAGGACGTCAGGTGAGCTAGTATTTGGTACAGTTAACTCAACAGGAGCTGTTAGCCCGTTAGTTAATATAAATAGTTCGGGTAAGACCGACTCCGTTTTTGTAGCATCGTTGAACGGCCTTAGAGTTGGGCTTTCCGAAACGTCTTTCGACTTTATTGGTGCTATTAAAAACTTCCGCGTTATTCCAATGGTAGAGTTATCACCAAGCGCAAGCTTTAGTAGTGCGACTGGCTTTGCTTTAAGTGGTGGAGTCACTATCACAGGCGGTAAAGCTGTCTTCGGCTCTGGTACTGGCACTAAGGCTGTGAGGTTTGAAAATGCTAAGTTGATAGCGGGTAAAAAGTATCGTGTCGTAGTTTCTGCGCAAGGAGGTACTACAGGCAGCTTTGCGGCTTCATTTGCTGGAAGTCAAGATTTAACTCTAAGAACCGCAAATGGAGTATACGACCAAGTTATAACAATGAACTCCACACCGACAAACGCTAATATATATACCCAAAACGGATGGGACGGTAACATTGAATACTTTAGCGTAACCGAAGTAACAGACGGTGAAGTCATTGGTGAGTCCGAAATTGTTTATGAGAATCACTGGTCTAAACAGCTAGACAGCAAAGATATTGGCACTAAATCAGATATTGATGCAGGTACTAGTACTAAAATTGTTCCACATGTTAAAGCAATTAAAGAAGCTATCAACGAAGCTGTATTACCAATAAATGAAAAGCTTAGCAAAACCACGCACGCTTTATCTAAATCCATAGACTTATCGAGTCAAGTTCAAAATAGTCCTTATAGAAAAAGCGTGATTGCACTCTGTCAGCTTAATAGTCCATATGCCAATTTCAATTCATTTAGCGAAGGCGTTATTCGTGGTCATCGCTCTAACTCTCTGCACCCAGATATAACAGCGCATATAGCAGTAGCGAAAAGATACGCCTCAGATGGTATGCGGGGCAATGTTTTACTTAAAGGAGGTTTGAGAGAAGTAAAACTCTGTACATTTATGTACAAAGGCAATAAATACGGAGGATTGCATTTCTTCTATGATATTGCTGAGCATCAAACTATTGCTTTTGACGGATTGAGTAATTTCGACATTTTTGGTCTGGATTACATAAATACACAGACGGGTGAAAAGCTGAACGCAGAGGTGGCTGACTCTCTGAGATTTGACGGTATTGCAGTTGATGACGAGTTGTATTTTAACGAAAGCGAAGTGCTTAGGAAAAAGCAACTAGCTACCGTTGAAGAAAGCCTGGCTGGAACAAGTTCTGAAAGAGTTGCAACACCAAAAGGTGTCAAAGATTTTCTTGCTCAATTTGGGCTTGGCTCAAAGTCTGCTAATGCTGTGCTGATAAGTAGTGGCGACTTAAACAACTATCGTGGACAGTTCTTTGGTTATGTCTCAGCGGCAGTTTCAGGCAGAGTTGCAAATGTACCAGTGCCAAACAACGGCTATTTTGTAAGTCTTCCAAGCTCTGCTTCTAACTACAATATGCAGCTGTATTTTATATCGTTAGATACGCAACCGATGCGCGTTTATTTTAGACGGCAATGTGGTGCGGATTGGAAGTCTTGGCAGCGCTTTTACTCAACCGAAGACAAGCCAACAGCGGATGAGATTCATGCCACTCTTGGGGGGCTTGCCAGCTCTCCATTTACCTTTAAAGGTCGAGACTTATTAATCTATGGCAAGCGAGCGCTAGTTGGGTACGACCCTACAAGAGAAAATAAATTAATTATTAACTATGGTGCAGATTGGCCACAAGTTGATGTGGCAGGTAATTGGCAGTTTGGTCAAGACGTATCTATTGTAGGTGATTTAAAATTCACAGGCACAGACAGTTATATCTGGACACCAAATCGTGAAAACGGTTTCTTTGGTGTATACGATTCGTACAAAAATGCAGTGGCGCTTAAATACACCTACGATGGTGGTTTTGAGTTTAAACGTAAGCTGGTGTTGGGTAGCTCAGGACAAACTGTATTGGACGCTGGTGGCGGTTTATCTGTTAAAGTGACTACACCTACTGGCTGGGTTGATATAGGGTCACAAAATCCAGATTTTTGCCATTTTTACACAAGTAACCCCGCTTACTTTTTTGACAGAAAAATAAGCGTGCGAGGTGAAATATATGCTGGCGCAAATTATGACAAGAAAGTTTACCACGAAGGCAATAAACCGACAGCTAGTGATGTTGGAGCAGGCACATTTAATGGAGCTGTCTACGCAGCCAAAGGCTATTCTTGGCGCTGTACATTACAGACTACACCGAACGCAATTGGTGTCGATGTTTACAAACATGATGGCTCAGTTAGAGTTGGCGGTTGTGGAGTTTACTCCGGTAGTGGTGGCATTGATGATGCAATCGCATATTTAGGAACTGGCAAAGATCCTTGGAATGGCATAGAAGGCATTAGAGTTAACGCCTCAAAGTTCACCTATAAAGGCTTTGATGTTTACCATAAGGGGAATTTGCCGCCCTTACTTTCCTCGTTTGGCATTGGCGCTGAAAACGATCTAAGAGGCACAATCTATGAATTAGGTTTACCACGGGATATTTACGGAACAGGCACAAGATCAGGTCTCGCGAATGGAGGAACTGATGGTCTAGGCATTCCTTGGGTTTCTGGCTCAAACAAGCTTGGTTTATTATCAGTTTCAGCGCAGTGGGTGGACGGTACTGGTGTAGTTAGTTTTGTGCGTGAATTTACTAGTTATACAGGTGGTAAATTTTATCAAACAGGCAAGGATGCAAACACTTGGAACGCATGGCGCAAAGTTATCGACACAAGTAATATTCAAAACTCACTGCAAGATACAACAGCCAAACCTACAAGTGGCAGCTTGTCTTTAGGTGAAAACCACTTAACCACCAATAACACAATCAAGTTGCCTGCTACAACAAGCCTCGACGTTGATAGCGTTGTGAAAGTGACCAAACGCTTTGCCGTAACACCGCAAATCGAAGTCGACAATCCAACAACAGACAAAATCGCCTTTTTCAAAGATAGGGTCGTGCAGTTTGATACATCTATCACTTTTGATGTTGGTGCAATACTTACCTTTATTTTGAATGATAACAAAGAATGGGAGCTTCAATAATGGGAACAGCTATTAGTAGTTTGAGTGGAGGCGGAGTCAAGCGTGTACTCCGCGGTTCTTACTATGGTTCAAGTAACTCTGGTGCCTACATTACAATACCAGAAGTGAATCCTGAAAAAGCATTTGTAAACATGCCCGTCTCTATAAGTTATGGTGCTACAGATAATGATTCATCAGATGCTATTGGTGGTTGGGCTACGTCGATTTGGTGTGAGTTAATTGACAGTAAGACAATATTTGTACGCAATTTGGTTGAAATGTACACAGGTGGTAAAAGCCCTATTCAGCAGCGTTATGTAAATGTCGTTTGGGAGGTCATTGAATATGTTTAATTACGCACATATTGAAAACAATAAAGTCATAGGAATTTACAGCTTTGATACAGAAGTACAAAGCGATGAATATGTACTTATAGACGACACAAGACCGAACTTGCATGACACATATGACCACACGACAGGCTTATTTGCAAAAGAGCAGGCGGCTGTACTAGAAAAGCCGCAAATACAAGTGGTGTCACTAGGCCAAATTGCAATTTCAGATGAAGCCAATACAGGATTGGTCGAAAAAGGACTAGGTGACATTACCTGGCTACCTATTAATTTACCATTTTCGATGAAGACAACCGCTGAAGGTTTACCCGATGGGCGACTGATGTTGATGGTTGAACGTGTGGTTGATGGCTCAAAGGCGGTTGACGATATTCGCTTACTTGCCGACATCAAAGAAGGCCAAGTCACAATGAAAGGCGTATTCAAAGTGAGTGGTAATTACCTATTACGCGCTTCTCGAGTAAACGAAGGTTTAGAGCGCATTGGTGCACCTTTCCGGTTAGACTTCAAAACCGTGGAGTTCGATGCGTATGAACAAGTCGAGTTAGAAAAGGGTTAAGTTTACTCGCTTACGCGGTCAAACTTGACCGATTTTCGGGGGATAATTGAGGTATTATTTTGTTATTGTGAATTCGCCTCTTGGCTAAAAATGCTCGAGCTAAACATTCATTGATTTCAGAACCCTGTTGTTTAACGTCTCCTTATTTGCTCCTCGCCTACCACTTTTTAAAACTATTCTATTTGCAGGCATAACTGAAACGCTGGTGTTTAAAAGGAGTGCGATTTTACCTGAGCAAAAATTTGTATCGGCAGTTTATGCCGAACGTTCGCTTTAACCCCAAAATAGACTCTCTTTAACTTGGTTCAACCCATTCAATGTGTTGGGCGTCAATCTTCCACATTAAGTCTCTCTTCACATTCGTTTTTTAATTAAACCACTACACGTTTACCGCCAAACCACTTTATAGGGGGGCGAGTTTCATATCTACAGAGGTAATAAATGAACTACTCAATCGGTACTGTTACGATTTCAAAGAATAGCAATATCGTTAAAGGTCAAAACACATACTTCCAACTCGTCGCAAAAGCGGAAAAGGGGAATCTATTGTATCTGCACTATCAAGGTGCTCCTCTGTGGGTGCAGATCTCGGAAGTGATAAGTGATGTTGAGTTACGCGTAGTTCTATTGGATGGAAAACCATTTTTGCCTTCCGTGACGAGGGAAGGACTTGGCTATGGGTTAATTCAGCATTTTACATCGGCTTTTCCCGCTAAATTGGCCGCCAATTTGGTTGAGATTTTACAAAAGTGGTATGTGCGTGAGTCGGAGTTTACTGGCTGGTTTGCAAGTGAGGAGGAATCTTTCACCATTACGACGTTATTAGGTGAAAAGAAAGCCTTACCGACACCACTTGAAATAAAAAGACTGTATGAATTAAATACGGTAAAAGCCGCAGAGCATCTCTCAAGTATCGAAAGGATGCTCGAAGAAATCGCTTCCGCAAGTCAATATGCCAAAGAGGCATTAGATGCTTCAAAATCGGCACAGTCTTTCGCCCAAAATATTGAAGCCCATGCAAACGTTTCGTTAGAAGCTGCGACGTCGGCGGCAACATCAGCCCAAACGGCTATGGCAAAAGCCGCTGGGGTCGAAAAAGCGGTTGAAGTCATTGAAGGGCATGAACGAGCCGCCTCTGCGAGTGAAAAGGCAGCACATGACCACCACACTGCGGTGAGTAAATTAACGCAAGCTGCTGAAGCGAGTGAGAAAGCTGCATTGTTAAGTGCAGCAAGTGCAGCTAACGCGGCACAATCCTCAAGTCAAAGTGCCAGCATGGCAAAATCGAGTGAGATTGTGGCGGTTGAACGTGCAGATACCGCTAAGCACAGTGCAACGAATGCGATCACGAGCAAAAATGACGCTGCAGCGAGTGCAAGTAAAGCTGCAAGTTCTGCGCGTTTTGCGGATGCAGCGGAACTTGCCGCAAAAAAAAGTGAAGCAACCGCTTTTGCAAATGCCACGTTGGCTGGAGAATACGCAACAGCGGCAAAAGACAGCGAAGAGGTTGCTTTTGCCTGTAGTAAGCAAGCGATTGAGTCAGCAAAAGCAGCAGAAGTGAGCCAAAAGCAGGCAATGGACTTTGAAGTTAAGGCGGCGAAATCGAGACTCGAACGCAGAATTCAGTGAGCATAATGCGGCGGATTCAGCAGCTTTAGCGCAAAAGAGTGCAGAAAATGCTGAGTTACACCGGCATGACGCCTCAAAATACGCAACTCAAGCCTCTACAGCCGCAAGTGAAGCACTCGCTTCAAAAAATGCAGCAGAAGCCAGCAAGAAAATTGTTGAAGATCAAATTGTTGTTGCTGGTGGTTATGCTAAAACTGCGATGGATAGCGCCAAAGTAGCGACTGAGAAAAGTACCCAAGCTGCTGATTTTACTAAGGCCACTGAAGACTTCCACAAAAACGTAGTCGTCCTTGAAAAACAAGTGAGCATATCAGAAAACGCAGCCGCTCAAAGTGAATTAGGTGCGGCTAAATATGCCGCAGAAGCCGACAAGAGTGCGGCAGATGCGTTATTAAATAAAACAGCCACGGAAGCGGCGTTAGTAAAAGTAAATCAAAGTGCCAAAACCGCCGCAAATAGTGAGTCTATTGCAAAGACTCATGCGGATGCCGCGACGACGAGCGCATCGCAAACCGAAGCCGACAGCCTTGCTGCGCTGAATTCTGCGAGCAAAGCCGAAAAAAGCCAAGAAGCTTCAGCGAAGAGTGAACTAAGTGCCTCTCAAGCTGCACTGAATGCGAAGTCGAGCAGCGAAATGGCCCAAGCAGCGGCGGATGAAGCAAAAGACAGCGCACAGCGTGCAGTGGACGCAGTCAGTCACGCTGAGGTTTCACAGCTTGCCGCATTGGAAAGTCAAACGGTGTCTGAATCACACTCAAAGGCGGCGGCTTCGCAAGCAATGGATGCCGCACTAAGCGCCAAATCTGCGACAGAGCAAAGCAATCTGGCCATGGATTCAGCAAAGAGTGCTTTGGAGGCTCAACGCGTTGCTGTTGCAAGTAAGCAAGTAGCACTGGATGCGCAGAACGGCGCTGCTGCGAGTGACTTGTCAGCGACAAATTCCGCGACGGCCGCCGCACAATCTGAACATAATGCTAAATTGAGTGAAGCAGCTTCGACGACTAGTGCAACGAGCGCGGCGACTTCTGCAACTACAGCAAATAGTGTGCTAGTCGCTGTGAAAAAAGCGGAAGTGACAGCGGTCAAGAGCGAAGAAAATGCACTCCAACAAGCCAATCAGGCTGCAACAAGCGCTTCGATTGCAACAGCGCAAAGAGAAGCCGCTTCAATTGCAGCAGAAGCTGCGGATTTAAGTCAAAAGCAAGCAGCGGTAAAAGCGGATAGCGCAAGCGAATCCGCGACGGATGCCTTGAAAAGTGCGGACAATGCATCAAACTCGGCTTCCTTGTCGCAGCAAAGTGCTAGTGCAGCGAGTGAAAGTAAGAACGTTGCGCAAAGTCATGCGTTACAAGCTACACAATCAGCAGGCGTTGCAGAAACCGCGGCTTTAGAGGCGAAAAAAGCGAAGCGCTTGCCATTTCAAGTAATGCAGATTCGGTTAAGCAAGCAATTGCGGCTGCGGCGAGTGCCAAGACCGCTTTGGAAAAGAGTTTAACAGCAACAAACGCCGCTGATACGGCACAAGCCCATCAGTTAGCTGCAAGTGAAAGTGCGTCGCAAGCTGCAAATTCAGCGAGTAGCACTTCATTGGCTTCAGTGAAGGCTGATGAGTATGCAAAAAAAGCGGAAGCCTTTGCCAACTCAGCGTCTTCTTCGGCTGCTGGTGCGAGCGAGAGCATGATGATGGCTTCAGAACACGCAGCATCTGCCTTAAACGCTAAAAAGAATGCTGTCGAAAATGCCGCGACTGCGGCGACTTATCGTAACCAAGCTCAACAGTTTCGCAATGAATGTCAGCAATTGGTTGGTGGTACTGCGCCAGACTCACTTAAATTGGGTGGACGCTCAAGTAGTGACTACCTAACTACAAGTCATATTGCATCCTCTCAAGATTTGGCGGAGGGCCTGAGCGAAGTATTGCTTCCAAATGTGAAAAACGTTCGTATTGAAATTGACAACGCAATTTCAAAGTCGGACATCAACTTGGGTCAATTTAAAGAATTGAGTGCAAAAGAAAGTGCTCAATTCAAGCTAGATTTAGGCGATCTAAGTAGTGCACTTGCGCATACCCAACAGACATTAAGTGCAACGAATACGAAAGTTGCGGATGACAACGCACTATTTAAAAGTCTAACTGATGCACTGTCGAACGCCGTATCTCAACAGGAGCAAGAATTTACCTCATTTAAATCGCAGGCGATGGAGGACGATGCGGCCATTAGAAGTGATCTGGCAACTGTAAGTACAACACTTACTGCGACGAAGCAAGACCTTGCTTCGTTCAAAACCCAAGCAGGCAAAGACGATGCAGCCATGAGAAGTGATCTTGCAGGTGTAAGCGCAACACTTACTGCGACGAAGCAAGATTTAGCATCATTCAAGACCCAAGCAGAGAAAGACGATGCAGCCATTAGAAGTGATCTTGCAGGTGTAAGCGCAATACTTACCGCGACAAAGCAAGATTTAGCATCGTTTAAAACCCAAGCAGAGAAAGACGATGCAGCCATTAGAAGTGATCTTGCAGGTGTAAGCGAAACACTTACTGCGACGAAGCAAGACCTAGCATCGTTTAAAACCCAAGCAGGTAAAGACGATACGGCTATTAGAAATAACCTTGCAAGTGTAAGCGCAACGCTTACCGCGACGAAGCAAGATTTGGCATCGTTTAAAACCCAAGCAGGCAAAGACAGTGCCAGCGTAACCAGCTCTATTAATGCCGTTAACTCTTCGCTGACAAAGACGCAGCAGGACCTATCGGGCTTTAAAACAACAGTCACCCAGAACAACACGCAGGTTCAAAATAACCTAGGAACGATTGCTTCGTCATTGTCGCAGGCATCGCAGGAAATAACAGCATTGGAGCAGCGCGTTACCCAAATCAATTCGCAATTAGACGCAAAAATAAAAAGCGTAAGTTCATCGCTTTCTCAAAACTCAACAGATACCGGCACCTTAGGTAAAAAACTAAACCGAGCAAAGCTCAATGCGTTACTCGGTGAATATTTATTAATGATCTAAAAAGGAGACGTTAAATAATGTCAACCATTCATCATGCTGTACAGGCAATGGTCGATAACCTGACGACAAAGATGACTTCGGGTACTCCATTTACCCCTGAAGAGCAGCTTTTAGTGTCAAAAGCGATTTCTGCACTTAAAGACAATGAGACTTGGGAAAAAGCAGTTGTCGCTGTGGTAGAAGAGCATTTAGATACCGCTACGACTTCACTAACGAGTGCAGCCGCTTCGATTAATACCAGCACAGGGGTAATTAACGCCCAAGCAAGCAATTTAGCCATGATCCCGCAAATGCGTGACGATGTGACAAAAAGCGTCGAAAATGTCGTACCTCTGGTTAAACAAGCGGTCGACAGTGGTAATGCTATCCCTTCTAGAGTGGGTGTGTCGGTTTTAGGGGCTAGAGATAGTTCTCCCATTTATAACGGCAGTTTAAGAGGCTCTTTCTAATGAATATGGCGAGGCTTTGTGTATACCCTATTTCGATGAAAAATCGGGAAAACTCTATCATGCCTTTATCAGCTGCTATAGCGCATCGAATAACTACTATCAAATGAATATCAATTTTGGGTATTGGCAAGGAGAGGTGTTTACTTCTTTGTATAAATACAATAGTTCTTCGCAAAGTTCGGGAGAATTCGGTGCTTACAGTAATAAATATGTTGCTATCAATCAAACATATGCAGTGATTTTGCCTCTTGCTAAATATGAAGATCCTTCTGATGTGCGAATGTGCTTAGTCATTGCTTCAAGTGGAACCCAAAATGACAGTGCTAATTCCAGTTGGCGTAAAGTGATTTCTGTTAACCCTGATGAGTCAGGGGTTTCGATATACACCGGTGCTTCTAACGCTGCCTGTGATGAAGGAGCAAAAACAGCCTATCATCCACTTTCAAACAATTATCAGCATCTTGCTTATGATCAAGAGAAAAAGAGACTCGTCGGTTACATGGGGAGCTTACAATATTACAACCGAGCGGTTGGGATCTCAACGTTATCCACTGCAGCAAAAGAAAACTTAGAAGTTGGCGCATCTCCAACATTTGGTTGGCCAACTGATGAAATGAAAAATATCACCAAGTACATCAGTTTTACTGGTTTTACGCAAAGTGACCAAGCCTTAAAAGGTCGATTTGTTCGAAGTTCCGATTACAATACAGATAGTGCGAAAAAGTACAATGCGATTAAGACAGCAAGTGGATATCTTACTGCTGTTCCTGGCGGTAATTGGCGTACCTTAAATCACACCTATTATTGTCCCGTGAGTCAAGGCACGCTGGGGATGTATGGTTACAACTTTCATCGCACTGTAGGAGCAGATCTCAAATATTCTATGAATACGTATAGCATGGCCGACAGAGCAACATCCTACCTTGTATGTAAAACAGATGGTCGAATTGTACCATATCAAATTTTTTATGGACCAAATTTTAGACGCTATCGAACTGGTTATTACAACGCGACGATACAAGTTATCGACGTTGTATCCATTAACTACTGCGTACTTGATGACAATGGTTCGACCGTGAGTCATGGGGTATTACCGTTGCCTGAATTACAGCAATATTCAGAAGTAGAAACGATGGGGAATTGCCACGATTTATTGTTACTTCCCATCTGTTTTGATAGTAACGAGCAAAAAATCCATTTATTGCGAGGCAGTTATGAAGCGTTTGAATCGGGATCGAGAGCTCACATGAGCACATTAATTTACAAAGTATAGGAGGTTTTTGTGAATACTAATATTGAATCTGTACTCGACAGTAATGGTGTTTTGTTTGTTGAAGGTGTTCGATATCTATATAACCCTGAGACTGGTGAAGCTTGGACCAAAAAGACGGTTGCCGACTATGTTGCAAAACTAGCCGCTGAACGTGAAGTGGTGATGAAGGATATTGAGCCTGAAGCTGCTGCACTACCGGTTTATGAATTGAATGATATTCAAGTTAGTGCCGTTGAAAGTGCACAAACCGTTGAATTGGGTAACGGGGGGATTTATTGGTTGCCTACCGATACCGCATTTACGATAACGGCAAACGCAAAAGACGTTCCGGACAATCGCCTTATGGTTATGGTCGAAAAAGTCGTCGATGCAACTAGAGCAATTGACGATGAGCGTTTTGTCGCAACCGTGAAAAAAGGTAAGTTGTCTCTAACTGGCAGTTTTGATAAGACGGGTAACTATACGTTGTCAGCGAAACGTTTGAATGAGGGTCTTGAACGAATAGATATGCCGTTTCGCGTATCGTTTCCAACCGTCGAGTTTGACGTCTACCGTGCGTAGATTGACCGCTCAAATGCTGTTTTTTGAACGCTGACCTTTAACAGCAACATAAAAATACAGCTCAGTTGCCAAGTCATTTCTTCTTTTGTTACGCCTTGTTTTTATCCATTCATTTTTTGAACTCGTTAGACGACATACTCATGATCTCTTGATTAATGAAGAGCGGTCAAAGTTGACCGATTTGATTCAAAAAATTGGGATAGGATAGCAATACAGTCAAGCTTTATTGGCTGCATTTCGAGGCCATCAGGGCAAGCCAATTTTACACCGGCTGGTGCTCTTTCATTTCGCTTTGGGCGAGTCACAGTTTAGGTTTGAACAGTCTGTTCACACTCTTATTTTTAGCACTTCTTTGGGTTTCTCCATGTCAGATCAATACCTTAATTTGGCGTCATTGGCTCGTCCAGACGCTATTGAACACTTAGATTTTGAAAGCATTCTAGCTGCGCGAAAGGCTCGATTCTTAGAGTTTGCACCAGACTATGCGGATGCGCTGGCATTGGAAAGTGACCCACTTTCAGTTTGTTTGGAAGTGGAAAGCTATCGTGAATTGCTATTGCGACAACGAATTAATGAAGCGGTGTACGCCAATTTGTTAGCAACTGCACAAGGGAGTGACTTGGCACATTTAGGGGCATTTTATGGGGTTGAGCGTATTCAAAATGAATTGGACGACGCATTTCGCCGACGAATTCGCGACAGCACTATTGCATCGAGTACTGCGGGGAGTGCAGTTCACTATCGACGTCGAGCGATTGCCTCTGCACCTGCAGAGATCCGTGATATTTCAGTGACCAGCCCCGGTGATGGTTTAGTCGAAATTGCGGTTTTGGCTAAGTCCGATTTTGAACCACAGGACGTTGTGGCTAAAGTCGCGGCGGCGGTCACCAGCCCTTCGGTAAAAATGTTGACGGATACTATCTCTGTATTCGCAGCACAAGAAGTGACCGTGGATGTGAAAGCGACCATTTATCTTAAAGACAATGTACCCAGCAGTTTACTAAATAACCTTAAAGACGAGTTGCTTAACGCATGGCAACAAGAGCTTCAACTAGGGTGGGATTTAACCCCAAGCTGGCTTAGTGCTCAATTGCATAAACAGGGAGTACATCAGGTGATTTTAACGACGCCATTATCGATGCAGACGATGAGTCAACATCAATGTGCCGTGCCTGGTGACATAGATTTAACGTTGGAAGTATAAATTGAAGCACCAGCTACTCGCCCCAACGGCATCATCATTACAACGTCAATGGCTTGAAAGTCAGGAGCTTGATAAAGAGTTTAACGAAGCCATTACGCAGCTGCGAGGATTCAAGGCTGCCCCGCATGACAAAGCGTTGCTTTGGCTAGTTTGGGAATATGGCCTTGAGGCCATTTTGCCTTACAGTCAGGACTTACGACAAACGTTGCAACAAGGTTTGGAATGGCAACGTATACGAGGTACACCAAAAAGCGTATTGATGGCGTTGAATTGGTTGCAATTCAAAAATGTACAACTCGAAAACGCTAAAGTAGGGCGGCACTATTATCGCTACCAACTTGATCTGGGCCAATTGCCAAGTGACGAACAAGTAAAGCACATCAATAAACTTACTGGCTTGTCTGCGCCAGTGAGTGCGAAGTTAGAGCGTCTCTACTATGGTTTAGATGTGAGACATCAGGTTTTGTCTAACAACGGGTTTGGGCAATTACTGTCTGACGTGTCCGGCGTGCCGTTTATTGATAATGGAAAGGCGCTGTGTAAAGTGAGTTTTGCTCGAACACAGACCTCGTCATTGCAAGGGCCAGGCGTGCAAAGTTCGTTAGGCCACCATCGGCAATTTATTCAACAAGCGCATTATCTAAGTAGCAAGCGACTGAGCGATTATCGTCTAAGCGACAAAGAACCCTCAAAAAGACCCATTGCCACTTCATTGAATCGTACACGTCATCTCAACGTGACGCTTGCGCAGGCGGGTTGGTTCGGGTACTGGAATGGCAGTTGGAACAATGACGACTGGCGCCAAATTCCTCTGCTTGTGGCGGACGTAAAACACACACGTTTCGACCAGTTAGAGCCTTTATATTTTGCAGGTGCAAGCAATGGACGCCTTAACATAGGGAACAGTTATCTGACGGTGACCTTACCCAACTCCGCCCTCCACTAGTACAGGCCTAATGCATCTCAGCGGGCAATAGGCCCTTTGTTTCTCTTCTTTCTGTGAATTTCCGAGTACCTATATGACTTCTCAATTGACTTACCTTCCTGTGGTATGGACACAGCAAGGGTTAAACAAGCTTGTTTCTCAAGCAAGCCAAGGTATCGCCATGCCCATTACTCATGTTTCGGCGGGCGATGCAAGCTATACCCCTCAAGATAATCAAACCGCGCTTCGCCAAGAGAAACAAAAAGTCCCTGTAAGCCAAGCGGAAGCGCTGGGAGATGGGCAACTTCGATTTAGTGCGTTGTTCGATGGCCCAGATAGTTATGCGGTTCGTGAAGTGGGCCTGTGGGCTGATGACACTCTGGTCGCCATTTACAGTATGCCGGAACTGCAAATTAACTTTAAAGCAGCCAATGCCGCATGGATTGAAGTCTTTACGCTCAATGTTGCCGCATTACCAAGTCAACAAATCACGTTTACGACAGGTATGAATAACGCCAACGTATTTTTTGCCAAAGAAATGGCATTGATGACTGAGGCACAGATGATTCAGGGGAAAGCATTGATTGAACAAGCACAAACAACAATGCAACTGAGTAGAAGACTTGCGTACGCCTCAATTTCACGCAAATAGAAGGACTGGAATGAGTATTGAAATGCAAATTGCTGCACTGCAAAAAGCGGCAGCAGAACAGACCGAAGCAAGTGTTTCATTGGCACAACACGTCAGCGAGCGTTTGAGCGAATTTGCACAAGGGGTCGAAGACGTTTTTGCAGTAAAACAAACAACGGCTGAACAAGCCGTCACAATGACAAAGCAACTTGCAGAGGTTGAACAATTCTACCAGCAAGCGAATTATGCCCAGCTAAAAACAGCGTTGGACGTCGTTTCATGTGCAGACACCCGAGAATACGTGGATGAGCAAAAAATCACGCTTCAAGACCTTGCAAATACAACGCAACAGCAAGCCATCAATGTGGCCATGGGCGTTGAACACAATCACGCACAAGCAACTATTTGTGCTGCGATCGGCGAACTTGTAGAGCTTAATGCGAAGGAAGTTATTGCGGATAAAAATCTCATCACTATTTTGCAAGCGGATATGGCATCCCGAAGTAGCGCATTAACTCAACTTAGTGACCAACTTTATACGTTAAAGGAACACGTTTTTACGAAGGTTGAGCACATCGACAGCGCGGCGGAACAAGTGCATTTAGATAAACAGCATGCAAGGGCTAATGCCTCGTTGACAGCTTTGGCCGTTGACCTTATGAACCAACAGCAAAACAAGCTCTACACCGCGTTCAGCGCCGTACTTAATGGCACGTTGACGTCATCTCAAATAACGGAATTATTTAACGAATAGGAAAATCCATTTCAATGAGTACTGCACAAATATTGGCCGATGCTGTTTCGGCACTCAATAACGTGGCCACTAGCCACGAACAGCTAAATGCCACCATGACAGCGCAACAAGACGTGGTTGAAGCCAATTTCAAAGCGCTACAAGACTTTGCTACACACCCTGATACAGCAACCTTTAAAGACAAAAACGGCACAAGCTTTCCTGTGAAAAGCTTACGCAAACTCGCAGCAGACGCCGAGGCGGTTAATCCTAATCCGCATGTGATGTCCAAAGCGGAGTTTGATGCGCTTAGAGAGCTGCGTAAAAGCCAGTATGCGGGAAGTGGGTTTGTGGAATGGGGTAAGCATATCAGCACTCCAATTTATCAGCACGTAAATGAAGGATTGTGGACTTGGCTCAATAAAAGTAATTCACTTACTTTGGGGGTTGCTGACACTGATTTAGGCGGCGTTGGAATATCGCTAAGTAAGCGCTCGTCAGTGGTAGTCGATGGGATTGAATTAAGTCTGTCTAAGGTTGGTAGCAGTGACTATGTCATGATTACATTACCAGATGCCCCGCGCGGAACTAAAACCTACGACTCAGCAACAGGCGTAGTCGCGGAGCATGCCAGCGCCGAGGTGGCTTTTGCCTCCGAAACCGCTACCAATAAAGTGATTTTAAGTCGTAAAGACTTCGTGTTTTTGGAAGTGTGGCCTGAAAAAATTACAGATAAAGACGTCGTTTATCCGCTCGGTAATGTGCAGTTCGGCGCAACTACGTGGCAAGGCATGAGCTTGCTTAATACCTTAGTTGAGCAAGGTTACTCCGCTTTTGGTGAATGGGACAGTAATACAAAAGGCTACGGTTCGCGCTGGTCATCACTCAGCGTGGCGAACCGCAATAAGTTTTTAGGCAATCCTGCTAACAACATCTATTTCGATGCTGAATTGGGCGAATATGTCCAAGTTCGTTATCGTGTGCGGGTGGTAGAGGGCGTTGGCGATATGTGGTCGGGTTTAAATCTAGTTGCTAAGGGTTCGGATTCCGGCATTTTTAATGTTGTTTGGCGTAGTTATTTAAAACTACAAGGAAAGTTATTGAATCAAACGGACTTTGGAGAGGATCTGGGGGACGTTGGCTATATTGGTGACAATAGGAATAAAGACCGTGGTACATTTGGCCTTCGAACTCGCTGCCAAGGCATCCCAATCGCCCTAGTCCAGCGCTTGAACCAAGGCGCGTACCATCCAGAGTTTAACCCGTTTGGTTGTAACAAATTTACTCAAACGAACGTCGCAAATTACGATTGGTATAACCTCCCACAATCGTTTGTACCCACGGTTGCCGATTGTTTTATTCCTGCTACAGCTTCCAAAGTCGGCAAACATCCAACTTTTGGGGCTGTTGCTAGTAACTTCACAGGTCGACACGACAACTTCAAATTCCACGATGTCATTTATGCGGGACAGGTAGAGGATTTGCGTTTAAGTGCAAAAAAGCTAAATAAAGAAAACTTGCTCAGCGAGCAAATTTACAAAGGGTTGTCGGGTAGTGCCAGAGGAAAAGAAACATTACCATTCACAAAGTCAGCATGGTCGATTGGCAAGGTTAAAAAATCGGGCACCGCAACTTACAATAGTGCAGATAAGCGAATCCAGTTTAACTGTGCGGATTCGACATGGCCTACATCGTTTGGTGTGAACACGACAGACAAGTTAGTGCCTCTTTCAAAAGCTCTCAAAACGCATGTCATAGGTTCAAACGGTAATGTGTTTACTATTAAAGGGGGTGGCACGCATTATGATGATTTGTATAGAGATGGAGCTAATGGCTTTTATTTGGAACTCGACGAACCGTGTAACCGAATTTAATAATCTCTTTCCAAATGGAACCGAACTGACGTTTATACAAGTGACGGAAATATCAAAGGCGTCATTTGAAACCTTGCCGTGGGTAGATATTGTTTGCACGCCTGAAACGTTATCCAATACTTCACCAAATGGGGCATATGGTGATTGGGTCGCAATTCTACCCAATGGCACAAGCAAGGAGTTCTTTTTCAATAGAAAAGCTTCGGCGGGATTTTCGTCTTGGGGCAGCACAAGTGATAATGGTACGACTTGGAATTTCGTAACGACAGCACCTTCAGGTTTCAGTACGGAACGCAACAGCCGAGTAATGGACCCCACAGTCGAAACACTCTATTTCTTTCATTATGCAACAAAAGCGAATACGACACTTAGTGCCAGCAACACTAAGTTGGCGGGTGAAATTGGCAAAGTAATATCAACGCTTTGGCATAGTCAAGATCGTGGTGCTGACCTTCAATATTCACTAACGGGTACGATTCCAAAGAATACGGACACGAGTAAAGGGGTGGTTAACACTTTACCGCTAATTAGCGAAGGTGCGATAAACCCTGGGACAGGTGCTATTGATGCGGGGTGGAATGTAAAGAGAATCAAACACTCACCATTGACGTTTAGTAATCCAACAAATGACTCTAAAGCTATGAAAGCTTTGGTGTCATTGGTCGAGAAAAACGGACTCTATTACGCGCAGTTCAATGGTGTCGGGTTGCAATACCAAGATATCCCTTTAATTAACATTGTAGCTGACCAGGCAAATATTCCTGTGGTGTCCGGTCAGTTGTATCGCTTTATAAACAGTGGTTTCTCTGATGTCATAGTAAGAGCGGTAGCCAGCGTTACTTTAACGAACTTAGATTATCGTGTAGAAAGTGGGGCTTTATTGATAAATAGCAGCACCCTAGAGTCGAACGTCTTAAAAATTTACACAGGTCCATGGGGCGACGACCAAACGATCCCAATCATCAACGGCGAAGATGTAAAAACGGACCTCAACGGAAACACCGTGAAAGTGTTCTGTCACCATTCAGTTTACCCACTAGGTATTGCTCACAACGACTAAGGAACGACTATGACTGACCAATTTGAAATTGAACAACCGATTGTCTCTTACGCCGATGTGCAGCAAAAAATTATGCTGCGCCACGGCCAAGACCAAATCGACGACGCCTTGCGTGTTGCAATCGAGCAAGAGGACGCCGCACATGCGGCGGCTCATGCCGCTTGGCTTGAGTTGTTGCCGCAAGTCCAAGCCGAAATCGAGGAAGCGGAGCAATACAACGCCGCGAACCCCGACGAGCCAAAAGAGGTGCCTGCGCTGCCGCTTGAGCCTGTGCTGGATATGGGCAAGCGCCGCGACTGTTACCGCGTTGAATTGGTAGACGTTGATTTAGAACTGAGTACTGAAACTGCACATGCTGAGGTTATTTTCGATGATGATAATTTAATAGCCCATCATCATCCTGCCACCGAGGCGCACAGTAATGAGCATATTGCATTAGTTAAACGTCTTCGCTTTAAAGAATCACGCAACGCAGCGCTTGCAACACAAACCGTTGAGGTAGAAGGAATGCGATTTGATGCAGACGAGTTGAGTCAGCAGAGAATGGCACGAACACTTTTGATTTTAGACGAAACAGAATCTGTGGACTGGGTTCTGTCAGACAATTCGGTTGCAAAAGTGAACAAAGTGCAATTGAAAGCGGCTTGTAAATTGGCTGTCAGCCAACAAACGGCACTTTGGATTCCGAATTCGTCATCGCTGTAGCGTAACGCTTATTTCTAAGAACCCGCATTTGCGGGTTTTTTTATGCCTAGGAGTTTTGAATGGCAATTTTAACTCAGATGGGTCGCATTGAATTGGCAAGTGCCATTCACACAAGACCAATCTACCTTGCTTGGGGCGCTGGGGAACCATCTTGGGATGAGGATGCGCCATTGGAGGCGCAAAACAGCACAACGTTAACCTCTTTGCTTGGCTATCGAAAGGCACGTCGAGTGGCATTTTGCAGCCCAAATGATGAAGGTGAAATTATTGTATCGAATGGACGATTTGCTTTATCTGATACACCGACTCAACACCTTTACTGTCAGTTTACCTTTGATTTTGAGGATGCGCTTGGCCAAGACATTCGAGAGGTAGGTTTGATGGTAGGTACGCTTGCTAAGCCTGAAGTCCCACTCGGAAAATACTATTTGCTTCCCAACGAAATTAAAGAGGCTGGGTCCATGTTGTTGTTAGAGCATCGCACGAAACTACATCGAGACCAAGGTGTTCGAGAAACGTTTGAATTTGTAATTAGCTTTTAAGTGATAAAGATGCTCAAAGATTATTATGAAAAATTTAATCCTCAGCAGCGCTACGAACAACTTCTGTTTCGAGCGAGCAAAGGGTTACAAAGCCGCGAGTTAAATGACTTACAGTTGCAAATGCAGCATCAAGTTAAAGGTATTGCGGATGTGATGTTTAAAGAGGGGGATGTCGTTGCTGGTGGTGCCGTAGCGGTCAATCGAGCAGAAAAACTCGCCCAAGTAGCCAGTGGTAAAGTTTATTTGCGTGGTGCGGTTCGTGAGATCCCTTCTGCATCGATAGCGTTAACGCTGAATGATTCAGAAGTACTAGGCGTTTGGCTCACTGAACGAATTGTGACAGAACTGGACGATCCGGCACTTCGAGATCCCGCTGTTGGCGCTCACAATTTTGATGAGCCAGGTGCGGCACGGTTACAGTTAACGGGTCGTTGGGGACACAGTGCGGATGCGGACACTGAAGGAAGTGCATTTTACCCTGTGCATCGTATTGAAAAGGGGGGGTATTAATCAAGCAACCACCTCCGCAGTTGGACTCAGTCAGTCAGGCGTTGGCTCGCTATGATAGAGAGGCAAACGGCGGGAGCTACTTGGTGTCGGGTATGGCATTAAGTTACCGTGGTTTACGAGATGGGTATCAGCATTTCAGTGTTCAAGAAGGAAAAGCACATTTACAAGGTTTTGAAATAGCGTTTAACACGGCAAGACCGGTGACCTTTCCATATGACCCAGAGCAGGCGCAAGTAAATGAAGAACCCAAATCGTTTGTAGCCAATGACAACGGTGAAATGAGGATTGATTTGGATTTCAGTCCTATCTCGGAAATTACTCAAGTTAATGCGACGGTTCAGCGACAAGCTCAGCACATACGAGGTCAAATTCAAGGTGGTGAAGACCTACTGGTGGACAACGCGGTAATTGAAGTGCTCAGGGTAACTCAGGGAGACAAAACGTATCGCCAAGGTATCGATTTCTTGTTTGTGCGTAACCACATCAGTTGGCAACTAGGTGGTGAAGAACCGGCAACAGGAAGCAGTTACGAGGTACTTTATACGTTTCGTAAGCAACTTACTGTTGAGCATGACGAAAAAGGTTTTGTACTCAAACAGCAGCAAAGCGCAAATGAAGCGATTGTCGCCAACAGCCTAGTGACGGTGCACTATCGATGGTTAATGCCACGAAAAGACCTCATCGTGCTCACGCCTTCAGGACACATTGAGCGCTTGAAAGGCCTGTCAGTGAAAGAGCAACCGATTGCGCCAAGTGCGCCAAATGGTCACTTACCCTTGGCAGTTGTAACACAAGGTTTTACTCAAGTTGCGCCTGAAATCCGCAATGTAGCAATTCAAGCGGTCACCATGGCTGATATGGCTCAAATGCAGTCGCAAATCGCTGATCTCTACCAATTACTTGCTATCGAGCGATTACGTAATGATGCAAATGCGCAAGACCCCGCAAGTAAATACGGTGTATTCGTTGACCCTTTCCTTGACGATGATATGCGAGATCAGGGGCTGGTTCAGTCTGCAGCGATTGTAAACGGTGAACTTCAGCTTCCGATGACGGTGTCGGTACAAGCACTTGGTAACAATACGTCGCCCATTACGTTGCCATTCGAACTTGAGGATGTATTGGTCCAAGACCGTCAAACGGGTAGTATGAAAATCAATCCATATCAAGCGTTTGCTCCCATTCCTGCCAAAGTAACGCTCACACCGAGTGTCGATCACTGGACAGAAACAACGCAGAAATGGAGCAGTCCGATCACTGCACGTTTCACACGTGGAAGCGGCCGAGTGCAACGAATTATTGAAGAAGTGAGCGTAGAACGAGTGGGGGTTGCAACACATTCTGCAGAGTTTTTAAGACCGCGTGATGTGACATTCCGAGTAGAAGGTTTTGGGCCGAATGAAGAACTCGCCGCATTGATTTTCGATGGTACCGATATTATTGAGGGAGCATCAGTATGATTAAAGCTAACCAACAAGGTATTTTAACGGGTCGATTTACTGTACCTTCAGGCGTTCCTGCAGGCAGCAAAGCGGTTCGATTTGTGGGGGCGGGTGGCTCATCGGGCACCGCGAGTTATGTTGGCAGCGGTGATATCAATGTTGAAACGTTGCGCCAAGTTAATGCCATCATTACGGAGCGGTTCGATCCGTTAGCGCAAACTTTCACGCTTGAACAAAGTCGCTTTATTGCGGGTGTCGAACTTTGGTTTAAAGCGCTTGGAACTAAGCCAGTTCAAGTACAGATCCGTGAAGTACAACAAGGTTTTCCAACTCAAACCATCTTGGCTCGTTCAGAGTTACCAGCATCGCAGTTGATTCAAGGTAAAGACGCTACGCTGTTTCAGTTTCCGCCTGTTTTTCTTCAAGCCGCTCAAGAATATGCGTTAGTAATTTTATCGGATGACGCGACTCACAGTGTTGGTATCGCTGAACTAGGTAAGTACGACACCGATAATGGCTGGGTGACCAGTCAACCGTATCAAGTAGGTGTTTTACTGTCATCAAGTAATGCCAGCACCTGGACGGCGCACCAAGATAAAGATCTTTCGTTTAAACTTAAAGCAGCGCGTTTTACAAAGAATGAATCCGTGATGGATTTAGGCGAAGTGGACACCAAACAGGCTACCGATCTGATGACGCTATCGGTGGTTGAGCGACCAACGGCGCAAACCCGTGTAGAGTTCCTGTTTAATGCGGATGACGCCGCGGTAAAAGACCGAGCAGCTGAAGAATGGCAAGTTATTCCACTGAACAAGCCGATTTCAGGTAAGGTGAAAGTGGCTGCACGACTTAGTGGTACTGCCGAATTGTCGCCTGTTATTTTTTCCGGAACTCAATGCGCCCAGGGCCTTCTTGAATCTGAGGGCAGTTACATCACTCGTGCAATTCCCTGTAAAGTCGGCGGTAATTTAACCGTCAGTTATGAAGCTCATCTGCCAAATCAGGCTAAAGTGGAAGCGTACGTTCAACAAGGGGAAGATTGGTTATTGCTCGATTCAAGTCAGAGCCAAAGTGTAGGAGGCGGCTGGTTGCAAATTAATCAACGCAGCGAAGCGCTTTCTAGTCAGCAACTCAGAGTAAAATTGGTGCTTAAAGGTCAAGCAAATGCACGACCACGAGTGAGAAGTTTACGCGTATTCTCTACGTAGGAGATAACATGAGTACCTTTGAATCTACGTCAAATCGAAACTATCCGTTACCCCATAAAGATAACTTGCTGCAGCAGGATGTTCAGCGATTGCGCACGGCGCTTGTCAATGTTGATAGCGACGTGCATGCCAGTATTGAGTTTAATGATGAGCTGCAGCAACAGCTCTCTCAACTTAAACGCAGGGTGAGACTTAATCAACTATTGGGTGATGACAAAGACTTATCTTTCTAAACGTTGAACGCATGTGATTGCGCCACAGTCTCGTTACGTCGGATTTTTATAAATATCTTAAAGCGGTCAGGAATGACCTGTTTAAGGTCCAAAAAATCCGTAAACTACACCTAAGCTTGAAAGAGCTTAATACAAACACAGTTATCCCAAGCAGAAGCCAGCATGTTGCTGGCTTTTTTCGTTGTAAATCAACAACGACATTGCAGAATTCCATGCTCCAAGTATCGCGCTTATGAACTGCTTTAATAAGTTTGCTTAACGACTGTAGTCTAAGCCGATGCTTTTTTACTCGTGAGATAGCCATGCAAACAACACGTTTATTGGACATGTCCTCGGTACCCGTACCTGACAGTATTTCGTTACTCGATTTCGAGGCGAAAGTGGCGGAATTGAAAACTCAGCTTACCTCGCGGCATCCTGAATATACTGACGTACTGGAGTTTGAGTCTGAGCTCATGACGGCGTTGCTTGAACTTATCGCCTATCAAAGTTTAATGATGGATGCGCGTGTTAATGACGCGGTCCGTGGAACGATGTTAGCGAGTGCACAGGGCCGTGATTTGGATGGTATCGCCGTGCGCTATGGACTCAGTCGAGCAACGGGTGAAACGGATGCTCGTTTTCGTCTGCGAGTTCAGCAAGTTTTTGAGGGGCTAAACACCGCTGGGAGCCTTCAAGCGTATCAGTTTCATGCATTAAATGCGGATCCGTTGGTCAAAGATGTCTATGTTGTAAGCCCAAACCCCTGTGAAATTGCATTGACGATTTTAAGTCACGAAGGGAATGGCGTTCCAACGCAATCGTTGCTGGATAAACTGCATAGCTACTTTGGATTAAGTATTGATGGCAAAATGGCAAGTGCCGTCCCTTCTCATGTTAGGCCTTTAGGGGACAAAGTAGTAATTCACGCTGCAAAAACGCGACAATTTGAGGTAAAGGCTCAGATACTGATTGCCTCAGGACCGTCTCAATCAGTGTTGGAAAAGCAGCTGAATGCGGCGATGACCCGATATCTAGCAATTCAGCATGGTTTAGGTAAACCAATAACGATGTTGGGTCTTTATACCGCGTTGAATCATTCGGGCGTCATTAACGCAAAATTAATCGAGCCAACGCAAGATATTTTGACGTCGGCGGATGAAGTACCCGTGTGTTCGAGTATTCACCTAAGCCTAAGTAAAGAAAGCCTATGAAAAGTAGCGACTTCCAAGCGTTGTTACCATCATCTGCTCGCGCTGTTGTGACGACTTTATTGTCGTTGATGCAATCTCCAGAAGTAGAGGACCGCATTAAGCCGCTGTGGGATCCATTGCAATGTCCAGCGGTGTATTTACCGTGGCTTGCGTGGGCACTTTCAGTGGATGAATGGGATGACAGTTGGTCTGAGGCCGTAAAACGCGAAGTGATCAATCAAGCCTTTCTAGTGCATCGCTATAAAGGAACACCTGCCGCCATTGAGCAAGCGTTAGCGAGCTTAAATATCGACAGCGAAATTAAAGAGTGGTGGGAATTACCCGATGGAAAACCGGGCACAGCCACAGTATGGGCACTAATCAATGATAACTTAGGTGACTCACCTGACGGGATCTTAAGTAAAACCATGCTTGAGCGAGTTTTGCGTATTATTGCAATGGTCAAGCGAGGATCTATACATGTTGATTTGAAGTTAGGACTTTCTTTTAAAGAATCAATAGCGTTTTCGGCACTTACAAGCCCAGCGACAGCGTTGATGAATTTGGAAGGGAAGTTGAGCGCGGTGGTGCCTGATGAGAGTGCAACAAGCTTGGCAGTCCAAGGAAATTGCCACAGCACTATTCTTTGTCGAGATCTGTTTACCGATGGTCTCGGCATTGTGCCTGATAGCCTCAGTACAACACTGTACTGTGATGGCCAGTTGAATCAAACACAAATGCACGAATGGGTAAGTCAAGGTGTTGGTATTACGCCAAGTCAACTTGAAGTACAGGCAGGCATGAATTTAATTGCAACACGCTTTCAACTGCAAAGTTTTGAATTTGCAGTTGCCATTTAGTGGTCGGTATTCACGACGAATGCGTTCGCTAAATTCAATCTAAATTGTTAAAGCGGTCAAAATTGACCGTTCTAACAACAAAGAAATCAGTAAGATACACCTAAGCTGAAGAAAAGACAGTAAGTACTATATCCAAGGAAGGGTTCCCGTGAAGCCCACGCATTGACTGCGTGGGCTTTTTATTTAACTGAACAAAAACAGCAATGTAGCTGTAGACAAGGAGCGAAGTATGTCAGCACTTACGCTGCAATTTACTCAAGCAGGTCTGGATGCTCTGCTTAGTGCCAAAGCTCAAGGTTTGCGCGGCCGCATCAGCCACATGGCTTTTGGTGATGCCGCTTATTCTCCAAGTAAAACACAACTGACACTGAAAAGTGAAAAAGAGCGCGTTGCCATTGCCGACAGTGATTACAGCGATGGTGAAAGCAGCAGCCTAAAAATTGCGGGTAAATTTGAAGCCCCTCTCGAATACGCTATTCGAGAAATCGGTGTATACATTGAAAGCAGTGAGCTTGACGCACAAGGTTTGCCTAAGTTGATACTGCTAGGGGTGTATTCCAAACCCAATACGACACTGGGCTATCGCACCCCAGATGTAAAAGTATTGCAGTGGCTCACACTCAGTTTGGCGCAGTTGCCGAGCGACAGCGTTGAAGTCACCCTTGGAGTGGACAACCTAAATCTCATTTTAGATAAGGAATTGGCGGATCTGACGTATGTGCAAGTGCAAACTTTGCATCGCCAATTACAGCAAGAAATTCGACTCGTCGCGCTTGAAAAGGCGTTGGCTTAGCAAAATTTAAGGATTAACCATGTCTGAAAGTAATTTACCCATCAGTGAACGGCTCACTCGTGTTGCCACAGCTGCCGATCAACTTACCGCCACAGTGCAAGGGCAACTCGGTAAGATTGATAAGCAGGTTGAAGCTAAGAGCAAAGAAGTTGATACATTTTTATTAAATGGCCAAGTACGTTTGGATTCAATGATTGAGTCAGCAAAAAAAGGATATCCAGCTTTTAACTTATTTAATAATTCTCGATTAACACGAGTTGTGGGTGAAACAAAAACACCAGCTGGCTTTTATTTATGGAACAGTCGAATCTCGGTAAAAATGGAAGTAATGGATGAAACGCCTGGCGATTGGTGGCGGACTCCAGGGAAATTTGTCCGAGTAACAGTGTCTTGGGAAAAAGTGGCAGGACCTAAATATGGTTCAATTTGGACTGAAAGCACAGGAGTTGTAGCCAGTAATGCATCTGATTTCATAAAAACGACAAGAGGCTTTGACTATCGCATTGTTAAAAATGATGGCATTTCCTATTTCGGAATCGGTTGGGAAACTGGACGAAACAATTTAGACCTAACTAAAACCGATTGGACTAAAGCTAAGCCACTTACGTTAAAGAATCGTCAATCTAATGTTATTTGCTCATATTGGGTACCTGAGGAAAGTGAAAAAGGCGAGTTCATCTTTGATTTGAGGAACATCTTTGTAAATTTGGGAGATGCAGAGCATCTAACTTTAGGAATTGATGAGCTAACTCAGCTAGTTCATCCAACATCAGCATAATGAGATATGAGATGCAAGTAACATTAATTGAAACTAAATCAGGCATTGAATTTCAAACGACAAGTTATTCAGGAAATGAAAAAGATCTATTTGAGGCGTCTCTTCTTACTGATGAATTCTTGTCGAAATATGGACAGCCAGACGTTGTTGTGTCAACTGACTGTTTAGAATCAGTAATGCGCGATAATCGGAAAAGAGCGTATCTAAAAGAATCTGATCCACTTTACATGGAGTGGCAGTTTGACCAAACCGACGAAGCTAAGCAACGTTGGTTGGCCAAAGTGGCAGAGATCAAAACTCGCTATCCGTTCCCAATTCTATAACCTCTTCGGGCGTTTCGTCCCTTCATTCTTCTTGGTGCATTTTGCGCCACGCGTTTATACACAGAGTACACCATGAACCAACGTAGCTCCCTTGTACAACACGTACTAGCGCGTCTTACTTCAGGTCTAACGTCGAGTGCAGCAGTTAGTTTACTGTCGCCGTCTGTTGAGCCTGATTTGACTCAAAAAGCGCAATTGCTGGTACACCCCGTTAGTGAACACCAAGCGTCGGATTTGCAGGCAAAAGGAACTGACAAAGGTGTCAGTTATGGGCCTGTGCAAAACAAAAATTTGTATCCAAATCCACTCAATCGTCGTTTGCTGACCTGTCATGTTGAAATTCGGCTCAAGGATGCCGATGGGATGCTCGCGTTTAGTCGGCTGGATACGCTGATAAGTGAATGTGAGGCTCTACTTGATGCGGACGAAACGCCCAACCCTTGGCAGCATTTTATTCCATTGCAGGTTGAGTTTGTGTTTAACGAAGATAGCGCACAAGTCAATGCAAAAGCGTTGTTAGTTTGGCAGTTCTACTACCAAATCGATCCTCCACAGGAAGCGTTATCACCTGCGATTAAAGAAGTGTATCTCGGCCCACAAGGTGAAGAACATTGGCTTATCGCGACGGTAAAGGAGTAGCGCTATGTTGGCAAATGAACATCAAAGTGGTCTTGCAATGAGTGATTTGCAACATCGCCTTTCCAAGTTAATCAATATCGGTAAAGTCGCGGAAGTTGATTACGAAAAGGCACTGGTGCGCGTTAAGTTGGGAGTCTGGACGACAGCTTGGTTGCCTTGGCTACATGCTCAAGCAAATAATGATATTACGTGGCAAGCGCCTGAAGTAGACGAGCAAGTAGTGGTTTTGGCGCCAGGTGGGGACACGGCGCAAGGCGTAGTGCTTGGTAGCCTTTACCAGCAAAACTTTGGCGTAGCTCAAACGGATGTGCCAGTTGAAAAGCGCGAGCATGTCCAGCGCGTAAAATACCAAGATGGTTCCATTATTGAGTATGACAGAGAAAGTCATCGCTATTTAATCGACATTAAAGGCGCTGATGCAACGGTAGACATTATTTCAGCAGGGACGCTGAATATTTTGACTGAAAAGGATATTCGCGTTGAAACCAAAGCTAACGCAAAAGTATTTGCGACGGCAAATGCGGAAGTGACGGTTGATGGCAATGCTGCAGTGAAAGTCGCAGGTGACGTGACCGTTGATGGTGCAACGATTAAGTTGAATGGCGGCTCTCCTTGTGTGACGACAGCACACATTTGCCATTTTACAGGCTCACCACATGGTGACGGGTCATCGACAGTCTCAGCGGGGAAATAACATGGCGTTAAGCGCAGGTGCATTAGAGGGTTTAATTAAAGCCGAATTACAGGGGCAAGGATTTAAGCTTGAAGGCGAACACGCGTTTGCTGGAAAGTTGGCGACGGCGATTGCCAATGCGGTCGTGGCGCATGTGACATCGAGCGCACAAGTGCCTGTGGCGAGTGGCTCAAGTGCGGGTATGTACAGTGTTGTCTAAGGAAAGTGAATGATTGGAATGAACGCCAAAACAGGCAAAGCTTTGTCGGGAATTGAACACTTAAAACAAAGTATTCGCGATATCGTCACCACGCCACTGGGTAGCCGAGTTATGCGAAGAGACTACGGATGTGGGCTTTTTGAGCTGGTTGATAGACCGTTTTCACACTCATTAGTGGGCGACATCACCATGTCCATTGCCAACGCACTCGAAAAATGGGAACCCCGCTTTCGGTTAGAAGGCGTTTCCGTTCATCCTGCAGGTGCAGGAAAGTTATCCATCGCAATCAGTGGATTGTATCTCATCAATGGCGAACCGGTACTTATTGAGGGTATTCAAGTTTAGCCATTTTTATTCAACGTAAACACATCAAAAAGCCACGCCATCGCGTGGCTTTTTTCTTAAAAAATAAGACATAACCTAAACAAGGAGATCCTTATGTCGCAATTTCTACACGGTGTAGAAGTCATTGAGGCGCAATCTGGTACGCGTCCTATCAAAACCGTTAAAAGTTCAGTAATCGGTCTGATTGGTACTGCGCCTTTTGCCGATGCGGAAGCGTTCCCGCTTAATACACCAGTGCTAGTGGCTGGTAAACGAGCTGAAGCGGCTAAGTTGGTTGACCCAGAAAATGCAGATTTCAAAGCATTACTGGCAGCAAAACAGGATGCTGAGATTGCTAAAGAAGTCGCAGCACAAGAAGCGGCGCAAAAGCGCACATTGAGTGATGATGAAAAGAAAGACATTGACACGAAACTTCGTAAAACGATTACGACAGTTCCTTTCGTTAAACAAGGTACGTTACCAGCTGCTATCGATGGCATTTTCGACCAAGCTGGTGCTGCGATCGTGGTCGTTCGTGTAGCTGATAACGCCGACGAAGGCGTGGTAATGAGTAGCATGGCCGCGGGCGTAGACAGTGAAGGCGCCTATACGGGTGTTGCTGCATTCTTAGGTGCAGAATCTATTCTGGGTGTCACGCCACGTATCCTGGTAGCGCCGGGTTATTCGCATCAACGTCCAAATGGTAACAAGAACGCTGTGATTTCGGACATGGTTGGTGTTGCGGAGCGTCTACGTGCGGTGATCATTGCAGACGGTCCTTCAACAACAGATGAAGAAGCAAAAGCATACCGTAAAGATTTTGGTTCACGTCGTGTGTTTGTTGTCGACCCTGCGGTAAAAGTATTCCGTGACGGCGAAGCCGTTGTTGAACCTTCAAGTTCACGCGTTGCAGGTATGATTGCCAAATCAGACAACGACCGTGGTTTCTGGTGGATTCAAGCAACACTAACATGAACGGTATTGTTGCAACTGAGCGCGCTATTGACTTCCAGCTAGGCGATGTAAATGCTCGTGCTAACCTGCTGAATGAAAAAGAAGTGGCGACGATTATCCGTCAAAACGGCTTTAAATTATGGGGTAACCGTACGTGTTCAGATGACCCGAAATGGGCATTTCTATCTGTTGTTCGTACCGCGGATATGATCAACGATTCGTTGCTTCGTGCTCACATGTGGGCAGTTGACCGCAACATCACGAAAACATACATCGAAGATGTGACACAAAGCGTTCAATCTTATTTAGACAGCTTAAAAGCGCAAGGCGCTATTTTAGGTGGTCAAATTTGGGCTGACGCAGATCTAAATACACCTGCAAGTATTCAAGCAGGCAAAGTGTACTTTAGCTTCGACTTTACACCTCCAACACCTGCTGAACACATCACGTTCAAGAGCATTCTAACAAACAACTACCTTGAGGAAATCGTATAATGGCCATCTCTCCTAAAATTCTTAAAAAATTCAAACTGTTCGTTGATGGTAAAGGTTACTTAGGTATTGCGGATGAAATCACGTTACCAAAAGTGACGGTAAAAACACGCGAAATTACATCTGGTTTCCAAGCGCCGATTGAACTCGATGTAGGTCAACTTGAAAAGCTTGAGGGCACCATTACTCTGCTAGAGTACAACTCAGATGTAATGAAGTTACTGGGCAATTGGAGCGGTGCAACAACGCCTCTTACGGCACGTGGTGCAATTCAAGCTCAAGGTTCTCAGCCAGTCGCTGTTGTCGTTACGCTAGAAGGCTTCTTTAAAGAAGTGGACATGGGTAACTGGAAAGATGGCGAAGAAGCGAAGCTAACACTGCAATACGCAGTTCAAAAATACAAGCTGCAAATTGGTCAGGACGTTATTTACGAAATCGACCTATATAACGACACGCGTGTTATTAACGGCGTAGACCATATGGTTGAGCTTCGCGCAGCAATCGGAGCATAATCGATGAAAGAAATCATTAAACTAGCATTTCCATTTAAGGTCGATGGGCATGAGTATGCCGAACTGACAATGAGACGACCAAAAGTACGTGATCGTTTGATGGTGGATAAAGTGGATTTAAGTGAATCTGAAAGCGAAATCCGCTACTTCTCAAATCTTTGTGAAGTATCGCCTGATGTTATCGAAGAATTAGACTGGAGCGACTTTGTTAAATTACGCGAGCAACTCCAGGCTTTTCTCGTATCCCGCCAGGCCGTTTAAAAGCCATGGTGATCGCCCTGGCTAAATACACCGGGTGGGGACTTGATGAACTGACGTCATTAACCGAATCAGAACTGCATAGCTGGTTCGAAGCTGCTGTCGAGTTCAAACATGCGACTGAGGCGGGTTAAAGCGCCTTACGGTCAGGCTACCTTGGCCTGACCGTTCCTCCCTTTTTGTTTTTCATTTCAGAATAACCCTGCATTCCTAGGTATCGCTATGACTCAACAGGACCCATCAGCACTCTCTGTTGCACGCAACAAAGTCAAAGATGTACTGCCAGCACAGCCCGCTCACGCGCAAATCACCGCACAACTTGGCGGACTAATTTCGCAGTTACTAAATAATCAAACTAAACAAAATCAAGATATTAACGTCTTTGTGAACGCAATGTTGACTCAGCAAAGTCAATTAAGTCAGCTCATGAAGACACTACCCGCTTCGCTGTCTATGCAGCAGGCATCGGTTTCGATGAGCACACCGGATTTAGGGAACTCAGCGACTACATCAACGGCTGATTCGACCGTTGCAAGTTTAAGTGGAACGGCAGAAAAGCGTGAAGGGACTTCAAGCATCGAAATGAATGCGAACAGTCCAGAGGTATCTGTATCAACAGAACTGAATACCTTGCAAAAGCAAATTCCTGAAGTCATTAACAACATCGACCTAAACGCGGTTAATCAGTTGATTGCACAGCAAATTCCGGCGCTTTCACAATTAGATTTAGCCGCTTCATTAAAGCCGGATTTAACACAAATAACGGACGCTTTGCCCAATTTACTGCGTGCAATCGGCCTGCCTGAAATGGCCGCGACACTGAATGAGTCGTTGCCTGCACTCAGGCAATTAGATGGCGAAGCGTTGCTCGCGGGTGACATTCAACAGCTGCTTCAAGTCAGTCCTGAATTATTCAATGCGGTAGGACTGTCTGCAGCTGCGAATGCCATGACACAAGCATTACCAGCGCTCCAGCAGCTAGACGGACACACGCTTTTGTCCTCAGATTTATCGGAGCTATTAAATGTAAGCCCTCGAGTGCTCGAGGCTATCGGCTTAGAGAGCAGCGCCGATGTGTTACAAAAAGCGATTCCAATACTTACACAATTGGACATGCCGGCGCTGGCGGATGGTCAATTAGGGTCGTTACTTGATGCGGCTCCTGAAGTATTACGCGCACTAGAATTGGAGCAAAGTGCAGACAAGTTGAGTGCGGCGCTACCGGCATTAAAGCAATTGGATCTCAAAGGCATTGTGTCAGGAGATGTGTCTAGTTTAATGCAAGCCGCGCCCCAATTGCTCAGTGCATTGGAGTTTGATGAAGAGGCGAATACGCTGAATCAGGCACTTCCGGCATTGCAAAAACTAGATCCTGAGGCACTTCTCAAAGGTGATTTAAAGAGTTTGCTCGATGCTGCCCCCGAGTTGTTGTCAGCATTCGGTTTACAGGATGCTGCGGGACTTATTGAACGTCATGCGGGCGAATCTCAGCAAGCTCGATGTGAAAGGGTTAATGGCCGGTGACTTGTCATCTTTGCGCCATGCGCTACCAAGTCTGTTTGATGGTTTGAGCCAAGGTCTAGGCCTTGAAGGGATAAGTGCCGATCTCGGCGATGCTGTTGCAACGTTGCTTGAGAGCAACGTTGCAACAGTTAAAAATGCAAAAGGCCAAAAAGCTTCGGCACGCAAGAAAGCCAAGTCGCGCCAAGCTAAAAAAGTGAAGGGTCATCACACAGAAGAGCCTGATAATAACACCTCTGTGGCTGAGTTAAGGGATACCTCAACACGCAGAGAAAACGACTCCAGACCAAGTCGAAAGCCTATCTCGCGTAAAAAGCGTCCAAGCCCAAAACACCGTAAAGGAAAAGCTGGGGCCATGGTGCAAGTTGCTGGCAGCGTGATGGACATCATGCAACTTGGAGGGCTGTTCAGCGCAGATGATAGCGACGCATCATCTGCCTCTCTTGGAAGTGTATTTGCGGATTTAGGTGAATCCGTTCCATCAGTCGAAAATAATTCAACCAGCACGAAAAGGACGAAAAAAGGCGGCGCCGTAAGTAAAACAGCAAAAAACGCCAAAGGCCAAAAGCTCGGTAGCAAGACAAAACTTGGAAAAGGCGCGACGAAAGGCAGTTGGTTGAAAGGGTTGGGGAAAAGCCCTGTCGCAAAGGTGTTAGGTAAAGCTTCTGGTCCATTAAATGCCATTCTCGGTGCCGCGGATATTGCAGCAACACTTAACGATGACAGTTTGACCAAGGCGGAAAAAGCTCAACAGATTGGGGCATCCGCTGGGGGCATGGGTGGTGCAATGGCTGGCGCTGCTGCGGGGGCTGCAATTGGTTCAATTATACCCGGAGTCGGCACGTTAATCGGCGGAGCTGTGGGTGGTATTATCGGCTCCTTTGGTGGCGAATCGCTTGGCGGTTGGTTAGGCGGCATGCTAGGTGGTGACGACACTGAACAACCCGAAGCTAAGCAGGCGGAGAGTCGCCTCGACCCATCTTCTACGAACGAATCATCAGGGCTTGCTGCTCTTTCTGAGCCGCAATCGACAGACTTGCCACCAATCAGCGCGGCGGTACCTAATGCGATGTCCGTCATGGCTAACAATCGGGGGCTATCTAGAAAAAGCAAACGCAACGCAGCAAGCAAAAAAGCACCAGCCGCCAACAAAGTACCGACTAAATCTAAAGCCTTATCGAAGGCCAACTCCGCGAACAAAGCAAAATTAGGGCAAGGTGCTCAGGCTGCCAAGGGCGAAAACGCTGGACAAGGCCAAAATAAGTCGGGTTCTTTTGCCAGTGGATTGCGGTCAATCGCGGGGAAAGCATTACCAGGTGTGAGTGCAATTGGCGCAGGGTGGCTTGGCAGCGTGTTGTCTCCAGAATCTAAAACGGTAACGAAAGCCAACTCCGCGAATGAAGCCAAGTTAGGGCAAAGCGCTCAGGCTGCCAATGGCGAAAACGCTGGACAAGGCCAAAATAAGTCGGGTTCTTTTGCCAGTGGATTGCTGTCAATCGCGGGGAAAGCATTACCTGGTGCTAGTGCAATTGGTGCAGGGTGGCTTGGCAGTGTGTTGTCACCAGATGGAAATACGGCTGGTACTGAAGAGGGAGCTTCAACAGATAGTGGCCCTTTATCGTTCATCAAAAACCAAGCGATAAATCCGTTTAATGCTGTTGCCAGCACGATGTCTGTTTTGGCAAATCAACGTGGAAACATAAAAAGCCCAATACATGCGATTGCAAAAGCAGGCAGTTGGGCAGGTGATGCGTTGAATTGGCATACCGCGTTTAGTGCAGCGAACGACGATGCGTTGTCTACATCGGAAAAAGCGGGTGCAGTGAGTAGCACATTGGGTGGTATGTATGCTGGAAAGGCGGCGGAAGGTTTGCTCGGCAAGAGCAAAAGTCCAGTTCTACAAGCATTAGCACCTGCTGCGGGATTTCTAGCAAATGGTGTGGTTGGCGGTGGTATAAAGGCACTTTTCGGCTTAGGTAAAAAAGAAGAGCCTGAAGTAAGCTCGAATTCTACGGAATCACCTTCCTCACTTTCACCTGAAGCGCTGACAGAGACCAGTACAAGTAAAGAGGCTCTCTCCAATGCTCGTGGATCATCGACATCAGCTCAAACGAACCAAGTGACAGTGAATGCCAATATTACCGTCAATGCTGGACCTAATGCGCAAGCACAGGACATCGCTATCCAAATCAAGCAAATCTTAGAACAGCAACAGCAGCGCGCAATGAAAGACGTTCAGGCGCGTTATTACAATTCCGTGGCGTAGGGTTTCTGCGCCCGATGCAATCCATCACAAATTTTTTGAGGTAACACGATGGCAAAAGTGAGCCACGCCAATTACATGATGCAATTGGGGAGCTACAAATTCTCAGTGAGCAGTGCCGCATTTCATAAGTTGAAGTATGACAGTGAATATCGTTGGGAAACGCTCTCTGCGCCGACGGACAAAAACAGTCCCGTGATGCAATTCAATGGTGTCGGTGAGCAGTCACTAAATTTAGAGGGCACGATTTACCCACAGCTGGTAAGTAACGGCCTAAAGCAAATGGACTTAATGCGTGAAGAGGCGGCAAAAGGTGAGCCGTTGTTGCTCGGGTACGTGGAAGAAAGCGGTAATACCAGTCCGAGCGTGGGGCGCGTGATGGGTAAGTGGGTGATTTGCTCAATCGGTGAGGAACGTACGTTGTTTTTTAACGATGGTATTCCACGTGAAATTAATTTCACCATGACGCTAAAGCGCTACGACGAACGAAAGCAGTCTAAGTAGGAGTAAGTATGAACGGAGTACATTACGTGACACGTGACGGCGACGTACTGGATTTGATCTGCTGGCGACACTACGGACGTACGGCGGGGATTGTCGAAAAAGTATTAGAGGCTAATTATGGTTTAGCGGCACTCGGGCCAATTTACCCTGAGCAAGTGACGATTTTTTTGCCTGAATTACCCAAACCAAAAACCAAACAGGTTATCAATATTTGGGATTAATACATGGATTTACAACCACATTTTTCCATTACCGCAAATGGTAATGAAATTGCAGAGTCGCTAAGGGAACGTATTGTCGAAGTAGTGGTGACCGAACGGACAGGGCTTTTGAGTGATACTTGCTATATCAAGTTTGACAACCTCGGCAAAGCCCCTATTCAGTTACCAAAACAAGGCGATAAAGTTGAAATCGCGGTTGGCTATAAGCAAGGCTCCGAAGATGGCAATGCGCCGCTTAAACCGCTCGGCTTTTTTGAAATTGGTGAGTTTAACTTAAATGGACCACTTCGATCACTTGAGTTATTTGGTAATAAAGTCCTTTGGCATAAAGGGTTCAAAACGCCGAAACAACGTTCTTGGCCAGAGACGCCTGAACCACCACAAAAACTTAAAGATTTAATTGGAAAAATTGCAGGCGAGTATGGTCTAGAGGCAAAGATAGCGCCTGAGTTTGAAAGTACCACGCTTGCGCAAATAGAGCAGTCTGAAAGTGATATGCAGTTATTGTCAAAACTCGCCGATCAATTTGATGCCGTCATGAAAATCACCAACGATAAGTTGGTCTTTATGCCAAAAGGCACGGGTAAATCGTTAAGTGGCAAAGATCTCGACAAAATTGAACTCGATAATTCTGAACTGCTGAATTGGTGCCTAAATCGCAGCTTCTACAAACAAGTCGGAGAAGTGTCTGCCTATTACCATGACTTAAACACCGCAGAGCGAGTCGAAGTAAAAAGTGGTAGTGGTGCACCGGCGTTGGTTCTACCTTATCTTTTTGCGGATGAAGCGAGCGCGCTTGCGGCAACAAAAAGTAAATCAGTGTCGCTGACTCGCAGTTTCAATACGTTGAAATTAACCGTGATTGGCCATTCTGGCATATCGGCTGGGCAAGCGATTAGTGTTGCAAACACAGATACTGAGGCCGATGGCGATTGGTACGTGAGTGCGGTGACTCATTGTATCGACCAACAAGGTTTTCGCAGCCATCTCGTTTGTGAATCGTTAAGTTAACAAACATCACGACAAATGACCAATTCTCCAAACGCTTTATAACTATTTTTTGGTTTGCATCAACAAGACGTTAAACGCTGATGTGAACCACACGACCTTCCTTCTCTTGTGCTTCTAAGGCATGAGCCTCCCTACAAAAGTCATTCCCGTTCGGTTTAATTACGACACCAAAGTGGTACGGGAAAGCCTCCTTTCTCCATATGGGCCACCCCTGCTTGTTCAGGACTCTGGCCTCCTTTCCAACTAGAACTTCCTACCTACTCAAACAACGCCTTAATTTGTTTGGCAGACTAAATTCAGCTCGGCATAAAAATAAGTGCAACCCCTGAGAACGCCAGTAATCCACCCAATATCATACTTCGCGTTAATCGATTACCTCTACAAAAGGTGATGCTCATCACTATCAGAGGAGAGGTCGCAAACAACGTTTGCGCGATAGCGGGATCCGTGAACTTCACCGCAATAAACTGTAACCAAACACCCAAAAATGTGCCAAAGAAGATAGCAACCATGAGCCAAGTTTTGTTGCTTACACCTCGCAAAGAAAGTGCGTTTGAAAGCGAGTGATGACGCAAAAAGGCGATCAGCATCCCAATCACAAACGTCCCGCTAAACAAACGAATAAGCGCTGCCCACCATGTACTGTATTCACCGTAATTGACCGCTTGTTTTGTGAGAACCATACCTAAGGCTTGGCAAAATGCGGCGGTTAACGCAAAGGTAATACCGACCATATAGTGCGTTGGCATGGTTTTTAACCTATCGTTTGGATAAAGCGCAATAACGACCCCAAGCGTTGTCAATGCAATGGCTAGATAGCTTTGTGCGGAAAGACTCACGGAAAAAAACACGTAGTTTATGAGTATAACGAAAACAGGTGCAAGCGATTCCACGACCAAAGTACGCGCAGGGCCAAGCAGTTTGAGCGCTGCAAAATAAGCACTGTCACCAACAGCTATGCCTATCACACCACTGAGTATCAACCAAAGCCATGTTTGTGGTTGCGAGGGTAATGCCATGTCTTGGGTTACGAGAATAACACCCAACATGAGTAGCGACGCGAGCACGCCTTTGCTTACATTTAATTCAAAGGCACTTAGCTGGTGAGAAAACTGTTTGTATAAATAGGTTGAAAAGGCCCAACTGAATGCTGCAATAAGAGCAACAAGTTCACCGAACAGTGGCATGATCATTCTTCTTTTTAGTCGTTCAATATTTCACAGTGCGATTATATACCTAAGCTAAACACAATGAAGGGTTTGAATTAGGTTAAAATCATTTGGACGTCCATACATCTAGAGGTTGAAAATTTTCCATTTCCCGTCATAATGTCGGGTATATCAACCTTGGGAGTGATCTATGCCAATTACCGTAAAAGACGATTTACCTGCCATTGCAAAACTTCGCCATGAAAATGTCTTTGTTATGCCTCAAAGTCGAGCGCTGACGCAGGAGATCCGTCCGATGCGATTGGCTATTTTGAATTTGATGCCCAATAAGGTTGAAACCGAAGTGCAATTTATTCGTTTACTTGCCAATACACCATTGCAAGTGCATGTGGATTTATTGCGACTCGATACTCATCGAAGCTCCGAAAATTCAGAACAGCACTTAGACATGTTCTACCGTTATTTTTCAGATGTGAAAGACCAAAACTACGACGCATTAATTGTGACGGGCGCGCCACTTGCACATTTAGAGTACGAAGATGTCATCTATTGGCAAGAGCTATGCGAGTTTTTTGATTGGGCAGAGCATCACGTGACCTCGACGTTATTTTCGTGTTGGGCAGCCTACGCGGCAATCTATCATCACCATGGAATTAAACGTACTTTGCGTACAGATAAAATAAGTGGTGTATTTCAACACCATTGTTATTTCAATCATGGTGCGCTCACTCGAGGTTTTGACGATCATTTCTATGTCCCGCATTCTCGTTATGGTCATATTGAGAACGCTCGATTTAATGCAAGCAAAGAGCTCGTCGTGCTCGCGGGGTCAGAGGAAGCAGGGGCTTATTTAATTAAAAATCAGTCGGGCAGCCAAGTGTATATTACAGGTCACCCTGAGTACGATGCTGATACGCTAAAAAAAGAATACGAGCGTGATTTAGCGAAAGGGCCGGATGCACCAAAACCACTGCATTATTTCCCGAACGACGACGTCACAATCACGCCTTCTAAGGCATGGCAAAGTCACGCCTTTTTATTATTCTCGAACTGGTTAAACTATTACGTATATCAAACCACGCCGTATGACATTAATTTGGTTAGCCAAGATGTAAGGACTAACAACTATGCAGAATAAACTCACCACCCTTATCGAGTCACTCAAGCAACGCATTCTTATTTTGGATGGTGCGATGGGCACGATGATCCAGAAACACAAATTCGAAGAAGAAGATTACCGTGGTGAGCGCTTCAAAGACTGGCATGTGTTGGTGAAAGGGAACAATGATTTGCTGAGTCTTACCCAGCCTAACGTCATTGCCGATATTCACCGCCAATATCTTGAAGCAGGTGCAGACATAATCGAAACGAACACGTTTAATTCGACCACCATTTCAATGGAAGACTACGAAATGGCCGCGCTCAGCCGTGAAATCAACGTTGAGTCTGCGAAACTTGCGCGCCAAGTGTGTGATGAATTTACTGCAAAAAATCCGAGCAAGCCGCGCTACGTAGCTGGTGTACTGGGTCCAACATCAAAAACCTGCTCAATTTCTCCAGATGTGAATGATCCTGGGTATCGCAACATCACGTTTGATAAATTAGTGGATGCGTATGTCGAGTCCACTCTGGCTTTGATGGAAGGTGGTGCGGATTTGATTCTGATTGAAACTATTTTCGATACATTGAATGCGAAAGCTGCTGCATTCGCGGTAGAAGAAGCCTTTGAACAAGCCGGACGTGCTTTGCCAGTAATGATCTCGGGTACTATCACCGATGCGTCAGGGCGGACATTATCGGGCCAAACCACAGAAGCCTTTTACAATTCGATTCGCCATATAAAACCTATCTCAATTGGTTTAAATTGCGCGCTCGGTCCAGATTTGTTGCGTCCTTATGTTGAAGAACTGTCTCGTGTTTGTGAGACATTTACCTCTGTACACCCGAACGCGGGTTTGCCAAATGAATTCGGTGAATACGATTTAGAAGCGGATGAAATGGCGAAAGAAATTGTCGATTGGGGTAAAGAAGGTTTTATCAATATCGTTGGTGGCTGTTGTGGTACTACACCAGAACACATTCGTGCATTTGCAAAATTACTCGCACAGATTGAACCACGCCCATTGCCTGAAATTGAGCGCCGCATGCGCCTTGCGGGTTTAGAAGCCTGTAACTTGAATTAGGAATTTGTAGTATGAGTCAAGCGACAGCTATTTTTACAAACGTCGGTGAAAGAACCAACGTAACTGGATCGGCACGATTCAAGCGCTTAATCATGGAAGGGGACTACGAAACCGCATTGGAAGTTGCTCGTGAGCAAGTTGAGAGCGGTGCACAAGTGATTGACATCAACATGGACGAAGCCATGTTGGATTCAAAAGCGGCAATGGTAAAGTTTCTAAACCTTATTGCCTCTGAGCCTGAAATTTCGCGCGTGCCTATCATGGTCGACTCATCGAAATGGGATGTCATTGAGGCGGGGTTAAAATGTATTCAAGGCAAGGCCATTGTTAACTCTATCTCGTTAAAAGAAGGGATTGAGCCATTTGTACGCCAAGCCAAAATTATCAAGCGCTTTGGTGCGGCTGTGGTGGTGATGGCGTTTGACGAAAAAGGCCAAGCCGAAACGGCTGATCGTAAGTTCGATATTTGTGAGCGCTCCTATCGCATTTTGGTGGATGAGCTGGGCTTTCCTCCTGAAGACATTATCTTTGACCCGAATATTTTTGCGGTGGCAACGGGGATTGAAGAGCACGACAACTACGCCGTTGAATTTATTGAAGGCACACGCCGCATCAAGAAACACCTTCCTTATTGTAAAATATCGGGTGGTGTGTCGAATGTGTCGTTTTCATTCCGTGGTAATAATCCGGTACGTGAAGCCATTCACTCCGTGTTTCTCTATCATGCGATCCAAGCCGGTATGGACATGGGGATTGTTAATGCGGGACAGCTTGCGGTTTATGATGACATTCCAGAAGAGCTACGTAACGCGGTAGAAGATGTGATCCTCAATCGTGATGCGGGCGCAGGTGAGCGCTTGGTTGAATTAGCGCCGAAATACTCAGGAATGGCACAAGCCGAAAAAGTCGAAGACTTGGAATGGCGTAGCTGGCCTGTCGCTAAACGTTTGGAACATGCGCTTGTCAAAGGGATTACAGAATACATTGATGAAGATACCGAAGCGTGCCGTCTTTCGTTTGCCAAGCCAATCGAAGTGATAGAAGGGCCGTTGATGGACGGTATGAACGTAGTCGGCGATTTGTTTGGTGCAGGTAAAATGTTCCTGCCGCAGGTAGTCAAATCGGCACGCGTCATGAAGCGCGCGGTAGCTTATCTCGACCCCTACATTCAAGCCGAAAAGCAAGGCGGTTCGAGTGCAGGAAAAATCGTCATGGCAACCGTAAAAGGCGATGTGCATGACATCGGTAAAAACATCGTCGGCGTTGTTCTGCAATGTAATAACTACGAAGTCATTGACTTAGGCGTAATGGTACCGGCTGAAAAAATCCTGCAAACCGCAATTGATACGAACGCCGACATCATTGGATTGTCAGGCCTCATCACTCCGTCGCTCGATGAAATGGTGCACGTAGCGAAAGAGATGAAGCGTCGAGGTTTTGAGTTGCCGTTGTTAATTGGCGGCGCAACAACATCAAAAGCGCATACCGCAGTGAAAATCGAGCCTCAATATGACAAAGGTGTGGTGTATGTGAATAACGCTAGCCGAGCAGTTGGCGTGGTGTCGAGTTTGTTATCGAAAACACAGAAACAACCTTTCCTTGAGAGAGTGAAAGAGGAGTATGTGGTGGTACGAGACCAACAAGCGCGTAAAAAGCCACGTACAAAGCCTGTTAGTATTGAAAAGGCACGTGACAACGCGTTAGCTTTAGATTGGAAAAATTACACCCCACCAGTGCCGACTAAACTAGGTATTACAGAATTTAGAGATGTGCCCATTCGCACTCTTCGCAAGTACATCGACTGGACACCCTTTTTCATGACATGGAGCCTTGCGGGTAAATATCCTCGCATTTTGAGCGATGAAATTGTGGGGGAAGAAGCCACGCAATTGTTCAACGATGCGAATACGATGTTAGAGACACTCGAAAAAGACGGTTCACTGCAGCCGCTTGGTGTGATCGGTTTATTCCCTGCGAATCGCGTAGGCGATGATATTGAAGTTTACACTGACGAGTCTCGCACCGAGCGATTAGAGCTTGCCTGTCATTTACGTCAACAAACAGAGAAAACGGATTTTGCAAATTATTGCTTATCTGATTTTGTTGCACCAAGAGGCACGCCTGATTACTTAGGTGCATTCGCCGTTACAGGTGGCCTTGAAGAAGATGCACTGGCGGATGTATTTGAGCAGCAACAAGACGACTACAACAAGATCATGGTCAAGGCGGTTGCAGATCGATTGGCGGAGGCTTTTGCTGAGTATTTACACGAGCAAGTACGCAAAGTGTATTGGGGCTACGCAAAAGACGAAACACTCTCCAATGAAGAGCTGATCCGTGAAAATTATCAAGGAATTCGCCCAGCTCCCGGTTATCCGGCATGTCCTGAACATACAGAAAAGCAAAAAATTTGGGACTTGTTAGACGTTGAATCACGCATTGGAATGAAGTTAACGAGTTCTTATGCCATGTGGCCTGGCGCTGCCGTATCGGGATGGTATTTCTCACATCCGGATTCAAAATATTTTGCGGTTGCATCTATTCAACAAGACCAAGTTAAGGATTACGCGACGCGGGCGAATTTGAGCCTTGCTGAAGCGGAGCGATGGTTATCGCCAAATCTTGGGTATGAACCCGACGCTTAATCCCTTGTTTTTAAAAAACGCAGCTTGCTGCGTTTTTTTCTATTTTCCCTATTGTATTTTGCGTTTCTCCTACCAATAATGCGCAGCGTATTTTGGATGAAGATTTGTACGAACTGTAGTGCCGTACAGATTGTCGTACAAAGTATAGAGACTCAATCGATGTACATCGTATACGTCTTCAATAGCAAACTAGAAAAGAACCAACTCGAGGAAAATATGAGTAAAAAAAGTAAAATGGTCCATGACCATAAACGTGGTGAAATTAAAGATAACGCGATGAAAGCACTTGTGACCAGCGTCCTGTTTCAAAGCAAAGTGGAAAAAGCGAAGAAAGGTAAGGGGAGCTATTCACGCGCGACAAAGCATAAAGGCCAAGTGCCTTATTTAATGGCTGCTTAACGTCTTATTGACTGAGCTGACATCAAATAAGGTATTCAGGGTGACATCGTTTCACCACGTTGAAAAAACAAAACCAGTATAAATAAAAAAAGCCCACGCATTATTGCGTGGGCTTTTTTTCGTTTCTAGCGATTACTTCTTGCGACGGAATAGTGCAAGAGGTGCTGCTAGCAATAACCAGAACAATGAACCTGAAGATGATTTTTTGTTTGGAACAACAACAGGAATAACTGGTTGCTCGCTTGCTTCATCCATTAAGTTCTTAACATTTACAACGATAGTTGCTGGCTCAGACACGTTGCCTGCTGTGTCAGCCGCTGCTACTTCGATTTCAATGCTGTGTAGGCCAGCGTCGTAGTCAAGCAGAGCGCTGTTTGCAACAACAACTTCACCGCTTGCGTTAACTGTAACAGCTGAAGACGTAGACTTAGTTACGATGAATTCAGACACTGGATTTGCAAGTGTTGAAGCGTAACTTACAGCAACTTCACCAATAACAGTGTCGTTAGCTGTATTTTCATCTACTGAGAATGTTTGTTCTGCAGTGATGATTGGCGCGTCTTGGCTGTCTGCCGCTGGTGTAGCATTTAGAGGCGTTGCACCGTTGCTTGATAGCATCATGAAGTTTGCACCAGAGAATGCAAGTTTTGCTGATTGGCCAGCAGCAAGTGCATTTTCAAGTGGGTTACCTTCATTATCAACGAGTGCAGCAACATCGCTTGTTGATACTTTGAACGTGTAATTAACCGTTACTTCATCAAGTGACGCACTTGGAACTGGTTCCCACGTATCTTCTTCTGTACGGAAGCGGATTTTTGCTGGAACACCTTCAGCTAGTGAAGCTGCGTCTAAACCTAGAGACTCGATACAGCTTGATAGCGTCACGTAGTTGTTGCCTGATGTGAAGTATACATCCGTGATGTTACCGTTTTCACTGTCGTAAGGATGTGTAAACGTAATCGCAGTACCTGAAGCCGCAGAATCATAGAACCATTCTAACTTACCGTTTTGTACTGTTACATCGTATGTGCCATCTGGCGCTGTCTCGCCTTTTGCTGCGAAGTCGATATCAGCAAAGAAACCGCCTTGGTATGTGTGCGAGATAGGGTGGCTAGTTACCATTGTCGTAAACGTCATGTAGCCGCTTGGACAGTAATCTGCTGGTACTTCAATCGTTTCAATTGATGCGCCAATGATGTCTAAACGGTCGCTGTCGTTTGCAGCGTCTGTTGCAACAGTTGGAGCAAAGAATGGCTCTAGCTCAACAGCACCTGTGTTTGTTAACACATATTCAACGCCATTAGCCGTTTTCGTTGGTGTCACAGACGCAGCAGAAGTTGCTTTTGGAAGCATGTGGTAAACTAAGTGGAACGCTTTATTTCCGCCTTCCGAGAAGTTTAATGCACCGTCAAGTTCCAATGTAGTCAGATCAGCTGTTGTTTCTGGTTTGTACATGTTGCCTGAGTCAAGAGTCCACTCAGGTAGTTTAGTTGGGTCTACCGTTGCAACAACATCAAAAGAAATCGTTTGACCAGCAGGCACTGTGATTGACTCAGGGAAAGTCATGCTCAACGCGCCACGCTCAATGTCATCAGCGAAACGTTGCTCTAAAGACAGAGAATACGTTTTAGCTGCATTTGAGAAGTTTTTCACTTCAACTGTCTTGGTATAGCTCGTTACTTCGCTAAGCGTTACAAGACCAAAAGAAAGCGCTGCTTGTTTTGTGTCTTTCGCCCATGCTGCAACTGGAAGTGCCGCCGCTTTTTCTACGTCAACTAAACCTGAACCGATGTAGCTGATTGGTGCTAGAGCTGTATTAGGGTTTACAGCGCGAGGTTCCATCGTAACATCAAGATTCGCCGCGTTCATGATAGTTGCTTTAACTTCAAGTGCAGTACGCTCTGGAAGTGCTTCACGAAGCATACTCATCGCACCCGCAGTGATAGGGCCTGAGAATGAAGTACCGCTTGCCGGTGTTAGACCTTCACCAAGACCTGGGTGTGCAGTCATGATGTTCACGCCTGGCGCTGTGATTTCAGGCTTTAAGATGCCGTCCATTGATGGGCCGCGAGAAGTAAATGATGCGATAGCACCTTGTTGATCTTTAAGCTCAGATTGCACTGAGTATGCAACATCACCAGAAGCAAGCGCTGCCTTAAGCGCTTTGCCTAGCTCATAACTTACACCAATGCTCGGAATCTCGATACCTGGCGCACTACCACCTGGGCGAGTTGGGCCAGCGTTAGGCGTATGGTTTGCGATGATAACTAATTTAGCGCCACGAGCTTGTGCATTAAGCACTTTCGCTGTGAAGTTACATGAACCACGGTCAACAAGTACAGCTTTACCTGTAAAGTCTACATTCTCAGCAAACGCTTCACACGCTTCTGAAGTCTCGTCACCTGATGCGTTTGCACCCGTAGCAACGAACGCAAGTGGAGCGGTCTCATTGGTAAACGCAAATTCGTTTACTGGGTTGAAGCTAGAAACGCCAACTTCAGCCGCTTCACCTAAGAATTGGCTTGTCATTTCAGGTGATTTGATAACTGGGTGAGTCATCGCACCAACTGAAAGTGCATTTTCAGTTGTACTAGGGCCACCAACGATAAATGGTGTCGGACCATCGTTACCTGCTGAAATAACAACTGTTGTGCCTAATTTTACTGCTTTGTCGATAAGCTCTTGTACAGCTCCGCCTTTGCTATCGCCAAAATCACCACCAAGAGACATATTAACTACGTCTACACGGTCAGAAATATCGCCGTCACCGTTTGGATCCATTGCAGCTTCAAGTGCGTGAAGTTGAGCAATACCTGGACACGTTTCAGAACAAACTGAATAAACAAATAGTTCTACGTTTGGTGCGATACCAACGACAGAATGCGATACGTGAGTACCGTGGTTTGAACCTGCATCGATTGGATCTGGGTCATTATGGAAGAAATCGTAACCACCAACGATTTTGCCTTGTGGCCATGCTGGTGTATCTGCAGGATCTGCTGCTGCAGCTTCATAATCAGCAACGTTACCTGAACCGCCTAACGCTTTGTGAGTATAGTCAACGCCAGTATCTAAAATTGCTACACGGATGCCTTGACCTGAAGCAGTGCCTGCTTGAACTAATGGCGTTGCTTTGATGTAGTCAGCGCTGTCTGCTACGTCTAGTTTGTAGTCGTATACAGGAAGAACAGCTTCAACAAGTGGGTTAGCAACCAATTGTTCAACGTCTGATTTTTTACCGTTTACAACAATTGCATTCACAAGTTTAGTTGTCTTAGTAATTACTTGTAAATCTGCACCTAAATCAACGATCGCTTTTTCAACAGAATGCTGAACTTGTTCAACGTTTTGGCGAGCAAGAGCAACCGTATTACCTGCGATGGTTTGGTCTGCAATTGAAGGTGTATTTAGTTTAACAAGCCAAGTTGTTACATCTGTAGATGCATTTTTCTTAACTTGGCCTTGAATTTGAGAGTATTGCTTCGCAATTGGCGCTTTGTTTTGGTAGTTGTAATCTTGGAAACTCGCAGAATTTGCAAGACCAGAAAACATTACAGCACTGACTGCCGTCGCGACAGACGACATTTTTATTGTTTTAGACATAGCTACCCCTGGATTGTATTTAATTATGATGATGTCTTAACGGGATGAAAAAGAGTAATGACTATAATGTAAAAGAGAGTCCCCAATCAATAAACATTCTTCACAATGATGCATATGTATTTACAATAAGAGGTGTTTTCTTGTAACTGTATGAATTTTAAAAATAAAATATTGTGAAAAAATGTAAATGCGATACAAAATTTGAAACAATTAACTGCGACGAATGGAGGTAAAAAAGACAAAATGTATATTTATTATCTAGTTAGTTATTTTTGAAAAAGCGTGTTTAACTCGTCGATATTGTTGATTGTTTTCTAATCATCTTAAAAAACATCTAACATTTTACATTTTAAAGATGTTTTGCTTTTGTTTTGTATACATTTCGCTTTCATTTTATTGGTGATTTGGCGTTTGTTTTTGGTACATAAATCGGCTAAACGCAGTTTACCGCTGAACGAGTGTAAATCAGCGTAAATATGTTTGTGTATTCGAGACCGCTTCTCTACAGTTAGCGTCAATTATTGTGGAACAGATGTTTTAGCCCATGTATAAAACGCTCTCATTGGTGTGTATGTCATTGATACTGGCAGGGTGTCAGATCACTCAAGACACCGAACCCATGACCCGTCCAGAGTTAGCGCTAGTTTCGTCCCCTGAAAAACTCCAATCTCTCGATGACTGGCTAAAATTAGCGCTTTCCTATAACCCGACTTTAAACCAAGCGAAAGAAAGGGAAGTTCAGGCAAGTCTGGCTTTAGCCAATTCGAATGCTGCGCAATTACCGGATCTCAAGCTTGCACTAGATCACAGCCGACGTAAAACGAACGCAACGCTTGCTAATGGCAACAACCTAACGTTGTCTTTTAGTTGGGAACTTGATTGGTTGGGTAAACTCGACGATTCCGAGCAACAAGCCGTAATGGCCTATGAGCAAGCAAAGCAAGCAAGCTTTCAGTCGGAACAAACTGCGCTGAAACAAGTGAGCGTTGCTTTTTTAACGATGATCCAAACGCAAACGTTGTTGGACTTATATGAAAAGCGGGCAGCGTTACTCGGTCAACAGTTGCAGATGCTAGAGGAAAATTACCAATTAGGTTTAACAAGCGCTTTGGATGTTTATTTGGCAAGAAATAATGTTGCTTCAGAACAAAGCCGTGTAGTGCGCCAAAAGCAAGTCTTGGTTCAGGCGTTTAGTCAGCTACAGATTGCGGCTGGTGTGAAATCTACTCAAGGTGAGTTGACTCCGGCTATGCCAACGTTCAACGCCGCCAACTATGATTCGCTAGGCAGTGAAATGGCGCTAAATCGACCGGATGTACAGGCTGCTTGGTATGAGTTATTGGCGTCCAACAAGGCATCTGCGGCATCTTTCAAAGCACAGTTTCCTAATTTCAAATTGACAGCATCTGGCGGCTACAGTGCTGACGAGTTTAAGTCGCTTCTGAAAGGGGATTTTCTGTGGTCTTGGGTCGTCAATTTGTCACAACCTTTGTTTGATGGTGGCAGGCTTGCCAATGATTATGCTCGTTCACAAAGTAACGAACGTATTGCTAAGAGTAAACTTCAAGACACCTTAAATAAAGCCTACGGTGAAATAGAAGTAGAGCTTGCAAATTACCACGCTATTGGTGAGCGAGTGGGCTTAGCTGAAGTTGCCCTTGAGAATGCACGTATGGCTCAAGATCTGTCGTTTTCGCAATATCAAAAAGGACTGGTGAACTTCACAACCGTACTAGATGCACAAAAACGTGCATTGGATGCTGAAGTGACGAAAATCACGTTATCGACTGAGCAACGTCAACAAATTATCAATTTAGAAACTGCATTGGGACGACCGCTCTCGGCTTTGTTCTCGCTTAATTTGGAATCTTAAGATGAATCCTAAGTATCGTTTATCTGCCGCGATTGTTATCGCTATCGTCACTATTTTGGCGTTGATCCACTTTATGAAACCGGAGGCAAAACGTCGCAAAGCGCCACCAGTTCCGGCAATTAATGTTCAAGTACAAACCGTAACGGCTGAGCCGTACCAATTTACACTCAATTCATTTGGAGTGTTGAAACCTCGTACTCAATCACTTTTACAAAGCCAAGTGAGTGGTGAAGTTGTGTGGTTAAGTAGCCAATTCCGCGAAGGTGGCTTTTTCAACCAAGGTGATGTGCTCGTCAAACTTGATGACCGTGATTATCAAGCAAAAGTACAGACTGCAAAAGCAAACGTGATGAGTGCGGACCAAGCATTGATAGAAGAAAAAGCGCGTGGCGAACAAGCGCTTCAAGATTGGTTGCGCCTCGGAAATCAAGGTAAAACACCATCTGCCTTAGTACTGCGTAAACCTCAATTGGCTGCTGCCGAAGCCAAGTTATTGTCAGCAAAAGCGGAATTAGCCACTGCCGAACTTGCCTTGTCTCGTACTCAAATTATGGCGCCGTTTAATGGCCGTGTTCTCAGTAAAAAGGTCGATGTAGGCCAACTTGCGGGAAATAACACGCAACTTGCTGAGGTTTATGCGACAGATTACGTCGAGGTTCGATTACCGTTGAAACAACGCGACCTGCCATTTATTTCGTTACCAGAGCATTATCGTGACGGAGAGTCTCGTGCAGAGTTACCACGCGTTAGTCTTCGTTCTACCCTGTTTGGACAGCCTGAAATTTGGGAAGGTCGCATCGTTCGTACTGAATCGGCAATTGATAGCAATGCACAGCAATTATACGTTATCGCACAAATTGATGATCCGTTCAGTGCTCAGCACAAAAACAAAATGCCACTCAAAATAGGACAGTACGTAACCGCACAAATCCAAGGCAAAACGAAGGATGAACAACTGCTAATTCCTAACAAGGCGCTTTACCAAAATAGTTATGTGTTCGTTGTCAATGAAGGACGATTGCAGCGTAGAGATTTGAAACTTGCTTGGCAGAATGATTCTCACAGTGTTGTTGATAGCGGATTGCAAGCAGGCGATGAGTTGGTTATTAGTCCGCTTGGTCAAGTGGTCAGTGGCACAGCCGTAAACATCGTAGAAAAAGACGGTGTTGCACTTGAAGCAAAACCGAATAAACCTCGTCATGACGCTGAAAAAGGGAAAGGTGAGCGCAAACATGATGGGAAGCCACGCCAAAAATCAGGAGAGTCAGCATGATAGCTTGGTTTGCTCGAAATCATGTCGCAGCTAACCTGTTAATGCTCAGTTTGCTGTTTGTGGGGTTGATGAGTCTGTTTAAGGACATACCACTTGAAGTTTTCCCAGACACGGTCAGTGACAAAATATCTGTTTCTGTGTCACTGCGTGGTGCAACCCCTGAAGACGTTGAGCGAGGCGTGACGATTCGCATTGAAGAAGCGGTTGCAGACTTAGAAGGTATTGAACGGATCACCAGCCGCTCTACGGAAGGCAGTGCTAGTGTGACGATAGAGACGCAATCAGGTTATGACCCTCGTGAACTTTTAGCCGACGTCAAAAGTCGTGTTGATGCGATTTCAACTTTACCCATTGACGCTGAACGTCCACGCATTGCGTTGGCACAGAGAAACCGAGAAGTCATTAACTTAGCGTTATCAGGTCCGTTGCAAGAACGAGAGCTGAGAACGCTGGTTGAACATTTACGCGATGATTTACTGCGTGAAGGAGGGATCACGCAAGTCAGTCTTCAAGGTGTTCGTAATTATGAGATTGCGATAAATGTAAGCCAAGATACGCTTCGCCAGTATGATTTATCACTCGCAAAAATTAGCACGCTAATCAGCAACAGTTCTCAAGATATTTCGGCCGGGAACGTAAAAACGCAAAGTGGCGAAATTCTTTTACGTTCGAAAGGTCAGGCCTATCAAAAAGAAGAATTTGCGCAAATTATTGTAAAGACGGCAGAAGACGGCAGCTTAGTGCGATTAGGCGATATCGCAACGATTGCGGATAATTTTGAAGAAACACCATTGCTAACGCGATTTAACGGTGAACCGGCGGCGCTTATTCAAGTGTATCGAGTGGGTGAGCAAAGTGCGATTGACGTGGCGGATGCCGCTAAAGCCTTTGCTATAAAGAAACAAGCCACCTTACCAGAGGGGGTGAAGCTAACCTATTGGGATGATGATTCTGAGGTTGTTAAAAAGCGCCTAGCGACACTTACCTCTAATGCGATACAAGGCGGTATTTTGGTCCTTGCGTTACTGACCTTGTTCCTTCGTCCTGCGATCGCATTTTGGGTGTTTATTGGGATCCCTATCAGTTTCACTGGCGCTTTTTTAGCGATGGCCTATTTCAATATTTCCCTAAATTTAGTGAGCCTTTTTGGTTTTATTCTTGTGCTGGGAATTGTAGTTGATGATGCAATTGTGACCGGTGAGAACGTGTTTCGCCATATGCAGCAAGGAAAGTCGGGTTTAGATGCTGCAATTCACGGTACACAAGAAGTTGCAACGCCCGTAACGTTCGGAGTACTTACAACTGTTGTAGCGTTCATTCCCATGCTGATGATTGAAGGACAACGTGGCGCGATGTTCGCGCAAATCGCCGTGGTCGTGATCCCGGTTTTATTGTTTTCGTTGGTGGAATCCAAATTTGTATTGCCAGCACATCTTAAGTATTTAAAGCAAAAAAATGGCGATTCTGTGAGCGGTTTTTGCCGTTGGCAGCAAAAGTTTGCGAATGGGTTTGAACAATCCATTTTGAAATACTATCAGCCGATTTTACGTTGGTGCTTAAATAACAAAACGAGTACTTTGCTTGGTTTCAGCGGTATTTTTATTGTGATTGTAGCCATGATCATGTCAGGGTGGATGCGTTTTGTTTTCTTCCCTCGGATTGAATCGGAAACGGCTCGAGTAAACCTAACGATGCCTACTGGAACGCCGTTTGAAGTAACGGACGGCCATATTGACCGTATGGTAAAAGCTGCGCTTGAATTGAAAGACAAGTACACCGACCCAGAAACAGGACAAAGTGTTATTTTAAACGTGCTGTCATCGTCGGGGTCATCAGGTTCTAGCAATAGCTCCTCGACAGGACGGGTTCGTTTTGAAATTCAATCTCCTGAAGTCCGAGTGATGGATGTAAGCAGTGTACAGCTGGTTAACGAGTGGCGACAGCTTATCGGCCCAGTTGCGGGTGCTGAAATGCTGACATTCAGAGCCGAGTTTGGACGCATCAGTGACCCAATTGACGTCCAACTTACAGGCAATAATTTAGATGAATTGAGTCTGGTTGCCGAGAAAATCAAAGAAAAGCTTAACCATTTCGAGGGCGTGTTCGATATTGCGGACAGCCTTTCAGACGGGAAGCAGGAAGTTCAAATTGATTTGAATGACGTAGGCTTAGCGCTTGGTTTAAACCGTGCAGATGTGTTACGTCAGGTGCGCAACGCCTTTTATGGTTCGCAAGTGCAACGTATCCAGCGAGGGCGAGATGATGTGCGCGTAATGGTGAGATTGCCAACCGATGAGCGAGTTTCTTTAGCACAATTGGGGGCGTTTTTGATTTCTACGCCGACAGGCAAGCAAGTGCCGCTTGGACAGGTTGCAACCTTCAAAGCAGGTCAAAGTCCTGCATCGATTTATCGTATTGATCGCTATAGAACATTAAACGTGACTGCGGATATTGATAAGCAAAGCGTCAATATGACGGCATTGCAAGCCGATTTAAATCAGTTTTTGGCTGACCTAACCGCACAATATCCGGGTGTCGGTTATACACTAGAAGGTGAAGCAAAAGAACAGCGTCAATCCGTGGGGAGCTTAGAAATCGGGCTGCTGTTTACCCTGTTTGCAATATATGCGCTGCTGGCTATCCCCTTTAAAAGCTATGGTCAACCGCTGGTGGTCATGTCAGTTATCCCATTTGGCGCGATTGGCGCGATTGCGGGGCATTTGATCATGGGTATGGACCTTACCATGATGAGCTTACTGGGTATTTTGGCGTTAATTGGAGTTGTCGTGAACGATAGCCTTGTTTTGGTCGATTTCATCAATATCGCTCGAAAAAACGGTACTCCAATTAAAGAAGCGTTGCTTACCGCAGGCGTTTCGAGATTCAGACCTGTTATGCTTACGTCATTGACGACATTCATAGGTTTGATGCCACTTTTGTTTGAGCGCTCAACGCAAGCGCAATTCTTGATACCGATGGCCGTTAGCCTTGGATTTGGGATTTTATTTGCGACTTTTATTACGCTCATTCTTGTGCCAATTAACTATTATGTAATGGCGAATGGCAAAGCTTATCTACTCGGAAAATCAGCACCTGAGTAATGTTTAGCCCGACTGTCGTCGGGCTTTTTCATTTTACCTTTAACACTGTTTTTTATCCTACTTACTCTGAAAACCAGTGGCGTTGTCCATTAATGAGCTTATTGTATGCCATTTACAATGGCTCGTTTTCAACCTAAGAAGGAAACGCGAAAATCCAAATTTGATTAATAATCATACGGAAATGTATCTATAAATTCTCCTGAGTTGACTAAAATTAAATCAATCATTTGATGTTTTTGTTCTGCTTTTTGAAGTAGTTGCAGTAAAAATAATGAAAAAGGTTTAATTTTATCGTGAAATCTGTTTTCAATTGGTTAAAATGGGACCAGCTTTGAAAAGCGGACTCGTATTATCTGTCAATGAATGAGGAAAGGTATTTGAAGCAGTTTATTCAACTCATCGCTTTGCTGGTGGTGATGCCAATTCAAGCAAATACCTCTATCGTGGTGGATATTTTAACGAGTGAAAATTTTTCTTCTCGTTATCACGAATTTCTTGCCGGTCGTAGTCCGCTCGAGCTTGAGCATTTCTACCCCAACACGAAAGGCTCCCACATCGAGATTATTGAGATGGTGTTACTTCAACAGGCCTTAAGTTTAGGTGGTGAAAGTAGGCCATTGGAGTTTCGCCCTCAGCCTGCAGTTAACACCCTTGAATACAGCGCGTTGATCGCTGGTGATAGCGTGTTAATTGGCCGCTCTGTCTGGCATGAAGACATTATTGATTTAAAAGGTTCTCTATTTGTAAGCGAACCATTGGTGGAGGTTGGCCAATATGAAGCCGGCCTGTACGTAACAAAACGGAACGTTGCTTTACAAGACCTACCCGCAGAACGATTAGATCAAATAACCGTCGTTGCCAACCCTCGTTGGCAGGTTGACTGGCATGCACTTAATAACTTACCGGTTAATTTAATAAGCTTTATAGGTCCTTGGGAAACCATGTTAAACATGGTTGAAAACCAAGTGGCTGATGCCATGTTGGTCAATTTCAGTGTCAGTGAATCGTTAACGATGAATTTTGAAGGACGCGAATACGTTCCTATCAATAACCTGAAAGTGCTGTTGCCGGATTCACGTCATTTTGTTGTAAGTAAGCGTCATCCTGATGGAGAACGAGTATTTAGAGCGTTGAACAAAGGGCTTCGGATTTTGAAAGAACGGGGGACGATTGAACGTGCATTACGTGAGTCGGGGTTCATTAATTCCAGAGTCGCACATTGGAAGCCCGTGAATGCGGCAATGTTGCCTACAAATGTCCATTCAGGAAGGTAGCGATGAAGCGTTGTGTCTTGTTATTCATTCTTATCCAAAGCGCTTTATTGTGTGTACAGGCGCGAGAAGCCAATGGCCGAGGTATTGGTATTTCTGAACAACGGCAACAACTCAACGTCGTGTACGATGAACTACGTCGAGCGGTGCGTCGAGATTACGATTTATCCCTATTGCCTAGAATTCGTGTTTTTCGTGAACAAGCTAAAAGTTTTGGCGATGTGCCTATTATCATTGATTCTTATCTTCTCGAAGGGGCATTGTTTGAGCAATATGGTGCATACAAAGATGCTCTCGTAATGCATTTTGAAGCCTTGGCACTTGCTGAAAAAAGTCATGATGAACAACGTATTATCGATGTTTACTTCGCATTTGTTGAGCTTGAAGTGGAATTGGAACGATTTGACGCCGCTGAACGCTATTTACACAAAATTTCGAAAGCACTGCAAAGAAGTCAAATTGGCGGAACGCCAACTTACCTTTTATCGCTTTGGCAAGCACAGATATTGCAATTCAAGGGCAGTTATCGAGAAGTGGTAGCGAAGATGCGTCCGCTCTTTGAGCAAACTAATTTACCAGATGACTTAAAAGCAAAAGTGACGCTACTTTACGCGCGTGGGTTGTTGTCCAGTGGTGAATTTGAAGCAGCACGTCGTGCGTTACTCGAGGTTAAGTCGCTTCAGCAAGTGTATACCTCTAAAGAACAGATTGAATACCAAATTTTGCTTGCCAAGTGTCACCTTCAAGCTGGGGAATTCTATCAAGCTGAACTTTTGGCAACCAAAGAACTACAACAAACATTCGATACGCGTTACCTCACCGAACAAGGAGAGTTACAGCAAATTCTTGCTAATGCTCATGTACAGCAACAGCAGTACAAACAAGCCCATCTCTATATTCAACGTGCTTTGATGACTGAGCGTGCCATAAACCTGCAAAAACGCAGTAACAAAGTGCTTCAGTTGGAAGCGCAGTTTTCCGTCGCGCAACAAAAGCAGCAATTAAACGTGCTTGAGCGAGATAACGCACAGCAGGCACAAAAATTAGAGCGGCAGCAACAGCAACTGGAAAATGCAAGACTCACGCAACAGCGATGGATTTTATTGGCGCTGTTACTGTTTGGTGTAGGTGGTTTTTTATATTGGCGCTGGCAAAACAAGCGCTACTTAATTGTCCTTAAACAACAAGTACAAGCCAGAACAGCCGAGCTTGCTGAACGCAATGAACGTTTGCAAGCATTGAGTTTTACCGATAGTTTGACAGGACTTAGAAATCGCCATTATTTCTTTAGCGTAATTGATGGTTTTATCAGTCAAACTCAGCAAAGAGAAAGTGTGCTTTGCTTGGTCGACATCGATCATTTTAAGCGTATTAACGACACTTACGGTCATGCTGCGGGTGATGTCATTTTGCAACGTTTTGCGGAAATTCTAAAACAGTGCACTCGACGTTCAGATATCGTGGTACGTTGGGGAGGAGAGGAATTTTTGTTGCTTATGCCTGACATGTCACGACAAGAGGCATGTGAGGTTGCCGAGCGCATTCGATTGCAAGTCAGCAGTTATCCATTTGTGATAAATGACCACATCTTGACCTGCACGTGTTCAATTGGATTTGCACCGTTACCGCTCGTGCCTGAACGTGATAAATGGTTAAATTGGGAGCAAACCTTAGAACTGGCCGATGTCGGTTTGTACATTGCGAAAGAAACGCGTCGTAACGCTTGAATGGGAATAGCACAATTGGTGCATCCAGAGGCATATCAAAATGCCGAAGTGTTCTCAAAACAGGCGAGAGTACTCATCCGAAGCGGCGAGCTAAAGGTTTTTGCAAGTCACAGCCAAGTGATGTTAGAAACCTAAACGCCATGATTACGACGTTTCACGCAACATGGTGATGTCGTATAATCCTCATTAATATGATTTAAATGCGAAAAATCTGTGTTACCAATTCACCAACACCTTTCTCAAATTGCCCAGTTGCTTGAGGCAAAAGGAACACTCGTTCTTGAAGCCGAACCCGGGGCAGGTAAATCAACAGCGGTGCCGTTGTCGTTACTCAGTGCTACATGGTTGGGTGGCAAAAAAATCGTTATGTTGGAGCCGCGCCGAGTCGCTGTAAAATCGATAGCCAGTTATTTGGCAAAGCAATTGGGAGAGGCGATTGGAGAAACAGTGGGTTATCAGATCCGCAATGAATCCAAGGTGTCGGCAAAAACAAAATTGGAAATAGTTACAGAAGGCGTTTTAACACGCCGCATCCAATCCGACCCTGAGTTATCAGATACTGCCTTACTGATTTTCGACGAATTCCATGAACGCTCTATTCACGCCGACTTAGCATTGATGTTGAGTCAAGAAATTCGATTAGGGTTTCGTGATGATTTGCGAATTCTTGTGATGTCAGCAAGCATGGACAGCGAATTTGTCAGCGAATATCTTGATAGAGCACCCATTTTAGCCTGCGAAGGGCGAGTCTTTCCCGTGGAAACGCTGTATCAAGCTTCGGATAATCAGCCAATCGCTCAGCAGGTAAGTAAGGCTCTCAACTATGCCATGTCTGCCATGCCAAAGGGCGATGCCCTTGTCTTTTTGCCGGGGCAAGGTGACATTAGTCGCGTCTATAACTTGCTAAAAGAACAATTCGTTGATGAGGTTGAATTACTTACCCTATTTGGCGCGATGCCTTTGAATGAGCAAATGCACATTCTAAATGGGGGAAAAGGTGGCTTGCGACGTATTATTCTCAGCACCAATATTGCTGAAACAAGTTTGACTATTCCAAATATCACCATCGTAATCGATTCGGGTTTAGAAAAACGCATTAACTATGATGTTAAGTCCGGCTTGTCGCGATTGGATACGCAACGAATTGCGCTTTCGTCTGCAGTGCAACGGGCGGGACGAGCCGGTCGTACTCAAGCTGGATTATGTATTCGTTTGTGGTCTTCTCAGGAACAAACTACATTCGCGGACTTCCCCAAAGAAGAGATCATGACAACGGATTTGGATGGCGTTGTGCTGGAATTAGCGAAATGGGGGATCGCTCGATTTAATGAAGCAAATTGGTTGAGCGCACCTCCATTGCTGCACTTTGAATCGGCGCAAACACTAAACCGTCAGCTTGGTTTTTTGTCTGATGCAAATAAATTGACCGAACTTGGGCTTAAAGCCCATGCAATTCCGGCAGGGCCAAGACTTAGTGCAATAAAACTCGCAGCTTGCAATGAAAGTGAGAGGCAAGTTGCTTCGATTTTACTCGCCGTATTGCAAGAGCGAGATTTACTCTTAGCGCCACATTCAGCGCAACTATTAGACCGAATTCTGGTGGTGCTCGAGGGATTACAACGACAAGCAATATTTGGTGTTCGAAAGAACCTTGTTCAGCAAATTCTTCAATCCATTAAGTCTAAAAGTGACGCGAAACCAGTTGAGAGTACTTACTCACCAACCGAATTGTCTGAGCTGATCGCTCGGCTTTTGCTCGTGGGCTTTCCAGATAGAATAGCAAAACAAAGCCCGAGTGACCGTGCTCGCTACACGCTCGCGAATGGTCGTGGCGTACGACTAAAAGCAGATGATCCACTTTGTAAACATGACTGGTTGGTCGTTGTGGATTGTGATGGACAAAATAAAGATGGTTTAATTTATTTGGCAGAGCCAGTGTCAGAGCCTGTATTATTAGAGAAGCTGCAATCGCACTTAGTGGCAGAAGAGCGCTGGCAACTCGACGCCACAAAAGAAAAATTGGTGGGAAGACGAGAGTTGCGTTTTCAACAGTTGACGGTAAAAAGCGAAAATTTACCGGCGCCAAGTCCTAAGACGTTTAAAAAATGTGTCGCCTCGTTATTAAACGAAGAAGGACTTTCGCTGTTGAATTGGAACGAGCAATGTGTGCGATGGGTCGCTAGAACAAATTGGCTGTCGCAATATCTCAGTGATTTCCCAGAAATTAATGAACTTACCCTGGTTAATTCTGCGGCTGAATGGTTATTACCTTACTTGCCTGATGTCACCAATCTTAAAGCGCTAAAACAGGTGCCTATATTCGGCCTACTCAAAAGCACTTTAACGTGGGAGCAGCAGCAAATTTTAGAACAAGAAGCACCCGACAATTATGAAACCCCAAGTGGAACTAAGGTGCGGATTGATTATTGTAATGCAGCACCTACCGTCGCCGTGCGTCTTCAAGAAGTGTTTGGCGAGGTTGAATCGTCGCGCATTGCAGGCGGAAGGGTCGCGTTACGTTATGAGCTATTGTCGCCAGCCCTAAGGCCATTACAAACCACAAGTGATTTGGCGCATTTTTGGCGAAATGCCTACGTTGAGGTTGCCAAAGAGATGCGAGGACGATACCCAAAACACAGATGGCCTGAAGAACCTTGGTTAGAAAAAGCTGGGCACTCGCTTAAATCTCGTCAGCCAAAATAGCACAATGGCATCCACAACAAGGGGAGCGAACAGGGAGCTAAAGGTGGCTCCCGCCTTCAACAGTGTCTTCAGATTCTTCATATCTATACACAGCAAGGTTATTTCTGCCCAATTGTTTTGCTTTGGACAGGGCGTGACCCGCACGTTGCAAAAGGTCACTTTGTGAGACGGAGACGTCGTCATTAAAAGAAATTCCAATACTGCAGGATATTTTGACGGTACCCTTAATCGTCGTAATTGAACTTCCAAAGATAAGCGCTTTGAGCTCTTCCATAGCAAGTTCTATCGCATCTCGAGACTGTTCAGGCAGCAAAATGGCAAATTCGGAATCACTTAGTCGCCCACAACAATCTGCTTTTTTGGTAATAGTACGCATCGCCGTGGCGACTTTAGACAAAACAATGTCAGTAATGTCAGCACCCCAATGTTCGAGGAGCATTTGGAATTGGTCGATTTCTAACACCGCCAAACTAAGAGGCCGGTTAAACCGTTTTGCTCTATCAAGCTCTTCATCAAAACGTTTGTAAAAATATCGGCGGTTATAGAGACCTGTTATGGGGTCTTCAATCGCATTTTGCGCAAGCTGTAGATGACTTGCCTGAAGCTGTTGATTCCGCTCTGAAACTTCATCTCGTAGCTCTTCATTTAAATGGCGGAGCTTTTCTGCCATGGTAATAAACTCTGCGGATAGTTCTTTTGCTTCCAGCCAACCGCGATAACTATTGGTCGGTAATTTTTCTCCTGTACGTAGCTTATGTCCGTAGTCTCTTAACAGTTGTAGTGGGCTTTGAATGTACTTAGCGAGTAAAAGTGCGAGCACAATGGCGAAGATTACCATCATTAGACTGTAGTAAATAACCCGATTTTGGTTTTGGAAGGTGAGGTAATTGACCTCTTGTTCGTCAATCTTGACGACCAGTCCCCACCCTAATTTGGGTATAAATTGCGTAGCGGCAAGGACGGGTACTTCACGGTAGTCAGGCGCATTATTCATGATAATGGATTTACCGTGCAGCGCCTGAATGATTGGAACATCTTCTCGAATACTTGCGACTTTGCGATGAAAAGCGGCATCTGGGTCATATTTTAATGGCACGGCAAATATGGCGTCACCGTTTTTGTCTTGGATAGCAAAAAGCCATTCCCCCGTTTTTCCAAGCCCTGTTCTATCAGAGATAAGTTCATTGATAGCGGTAGTACTAAACGCCAGCTTTATAAAGCCAATAAGCGCATTCTCGAAGTAAATTGGTTGAACATGTACAAGTTGAACACCTGAGGTATCAGGGACTAATTCCGTTTGCAATTCAAAAGGATTCGCGAGCGAGACATGTGTATACGCGGTAGATGAATTGGTTGTGATCACCAGATTTCCAAGCGCATTGTACACCGTAAAGTGATCCAGTGATTTCAACGATTGTGTTGAATCAAGTAGTGTATTTTTAAGTGTTTCCAAATGGTTCTGAGTTCGTTCATTGAGCCAACCCGCGAGGGCTGTCTTTAACCCAACATTATTTGCGATCATGGCGGTGTAGTTTTGGGTTTCATTGACAAGCGCTTCAATACGACGTTTTCCAATTTGTGCCAGTGACGCAATTTGCTTCGCCATTAGGTCTCGATGGTATTGAGCCGTATTTAAATTGATGTAATACACCCCAATCAGCAAGGGTAAAATTGACAGTGACACACATAGGGACATTACAAGAAGTTTGAGCTTCATCTTTGCTCCTAAAATCCTTTTTCATTTCAAGTGTAGAATAGAATTTGGCTATTCAACCATTTTCTTTTTATTCGAATAAGCGGGACTTAAAAGTAAGGTAGGTACTGTGTGATGTTGCTAAATTCGACAAAATTAAACGCGGAGCATGGATGGTTTAATCAACAAACCTGCATTTCATATTCTTAGACATAAATAAAACTTTACCTCAAGGTTGATTGAGGTTTTAGAGTGGAGTCACTTTTAAGGGAGTGACAATATGATCAAAACAATGACACATTTCACCAAGCTAACGTGGGTACTATTACTTGGTAATTTTGCCATTCGCACGTCTTATTTTATGGTTTGGCCTTTTCTTGCGGTAATTCTTTATGAGCGATATGGACTGACGGCTGTTGAAGTAGGAGGACTTTTGAGTTTGTCAGCTGTCTTCTCAACGTCAATAGGCTTTTTCACCGGTTATCTCGCTGATCGTTTTGGGCGTTTGCCCATTTTAATGTTGGCAATTGCACTCGGTATTATTGCCTTTTTAGGGCTTGCTGTTATGACAGATCTCGTTTCATTTATGGCCTTTGTCGCGTTAGCAACAATGCCTCGAGCCTTGTGGGATGCACCAAGTAAAGCCTTAATGTCTGACGAATTACCAGATCAAAATCATCGGGAGTTGGCTTATCAGACGCTGTATTTTTTGGTGAATGTGGGGGCGGCATTTGGCCCGCTGTTTGGACTTTGGGCTGGGTTGAATGGCAATGTAGGACTGTTTGCCTTTACTGCATTGGCCTATTTAGGGATGGGCTTAGGGGTACTGATCTTTTGGTCTGGGCGCCATCAAGTGGCAAAAAGTGGTGTGGACGTACCCGCTTTCTCAACTTGGTTGTCTATTTTACGTCGAGATAAGCGTTTCTTATTAGTTTTAGCAGCAAACTTTATTGTTTTTGTGGTCTTTGCTCAAAGTGACTCGACGCTGGTTCAATACCTTGCACGCGAAAATGTCCCTGATCTTGCATTCTTGATTTCATCTTTAATCGTCATGAACGGCGCCATAATTGTGGTGGCTCAGTTTCCATTACTTGCCGTCATGCGCAACTGGTCTATTGAAAATAGGCTACTAGTGGGCAGCTTCCTATTGCTCATTTCACAGATCACAATGGCAGCAATTCACGTTAATTCGTATACCGGTTGGTTATTTGCGATGGCTATTCTAAGTCTTGGCGAGGCGATACTCTTTGCAAATTTAAATGTATTGTTAGATAGGCTATCACCAGAGTCGATGAAAGCGAGTTATTTTGGCGCGGCCGGTTTGTGCTCTTTAGGGTATGCATTTGCACCATTTATTGGTGGTGTAATTTTGCAATCATTCGGTGGTGTTCTACTCTTTTTAACTATGGCTTTTTTATGCTTATTAGTCATGGTGATATATCAGTTTTCCACGCGTTTTGCCGTCTTTACTGGTCATTCCGAATCACTGTGTAATACATAAAAATTACTCACTCTTATCGAGAAATTTATTTCATTTGCGATGTAGGTAAATCAGCCTTATAAAGTGCGCAGAATGACCAACTGAATTCCGCTATTGCAGTACATGTGCTTGATCTTTTGGTTCTTTTTGCCAAAAAAATTAAAACTATTCGTCGGCACAACGAATTTTCAACTATACCTTGTATGCGTGCCCGTACTAATTTAGGAATTTACATGCTTAAAACGTTAATTGTGGTTGAATCAACAGCATTAGTGGAAGAGTTAGGTCTACCTAATACGCTTACTTTTGAGCGTTATCTACAAGACTACCCAAAACGCGACGAACCGAAAACACGCATTATTAACTTATGTAATACCGAGCAATATTTAAGTAAAGGCTACTATTGCTCTTTGTTGGCAGAGGCTCGTAAACACGTTGTTCAACCAACGGTGAAAACCATCAACGCGCTGCGCTCTGAAACGTTAGATCTTAATCTGACAGCCAAGCAATTAAGTGAAGTAGCAAAGATTACGAACGCGAAAACGTGGGTTTTCTTTGGCAAAACGAATGATGCGGCGTGGCAAAAAGTGGGGCAAATAGCACATAAGAAATACCCCGCACCTATTTTGCATTTGGAGTATTTAGTTGAAACGAATCAAGTGCGCATTAAGCAAGGTTCGCTCAGTGAATTAGAAGGTGAGGAAAAGCAAGCGTTTCTAGCGCAATTAACCTCGCATGCTGAATCAACGTGGCATATCGGTCAAACAACAAAACACGCTCGTTGGGAAATGGCAATTTTAGTAGACCCGAATGAACCTTCACCGCCTAGTGACAAAGACGCGATTGCGAAATTTGTAAAAGCGGCACGTAAACATGGTATTCATGCGGAAGTGAAAACGCCGGAAACGTTAGAAGACGTAAGCCAATATGATGCGTTGTTTATTCGTCAAACCACGGCGATTGATCATGTTACTTACAAGCTGGCAAGCAAAGCCGAAGCGAAAGGGATTGTCGTCATTGATGACGCAACGTCGATTCTTCGTTGTTGCAATAAGGTATTTTTACATGATGCCTTCAGCTACAACAAAGTGCCTACCCTAAAAACGGTAACGGTGAGTGATAAAGAGCCGCACACTCTCGAGCAATTGGAAACTACGTTTAGCTACCCGATGGTGCTAAAAATGCCGGAAGGTTCGTTCTCTCGCGGTGTGTTCAAAGTAAAAGACAAAGAGGAATTGGAAGCGCGTTTAGGTGAATTACTCGCGGAAAGTGCGCTTGTTTTGGTGCAAGAGTTTTTATACACCGAGTACGATTGGCGTATTGGGGTGCTGAACGGTCGTGCAATTTATGCTTGTCGTTACTTTATGGCGCGCAACCACTGGCAGATTTATAACCACAACTCTAAACGTTTTAATTCAGGTGGTTGGGAAACATTGCCGACTTTTGAAGTGCCTCGTGCAGTGCTTGAAGCCGCACTAAAGGCCTGTAAGGTGATCGGTAAAGGCCTTTATGGTGTTGATGTTAAAGAGCTTGCAGGTAAGGCTTACGTGATTGAAGTGAACGACAATCCGAGCATTGAAACAAAAGTGGAAGATGCGTATTTAGGCGATGAGCTGTATATGCAAATCATGGCTGAATTTCAACGTCGCTTAGAGTTAAGAGGCAAAGACAATGACTAATGCAGCGCTTAAAGTGGAGGACGCACCAAGCGCGATAATTCGGGTTGCTTCACCGTCTGACTTAAATGCACTTACTGACCTTGAAATGCACTGTTTTTCCAGTGACAAGCTGAGTAGGCGAAGCTTTAAGCGTTGGATCAGTGCAAAGCACGCGATACTGTTGGTGGCGGAACTCGAAGGGCAAGTACTTGGCTACGGCCTAGTGTGGTGCTTAAAAGGCACTCGACTTGCTCGCTTGTATTCGCTTGCCGTGTCGCCAATGGCGCGGGGTCGTGGTATTGCTGAAATGCTGCTGGGTGCGCTTGAACAAGAAACAAGTCAACGAGGTAGAGGTTACTTGCGCTTAGAGGTTTCTATCAATAACCAAAAAGCCATAAAACTCTACCAAAAATTTGGCTACAAAACGTTTGGCGCTTACAGCGATTACTATGGTGATGGCAGTGAAGCGGCTGCGTATGCAAAAGCAAATTGCCCATTTTAGCGGTGATGGTGTGCAGTTCAATGTGCCGTGGTACATGCAAACAACGGAATTCACTTGTGGTCCTGCTGCATTGATGATGGCGATGGGCAGTTTATCCACTCAGTTTGAACCATCTCAACTGGAAGAATTAGAAATTTGGCGTGAAGCGACCACCATATTTATGACCAGTGGCCATGGTGGATGTCATCCGATTGGACTGGCGTTGTCTGCTCAGTATCGAGGATTCAATTCAGCAGTCTATTTAAGCACAAGTGAGTCCCTATTTCTGGACGGTGTTCGAAGTGACAAGAAAAAGAACATCATGGCGTTGGTGCATGAGGATTTTGTGTCGAAAGCCAAAGATTGTGGTGTAGCACTGAACTACGAAGATATAAAACTGGCTAGCCTTGAAAGTATGCTAAACGATGATGTGCGTGTGCTTGCACTTATCAGTACATATCGATTAGATGGCAAAAAGGCGCCACATTGGGTGTGTGTGACCGCGATGGACAGTCACAGTATTTATGTCCACGACCCAGAGCTTGCGACTAATCAGGTTGCGATTGATTGCCAACATGTGCCAATTGCTAAAACTGATTTTGAAAAAATGAGTAGTTTTGGCAGCGCAAGGTTAAAAGCCATTATTACCTTGCGCAATTAACTGAATTTAAGGATTAGGTGGGGTTTTTAAGTGTTACAACGCGTTGAGGGAATGGGATTTCTATTTTCGCGTTGTTGATTGCATCAAATACAAGACTGTTTACCGCAAGTTTAGTCTCAATAATTTTATTCGTCGGAACCCAATAGCGATAGCTTATCATCACTGCACTGTCCGCGAACGCTTCAATGCCTACTTTGTTTTCAGGCTCGTTAGCAACATTGGGGTGCTCAGACAAAATGTGTTGGATAAGTTTAACCGCCATGTGATGGTCTGCGTGGTAGGCTATTCCCACTTCTCCTTTTACTAACGAATTCGCAAATGAGTTGTGAAGTACTTCACCGATTATTTGTTTATTCGGAATGGTAATTTCAACTTGCTCTTCATCAATTAAGATAGTGTGCCCTAGTTGAATGTCTTTTACCAAACCGCTAATGCCATTGACCATGATGGTATCACCAACCACAAAAGGGCGAGTGGCGATAATGGCAAGTCCTGCGCCGTAATTTGAGAGCATGCCTTGCATCGCGAGACCTGCGCCCAGCGAAGCAGCACCGATAGCCGCGACAAACGGGGTTACGCTAATCCCAATTTTCCCAAGCGAAATCACGACAAACATAACGATGACAATAACTTTAACGACATTGCTAATGAAGTTTGTCAGCGTGACATCGATATTATGTTTATTCATCAGCGCGACGGTAACCGAAGAAAGTTTCTTCGCAACCCACAGGCCAAACAACAAGACTAAAATGGCCCCGACAAGTTGCATGCTGTAATTCATCAAGTACTCGCTGACGACCTGATAGTAGTGCTCAATAAATTGAATTTCTTGTTTAATCATTTAGATCATCCTTTATTTCAGTCTATTTGCGTGGCAAAAAGTGGATGGGCGAGTCTGATTTGACATTTTTCATCACTATTTTAGTGTTCTTTGCAAGCAAAAGACCCAGCTGAGTGGCGGTTTCCTTCGCAAGTATAGTCCGTTCACGATTGTGGTAAGCCCGCTGACAAAGTGATTTGATACCCGCTAATGCATCTGGCGAACGTGATTTAAGTAGGTCTAACATTTCCAAGCAACGTTGTCTTGGGTCATCGCATACCTGCGTAATTAAACCCTGTTGTTTCGCTGTTTTAACCGCAATAGGGTCTGCTGTCATACTTAACCATAGAGCATCGTCGTAGTTCATTTGGGCTGGCAAATGTATTGTTGCCCCCATGTCTGGACACAGCCCCCATCGAGCCTCCATGATGGCAAATTGCGAACTGGGCGCCGCAAGTCTAAAGTCACAGCCAAGCGCGATTTGCAGACCCCCACCAAAACAATTGCCGTGAATGAGCGCAAACGTAGGAATTGGTAATGAATGCCATCCAAGCACGACTTTCTGTACGAGGTTTTGATTTCCAGGAAGCCACTTAAAGAGTAATTGGACAATTTTTGAGGGGGAATTTACCACGCTCTTCACATCGAGTTCCGGAGCTGAAGTGATTGCCATCCCCAGTGATCACCGCTGCACGCAGGCTTTTATCCTTTCTTATTTGCTTGATGGTGCTGGCAAGTTGTTGGAACATTTCAAACGATAAGGCATTTTGCTTTTCCGGTCTGGATAATGTGATCCACGCGACTTGTTCTTTTATTTCTAGTTTTACCATGTGCTTAATTCCATGATTTTTAGCCTGAATTCTAATTTTTATAACAGGTCTGATGTCTACTTCTTTCAAGTGTAAAGCGAATTATGAAAACAAGAAAGCAAGGAGAGATATTGATGTTGGATCGCAAATTATCGTTATGGATGGCGCGACGAGTAAAATGGGCTGAGAGATTATTGAATATATTGAAATAGAAAAAATAAGCGCTTATTGTAGAAATAGTCTTGGACATTGGATTTTTTATTACGTGTTACGAGCGCTGTTGAGCTAATTACCTGTGATTTACAGAAATTCCATCGTAGTCATAGCAAATAATTTTCGTAATTTGCTATGATAGACGTCTAATTTTATATTGAGAAAGTATTATGTCAGCAAGACTCCACAGCGTTGAAGAAGCAACGAATCAAGCCTACGAAATCTTTTTGGAAATGGCGCCGGATAACTTGTCGGAAGAAGACATTGAACTTTTTAATGAGCATCGCGAAGAAGCTGGATTTATCGAAGACAGTGAGCCTGATGAAAGCTGGGCTGCGTTTGTTGAATACGAGATAGAGCCGGAAGCTTTTGTTCAAGTTCTTGTTGGGCTTGAAGTCGATGAGCAGGATGTTTTATTTGCAAAAATTTTGATCAGCCGTGATATCGATGCGCCATTTTGCCATGTCGTTTGGTTGCGTGGTCAACAATAATTCCCGTTAAATAAACCTAAATTTAGGTTCGTAATTAGAAGTTAAAAGTGTAGTGAGAAAATACTTAATTACGTTGTTATGTGTAAGCGCGTACAGTTACGCTGGTGATCCGTTTGAGGATTTCCATGAATACGGCGATTTGTCTGAGGCGGAAATCCATCAACAGCACCAAGGCGAGTTACTCTATGGTGACACCGAGTTTGGGTTGAGCCTTAGCCAAGGCAATACGGAATCAACGTCTTTTAAGCTCAAAAGCAATCTATATCAAGATTTTAGCGTTTGGCGAAATCATTTCAAATTAGATGGATTGTATCGCCAAGAAGCAAATTCGAGCAGCCACGAAAATGACGTTACTGCGTCACGGGTGTTTGTTTCTGCACAGGGTAACTACAAGCTCGAGGATAAGAAAGCGTCATTTTTTATCTATAGCGATTACGAACGCGATAAATTCAGCGGTTTAGATTACAAATCAACGGTCGCAACGGGGTATGGAAATCGCTTTTACAAAGGCACAAAAAATACCGTCGATTTTGATATTGGTCCTGGTTTATATATGTCTCGAACGCGCGACGACATTGAGCTTGAAGAAGGCGATGAACGTTCGCAAATTGGCTATCTTCTTCGTGTTGCTCTGCAATGGGAACGGTTAGTATCGAGCCGCACGCGTTTTAATCAGGATTTGAGTGTTGAACAATCTTTATCTGGGACTCAATTCTCGATTGAAATCTGAAACAGCGTTAATCAGCCAAGTGCTCGGTGGTATTTCAATGAAAGCATCCTACACGTATCGATACAATTCTCAGCCCGTTGAAGGGAAAGAATCCAAAGACAGCGAACTTGGTGTGACTTTGGTTTACAGTTTTTAAGGCAATAATCGATGTATAAACATACTCAATTTGGTTGGGCCATCTGGGGGCTACTCACTTGGATAGCGAGTTTTGTCGCTATCGCGTTGGTCTTAATCGGCCCAAATATCGGTGTGGTCGGCTTTTTGGTACTACTACTGGTGATGGCAATTCTGTTTGGAACTTTAACGGTTGAGGTCGATGATCAGGCGATCCGCTGGTGGTTTGGACCTGGAGTGTTTAAAAGAGAAGTTAAATTTTCGGAAATTAAAACGGTTCAACCCGTGATCAATTCTTGGATGCATGGCATTGGTGTACGGATCACTCACGATGGTTGGGTATATGGTGTGCATGGCTTTAGAGCGGTTGAATTAACGTTGCTGGACGATACACAAATCCGTATCGGTACAAATCAGCAGCGCAAACTAACGGATTTATTAGAAGCAAAAGTGGCCAATTAAGGCCACTTAAAACACATGATTAATGGTCGTGGTCGTGGTCATGATCGTGACCACAGCAACCGCTGCCATGCACGTGTCCGTGCTCAAGTTCTTCAGCAGTTGCTTCACGCACGTCAATGACTTCCACATCAAAGTTAAGTGTAATACCTGAAAGAGGGTGGTTACCATCAACAATGACGTCATCTCCTTCAATGCCAATAATAACAACAAGTTGGTCGCCTTCATCCGTTGTTGCACGGAATTGCATGCCAACTTCAATCTCCATGCCTTCAAACATTGACTTAGGGACTGCTTGCGTTAGATTGTCGTAACGCTCGCCATAACCATTTTCTGGCTCAACTGTAACACTAAACGTATCACCAACTTGTTTACCGATTAGCGCTTCTTCAAGTCCAGGGATCAAATACCCTGCGCCCATGATGATTTCCATTGGTGCTTCATCAAAAGTGTTGTCGATGGTATTTTTTTCGTTATCAAGTACAGCGTAGTGAAGTTTGACAACCGAATTTTGCTCAATTTTCATCATCTTTCCTAAATTATTGCGAGTCTTCTAAAGAATAAGGTAGAGCCTGAATTGTTAAGTGTGTTTCAGGCGAATCTTTAAACCGTAGCACAGTATCTGCCGTTGTGTCGTTTGGCAGCACCACAAGTGCACTGAATTGTTTGGTGTGAGTATCAAATGCGAAATGCGTTGGTGTATTAGCACGTCGCCAGTTAGTTTCTAACGCCATTTCTAAATCAAGTGATTCAGGCAAAGAGTCAACCTGCGCTGACACGATAAACATCGCACGTTTGTTCTTTCCGAGATAGCGCATGCGCGCAACCGTTTCTTGTCCCGTATAACAACCTTTTTTAAACGAAATACCATTTAACGCTTGCAGATTGACCATCTGTGGGACGTACTCATCGATACTTTGTGTATCCAAACGAGGTTCACCAGCACTGATGCTTGCAATATACCAAAGGGCATTGTCAGGGAGATAGGTAAACGTATCTGGCAATTCAGGTTTTTGTTTTGCGAAAACAACAAGGCGCTTGTCATCTAGTACCAGCACTTTCGCATCCAGTGCTTCACTGTAATAGGCATTTTGGCCTTCGATTGGCTCTACGTTAAGTTGTGACAACGTGCTCTTTATAGAATCCGTGATTATGCCAATTGCGACGCGTTCTGCTTGTGCAATTTCGACTTTAGCAAACACACCGTACTTTTTTAATTCACGTAAAGAGGCTTCAATTTCACTTTTTGAGCCTCCACAGGATGTAACTATCCGACTCTTTAAACAGTCTAAATACACCCCAAAGCTTGCCCTTTGGTGAGCAGTGTCCTGTCCATTTGAACTGGCCATCCGTCACTAAGTTCATGTCTTGCGTAAGTTGACCGTGAAGGTAACTTAACTTGTCTTGTCCTGTAACTTGAATGAGACCATCATCCAGTATAAAAGCCTGTGCTTGCATAAATCGGATTCCATCATCGTGTTGCTAAGCGAGAATGTGCCTATGATACCTGATAGCGATAGGCTTTCAAAGCCAAGGACTCGGCTGCAAAGGCGGTTTCAGACGGCACACAAAGGTTTGTTTGAAGTAAGAGAAATCGCGTGTATCGCTTGCCAACGACTCACAACGCGCTAACCTTTTTGTTTTGTATGGGCAGGTGAGTGCAATTGCAATAGGAAGCTGGTGTGCAAAAGGACGATTTGATAAACTTCCCGACATCAAATGATGGGGTAAGTCATGACTGAATTGTATTCAAAAGCAAGAATTAAATGGGCGTGTCGCCGTGGCATGTTAGAACTTGATGTGTTGTTAGAGCCATTTGTTGAAGCAGCGTATGATGCATTGTCGGCAGAAGATAAATATGTTTTCCAACAATTACTTGAAGTTGAAGATCCCGATCTCTTTGCATGGTTCATGGGCCATGAGCAATGCCCAGACCCGATTCTAGCCAAAATGGTGGCGCTCATTCTTGACCGTGTCCGCGTATAGGATTGATTTTTCGAATAACAACCCAAGTCACATGTGGTTAGTCGCTTGGGTTGTGCTGACCTGTCCTTCACTGCTATTCCTCTATCCGGCCATTAGTTCGATATTGCTGGTTATATTTGGCTGGTTACCTTTAAGTCTTCACACTTGGAAAACGATGAATCAGTGGTTTATCGGCGAAGGCGCCGTGGTGCTGAATGACGGTCATATCGAGATTTATGATGGGCACGGGGTGGTATTGATGGGAAAGCTATTGCCTACATCGCGTGTTTTTGACGGCCTTGTTGTGATTTATATACAAAATGCGGAACAGAAATCGTGTGTCTGCTTCTTGCCACAATCGTTGCAGCAAGAAGCTTGGCGTTTATTGCGACGGACTATTTTATCGTTGCATCGCCATCCGTAGGTGAAAGCACCGTCGGAGTTGGATTTTCACTTAACTCGGGGTAATCAATCGTATAATGAAGACCGCGACTTTCCTTTCGTTCCAAGGCGCTTCGAATTATCAGCTCGGAAACTTGTACCAAGTTACGAAGTTCAAGTAAGTTATTACTTACTCTGAAGTTAGCGTAGTATTCTTGAATTTCTTGTTTTAAAAGTTCAACACGGCGCAGTGCGCGCTCTAAACGTTTGGTTGAACGAACAATCCCCACGTAGTCCCACATAAACAAACGCAGTTCGTGCCAGTTGTGAGTAATGACAATTTCCTCATCGGAGTCTGTTACTCGGCTCTCATCCCACTCCGGTAATGTCGGTGGCTCTGGATGTGTAGCAAGTTTTGCAAGGATGTCTTTTGCGGCTGCATGTGCAAAAACAATGCATTCTAGCAGCGAGTTACTGGCCATACGGTTAGCCCCGTGAAGGCCTGTGTAAGCGACTTCGCCAATGGCATAAAGATTATCGATGTCCGTTTTCCCATCAAAGTTCGTCATTACGCCACCACAGGTGTAATGTGCGGCAGGGACGACAGGGATGGGATCTTTTGTGATGTCTAGCCCAACACTTAGGCACTTCGCGTAGATAGTTGGGAAGTGCTCGATAATAAAGTCTTTGTCTTTGTGAGAAATATCGAGGTACACGCAATTCGCGCCTAGACGCTTCATTTCAAAGTCAATTGCTCTGGCAACGATGTCGCGCGGGGCGAGTTCTTCACGAGGGTCAAAATCTGGCATGAAACGTGTGCCGTCAGGACGTCGTAATAGCGCACCTTCACCACGCATGGCTTCTGTGATTAAAAAGTTCTGTAAATCTGGGTGATAGAGACTCGTTGGGTGGAATTGATTGAATTCCATGTTTGCAACTCGGCAGCCTGCACGCCATGCCATCGCAATACCATCACCACTTGATACGTCCGGATTCGAGGTATACAAATAAACCTTACTTGCTCCACCCGTAGCCAAAGCGACAAACTTCGCGCTGATGGTTTCTACGCGTTCTGCTTTACGGTTATATACGTAAACGCCTTTAACGTGTTTTTCTTGGCTTTGTTTATCGGTGATAAGGTCAATCGCGTTGTAATACTCAAGCAATTGAATGCCGCTGTGTGCTTGCACTTGCGAGATAAGCGTAGTCTGGACCGCACGTCCTGTTGCATCGGCAGCGTGTAGAATGCGTCTATGACTATGCCCACCTTCACGAGTTAAATGGAAGCGCTCTTTGCCTTCGCTATCAAACTCCATATCAAATGGAACGCCTTGTTCGATGAGCCATTTTAAGCATGATTTTGCATTGCTTGCTGTGTAATGGACCGCTTCTCTGTCACATAATCCACCGCCAGCTTGGAGGGTATCCTCAACGTGTGACTCAATACTGTCGTTTTTCTTATCAAAAACGGCAGCGATACCACCTTGCGCATAGAGCGTAGAGCCTTCAGTCAGCGCCCCTTTGCTGATCACGCTAACTTTACAATGATTGGCCAGAGAAAGAGCAAGTGATAAACCTGCGGCTCCACTACCGATGATAACAACGTCTGTGCTGTGGTGTTTGGTTTCGTTCATATCAAAGTGTCTTAATTAAACTTTTCCGATCCGTACTCAAATCTGTGTGGTATCTGCTATCATAGTCACTAAACTGAGATGCTGTTAAAAACAACGAGTTAGTTAAACTGCTACTTCTATGCAGTGATGACTGAGTCATTTATTGCAGCATTTTAAAAAAAAATACATAAAAACAGAACTTTTTATTCAGGTGTCGGTCATAGTAGCAGTGAAAGATGGCAACTAGCCCCGATAACTAAGCTGCGCAGCACGTAATTGTCGTGTGGAAAGCAATAAAAAACAATAGAGGAGTACCGGCTCGAATGAGCGAGCAGGATTTGGATTTAGAGCTAGTTAGACGAGTTCAACAAGGAGACAAGAATGCGTTTAACTTGTTGGTTGCCAAGTATCAAAATAAAGTTGCGGCCCTTATTTCCCGTTATGTGAGTAATCACGGTGACGTTGCGGATGTAGCGCAGGAAACTTTTATTAAAGCATATCGAGCTTTGCCTAATTTTAGAGGCGAAAGCGCGTTTTACACTTGGCTATATCGTATAGCTGTGAATTGTTCAAAAAATTATCTAGTGGCAATTGGGCGTAAGCCTCCAGCAAACGACATTGATGCTGAAGAAGCGGAAGTGTACGACGGTGCAGAGCAATTACGTTCAAATGCTTCACCTGAGAACTTATTGATGAGTGATGAGGTCAAAGAAGTAATCTTCAAAACAATTGAAGGTTTACCCGAAGACTTGAAAACGGCCATCACTCTTCGAGAAATTGAAGGTATGAGTTACGAGGAAATCGCTGTGGTCATGGATTGTCCAGTAGGAACGGTTCGTTCACGTATTTTTCGAGTCTCGCGAAGCCATTGATAATAATTTAAATTCGTTAATAGGCGAGTCTTAACTATGACTAATGCAAACAAACACGCTTCGCTAGAGCAGACTACATCAGACATTTTTGATGGTGAGGTAGGGCACTCTTTTGAAATGCTGAATGGACTTGAACACGATAAATTCGTGCGTTACGCGCTTATCGGTGACGCGATGCGTGCGGAAAATGAAAAGTCCATCTGTATTGATATTACAGCGCAAGTAGCTGCTGCACTTGAAAGCGAACCGACGTACAATATGTCGCATAACGAGCAAGCTTCAGACATTCGTGCTGAGGCCGTCAATGACGATGTAAAATCGAACGTTATTTCTTTGGCTCGCTATAAAAAGCCTTTAGCTCAATTTGCGATTGCAGCAAGTGTGTGTTTGGTTGCTTTAGTGGGTGTGAATAATAATACAACGCAGTCTGAGTTGAACAACACGCTTCCATCTTTGCAAACGATGCCGCTTACCGGCTCGGTTTCTCCAGTGAGTTTGTCAACAGAACAGCCGGCGATTGAAAATGCAGCTCAAGGTCTAAGAGAGCTTCAACAACAACGTATTGGTGCGCTTGTGCTTGAGCATCAGCGCCAGTCTAGAATGGCGTACGCGTTGCAACAAGCTAAACAGCTTGAAGAACAGAAGAAAGCGTCAGACGTGACAGAGGAACAAAACTAATTTAATGAAAAAGCTGTTTATTGCGATACTCTGCTTTGCAACTTCTTGGGCGCAAGCTCAGGAAGTTGTCAGTGCAAAACAACTGCTTACCAACCTTGCCGAAGCGGTTCACAGTCGAAATTTTGATGCTTCTTATGTTGTCGTTAAAGGAAAAGCAATGGAACCTTATCGTTGGTTGCATGGCAAAAAAGACGATATTGAAGTTGAATTCTTAAGTCTTCTCAATGGCGCTGGTTTGGAAATGGTCAGAGTAGGTAACCAAGTGACTTATTTTGAACCTCAATCAGAACCTTACGCGATTGATACTGACAGCATTGCAGGGCCTATTCCTGAAGTGCTTTTCAAAGATATTTCCGTACTTGAATCCCACTATGATTTCGTTTTGGGTGGTAAAGGCCGAATCGCTGGTCGAGCTGCGCAACTTGTGCGAATCGAATCAAAAGACGAGAACAAATACAACTATTGGCTGTGGGTTGATGTGGAATCTTCCTTGCTTTTGAAAGCTGCGTTTGTAAATCAAACGGGTGAAATGCTGGAACAACTTCAATTGACTCATCTGAGCATAACAGAAGAACCCGTTGCACAATTACTTGAAATTGCTGGTCGAGATTTTCCCAAAGCGTTGCCTAAAGTGACGACTCAAGCAGCCAAAGATGCGAAAGATAACTGGCGTATCGAATGGTTACCGAAAGGGTTTGAGCTACTAAAATCGGACAGGCATAAACTCGATTTGAACAACGAATTGGCTGACTATTATCTTTTCTCGGATGGTCTGGTTGACGTTTCCGTCTTCGTTCAGCGTCCGCTGCCTGGTAAACGCCCAAGTGGCGCGTTAACGTCAGGCGCTACAACTGTGTACGTCCATAACTCGGGTCGCTTTGACGTTTCGGTGGTTGGCAATATTCCTGCAATGACGGCAAAAAGTATCGCTGAATCGGTAACGCGACCTTTATGATCGAACAAACAATGACGGTGATTGCCGTCAAAGGTCTACGCGGCGAGTTACAAGCTGAGGCGAAGAAACCGTGTGAGGGCTGCAACGGACGTTGCGGCTCTCAGGTCTTTAATAAGCTCTTCAAAACAGACAAAAAAACGTTGTGGTTTGATTTTCAAGAAGCAGTAGAAGTCGGTCAAAAAGTCACTTTATCGTTAGACGACCGTAATTTGGTTGCGCACAGTTTTTATGTGTACTTGTTGCCGCTCGTTGCAGCTCTTGTCTTTGCTATGTTTGCAGCACTTGTCCTTGAAATTGGGGAAGGCGGACAGATTTTGTCGGCATTGCTCGGTGGAATATTTGGTGCGCTTGTTGCCAAACGGCGTGTTTCGCAATTCAAACACGAGATAAAATTGGTAAAAATTTATCCAATTAGCCTGCCTTTGACTCAAATTGATGGTGATTAACACTGATTACGGGTAAAATCTCGGCTTTGATCCCATTAACGACTTTTTAGAGTTTAGAATTCAATATATGAAGCACAAGCATATCCGTAACTTTTCGATCATCGCCCATATCGACCATGGTAAATCGACGCTTTCAGACCGCTTAATACAAGTCTGCGGTGGTCTTACTGAGCGTGAAATGCAGCAGCAAGTATTGGATTCAATGGACATCGAGCGTGAACGTGGTATCACTATTAAAGCGCAAAGTGTGACGCTGAACTATACCGCCAAAGATGGTGAAACGTATCAGCTAAACTTTATCGACACACCTGGACACGTTGACTTTACCTATGAAGTTTCACGTTCGCTTGCCGCATGTGAAGGTGCGTTGTTGGTTGTTGATGCAGGCCAAGGTGTTGAAGCTCAAACTCTGGCAAACTGTTACACGGCATTGGAAATGAACTTAGAAGTAATTCCAGTGCTTAATAAGATCGACTTACCTCAAGCCGATCCACTGCGCGTTGCTGAAGAAATCGAAGACATTGTTGGCATTGAAGCGCTAGAAGCTGTTCGTTGTAGTGCGAAAACAGGTATCGGTATTGATGAAGTTTTGGAAGTGCTCGTGCGCGATATTCCGCCGCCAGAAGGTGATCCAAAAGCTCCGTTGCAAGCGCTTATCATCGACTCTTGGTTTGACCCTTACCAAGGCGTTGTGTCACTGGTTCGTATTAAACACGGTGAACTACATCAAAAAGACAAGATTAAAATCATGTCGTCGGGGCAAGTTTATGAGGTCGACAACATCGGTATCTTTACACCTAAACAAACAAAAACAGGTGTATTGAAGACGGGTGAAGTAGGTTACGTAATCGCAGGCATCAAAGATATTCATGGTGCGCCTGTTGGTGATACGATCACGCTTGTAAAAGACCCAGCTCCTCAACGTTTACCGGGTTTTAAACGTGTTAAACCGCAAGTTTATGCGGGTATGTTCCCGATTGCATCGGACGAGTATGAAGCGTTCCGTGATGCACTAAATAAATTAAGCTTGAATGACGCATCGCTGCAGTTTGAGCCTGAAAACTCAACGGCACTTGGCTTTGGTTTCCGTATCGGTTTCCTTGGCATGCTCCACATGGAGATTATTCAAGAGCGCTTAGAGCGTGAATATGACATGGATCTTATCACTACTGCACCAACGGTAGTGTATGAAATCAAAATGAAAAATGGAGACGTTATTCAGATTGATAACCCATGTGATTTACCGCCAATTAATAACATTGAAGAAATCCGCGAACCTATCGTTGAAGCAAATATCCTAGTACCACAAGATTATCTAGGTAACGTTATTACGCTTTGTATTGAAAAGCGCGGTATGCAAACGAAGATGACTTACCACGGCAACCAAGTTGCGGTAACGTACGAATTGCCGATGGCTGAAGTGGTCATGGATTTCTTTGATAAATTAAAATCAACGAGCCGTGGTTTTGCGTCACTTGATTACAACTTCATTCGCTTCCAAGAAGCCGATATGGTTCGAGTTGATATCCTAATCAATGGTGACCGAGTTGATGCACTTGCGATTATCGCGCATAAAGATTTCGCACAATCACGTGGTCGTCAGCTAGCTGAAGCGTTGAAAGAGCTTATCCCTCGTCAACAATTCGATATTGCAATTCAAGCCGTAATCGGTGCGCATGTAATTGCTCGTACAACGGTGAAACAATTACGTAAAAACGTATTGGCAAAATGTTACGGTGGTGACGTAAGCCGTAAGAAGAAACTCCTTCAGAAACAGAAAGAAGGTAAGAAACGTATGAAGCAGTTAGGTAATGTTGAAGTACCTCAAGATGCGTTCTTAGCGATTCTGAAGGTAGGAAAATAATAAATTAAGGAAAAAGTATGGCAGGTTACTTTTCAGTATTTTTAGTATTACTGACGCTGGGTTCAGGTTTAATTTGGCTTGTTGACCATTTGGTTTACGCACCAAAACGTCGTGAACGCATCGCAATTGCGAAAGGTTCTTCGCAAGCCGATTTAGACGACGATGTGATTGCGCAAATTGCGCCTGTGCCTGCCATTACTGAAGGTGCTAAGTCGATTTTTCCAATGATTGCAGCGATTACCATTTTTCGCTCATTCATTTTTGAACCATTTCAAATTCCTTCAGGCTCGATGATGCCAACATTGCTTGTAGGTGACTTTATTTTGGTTCAAAAGTACAGTTACGGCATTAAAGACCCGGTGTGGCGTACTCAACTTGTTGAGGTAAATGAGCCAAAACGTGGTGATATTGTGGTGTTTAAGTTTCCACTAGACGAAAAAGTGGATTTTATTAAACGCACAATAGGGCTTCCAGGTGATCGCATTGTGTATCGTAACAAGCGTTTATACATCAAGCCAAACTGTGCGGAAGGGCAGGAAAAGTCAGGCGAGATGTTCTGCGCTGAATTCAACGCGGTTGACATGGACATTATTAATCGTGACGAATTCTATCAAGGTCTAATGCCGTTGGTGCGTTTGAAAGAAACACTGCCAGGGCAAACACATGACATCTTGATCAATCCAGAAGCGCTTGAAAGCAAAGGCCGCTATTATCAACAACAAGATACCCGTGCAGATGAATGGGTTGTGCCAGAAGACAGCTATTTTATGATGGGTGACAACCGTGATAACAGCCAAGATAGTCGTATGTGGGGATTCGTTCCTAAGGCAAACTTGGTGGGTAAAGCGGTTTTCATTTGGATGAGTTTTGAGTTTGAGAATGGCCCTGATAGCCTTCTTCCTAGCTTTGTTCCAACTGGTGTTCGTTTTGAGCGCCTAGGTAGCATACAGTAACGATGAAAAAAGACGTAAAAGAGCTATACAAAAAAATAGGTTATGAATTCGAATCGCCTGCTTTTCTTGAGCAGGCAATGACCCATCGTAGTTACAAAGGGCAACACAACGAGCGCCTCGAATTTCTAGGTGACTCCATTTTGAGCTTTGTTATTGCTAATGCCCTATACCACAAATTTCCAAAAGCACGAGAGGGTGATTTGAGCCGTATGCGTTCGACTCTAGTGCGCGGTCAAACATTGGCTGAGTTTGGTGTGGAATTTGGTCTTGGGGATTACCTACGTTTAGGTCCAGGTGAATTAAAAAGTGGTGGTTATCGCCGTGAGTCAACCTTAGCAGATGCGGTTGAAGCGATCATTGGCGCAGTATTCCTCGATTCAAATATTGAAACCTGCTCGCAATTAGTGCTTGCATGGTATGAATCCCGTTTGGAAGAAATTTCACCAGGTCATAACCAAAAAGATCCGAAAACATTACTTCAAGAATACTTACAAGCCCGCAAGTTGCCATTACCTGGCTATACTGTAATAGATACGAAAGGGCAGGCCCATAATCAAACGTTCACGGTCGAATGTATTGTTGAAGGTATGGAAAGTATTATTTCGGTAGGTAGCTCACGCCGTAAGGCAGAGCAAAAAGCAGCTGAAAAAGCGCTAAAGAAGTTAAAGCATGACTCTTAATACACATTGCGGCATGGTGGCGATCGTTGGTCGCCCAAATGTTGGTAAATCAACGCTGTTAAATTGTATCGTTGAACAGAAAGTTAGTATCACCTCGCGTAAGCCTCAAACGACGCGTCATCGTATTTTAGGTATCCATACTGAAGACAACTACCAAGCGGTCTATGTTGATACGCCTGGACTTCACAGTGAAGAAAAGCGCGCAATCAACCGTCTAATGAACCGTGCAGCGTCAAGCTCGATTGGTGATGTTGAGATGATCTTGTTTGTTGTTGAAGGTACTCATTGGACATCGGATGATGAAATGGTACTCAACAAAATCAAAAATAGTGGTCATCCAATCTTTTTGATAATAAACAAAGCCGATAACGTAAAAGACAAAGAAGATCTTATCCCACACGTGCAGTGGCTTCATGAGAAAGGGGATTTTGCAGGCATTATTCCTATCTCTGCCAAAACGGGTAAAAACGTCGATTTGGTCAAAGCAGAAGTTCGTAAGCGTTTACCTGAATGTGAGTTTTATTTTCCAGAAGACTACGTAACTGACCGTTCTATGCGTTTTTTGGCGGCAGAAATTGTGCGTGAGAAACTGATGCGTTTTATGGGGGATGAGCTTCCTTATTCAGTTACTGTGGAAATAGAGCAATTCAAATGGCAAGACAATGGCGTATGGCAAATCAATGCGCTTATTTTGGTTGAACGTGAATCGCAAAAACGCATGGTGATCGGTAACAAAGGCGAAAAGCTTAAAGTTATCGGCCGTGAAGCACGCAAAGATCTCGAAGCGATGCTAGATAATAAAGTGTTCCTTGAACTGTGGGTTAAAGTTAAATCCGGCTGGGCTGATGATGAGCGTGCTCTTCGTAGTTTAGGGTACGGAGAAGACTAATTGGACAGCGATTTCGCTCGCGCCTATTTGTTGCATCGAAGACCTGTGAGTGACTCACAAGTGATGCTCAATGTAGTCGTTGAGGGAGTCGGACATATTAAGATGCTTGCCCGTATCAAGGGCAAGCAACAACTTAAACATAACGCGCAACTCCAACCTTTTTTCCCGCTACTTTGCCGATATGCAGGTCGGCATGACATGAAATACCTCAATCAATTCGAACTTCTCACACTTGGTAATGCAATGCAGGGGAGACGGCTCTACTGCGGGTTTTACATGAATGAACTGAGTTATCGATTAATGCCCATAAACGAGCCATTAGAAGGGGCATTCGAACTCTATCAAAGCCACCTTTCCCGATTGCAAAATGGCGAAGAATTAGAAATTGTATTACGCAGTTATGAATTTGAATTGTTGAACTTACTTGGTTTCGGCATCGAGTTTGATTATGATGCTGACGGAAATTCTGTTAACCCAAAATTAACGTATCGGTATGTCGCTGAATGTGGCTTTGTACAAAGTGCTTACGGCTATCGCGGGCAGGTATTGTTGAACATCGCCCAACATGATTACGAGCCGATTGAAACACGCCAACAGGCAAAACGTTTGAGCCGTGAGGTTTTACGTCCTTTGTTGGGCTATAGAGATTTAAAGAGTCGAGAGCTGTTCATTTAAAGGGAGGCTTATGAAAGAAATACTTTTAGGCGTGAATGTCGATCACGTTGCAACACTTCGCCAAGCGCGTGGAACAAACTACCCAGATCCTGTGCACGCGGCTGCTGTTGCTGAGCACGCAGGTGCTGATGGGATCACTATCCATTTACGTGAGGACCGTCGCCATATTCAAGACCGAGATGTTTATGTGATGGCTAAAACGTTGCAAACGCGCATGAATTTTGAGTGTGCGGTGACGGAAGAAATGCTAGCGATTGCGCTCGAGATTAAACCCGCTTACGTGTGTCTTGTGCCAGAAAAACGCGAAGAACTGACCACAGAAGGTGGCTTAGATGTTGCGGGCCAAAAAGAGAAGTTAACAGACGCAGTTAAACGTTTAACTGATGCAGGTATTAAAGTGTCACTATTTATCGATGCCGATAAAACACAGATTGATGCAGCAAAAGAGGTCGGTGCACCTTACATCGAGATTCACACCGGTTGTTATGCAGACGCAACGACGGATGAAGAACAAGCGAAAGAACTCGCTCGCATTACTGAAGGCGTAAAATACGCTCATGGGAAAGGCATTATCGTGAATGCAGGGCACGGTTTACATTATCACAACGTGAAACCTATCGCTGCTATTCCTGAAATCTACGAACTAAACATCGGTCATGCCATAGTTGCAAGAGCCGCGATTGACGGCATGTCGAAAGCAGTTTCCGATATGCGTAAATTGATGAAAGAAGCTAGACAAGGCATTTAATTTCTTTCGATATTAAGCGAATGAGAGGTTGCATTAAGCAGCCTCTATACCTGAATCCCTCAATAGATTTTCAAGTTCATCCAATAATTCAAAAATTTCGGGTTCTAAGTCGGTAATTACTAAACCTTGTTTCAGTGACGTCTCAATAGTTTCTGAAAGTTTCTTCAGTTTTGGCACTCCAGTGTAGCAACACGCACCATGGAATTTGTGAATGATTGTCAGTAAATGCTCACTGTCTTTGTTGTCCATCGCCTCGTTAATCAGTTTTAATGTCTCAGGAACGCTTAGCAACAACATATTCAACATTTCCAGCGCGAGGTCATTTTTCCCTCCAGCATGTAATAGAGCCTGCTCCCAATCTAAGAGCTGGCTGTCGAACGGCGCTTTACTCGGCTTCGGTGCGTCTTTTGCTACTTTACTCACACGTAAAACGGTCTCACTGAAATCACAAATAGTTTGACGCAGCATGTCTTCGTCAATCGGTTTCGTCAGGTAACCTTTGAAACCCATTTTCAGTAAGTCGTCTTTTTCACCAGCTAATGCATGCGCTGTTACGGCTATGATAGGGGTATCTTCATTCAAAGACGCATCCAAAATCGTTTTGCAGGCCGTTATGCCGTCAGTAATCGGCATTTGAATGTCCATAAAAATAATGTCGTACTTATGTGATTTACAGAGTGAGATGGCTTGTGAACCGTTATGTGCCTTGTCGATACTTTCCACTTGTTCATTTAAAAGCGTCGTGATGAGTTTCAAGTTCGCGTCGTTGTCGTCAGCAACCAATACTTTTAAAGGTAAGATATCAAAGTCATCGTTCGCTTCGCCCACGTCAGGGTGATCCAGTCGATAAGGTGCAGCAAGCAATTCGCAAAGTTTTCGATGATTTACCGGCTTGCTTAAACTGGCATCTGCTCCAGAGCCAATCAAAGATTCACGCATGTTGTGTGAAATTGTGTTGAGTAACAGATATAAATAATCTGTCTGACCTCTTACTTTATTGATGTATGACTTGAGTGTCTGCATTTGGTCGACACTCGCCATATGGCCAATCAAACACACATCGTAGTTAAATTCAGGTTGCAAGGCGGCGAGAAAGCTTTCTTCGTCTATGCATGCGGTAACTTGCATTTCCCATTCTTCAAGCAAGGCAGCAACAGCTTGATGAGTGTGTTCATGTGATTCGAAAAAGAGTACACGTTTATGTTTAAGTGATTTAATTGGTAAATCGTTGTTAAACAAGTGGTTTGGTAATTCAAATATGGCATTAAAGGTAAAGCAACTGCCATTTCCTTGTGCCGAGTTCAATGTAATGCGGCCATTCATTGCCTCAACCAAATGTTTGGTGATGATGAGGCCAAGGCCAGTACCACCAAATTTGCGCGTAATGCTTGAATCAGCCTGACCGAACGGCGTAAATAAGGTATCTTGCTTTTCTTGGGCTATTCCCACACCGGTGTCTGAAACGGATACCAACAACGAAGCTCGTTGATCATCGAGCATGCGGTGGCCGATATCAATTTTAACGGAGCCTTTTTCCGTAAATTTAATGGCGTTATTAATTAGGTTTATCAAGATTTGTTTAAAACGAGTGGGATCGCCAATTAAGTTGTCTGGGACTTTTCTATTGATGTAGACCGATAATTCGAGCTGCTTTTCATGTGCACTTGGCGCAAGTAACGTCATGACTTCATTGACGACATCACGCAATTGGAACTGTATGTTTTCAAGCTCCATTGCACCTGCCTCCAGTTTAGAGAAGTCTAAAATGTCGGAAATAATGCTCATTAAGCTATTTGCAGATAAAACGATTGTGTCCAAATAATCCTTTTGATGACGATTAAGAGGCGTTTTGTAAAGCTGACGTGTAAAGCCAATGACACCATTTAGCGGCGTACGTAACTCGTGACTCATTTTAGCCAAGAAATCCGACTTCACTTTGTTCGCATCTTGAGCTTCACGCTTTGCAATGCCCAACTGAATGTTTTGCATTTCGTATTGTTCTAACGTTTCACGATAGTCGCTCGTTGCTTGGTCAATATGCTTTTGCATTTCCTCTTTTTGCAGCGTCATTTTGTCGCTGATGCTGTTAAGACCAAGTCTCAGTAGTTCAAACTCACCTTCCATTTTGTCGTGGATACCAATGTCGTGCTTTCCTTCCGTGAGTTTATCTGTGGCAAGCAACAGGCGACGAAGCGGGCGGGTAAAACGTTGTCCAAAGTAAATTGCTAAAATCCCCGCAATTAACAACGTCACAACGAGGATTGCAATGCTCGCAAGGACAGAACGTTGTTGAGAAATTCGAGCTTCGTCTAAACTTAATTCTATCGCTAAGGCACCTAAATTGGCTGGCGCTGGGCCTTGCCACAAGTCGACATGTTGGCTGAAATGAGTGATAGGACTATAAACAATGATGGATTTATCGTGCAATTCACTGCGAGTTGAAAGCAGCTCACTTACGTTGCTTGGAAATTTTAAATGCGCAAACTGAGAATTGAAATTACTAGTGAGAAAGAGTTTGTTATCGGTGTCGAAAATGGCAATCGAGTTGATTAAATGACCATGCTTATTTTGCGTGATAGACAATAGGCGATGTAATTGAGCTTTGTCCTTTGTCATCATTGGAGCTTCAAGTGCCACCGCCAAAGATTCAACGATACTTGTTCCACGTGCTTCAACAATTTGTTCAAGCTCAACAAAGCGATTTAAGGTAAAATAGCTACCAAGTAATACGCCAATAATGATGGTTGGCAGCAAAGTCAAAGTTAAAACGCTATCTCGAAAGCTTAATTTGGTCATATTTAGCGTGTTTTTTCTTATGTTAACGCTAGATTAATCACTTAGAGATGGTTAAGCAATGCTAAGGGGCAATTCCATGGCGCAGTTTTTTCGCGCGAGTAAAAAGGCAGCTACACAAAAAGTCATGACCTTAACGGTTACAGGGTGTGATCATCAAGGTCGAGGCGTAGCCCGACAGGATGGCAAAGTGTGGTTTATTGATGGTGCGCTAAAATCTGAAACCGTCAAAGCGGAGGCTTACCAAAACAAAAGTAAGTTCGTCGAAGCTAAAACGGTTAAGGTATTAGATGCAAGCCAACAACGTGTTCAGCCATTTTGTGCTGACTTCGAGCGCTGTGGTGGATGCCAATTACAACATCAGCACATAGACGGGCAAGTCGCGGATAAACAAGAAGCGGTTGCCGCTCTTTTTAGCAAATTTTGCCGTTTGACAGAGCTACCTTGGCAAACACCTATTTTAAGTGACGCTCAGCATTATCGACGTAGCGCACGGCTTGCCTGTTTTCACGACAAAGATTCAGACACATTACAAGTCGGATTTCGTGAAAAAGGGTCAAAGCGTATTGTGCCAATCCATTATTGTCATGTGTTGACAGAACCCTTTGCTGATTTGGCGAGCAAAATTCGAGATGCTTTGAATAAGCATGCTCAACTAAAATCCGTCAGTCATGTGCAATTGAGCGATGCTGACAATGGCCGGTTTGTTTTACTACGTCATTTGAAAACGATTTCAGTAGAACTTAAAGCTCAGTTTGAACAACAAATGGGTAATGATAATTGGCATTTTATTTGGCAAGGGCCAAAGGATGAGCTGTCAGAGTTAACTTATCCATTGCCTGAATATCGCTTAGAAAAGCTCGGCTTGGCGTTTCAGTATAAGCTTGATAACTTTGTGCAAGTTAATGCCAAAGTGAATGAGGCAATGATAGAACAAGCGCTAAGTTGGCTGAATCTATCTTCGAATGATCTGGTGCTCGACTTGTTTTCTGGGATAGGAAATTTCTCCTTAGCGGCTGCAAAATGTGCAAACGAAGTAATTGGTGTGGAAGGGGTTCAGTCTTCTGTTGCAATGGCTACGCAAAATGCGCACACTAACTCGGTTGCTAATGCAGAATTTCATTGCGCTGATTTAACTCAAAATCTCGCAAATGCACCTTGGTTTAAATCGAATGCGAATGTGTTGATATTGGACCCATCGCGCGTTGGTGCAGAAGAGATTCTGAAACAGCTACCACTTAAGCAGTTTGACCGTGTTTTATATGTCTCTTGTGATCCGGTAACTCTTGCTCGTGATAGTGCTGTTATATTAGCCGCAAAGTTTGAATTAACCCGAGTTGGGTTAATGAATATGTTCCCACACACGGGGCATATCGAGAGTATGGCACTGTTTCAAAGGAGGTAAGCTAAATGGTTGCAACTCGCCAATCCCATCAACAAGAACACCCAGTCGATTTCGATTCAAGGGTAGCCTTATTAGCATTGTCTGATGACAAAGTGGCGTATCTGCAACGAGCCAAATCCTTTTGCCCTGAAGACAGTGAAGACCTCCAGACAACGGCTATTGAAATGGTCGAAATCCTCGCCTCATTAAATTTCGATGCTGAGTCGCTTGGCGCCGCTTACCTCACCCCCTACTACTTGAAGGGCAAACTCGATACTGAAAAGTTAAAAGAAGCATTTGGCAACAATTTGGCGCTTTTGCTCGAGGGCGTAGACCAAATGGCAACCATTAGTACGCTTGCTCATCATCAAGGTAAGGGGGCGGTTCAAGTTGATAATATCCGCCGCATGTTGTTGGCAATGGTGGAAGATGTACGTGCCGTTGTAATCAAATTGGCAGAGCAAATTTGTTATTTGCGCGCGGTGAAAAACGCGCAAGAAGAAGAGCGTGTTATCGCGGCAAAGGCGACTGCCAATATTTTTGCGCCACTGGCTAATCGTTTGGGGATTGGTCAATTAAAGTGGGAGCTGGAAGATTTGTCTTTCCGTTACTTGCATCCTGAAAAATATAAAAGCATTGCAAAGCATTTAGCGGATAAGCGTTTAGACCGTGAAGCCTATATGGAAAACATGGTCAATCTGGTGTCTGAAAAGTTAAAAGATGCGGGCATTGAAGCGCAAGTTTATGGGCGACCGAAACACATCTACAGTATTTATAAAAAGATGGCGCAAAAGCATTACGAATTTGACCAGCTTTTTGACATTCGCGCAATGCGGGTTGTTGTGAATGAAATTCAAGATTGTTACGCGACGCTTGGGATAGTGCACACCAGTTGGCGTCACTTGAACAAAGAATTCGATGACTATATCGCGACGCCAAAGCAAAATGGCTATCAGTCAATCCACACGGTGGTATTTGGGCCTGAAGGCAAAACGGTCGAAATTCAAATTCGTACCGAAGCGATGCATCAAGATGCGGAGCTCGGTGTTGCTGCTCATTGGTTGTATAAAGAAGGCTCATTGCCAGGGCGAGGCTCAGGCTACGAACAAAAAATCAGTTGGCTGCGCAAACTATTGCAATGGCAAGAAGAAGTCGTCGATGGCAGCGAACTGGCGGAAGAACTGAAGAACCAAGTGGTGGAAGACCGAGTATACGTGTTTACGCCGAAAGGCGATATATTCGATTTGCCGTTAGGTTCAACACCGCTGGATTTTGCCTACTACATTCATTCTAATGTGGGACACCGCTGCATTGGGGCAAAAGTGTTTGGCAAGATTGTGCCGTTTACTTATCAATTATCAACTGGTGATCAAATTGAGATCCTAACGCAGAAACAACCTAACCCTAGTCGAGACTGGTTGAACCCGTCGTTAGGATACGTTAAATCGTCGCGGGCGCGCGCCAAAATACACAGTTGGTTTAAGCTTCAAGATCGCGATAAAAATTTGCAGGCAGGTAAAGAGATACTTGATGCCCATTTGCAAAAGTTGGATTTAACATACAAAGATCTAGATCCTGCCATCGAGCGTTTCAACTTCCGAGAGTTAGACGATTTATTGGTGGCAATAGGCGCGGGCGATGTACGGATTAATCAACTGCTTAATTTCGTTCAAGATAAACCTAAGGATGAGCTGCCTGTTAAGTTTAAAGCGCCCACAACGCGTAAAGGTGATAAAAATGCCGTTGTGGTAGACGGGGTAGGCACCTTGATGAGCCACATGGCAAAATGTTGTCAGCCGCTTCCAGGTGATGACATTGTAGGCTATATCACTCAAGGGCGAGGTATTGCTGTGCATCGTAGTGATTGTGATTCCTTTGCCCATATTACGGATTTGCATCCAGAGCGGGTAATCGCAGTAAGTTGGGCGGATGACGTCAAGTCGTCCTACAGTTTGACGTTACGTATCGAAGCGCAGGACCGTCAAGGTTTGATCCGTGACATTAGTTCAACGCTTGCAAACGAAAAAGTCAACATCAACAACATGAATGTTCAAACGCACGACGACCGACAATTGGCCATTTTTGTCATGCAAGTTGAAGTCGGCGATTTGTCTGCGATGAATCGTTTATTAGTTAAATTGCACCAAATTGAAGGTGTGTTTGAAGCAAAACGTCAATTGTAAACGTCGAAGTAAAGCAAGGTAGACGGACGATGGAAAATCTCACAAAGTTACTCGATATCATGCAAACGTTACGTGATCCTGAACACGGTTGTGATTGGGATAAAAAACAAACGTTTGACTCTATCGTACCGCATACGCTTGAGGAAGCACATGAAGTCGCGCATGCCATTGAGCAGCAAGATTGGGTAAATGTAAAAGACGAATTGGGCGACTTGTTGTTCCAAATCGTTTTTTACGCGCAGTTGGGTAAAGAAGCTGGTTTGTTTAACTTTGCGGATGTGGTTGACAACCTGAATCAAAAATTAGTTCGTCGTCATCCTCATGTCTTTGAGCATCAACAAACGCTAACGGAAACGGAGTTATCCAAGCAATGGGACGCCATCAAGCAACAAGAAAAGTTGGGACAGAGCGCTCAATTTGGTGATGACGTATTGTCCTCTTTACCAGCGCTTGCACGAGCACAAAAAATTCAGCGTCGCGCCGCCGCGCTGGGTTTTGACTGGCCAACGTATGAAGGGGCACTAGACAAAGTGAAAGAGGAAGTGGATGAAGTCGACGAAGCGATGCGTGTTGATCCTCACTCCCCGCACAGTGGAGAAGAAATCGGCGATTTGCTTTTTGCAACCGTTAATGTTGCAAGGCACGGTGGATTCAACGCCGAGCAACTCCTTCGAAAAGCCACCGAAAAATTTATTGGCCGTTTTCAGCAGGTCGAATCAGTCTTAGAAACTCAAGGAAAAGCGCTCAATACCGCATCGTTACAGGAGATGGATGAAGTGTGGGAGCAAATTAAAGCCGCCCAAAAGTCAGTATGAAAAGGAGGTAAGACAAGATTTAGCTGGATTGCCCCTCGGGCTTTTGCTAAAATGTGATCCCGTCTTGATTCTAAATTATTTCCACTTTTCCTGATATTCTAGGGTTCGCATGAGTACTAAATTTATCTTCGTAACAGGCGGGGTTGTATCCTCTTTGGGTAAAGGTATTGCAGCTGCATCGTTGGCGGCAATTCTTGAAGCACGTGGTTTACGCGTCACAATTCTTAAATTGGACCCATATATCAACGTTGATCCTGGCACAATGAGTTCCTATTCAACATGGTGAAGTTTTCGTAACCGAAGACGGTGCAGAAACTGACCTAGATCTTGGTCACTACGAGCGTTTCATCCGCACTAAGATGACAAAACGCAATAACTTCACTCAAGGTCGTGTCTTTGAAGATGTATTACGTCGCGAGCGTCGCGGTGAATACCTAGGTGCGACAATTCAAGTTATTCCTCATATCACAAACGACATCAAGCGCCGTGTACTTGAAGGTGCTGAAGGCCATGATGTAGCTATCGTCGAAATTGGTGGCACTGTTGGTGATATCGAATCGCAACCGTTTTTGGAAGCAATCCGTCAGCTTGGTACGGAAATTGGTCGTGAACGTGCACTTTTCATGCACCTGACTTTGGTTCCTTTCCTTGGCGCTGCAGGCGAAGTTAAAACGAAGCCAACGCAACACTCGGTAAAAGAATTACGTTCAATCGGTATTCAACCAGATATTCTTATCTGCCGTTCAGACCGCAAGTTACCAAATAACGAGCGCGCGAAAATTGCACTTTTCACTAACGTGGAAGAAAAAGCGGTTATTTCACTGCCTGACGTTGACAGCATCTATAAGATCCCAGCACTTCTTAAATCGCAAGAGTTGGATTCTTTAGTGTGTCGTCGTTTCTATCTTGAGTGCCCAGAAGCCGATTTATCTGAGTGGGAACAAGTATTATACCAAGAGTCAAACCCAACGGGCGAAGTGACAATCGGTATGGTCGGCAAATACATTGAATTGCCTGACGCGTATAAATCAGTGAACGAAGCGCTTAAGCACGCTGGTTTGAAAAACCGCCTTACAGTTAATATTCAATATGTTGATTCACAAGATATTGAGAGCAAAGGTACGGAAGTACTCGCTAACTTAGACGCAATTTTGGTTCCAGGTGGTTTCGGTAGTCGTGGTGTCGAAGGCAAAATTATTGCAGCTAAGTATGCTCGTGAAAATAAAATCCCATACCTTGGTATCTGTCTAGGTATGCAAGTTGCGTTAATTGAATACGCACGCAATGTTGCAGGTCTTGACGGTGCAAATTCAACCGAGTTTGATAACAAATCAGCGCATCCTGTTGTTGGTTTGATCACGGAGTGGTTGGACTCAGAAGGCAATGTGGAAACGCGTGATGAGCAATCGGATCTTGGTGGCACAATGCGTCTAGGTGCGCAAAAATGTTACTTAAAAGATGGCTCTAAAGTACGCGAGGTTTACGGTAATGAAGAGATCGTTGAGCGTCACCGTCATCGTTACGAAGTGAACAATCATTATGTTCCGAAACTAGAAGATGCAGGACTTGCATTTACGGGTCTTTCGGAAGATAAGAAGCTGGTTGAAATCATCGAGAACAAAGACCACCCATGGTTTATTGCGGTGCAATTCCACCCGGAATTCACATCCACCCCACGTGATGGTCATCCGCTGTTTGAAAGCTTCGTTGCTGCTGCTCACAGCCACCAAAAAGCATCATCATAAAGAAAAGCCGTGCCTATGCACGGCTTTTTTGTCGCTAAACTGTGGCCAGTTTAACGACAAAAAAGTCGAACAGGACGTTGCGTTAGTAAGTATTGCGATAATGAGTGCACAAACGCGCTTAAGTTTCATTGTTATGTGAAATGAGTCAGCTATTTCTCCTTCGAATGGCTAATAGCTTTTGTGTTTTTGCTGCGACATACTCGGCACTCGTTAAGGCAATGGTTATTAAATGACACTCACCATTTTGGGAATAAGAGGAATCAAGATGTCAAAAATCGTTAAAGTGATTGGTCGTGAAGTTATGGACTCGCGCGGTAACCCGACTGTTGAAGCTGAAGTTTTCTTGGAATCTGGCGCTTGGGGACGCGCTTGTGCTCCATCAGGTGCTTCAACGGGTACTCGTGAAGCGTTAGAACTTCGCGATGGCGACAAATCACGTTACCTAGGTAAAGGTGTATTAACAGCGGTAAATTACGTAAACAATGAAATCGCCAATGCACTTATCGGTAAAGATGCACTTGCGCAACGTGAAGTTGACCAAGTAATGATCGATCTAGACGGTACTGAAAATAAAGAAAAATTTGGTGCGAACGCGATTCTTGCTGTTTCTCTGGCGAACGCGAAAGCTGCGGCACAAGCAAAAGGTGTGGCACTTTACGAACACATCGCAGACATCAATGGAACGTCTGGTAAATTCTCAATGCCAGTACCAATGATGAACATCATCAATGGTGGTGAGCACGCAGACAACAACGTTGACATCCAAGAGTTCATGGTTCAACCTGTTGGTGCTAAAAGCTTCCGTGAAGCACTGCGTATGGGTGCAGAGATCTTCCACAGCTTGAAGAAAGTATTAAGTGCACGTGGCCTAAATACAGCCGTGGGTGATGAAGGTGGTTTTGCACCAGATCTTAAATCAAACGAAGAAGCGCTAGAAGTTATCGTTGAAGCGGTTAAAGCGGCTGGCTATGAGATGAACAAAGACGTCACGCTTGCGCTTGACTGCGCCTCATCAGAATTTTACCACGATGGTAAGTATGACTTAAAAGGTGAAGGTAAAGCGTTTGACTCAGAAGGTTTTGCTGACTTCTTAGCCGATTTAGCGGCTCGTTACCCAATCGTTTCTATTGAAGATGGTCTAGATGAAAGTGACTGGGCAGGTTGGAAAATTCTTACAGAGAAATTGGGCGATAAAGTTCAACTTGTTGGTGACGATCTGTTCGTTACAAACACGAAGATCCTAACGCGTGGGATTGAAGAAAAGATTGGTAACTCAATCCTTATCAAGTTCAACCAAATCGGTTCATTGTCTGAGACGCTTGATGCAATCAAGATGGCACAAGAGGCTGGCTTTACTGCCGTTATTTCTCACCGCTCAGGTGAAACAGAAGATGCGACGATTGCCGATCTTGCTGTTGGTACAGCTGCAGGTCAAATCAAGACAGGTTCACTTTGCCGTTCAGACCGTGTAGCTAAGTACAACCAGTTACTACGCATCGAAGAAGCACTTGGTGAAAAAGCACTTTACAAAGGTCGCTCTGAAATCAAAGGTCAATAAGACTGAATGAAAAAGCCAGACTCTCGTCTGGCTTTTTACTTTTGGTTCCTCGTACTTAGGCACCAAATTGCGATTTTAATATGTCTGCTGTGAATTGTGTTTTTAAGTAAAAGCCTCGAGGCAATGTTTTGATAGCTTTTCCGTGAGGACCAATTGCATCCGTAAGCGCTTTACTGTTAGCCGCTTTCGGCCGGATCTGCATAACTTCCCCTAAATGACCATTGATTTCTTCAACTCGGCCCAAAGTTATTAACTCCAGTTGTTCTTCCCAATCTCGTCTTATCGCTGCTTCCTGTGTTGCGGATGGCTTCCAAAGAAATCCACTGCCAATGGTACGGTCGATAGGCGCGATATCCCGCTCGGCAAGAATAGGTAACCACAATACATGTGAAAGTTTATGACGAACGACGGAGTTTTCCCACTGAAGCCCCGTTACATCAATCAGAGGTACAACTGAGACGTAGGTTGTTTCGAGCGGTTTACCGTTGTAACCAATGGGCAAAGTTTTAAGCTCGATTCCAAGTAATTCAAAATCTGGAACAGGCTTCGAACCCGCGGACGCGCCTAGAACATATTCAATTAATTGACCCATCCAACCCTTTTCTTTGAGCAGGTTTTCCGGAACCTTAAATTGGTAATGTTGCGCAATTTCACCCAATGTAAGGCCAGCGATAGCATCGACACGTTGCATTAATTCAGCCGTTGTTTTTGGTGGAGATAGCATTTCGGGTCACCGCATTCAAAAATGCTATTCTAAGAATCGATAAAGAAGCTGTCAAAAGAGATGTGTGTTGGTGTTTTTTTGTTCTGCTTTTGGTTCGTGCGATTTTTAAACGTTCTTGAACATGGTTTTGATTGTTATCTTGTTGATATTAAAGGATAAAATAAATTATCAGGCAATTGCGATAGAGTTGTTTTTATTCGCTTTCTGGATAAATACAGATATATAAACATCATTATCCACAGTTTCTGTGGAGAAATGTGGTTTTTTATAAAGTGATTGTGGATTTGTTTGTTAAATAGCCGTGTTTTTTAAAACTTATGCACAACTTGTGGGTAACTTGCGGAAAAATCCCAATAGTATTTGCTGTGTTTAAGAAGATATGGAACAATCATTTAAAATCGACTTACAAATGAGGCACTAAGGTGATTGATGCCGAAGGTTTTCGTGCCAATGTCGGGATTGTAATTTGCAATAATCAGGGTCAGGTATTTTGGGCTAGACGTTATGGCCAACACTCCTGGCAATTTCCACAAGGTGGTGTGGACGAAGGGGAAACCCCAGAGCAAACCATGTACAGAGAACTTCGCGAAGAAGTTGGTTTGCATCCAGAAGATGTTGAAATTGTAGCTAGTTCAAAACATTGGTTACGCTACAAATTACCAAAGAGATTGATCCGACGAGATTCAAGCCCGGTCTGTATTGGCCAGAAGCAAAAATGGTTTTTACTGAAACTTCGTTGTAAAGACGAAGATGTAAATTTACTCCATACGCATCATCCTGAGTTTGATGATTGGCGATGGGTTAGTTATTGGTATCCAGTGAGACAAGTGGTGTCTTTCAAACGTGACGTTTACCGACGCGTGATGAAGGAGTTTGCTCCATTTGCCATGCCATTTAATAAAAGAGAGCCTGCAAAGGAAAATTGGCGCCCAAAACGATAGCGAGTAATGTTAATAGGCGTTTATGACTTTGCTTTTCACAACAGGAGAGGATTGTGCTTGCAACGTTAAGAACAATTGCTGAAGCGGTTGCTCAAGAGCCATCGCTAGATGCGGCCTTGAATCGTTTTGTAAGCATGGTCAAAGAGGCAATGCAGACGGAGTGCTGCTCCATCTATTTTGCAGATTACAGCCAAGATAATTTTATTTTGATGGCGACTAATGGCCTGAATCCAAGTGCCGTTGGGACATTTCGCATGGGCTTTACGGAAGGTCTTGTAGGTCTTGTAGCTCAGCGTGAAGAGCCAATCAACGTAGCATATGCACAAGCCCATCCTCGCTTTAAGCTCTCTCCAGAAGTAAACGAAGAAGGTTACAACGCCTTTTTATCCGTGCCAGTTGTGCACCAGCGCAAAGTGCTGGGCGTTATCGTTGTTCAGCAAAAAGCAGCAAGGGTGTTTAGCCATGATGAAGAGTCATTTCTGATTACCTTGTCTGCACAACTTGCCTCGCAGTTAGCTAATATCGAGCTTAAAGAGGTGTTAAGGCAAAGTGACTCAACCCATCAAACGTCTATGCTCAAAGGGGTTGCAAGTGCGCCGGGGATTGCCATTGGTGAAGGTTTTGTGGTTTTACCCAAACTTGAGTTTTCAAGTATTGAGCTGCAAAAAAGTGACGATACAGAAAATCAGCGAAAAAAATTCCTCCAAGCTGTCTCTGCCACGCGCCATGAATTTCATGTGTTAGCGAATACGTTAAGCGACACTATACCCAAAGAAGCATTGGCAGTTTTTGAGGTTTATCAACAGCTTCTAGATGCAAGAAGTTTAGGTCAGCGTGTTGAAGCAGAGTTGCAAGCGGGTTGGAATGCCAAGTCAGCACTGAAATTAGTCATAGAACGATTAGTGTCGCAATTTAGTGCCATGCAGGACCCGTATATTAAAGAGCGGGCTATAGACATCAAAGACATTGGTCTACGTGTCTTACATCATTTAGTTAGTACAGAACAAGCCGTTAAGCCTTACCCTGAAAAAACCATTCTGATTGCGCATACGTTGACGCCGTCGATGTTGGCGGAAGTGCCCAAGGAAAACTTAGTTGGGGTTGTAAGTATTAATGGTGCGGCTAATTCGCATGCCTCAATTCTTACGCGAGCAATGGCCATCCCTGCGATTTGGGGGATTGAAGACCTACCGCTATTGCAGTTTGATGGTAAGAAGTTGATTTTGGATGCCTACGCAGGCCGCGTTTACATCTCACCCTCTGAAGCTCTGGTACGTGAATACCTCCACCTTAAACATCAAGATAGCTTATTGCACGACAAGTTTGAGGCGGAACACGATCTACCTGCGGTAACAAAAGATGGCGAGCACATCAGTTTGTTACTCAATGCCGGTTTAGACTTAAACACCGAGCAAATTAACGCTAAGCTTTGCGACGGTGTTGGGCTTTATCGTACAGAAGCTTGGTTTATGCAAAAAGGGCAGTTCCCTTCGCAAAAAGAGCAAGAAGAATGGTATCGCGAAGTGCTGACTCGTCATCACCCCGATCCGGTGGTTATGCGGACCTTGGATATAGGCGGTGACAAAGTACTGGATTATTTTGATATTCAAGAAGATAACCCGTTTTTAGGCTGGCGTGGGATTCGTGTATCTCTTGATCATCCTGAACTTTTTCTAGACCAACTAAAAGCCATGCTCAAGGCTAATGCGGGCTTGGGTAATTTGCGTATTATGTTACCAATGGTCAGTCATACCGAAGAAGTTGAAGAAGCGTTGGCTTTACTAGAGCAAGCGTATTTTGAACTTCAAGAAGAATGGGCTGATCAATTTTATGATCTTGAGCGACCCGAGATCGGCGTAATGTTGGAAGTTCCATCGAGTGTTTTCCTATTGCCTGAGTGGGCGGAAAAAGTTGATTTTTGTTCGGTTGGTAGTAATGATTTAACGCAATACTTACTTGCGGTCGATAGGGCAAATGCTAAGGTTGCTGAGTTATTCGATCCTTACCACCCGAGCGTTCTACGTGTATTGGCGAAAATAGCAAAAGATTGTCAAAAATTTGAATTGCCGTTTAGTTTGTGTGGAGAGCTTGGTGGTGAGCCTGAAGGGGCTATTTTGTTGGTTGCTATGGGATATCGCCGCTTAAGTATGAACTTTTCTTCGCTTAATAAAGTGAAATGGGTGCTCAGACGGTTGCAGGTGGTTGACATGGAAAATCTACTCGAAGCCTGTTTGGCACAATCCTCAGCTAAGCAAGTACACCGATTGTTGAAACAGTTTATGATTGAACAGCAGTTTAGTGAATTGTTGTATACCCAAAAAGGCAAAGTTTAAGTTTATGCGTGATTAGCCAGAAGCGATAGGGCTTTGCGTGATACACTCTAACAATAATAATTCGAAAAGTACGACATGATCACATCTTTAACACTGTTTGGTTTATGTGCAGTCCTTGGGTCCGTTGTTGGCTTTCTAGCAGGATTGCTCGGTATTGGCGGTGGCCTTATTATCGTGCCAGTATTGACCAGTCTTTTGCTTTGGTTAAAGGTTGTGCCGGACACAAGTGTTATGCTAGTTGCAATAGCCACTTCTCTTGCCAGTATTTTATTTACTTCTACTTCTTCAGCTTTGGCTCATCATAAAAATAAGAATATTCCATGGCATATTGCGCCTTGGGTTATGGGGGGGTTGCACTTGGCGCTCTCCTTAGTAGCTTTTTTGCCGCATTACTACCCGAAGACTACGTTCGCTTTATTTTTGGGATAAGCGTTTTACTTATTGCTTATCGTATGTTGTTTTCCAAAGAAAGGGCTGAAGAGTTAGTTAAGCTGCCCAAAGGGCCTTTGCTTTCAAGCATTACCGCATTGATGGGGGCATTATCTGCCATGATAGGTATCGGTGGTGGAGCACTCATCGTGCCGCTTCTGAGTCATTTTTCAATTGATATGAAAAAGGCCATTGGCTGTGCATCTGCTTGTGGCATTGTAATTGCGCTGTTTGGTTCTGTTGGATATATCACCTCTGGGTGGCATGTTTTCGAATTTTCGGCGGGCTTTATTGGTTTTATTTATCTACCTGCGTTGTTTGGTGTAGTTTCAACGTCTTGGTTTATGGCTCCAATTGGAGCAAAAGCTACGCATCATTTACCTGTTAAGGTAATTAAACGTGTTTTCGCAGGATTACTTGTGATTATCGCAATCAAAATGTTAATGAGTTAAGGATATTTGATGGCTTGGCAATTTCCAGAAATTGACCCTGTAATCTTCAGTGTAGGGCCTTTAAGCGTTCGCTGGTATGGATTAATGTACCTAATCGGCTTTGTCTTTGCGATGTGGTATGCCAATAAAGAGGCTGAAAAACCAGGAAGCACTTGGACTAAAGAGCAAGTAAGTGACTTACTGTTCTATGGCATGCTTGGGGTTATTCTGGGCGGGCGTATTGGTTATGTGCTTTTTTATCAGTTTAATTATTTCATTGAAAACCCCATGTATCTCTTCCGGGTTGATCAAGGTGGAATGTCGTTCCACGGCGGAGCACTTGGTGTCATTACTGCGGTGTTGGTTTTCGCATGGCGAACTAAAAAGTCGATTTTAAGTGTGGGTGATTTTGTCGTGCCTCTCGTGCCTGTTGGCTTATTTGCTGGCCGTATTGGCAACTTTATCAATGGTGAGCTTTGGGGACGCGCAACGGACGTGCCGTGGGCGATGATTTTTCCAACGGGCGGACCTATAGCACGGCACCCATCACAACTGTATGAAGCGTTTCTCGAAGGCTTAGTCTTGTTCCTTATGCTACTTTGGTTCAAACAACGATCTCGTCCAGCAGGAGCATTGTCCGGTTTGTTCTTGTTTGGATACGGTATCTTTAGATTTTGTGTAGAATACTTCCGTGAACCAGATGCCCATATTGGGTTGTACGGTGGTATAATTTCTCAAGGTCAAATATTATCGTTGCCGATGGTCTTTGCTGGAATTGGGTTGATGGTGTGGGCGTATCGCTCAAAACGTCAAGTGAACCAAGCGCAATAGGTGTAAAAGAACAATGAAGCAATACTTAGAATTGATGCGCCATGTGAAAGAAAATGGTGTGAAGAAAGAAGACAGAACGGGAACTGGCACAATTAGCGTATTTGGATATCAAATGCGTTTTAATTTACAAGAAGGGTTTCCGTTAGTGACGACTAAAAAGTGTCACTTGAAATCAATTATTCATGAGTTGCTTTGGTTCTTAAAAGGCGAAACGAACATTGAGTATCTTAAGCAACATGGTGTGAGTATTTGGGACGGTTGGGCGACTGAAGATGGTGAACTTGGTCCTGTTTATGGAGTACCAGTGGCGTTCTTGGGTTGGTGCAAACGGAGAAGTGATTGATCAAATTACGGAAGTCGTTGAGCAAATTAAAACAAATCCGGATTCTCGACGTTTGATAGTGAGTGCTTGGAACCCTGCTTTGTTGCCAGATACTACCTACTCACCAAAAGAAAATGCCGCAATGGGTAAGCAAGCGTTGCCTCCATGCCATACGTTATTTCAGTTTTACGTGTTAGATGGCAAGTTATCGTGCCAACTTTATCAGCGTAGCGCAGACATTTTCCTTGGCGTGCCATTTAACATTGCAAGCTATGCGTTATTGACCATGATGATAGCGCAAGTATGTGATTTAGAAGTGGGTGATTTTGTCCATACGTTTGGCGATGCGCATTTATATTTAAACCATATGGAACAAGTGGATGAGCAATTGTCACGTACTCCATTTGCGAAGCCAACCATGAAAATTAACCCAGCGGTTAAGTCTATATTTGATTTTAAATTTGAAGATTTTGAATTAGTGGATTATCAAGCACATCCACACATTAAAGCCCCTGTCGCAATCTAGGAGAATGAATGAAAGCGGTGATACCAGTTGCAGGACTTGGCACAAGAATGTTGCCAGCAACAAAAGCAATTCCTAAGGAAATGTTACCGATAGTTGATAAGCCATTGATTCAATACGTTGTTAATGAAGCAGTGGCGGCAGGCATTAAAGAAATTGTTCTTGTTACGCATTCAAGTAAGAATTCCATCGAAAACCACTTCGATACCAGCTTTGAATTGGAAGCGACGCTTGAAAAGCGTGTTAAGCGTCAATTATTGAAAGAAGTACAAAGTATTTGTCCAAAAGGCGTAACGCTTATTCACGTTCGCCAAGGTGAAGCAAAAGGGTTGGGTCATGCTATCAATTGTGCGGGTCCAGTGATTGGCAATTCGCCATTTGTTGTGCTGCTTCCTGATGTTTTGATTGATGACGTTACAAGTGATTTAACAAAAGATAATTTGGCCGAGATGGTTGCACGTTTTAAAGAAACAGGTGCGAGTCAAATTATGGTTGAACCTGTAGCGCATCACGATGTAGATAAATTTGGTATCGTCGATATTGGTGATGTGACGTTAAACGCAGGCGAAAGTGCAGACTTACAATCAATGGTTGAGAAACCACCTGTTGAAGAAGCACCGTCTAACCTGGCTGTTGTAGGTCGTTATGTACTCAGTCAGAATATTTGGTCACTGCTTGATAAGACACCGTTAGGAGCAGGAGATGAAATCCAGCTGACGGATGCTATTGCCATGTTAATGCAGCAAGAACCCGTTCAAGCTTATGCAATGAAAGGCAAAAGCCATGATTGTGGCAGTAAGTTAGGTTATTTATGTGCCAATGTTGAGTATGCGCTTCGTCGTGAAGAATTTGCTCCAGAGCTAAAAGCCCACATAGCAAAGCTACTCGAAGCCAATTAAGCGTTGTTCATTTTTCGAGTCTAATTTTGTTGGCTTGAACAAAATCAGAGAAAGTTGATGCGCTTTTTAAAGTGCATCAACTTTTTTATTTGGCCTGAAAATTGCTTTTGAAATACAAAGTATCTGAGATGGCCCGTTATGAAACTACTTTCTCCCAGCGTTGGTGCCGCACTAATGACCATTCTTTTTATGAGTGGTTGTGCGTGGAATCAAAATAACATTGCGACACGAGATCCGGTAAGTCTACCGACGATGTCGCAATACGACTTGCATAGCTATGTTGGCGCATTAGCAGCCCAATTGGGCGATATGACGATACCTGTAAAATCGAATGAACGGATTGCGGTTACCAGTTTTTTACTTGCAGACGCGCTTGAGCGGCAAACAGCTTCCGGACAGGGGCGAGGATTAAGCCAGCAAATTCAAGAAAGTCTGATTACGTATTTTACTCAAATGGGATATCAGACGACAGAATTTAGACTGGAAAGCGCTATTGTTTTACATCCTTCGGCCGATAGTATTCTTAGCAGAGATGTAGAAAAGCTACGAGCACGTCAAAATATCGACTATGTCATAACCGGAACGCTAACCGAACAGCAGCATGCGTTTATTGTGAATGCTCGGCTTACGAGTCTAGTGGACGGATTGAATATGTCTGCTGCGTCAATCGAAATTCCAAAAAATGTTATGTGGACCAATGAAAAAGTTCAAATGCGTGAAGGTACGCTTTACAGAACAGAGTATTAGGTGGAGAAGAAAATGAGACACACTTTATTAGGCTTAGCTTTGCCACTGTTCATGTTGGGTTGCTCAGCGTTTCAGGGAAATAATCGGCTAACGTCGAATCTTGAGCAAGGAGAAATGTCAGAAGGCGTGCGCGAAATTGCGTCCCCAACAAGTAATTTCCAAAATATGGCTGTGAAAAAACAGGCGCTACAAGTCAACTCGACTCGTTCTGGTAAAAACATCAATCACTATATCAAAAGCATAATGCAAGATTTAGTGACAAATCTGCAATATGTGAATCAGAAAACACCAATCGCAGTGGCAAGTTTTGTCTATCTAGATGCTGATTTTAATACCACCACGTTACTTGGCAATCAGATTGCAGAAGGGTTTGTCCATGAGCTGCATCAGTTTGGTGTGCCCGTCGTGGACTTTAAAACAACCGATTACATGAGAGTCACGGAGCAAGGCGACTTTGTATTCAGTCGAGATTACTTAGAATTAAGCCAAGATATGCCATTTCAATATGTTATGGCTGGCACGCTTGTCAATCATCAAGATGGTGTGTTAGTCAATGCGCGTATAGTTGGGATAAATAGCAAAGCGGTCGTTGGCACTGCCCAAGGTTTTATTCCTCAGAAAGTTATCGACGAGTTAAACTCAAAAGATGAGCTTGATGGTGTGATGTTGAAGCGAGGCATGTAATATGAAAAAGTTACTTGTTGCGTTGATTTTGCCGAGCTTGACTGGTTGCCTGTCAACCATCGTTAATATTGATAATCAACCTCAATCCACGACACCTTCTGTGATGACGATGCAACCGACGGTTGTGGATAATACAGAAATGCCAATAGTCGCAGACATGGATGAAGAGCCACATGAAGAGGCTCGAGAGCAATATGTTTTTTCACCCAACAAACATCATAAACAACTGAATGACTACGTTGAGCAGCTTGCGCTGTCCTTGTCAGATTCATTAGTGGCTTCTGAAACGCCGACGATTGCGGTGTCGTCATTTGTCGAACTGAACCACTCATTGCAGTCAACAAATCAGTTGGGTAATCAACTGTCTGAAGGATTACTTCAAGCGCTACAACGATTTGGTTTTGTTACTATTGACTTTAAAGTAATGGATAACATAAAAATTGCAGGTGAAGGGGATTTCAGTTTTTCTCGTTCGCTTGACGAACTCAATAAAAATCTAAGTGCAGATCATGTCTTATCTGGTTCATTGATATATCGACAACAAGGCGTCGAAATTCAGGCTAGAGTCGTAAATTTGAAGAACAAAGCGCTCGCCGCAAGTGCTCGCACGGTTGTACCATACTACGTATTACAAGATATCCATCTTTAAAAATAAGGCCAAATCGAAATTTGGCCTTATTTAATTGCCTGAGTTTTATCAAATAAATGACGTGCTTTGTAGCCTATCTATCATCCCAAAATTAACTTGATCGTAATTAACTTATTGAATTATAAGACTTCACTATTTTTACTGTTACGTTATAGAATTGAGTGACTCAATGGCCCCGTAGTTAAATGGATATAACAACCCCCTCCTAAGGGGTAGTTACAGGTTCGATTCCTGTCGGGGCTGCCAAGGAAATCAATAAGTTACATAAAGTTAAGTTCTCCCTGATTTCCCTGTGTAGCACATAGGTAGCAAGCTAAAATGGATTTTTTGGCACGTTTATCTCTTTCAATAAAATAAAACTCACTCCTAGCTTTTTCGATAAAAGCTTAGCTAATGACGAGTAACCCTTCTTAATTCATTGTGTTTTTTAGATACTTAACTCGGGCATCGAAGTCCTAGCTGTCGTAGTAGGGGAAATTAATACCTCAGAATTTCAGAGGGAATGCTAGTTGCTTGGAACCAAATTGAAAACAATGTATAACAATCGATGTTATGCCAACTAGGTAGTTGGTTGCCCCTTTTACATCTAAGAGGGGCTTATGTTAACTAAGGAAAGCTAACAAATGGATATATCTAAAAATACTTTGCGTACCGATGGGGCGTTGTTTCAAACGAGAATCGCTACAATCGTCCTAAGTTCGACCATGCAACCTGCAGTGTTTCAAATGTGTCGGTCTCGTCATTGGGCGCAAAGTTAAAAGATGCACAACATTACCAATCAACAGTTACCTAAATGGAACGGGCTTGATGCAAAAGGCAGTGAAAAGGCTGATAAAGACAAAATCAACGCAGCCAAATGGGAATTCACTCACTTATCTAAGCCTCAGCTAGAAACCATCGCGTTAGACCCTAGTCATACATTTTCTGAACCAGAAAAAATCGCTGCATTTGAACGCAGGCATTCAATAGACCAGTCTGAACTCGCTGACTACAAGCGAACTGCATTGCAAGCATCGCACGGCAAAGATGCAATTCATATTTTTGATAAAGCATTGCAAGCACATTTCAGTGGTATTTCGACGTTAGGTAAAGGGATGCTTACCGATGAATATCAATCACAAGTAAAAGCCCAATTTAGCCAAACGCTTAATGGCAAAAGCAATCCTTCCTCTAGTCAGTCTGACCACTATTATTCTGTTATGGTTGAGCACTTATTTGGGGGAAGCGAAGCACCTATTCGAAGTGGTAAAGACGGTATGACTATTGAAAATGCCACCAAATGTGATTTCGACTTTCTTACTTCAGGTGATCGAAAACTTATCGCCAGCATGTATCAATATGCAGAGGCGAATAATATAGATGTTAAATTCATTCAATCTTTTGCAATGGATTTGGGTGACTACAGGCAGCATGGTAATGGTCAGATTTTAGGAGACTGTAATGAAGGCACCTACGATATGCAAGGCCATAAAGTTACGTATAGCTTTACTGAAAAAGACCAAGCCACTATTGATAGTCTGCTCGAAAGTAACGCGCTCGCATCATCGGGCATAGACAGAGGTTTTATTTCACATATTACTACGCCTGGAAAAGGGGCCTTAGGTCACTTAGGTAGCTTCCAGTTCTTACAACATATGGTTGAGGTCACAGCAGGCGAGGAGCCGACAGTGCCTGCGGATGAATTTCGTCATTTCAAACCTAAAACCAAAGAGGAACGTTTTGTTAGAACGCTTTCAGAAGAGGTTTACCCATTTCCTGAGCCAGATGTAGTCTGCAAAAATGGACATTGTGAAGTGACTGAAGTGGGCAAGAAAAATGGTATCAAACTCGATTCGGCAATGTCAGCAACTACACCAGACTTTGATCTGAAAGCCGACTTAGTCGAGTCTTTATTTCAGCGTATCATTGATCCTCAAACACAAAAACAAGTGTGGTTTGAGTGGCTTGCAAAAGACAAATAGAGGAATAGCAGGGTCAGATCATGCAACGTGCATAATGATATAGTTGGCTGGTGTCTGCTTATAGTACTAAGTGGATTTTATATAATTAAGTATTTTTAGTACGCCAAAATTAGTCTGTAGTGCAACAAATAATAGTGTTAGACGCATCCTAATTTACCAATGCCGGCTTACGGTTTTATTCAAACCCAAAACCATCATCTTCTGCGGTTTCAATTACAATAATATCATTAAGTTGAATGTTGCTAAGCGGGCGCTTGTCGATGTTTTCAACAATGGCACTTTGTTGGTTAACTTGCACTACGCGCAGTTGATTTATCGTTTGGATACCAAAGCTGTAACGTTTGCCTGCATTGTCGCTCAAATCACTGCGGTGCGCGATAGACATGAGTTGGCCTTCTTTGACTCCGTGTGTTAACCCGAGATTAACTACCAGTCGGTTGCCATCAATATGCAAAATTTTCCCTTTCGTTGGTAAACAAGACACCGCGGTTGAAAGGTCATAACTCACTTTGTTAAAGACTTCTTGAATCTTATCGCCATAATCACTTCGCCAAAACTGGTTGCTGTTTACATCAACGAGTTGAGTTTTTTTGAAAGGCCAAGTCCCTTCAGTCGTATAATACTGCTGCCAAAGTGGTTCCATAGTGAGTGCATCAAAGAGCGCAAAGTTGGCCTTAAAACTGCGTTTGTATGAATCATCTTCCCAGAATGCATAATCGCTATTTTGTTGTTCACCATCGGCAATATCGGTTATTTGACTGAAGATAACGAATTGGCTGTTGGTCCGTGTCGCAATTTCTTCAATCAGCCCATCTTTGTAGTCAAATTGTTGGCTAAAGAAGGGTTTTACGTTGATAGGGGCTGCTATATATGGCACTGGTTTTACCGCCATATTTCGGCTATTCAAGGTTTCAAATAAGCGTCGAGATGCAGCCTCAGGTAAATCGTATATTTGCCCCATTCGCGCTTGTTGCGGTTGTAAAAGTTGGCTTCGGGTTACGGCAACCTGCTTGTTAAATTTAGATTGTTTGCACTGGCTATGCGTTGCAAAAATATCCAAATGCAACGTGACGGAAAATTGACCGGATTCTTGACGTTCTTCAATTAAGTTGATTTGCTGAACTTCGCCGTGCGACTTAATTTTTACTTGATCTTGAGAGAGCACGCCGTCAGCAATAGTTTGTACGCTGCTGACCGACGCGCCAGAAAAAATGAGCGCTTGACGTACGGCATCTTTAATTGCTGCATGCCGTGCTTTTGCAATGTCACCATCGTCGATTACGGCGTATCCGGTAGACTCAAACCATTCTGCTTGCGACTCAAATGCAACACCTAGCCCAACAAGAAAGCAACAAGCTTTTAGCGTGGCTGTATACTGGCGGGTTTGTGTTTGCATAACGAGTCTCCAACATTCGTCTGTGAATATAGATGATCAAAGCAAAGCTTGTGCCACAGTTTTGTGGCGCACTTTTTGCTTTGAAGTTATAGCATTCAGTTTATGGTGGAGAACGCACATGAGCAAACTAAATCTTCTTTGTGCGCTGTGCGCTGCATTTTTGTTGACAGCGTGTAGCACATTTTTCGATAAACATATCGAATACGGTTATGTCGAACCGGATAATTATCCTGTGTTAAAGGGGATTGGGTACGCACCTTTGAGTACCCAGCCAGGCGATTCAGAAACAGAAAAAATGTTGATGGCAATTAAAGCATCGAAGCTGGAAGCATTTAGGGAATTAGCTGAGCAGGTGTACGGTCACAAAGTTGCCTCCAATTTAACGGTTCAGGGAGCTGTTGCTCAAAATGACCAGTTACAAGGTCAGGTACAAGGAATCATCCGTGGGGCTAAGGTAGTAAAGGCTTATGCCGTGGGTGATGTGTACACCACAGAAGTCGAGCTAGATATGAAACGCGTTTTTGATCTTTATATTACTGAAATAAAGCCTCGTAAGGTAAAACGAGTTACTTATTACTAGTAGTGAAAAGACTCGTGTGTGTCATTCGTTTCGGTGTGGTAATTAGCAAACTGGTGCTGTTGCTCGGATAATTGCTCGTTGAAACCACTTCAAATGAAGTGGTTTTTTGTTTTCAGAAGTAAATGAGGACGTTGCTGGCCATATATAACGCTTCCTACGTTGATTTTTCTGTGTAAAGAGATTGGTGTCGATTGTTCAAGAGCTGAAATGAAAAAAGAGGCAGCGCCTCTTTTTTTTCGTAAAATGGATTTGAATTTTTAAGCTTTTATGTTGCGAACTAAGCCTGAATCACTCGTTCTTACGCTGCCACCTTGGTCATAAGTGACAGAAGTTGGAGTACCTATTAGAATTTCTTTCATTTGTTGAACACTCAGTTGCGCTTGGCGAGCAGCCTGTGCGTTCACTTCATTTTTATGCTGGCACAATTCGAGTTGTTTGCGAATCGATGCAATTTTGCTCGCAACTTCGGACGAGTTCAGTGTCTCATCACCAAATGTTGCGATTTCTTTGTCGAGCTTTTGCACTGCGTTGACCAACGTTAATTTTGTACGCGCAAGGTCTTTAAGACCGTCGCCACTTTTGCTCGCGAGCGTATCAAGCTCTTTATCGAGCACCTCCAGCAACGATTCTAACTGCGTTGCTTGTTGGCTTAACTTTTGTAGACACAGTGCCGTTTGATCAGCCATACACGTCAAACTCGAATGCGGCGATGTTCTTCGCTAGCTTCTCGGTATCGATTTGATACTTGCCTTCGCTAATCGCCTTTTTCAGTTCTTCAACTTTTTTGCTGTCAAAGCCCGGCGACTGCTGTGCTTTTTCATGCACCGTTTTAAGTTGCTGCGCTTGCGGCGTTAAACTGACCGAATCGCTAACTGTTTTGGTTGTCGCAGGCGCTGTAGGCGCACTTCCACGATTTGCGTCTTGTCTTTGCAGATCAAGCTTTTGCTGTTTAGCATTATTTAGGACGCCCGTATTGGTTTGTCCATTGTTAATGTTGTTGACCATGATTTCTAATCCAGATTACCCAGCTTGACTTTAATATCGGCCGCGGTTTATATAACTTTAGCAAATTTTTTAAAGATTGACCTCAACAGATTCAACGCCACTCACTCTTACTCGTAAGACTTTGCCAGAATTCACATTTTCGACTCGAATCAGCTCACCTAGGTTGCCGTCTTCCAAAGCAAGACCTGAAGTCTTAATGGATAAATTACTCTGATTTGCTGAAATTGTCACCTTGTCTCCTTTACAAACCATGCAAATTTGCGCAGAAGTAATGGGCATGCCCTCAGAAATTGTACGTTTGCTGCGACTGCCAATTAAAGGGTCGATAATTTCATAGTAGTTGGCGCGAATGTATTGCTTTGGCCGGTATTCAACTTGAATTGCGTTCTTACTGATAATTTCACCACGTGCAATGGAGGTTGAAGCCACAACCATTGGTAGCATTTCTTCGATACGAACATGGACATACTGGGACCAACTTATTGAATCATTGCACTTAAGTTGTACGGTAACCTGCCGATTAAAAGGTGGGACACTTGGTGTCGATAATTCTAAAGAATCATTACAGACTTTGTCCGAGTTCCTAAATTCGAGCGGCATAGCTCGGATTTCGATACGCTTTTCAGGATCCGCCTCTATTTGATTGGCGATGAATTGTTCAGCTTGTTGTTCAAGTGTTTCCGGACTATAGGTTTTGGCGTAACCTTGTGTCATTATTGAAAAACTCGCAAAAAAATAAATTAGCTGTGACCAACCGCTTTTTTTTAACACACTCATATTGTTTCGACTATGCTTATTGGGTGAAACAAGGTATAAAGATTTTGCGTCAAATGTCTGACGCCAGCAACAATAATCTTTACACATTCAAGTATGTGAAAGCAAAGTCCGTTCCGGCGCAGTGAGTTAAGGTAGGAGAAAGAGATGGCAGGTATTTTAGATTCAGTAAACCAGCGGACTCAACTAGTAGGCCAAAACCGCCTCGAGCTGTTACTGTTTCGGCTCAAAGGCCGCCAGCGTTTTGGTATCAACGTATTTAAAGTACGTGAAGTCTTGCAGTGTCCTCCATTAACCAATATGCCGAAAAGCAACCCGTACGTACGTGGTGTTGCGCACATTCGAGGCCAAACTATTTCGGTGATCGATATGTCTTTGGCTGTTGGTGGACCTCCAATTGAAAATATCAAAGACTGTTTCATTATCATCGCTGAATACAATCGTTCTGTGCAGGGCTTTTTAGTCGGTGCAGTAGAACGTATTGTGAATATGAACTGGGAAAAGATTATGCCGCCGCCCTCTGGTGCAGGTCGTTACTCTTACCTGACAGCGGTGACAGAGATCGAAAATGAGACTCGTGGAAATTCTAGACGTTGAGAAGATCCTCAATGAAATTTGCCCAGTTGCAACCGAAGTTTCTGCCGATATTGTATCTGACGGTGAGATGCAAAAAGATTTGGGTGAGCGAATCGTGTTTATTGCTGACGACTCAGCTGTTGCGCGTAATCAGGTTAAACGAGCACTTGAACCTTTAGGTGTGCAGACAGAAACGGCAAAAAATGGCCGAGAGGCACTCGTACGATTACGCGAAATTGCACGAGATGATTGCCGTACAGGTGACATTACCGAGCGTGTTGGTTTATTAATTTCAGATGTAGAAATGCCAGAAATGGACGGGTATACATTAACAGCGGAAGTTAAGGCAGATCCCAAGCTTGCGTCGTTACATGTTATACTCCATACCTCATTGAGCGGTGTATTTAATCAGGCCATGATCGAAAAAGTTGGCGCAGACGACTTTATCGCGAAATTTAACCCTGATGAACTTGCATCGGCTGTGAAAAAATGGGTCCATTGTGATTAGTTAATGGCGGTAATACGTTGGAAAATAAGCATTTAGAACAAAGCGAATACGACCAATTTAGAACTTTTTTAGAGCAACAATGCGGGATCGTATTAGGTGACAATAAATTGTACCTAGTAAAAAGCCGACTAGCACCGCTAATGGCTCGATTTAACGTTGATTCGCTCTCGCAATTGGTCTCGAAAACGCTCAGTCCACATGAGCGTCAGTTGCGTGCTGCTGTTGTCGATGCGATGACAACAAACGAAACATTGTGGTTCCGCGATCAGTATCCGTTTGAACTTTTGAAGACAAAAATATTTCCTGAGTTTTCGGATTTAAGACGACCTATTAAAATTTGGTCTGCTGCGAGTTCTTCTGGGCAAGAGCCGTATTCCATTGCCATGTCAGCAAGTGAATATCAGTCCAAACAACCAGGTTCGTTGAAAATGGGTGTCCAAATTACGGGCACTGATATTTCTAATACTATGTTGGATATGTGCAAAAATGCGGAGTACGATTCTCTGGCATTAGCGCGAGGCCTATCTGTTGAAAGGCGTCAAAAATTTTTCACGGATAGTGGCAATGGTATGGCAAAAGTAGTGGAACCGATCCGTAGAATGGTTAGTTACCGCCACTTAAACCTATTAGATTCATACGCTTTACTCGGTAAATTTGACGTTATATTTTGCCGCAATGTGCTTATCTACTTCTTCTCGCCTGAAGTGAAAGCAAAAATTATTTCTCAGTTTGCGCAGTCATTAAATCCGAAAGGCTACCTATTTTTAGGGGCTTCGGAATCGATGGCAGGACTCAGCAACGAGTTTGATATGCTGCGTTGTAATCCTGGTATTATTTATCAGAAAAAGTCGTAAATCTCGAAAGGGCAAGTAATTGCCCTTTTCATTCCCTCTGTAAGTATTTCCTCGTTAATAGAACTTTTTCATAAACGCCAAGTATTTTTGGCCTACAAATTGCTTTTGGTATTACAAGTCAAAATTTTGGAGTTGTGATATGGCAATTAGTTTCGATAAAGCTTTGGGTGTTCATCCCCATGCTATGTTGATCCGATCTCAGCGTGCTGAGTTGCTAGCAAGCAATATCGCAAACGCGGATACCCCCGGATATAAAGCAAAGGACATCGACTTCGCGGCGGCAATGAAACAAGCCCAATCCGCGCAGGAAGGTGGCAATCATTTGCAACGCACGGATTCACGTCACTTACATGGCAAATCACAACTCGTCGGCAATACAGAATTATATCGCTCGCCAAATCAAGCAGATACAGGTGATGGTAACTCTGTGGATGTACAAGTGGAACGAAACTTGTATATGCAAAATGCATTAGAATATCAGGCCAGTTTGCAATTCTTATCCGGTAAGTTCTCGGGACTTAAGAAAGCGCTAGGTGGTCAAGGAGCATAATCATGAGTTTGTATAACGTTTTCGATATCGCGACGACGGGAATGAGTGCGCAGAATATTCGCCTCAATACCACAGCCAGTAACATTTCGAACGCAAACAGCATTAGCTCGAGCCAAGATAAGGTTTACCGTGCTCGCCACCCAGTATTTGCTGCTGAATTGAATAAAGCGGCAACAATGCAACGAGGCAATGAAGTTGGCTCATCTGTTGGCGTAAAAGTATTGGGTATTGTTGAGAGTGATAAACCACTGCAAATCGAATATAACCCAAATCATCCAAGTGCTGATGAAAATGGTTATATCTATAAACCGAACGTGAACGTGGTTGAAGAAATGGCGAACATGATTTCAGCATCCCGCTCATACCAAACAAATGTTCAAGTAGCTGATGCCGCTAAGCAAATGCTAACGAAAACATTGCAACTTGGACAAAGGTAAGGAGTAGGGCATGGCTAGTTCTGTAGATTCAACGGCAAGCAGCACCTATATGGATTCACTGCGTTGGCAAGATAGTAAAGTGCCAACGTCGGACAAGAAAAGCGATGCATTAACGCAAGAAGATTTCTTTGCGTTACTGACACAACAGTTGTCTTTCCAAGATCCGAGTAAGCCTGCGGATAATGACCAAATGATTGCTCAGATGACGTCGTTTACCATGGCTGAAGGTATTTCGAATCTAAATGCGAAGTTTGATTCGTTAAGTGCATCCATGACTTCTAACTCAGCGCTTCAAGCGTCAACTTTAGTTGGCAAAAAAGCATTGATGGAATCGGACACAATTGACCTTGGTTTAGATGGCACAGGTAAAGGTTCTATCGTAGTCGAAAAGCCAGTTGAGCAATTGACCATGAGTATATACGACGAATCTGGACAGCTTGTCCGTCAAATCGAGTATGGTGCTAAATCGGCTGGAGCTATTCGGTTTGAATGGGACGGAAAAGATAAAGATGGAAATCAAGTCGCCGCGGGCGAGTACAAGATAAAAGCAGAAGGTAATATGGCGGGACAATTTACGTCACTACCCGTAGCAACGTTTAAGAATATCGACAGTGTCAATATTAATGGGTCTTCAGGAATAATCGTGAACACCAGTATTGGTGCCGTGAAATTAACTGATATTGCAGAAATATCTGGCTAACTGTTCTGCAACGCAAATGATATTAGAGGTGAGTGTATGAGTTTTAATATTGCATTAACTGGTTTGGCGGCAGCTCAGAAAGATCTGGATGTCACAGCAAATAACATTGCCAACGTGAATACGACTGGCTTTAAAGAATCGCGAGCAGAATTTGCTGATGTATATGCGGCATCCGTATTCAGTTCGGGCAAAACAAAAAATGGTGATGGTGCACAAACAACGATGGTTGCGCAGCAGTTCCACCAAGGTTCATTGAAGTTCACACAAAACTCTTTAGATCTGGCGATTACAGGCGAAGGTTACTTTGCAATGGCTGAAGAGTTTGGCTCGCAAGACTACACGTATACGCGTGCGGGGGCATTCAAACTGAATAAAGATAACTTTATTGTGGATGCACAAGGCAACTTTTTGCAAGGCTTCCCCGTTGATCCTGCAACTGGTGACACAACGTCAGTCAGTTTAAGTACGTCATCAGCACTACAAATTCCAGATGCATCAGGTTCGCCTCGTGCGACGGCTTCGGTATATTCGTCATTCAACCTAGATTCGCGAGTGCAGCCACCAACGATCCCATTTGACCCAACTCAACGGGCTTCTTACAATTCGTCGACATCTACTACGGTATATGACTCGCTTGGCGAACCACATGTCATGCAATTCTTTTTTCGAAAGAATACAGATAACGAGTGGGCTGTATACGGAACATTAGATAATAAACAATTTAACCATTTAGGTGATGAAGTCGATACGACTGCCACACCAGCTGTGCCGAGTACACCAATATCAGTATTTCAGTTTAGTGCGTCGGGTCTTCCATCAGCAACTGCTGCAGATCCATCAGCATCCCCATTGGTGTTTAACGCAAATAGTGGAACCACATTTAACCCACTGACACTGCAAGGTTTGCCTGGTACAGCTCCAGTCTCGCCTGGTTTGTCGGAGTTACTCGGTAATGGCGCAACGTTTCCAAATGATATTGTGGTGAACTGGCGCGATGAGGCAAATACAACCAATAAGTTGCCTACTCAATATGCAAGCCGCTTTGAAGTTAAGGCTTTAGAACAAGATGGTGCGACTGTAGGTCGTCTATCGGGTATCGACATCGGCACTGACGGTAAAGTGGTCGCTTCCTACAGCAACGGTGATTCAACCTTCTTAGGTCAGGTTGCGATGGTACGTTTTTCTAACTCGCAAGGTCTACAGCCAGTCGGAAACACGGCGTGGAAGAAAAGTTTGACGTCAGGGGAGCCAATAGCGGGTGAACCGGGTTCAGGTACTCTAGGTTCAATTAACTCCTCAGCACTTGAGCAGTCTAACGTCAACCTAACAAACGAGTTAGTCGACTTGATTAGTGCACAGCGTAACTTCCAAGCAAACTCCAGAGCGCTGGAAGTAAACTCAACACTGCAGCAAAGTATTCTACAAATCCGTTAATTCGGAAATACCCAGCAAGCCGCCGACAGGCGGCTTTTTTCTTCTTATTTTATTTATTCTATCCGCACAAAATACCGTCAAAAAAAAGTGGTACGTAATTTGCTTTTTCAAAGTAAGTTAATTTTTGAGGTATGTGGTTATGGATAAAATGCTCTATGTCGCGATGTCAGGTGCTAAACAAAGCCTGCGCGGTTTGGCATTAAAAGCCAATAACTTAGCCAACGCGAATACAACTGGTTTTAAAGCTGACTTTGCTCAGGCGCGTTCTATGCAAGCCTTCGGTGAAGGTCTTCCAACGCGTGTGTTTGCGATGCAAGAAAGACCCGGTACAAATATGACATCAGGTGCTATTGTTGAAACCGGTCGAGATCTTGACATTGCAATTACAGATAAAGGTTGGTTAGCCGTTCAAGATGCAGCTGGTAACGAAGCCTACACCAAGGTGGGTACCTTAAACATTACACCCGATGGCGCACTTGTCACCGCACATGGTAAGCAGGTAATTGGTGAAGGTGGTCCAATTATCCTACCTATTCCTATTGATAAAATTGAAATTAGTCCAGATGGGGCGGTACAAATTCGCCCGCAAGGTGCTCCCGCAAACTTTTTGGAAGTGGTTGACCGCATTAAAGTAATTGCGGCTGACAACAATCAATTGGAAAAAGGCAATGACGGTTTATTCAGACCAAAAACGGATGCTCTCGAAGATGGAGCCTGTGGTTTTTGTGAAATCGCGCCAGAAATCAAAATTCTAAGTGGTTCACTTGAAATGTCGAACGTGAACCCTGTACATGAAATGGTGGACATGATTAACCACCAAAGACAGTTTGAAATGCAAATTAAGTTGATGAAATCCGCAGAAGAGATCGATGAGCGTCACACCTCATTGCTGCGCATCGTTTAATGAGTGAGAGGATAAGACTATGAACCCAGCATTGTGGATTAGTAAAACGGGCCTTGATGCTCAACAAACCGATATCGCAGTAATCTCGAACAACTTGGCGAACGCCAGTACTGTAGGTTACAAAAAGAGCCGTGCTATTTTTGAAGATTTGCTTTACCAAAACATTAATCAGCCAGGTGGTCGTTCGTCACAAGATACTGAAATGCCCTCTGGATTGATGTTGGGTGCGGGTTCGAAAGTGGTCGCTAACCAAAAGAACTTTTCGCAAGGTAATATGTTGAGTACTGAAAACTCGTTGGATTGGATGATCCAAGGTCCTGGTTTTTTTGAAGTTCTCATGCCAAATGGCAATATCGCGTACACACGTAACGGCCAATTCACAACAGATGAAAACGGTCGTATTGTAACATCTGGTGCAGGTTACCCAGTTCAACCTGAAATGAATATCCCTGACGATGCACAATCGATCACAATTTCCCGTGATGGTGAAGTATCAGTGCGTATTTCGGGGCAGGCTGAAAACGTTGTCGTTGGACAATTGGTGATTAGTGACTTTATCAATCCATCGGGTTTAGAGCCAATGGGTCAGAACTTATACACAGAAACCGCTGTAAGTGGAGCGCCTGTGCAAGGTAACCCTGGAGCAGAAGGTTTAGGCAGCGTTGTGCAGGGGGCGCTTGAAACGTCCAATGTAAACGTGACCGAAGAACTCGTAAACTTAATTGAAACCCAACGTATTTATGAAATGAACTCGAAAGTCATTTCATCAGTGGACCAGATGCTTAGCTACATTAATCAACAGCTTTAATTTAGTATAAGTTAGGAGAATAGTATGAATCGCCTTCTTAGAACCTCAATTTTCAGTTTGATGACCTTATTGGGAATGTCTGGTTGTGTATCAACGCAAAACAAAAATGTGGTTCAGGACGACCCGTACTATGCTCCCGTGGTATCTGAAGATCAAAGTGAACAGATCATGCCAACGGGTAGTCTGTTCAATGCTGAGTTTGCCAATGACCTGTATTCGGATCGTAAAGCATTAAGGACGGGAGACATCATTACGGTCGTTTTACGTGAAACCACTCAAGCGTCGAAAGCTGCCAACAATCAAACGAAACGAGATACAACAGCCAGTATCGACCCCGTGATAGGCCTTGGCGGAAACGCGGTTAATCTGGGCGGTGAAAGCATCCAATTAGGTGTAACTGCAGGGAATTCGTTTAAAGGCGATGCTCAAGCGAATCAGTCAAATAGCTTGTTTGGCAATATTTCGGTGAATGTGGTTCGAGTTTTGCCTAATGGTAATCTAGTGGTGCGAGGTGAGAAATGGCTTACTTTAAACACTGGTGAAGAGTTTGTTCGATTAGAAGGGTTGGTTCGCCCTAAAGATATTGCAGCGGACAACACGGTTCAGTCGAATCGAATTGCAAATGCACGAATCCAATACTCGGGTAAAGGACAAAATCAAGAGGCGCAAGCGCCGGGTTGGTTGGCTCGCTTCTTCTTAAGTACATTGATGCCGTTCTAGGAGTAAATTATGAATCGCTTCGTTCAAACAATGAGTGTCATTTTATTGGCAGCTATGTCTTTCTCATCCCAAGCGGTACGCGTAAAAGACGTTAGCATGGTCGAGGGAGTTCGCTCGAACCAACTTGTTGGCTACGGTTTGGTTGTAGGTTTACCTGGAACTGGGGAGCAAAGTCGCTTTACCGAGCAAAGCTTTAAAGCCATGCTGAACGGTTTTGGCATCACATTGCCAGACTCACTAAAACCAAAAATTAAAAACGTTGCTGCGGTAGCCGTTCATGCGGACCTTCCTCCGTTTGTAAAACCCGGCCAGACTATTGATGTAACGGTTTCATCGATTGGTAGTGCAGGTAGTCTTCGTGGAGGTACGCTATTGCAAACCTTTCTTAAAGGTTTAGACGGTAACGTGTATGCAATTGCGCAAGGCAGCCTAGTGGTTGGCGGTTTAGGTGCGGATGGTGCCGATGGGAGTCGAGTACTGGTAAACACTCCTACGGTTGGACGTATTGCCAACGGTGGTATCGTAGAACGAGCAGTAAAAAGTCCTTTTACACAAGGTGACTACATTACATTTAATTTGCATAGACCAGACTTTACAACGGCGAAACGTTTGTCTGAAACGATAAACAATCTTGTAGGACCGGACAGTGCTCAGGCCTTAGATGCAGCGTCTGTTCGTGTTATAGCACCAAGAGACCCCGCTCAGCGCGTGTCCTATTTAGCGACATTAGAGAATTTAGAATTCAAGCCTGCTGATACGTCTGCAAAAATAATTGTTAATTCACGTACAGGCACGATAGTCATTGGTAAGGACGTCAAATTACAACCTGCTGCAATCACCCATGGTGGTTTGACGGTGACGATAGCTGAGCAGCAAAATGTATCTCAACCTCTGGCATTGTCTGAAGGTGAGACTACGGTGACTAAACAAAGCATCATTGATGTGAACCAAGACGATTCAAGAGCGTTTGTGTTCAATCCAGGTATAAGCTTAGATGATTTAGTACGAGCAATTAATGAAGTTGGGGCTGCACCAGGTGATTTAATGGCGATTTTAGAAGCGCTTAAAGAAGCCGGCGCAATCAGTGGTCAGCTTGTAATTATCTAAAAAATAAAGACTTTCAAGCCCTGTGTAACAGGGCTTTTTTTTGGCCTATATTTTGCATTTACCTGAATATGTAGAATAAAGCGTCAATTTCCCGATGGACTTAAAACCGCTAGAAAATCAGAACGTATTTGACCTAAGTAGCTTAAATAACCTACGTCAGCAGGCTATTGGTGCAAAATCAGGTCAAGAAAGTGATGAAGCGCTCAAAAAAGCGGCGCAACAGTTTGAGGCTATCTTCACGCAAATGCTACTTAAGAGTATGCGTCAAGCAAACGAAGCATTTGAAGACAAAGACAGCCCATTCAACGCAAGCGGCGTTAAGTTTTTCCAAGAAATGCATGATCAGCAAATTGCGACAGAACTTTCTAGCAATGGCTCTTTAGGATTGGCGGATCTTATTGTTCAGCAATTGTCCCCCAACGCAAAAGGTTATACACCCGCTAGCGTTATCCGAACAGACGCGGAACTGAATACTGACAAGCTATTGGGTAAGGTTGCTCAGTTGCCCAAATCAGAGGTTCAAGAGGTTGAGAAAGAGGTCATTTCGAGTGAAGAATCGAGTTTGTTTGACTCTCCAAAAGCCTTTGTCGAACAAGTTTGGGACTACGCAAAATCGGCTGCTCAAAAAATTGGACTCAATCCAGAAGTGATGGTGGCTCAAGCCGCCTTAGAAACGGGTTGGGGCAAGCATGTAATCAAGAAAACAGATGGTTCAAGCTCTAACAACTTGTTTAACATTAAATCGGACAACAGTTGGACGGGCGATAAAGCGAAAAAGCAGACGTTGGAATTTGAACAAGGCCTTCCTGTGAAAAAGCAGGCTCATTTCAGAGCGTACGAATCCATTAAAGACAGTGTGGACGACTTTGTCGATTTTCTACAACAGAATCCGCGGTATGAGAAAGCACTTGAAAAAACGTCAGACAGTTCGACATTTTTAGATGAACTGCAAAATGCGGGTTATGCAACCGATCCTAATTATGCGGAAAAGATTAAGAATGTACTTGAACGTGCCGATTTTAAAAGCATGCTCGGCTCAATAGTGCGTCGGGGAGTGAACTAAGATGTCGTTTAATTTATTAAATATCGGTTCATCGGGCATTCGTGCTAATAGTGAACTGTTACAGACTACAAGTAAGAACATTTCTAACCTAAACACGGAAGGGTATGTTCGTGAGCGTACAGAATTTACGACCATGGTTGGCAATGAAGTTGGCCGTGGTAATACTGTGCGTCTGCTAAATGAGTTTGCCTTGAAGCAGTTAAACCGAGACCTCTCAAACAAGACCTATTATGACCAGTTCGTTGCTGAAGCATCTCGAGTGGATACGTTATTTGCAGAAGAATCGAGTCTCACTTTCGACCAGTCTAAATTCACTGTTCAACAATCTACAGGAGGCGCTGAATCAACCCGCGTCTTCCGTTAGCCGCTCTTTGTTTTTCACTAGTTCACAAAATTTGGTGGATCAAATGGACAGACTTTCGGGGATTGTTCTTGACCAAAAAAACATAGTGAATGAACAACTTGATATTTTCTCGAATGAGGCCAACAACCTCATCAAGAAAATAGGTGACCTCAATACCAAAATAGCTGGCTTGGTTAACCCCCAGGCCCAGCAAGTGAATAGTACCGTGTATAACGAGCGTGATTTGGCCATTAAGAAACTGGCTGAGACTCGTGGATATTGAAACGCTTGATGGCGATAATGGTGAGAAACTCGTCTTTTTGGGTTCTGGACAGTCTCTTGTTATGAAAGAAGGTGCATTTAACCTCTTCTCAATGGATGGAGACCCAGATCCAAACTTTAAGCAGCTAACACTTGATGTTAAAGGTGGTAAAGCGGTTACTCTTGATGTAAACCCTGCAACATTGAAAGGCAAGATTGGTGGTCTTCTCGCATTTCGCGATGAAATTCTTGTGCCTGCGCAAAACCAATTAGGCCAGATGGCGATTTCAATTGCCGATGCGTTTAACCAGCAAAACCACAAGGGTTTGGATTTGGATGGTAAATTCGGTGGAGATTTATTCCAAATTCCAACAGCAGGGGCTTATGCCTACAAAAGCAATACAGGGACGGGGGCCATCTCCGCAACTTTGGAAGCTGGCAAAGGCAAAGAAATTCCCGCGAATGATTTTCTTGTTGAATACATCAGTGCAACTCAAGTCAGTGTAACCGCACTGGACAATCGAGGTAACGCGGTAGGTAGTGCACAAACGTTTAATATCGGCACGCCGCCATCCACAATCAATTCGGCAAATTTGGTCGCTCCATCGGCCGATGCGTTTGGCTTAGAATTGAACATCAGTGCTGGTGGTGCGACGGGTGACAAGTTTTTGATTAAACTCAATAGTGAAGCCGCAAGTAGTTTACAGTTGGCAACGACTCGAGGCGAGCATTTAGCGCTCGCGTCACCCATTCGTACCAGTGTATCTGCTAATAATACGAGTACAGCGACGATTAGTGCGGGAGTTGTTACAGATACGACTGCTGCAGGATTTACGGCCACGCCAAGCTTAGCAAATGGACCGCTTACGGTTACGAAAACGGCAGTTGCGAACCAATATACCATCTCTGATGGTACGAATACGGCAACTTTTGTCGTGTCAGGCAATACCAAAGGTATGTTGGCCCAAGCTGGTGCGCCATTTTCGAATTACGGTTTTGATTTTGACTTAGAAGGAGCGCCTGCAACAGGTGACTCATTCAAACTTGAATTTAACACAGGTGGTTATGACGATAACCGAAATGGCTCTGGTTTTTCGAAATTACAATCAACAGAGTTGGTAAGACAAAATGTCATTACAACGCCAAATACCGATAATTTGAAAACATTTAATGAAGCCTACGCAAAAATAGTAACAGATGTTGGTGTGACAACGAATCAAGCAAAAACAAATGGCGCGGCTTTTGCAGCATTAGCAGAACAATCCAAAGCTTGGTATGAATCTATGTCAGGTGTGAACTTAGATGAAGAAGCGGCAAATTTACTCCGTTTCCAACAATCTTATTCTGCGGCGGCACAAGTAATCACTGTAGCCAGAGCTATCTTTGATAGTCTACTCAGTGCGGCGAGGTAATTATGCGTTTATCAAATAATTTGATGTATCAAAACAACTTAACTTCTATTTTGGACAATCAGTCCGAGGTAAATAAAGCGATGCAGCAGGTTAACACGCAAAAGCGCGTATTGTCTGCTTCGGATGATCCTTCCGCTACGGCAAGGGCTATGCTGTATTCTGACCGTATTGAAACAAACGATCAGTATTCAAAAAATTTAACCATGTTAGAGAGCCGTTTAGACGCACAAGAGAGCGTTCTTAAGAACATTAAAAGCTCACTCACTGAGGCCTACACATTAGCAATACGTGCAGGTAACGGCAGTGTGACAGATATCGATAAAAATGCGATTGCTCAGGAAATTAAAGCAATCCAAGCTTCTGTTTTGGATATGATGAATTCAAAGTCGGAAGATGGGCGCTATATTTTTTCAGGCTATCAAGACAATACGCAAACTTATTCTCAAGACCCCGCAACGGGCAAATTTGTATACAAAGGTGACCAAGGTCAACATAAAATTAAGGTTGCAGAGGGTGTTGAAATTCGCTCGAGTGATAATGGCTTTGATGTGTTCGAGAAGGCCGAAAATCGCTTGAATGTTGTGAGCAATACTGCTACGACGGCTGGTGGTACTTCAAATGGTACAGTTTACATTGAAGAGCAGGGCGAGTTTGATAAATTCCATAAGACATATTACAACGCAAGTCCTACAGCTCCTGCAACTGCAAATGATTTTCAAATTACACTTGGCGCTGGTAATACGTACTCACTAACCCAAAATGGTACGCCAATACAAAGTGGAACCTATAGCGACAATAAAATCGTACTAGGGGGTATGGAAATTAAGTTTGATGGTGGTCCTGCTGGGACGATTGATTTTACGTTAGAGCAACCATCAAAAGACAATGTATTGAATACGTTAGAAAACTTGTATCAGGGATTTTAACGCCTAATACATCCACCGAGGATTTCAAGCAGATAGTTGCTGATGCAATTACTGGGTTGGACAATGCGAAAAATAGAGTGTCTTATTCACAAGCTTCGTTAGGAGGTAGAAAAAATACAGCTGACCTAATATCGAAGGCAAACGCAGATCTGGATATTAATAACAAGTCCGCACGAGCAGATATTATTGAACTTGATATGACAGAAGCAATTACGAATTTGCAAAAGCATGAAACTGCCCTTCAAGCTTCTCAAGCTACCTTTGGTCGTTTGTCTAATCTTTCTCTCTTTGATTACATTCGCTAATCTTTTGGGCGTTTAAATTCAAAATTAATTTTAAGCGTCCAAACTCACAAAAATCGAATTTAACTTTCTGAATTTTAATCGATAAATCATTCGTCAAATTATTGACTAGAAAAAAGTGAATCTATGTGTTGATTTGGTAAGTTGATCTATACGTCCATTTAAATCGAATAAAAACAAAGAATTAAAAAAAAATAAAAAAATTGCTAAAGGAATTTTCTGCCAATCCGATAACTAAGGTAAGCGGGCTGATGGTAAAAAGTAAGAGTCAAAGGCCCAAACCAAAAAGTTTGAGAGTAAACACAACGTTTACTGTGGGAGAAAAATCATGGCACTTTATGTAAATACTAACGTAAGTTCATTGAACGCACAAAGACAGTTACAAAACTCTGGTAATTCACTTGACGTTTCATTCAAACGTTTATCATCAGGCTTCCGTATCAACAGCGCTGCTGATGATGCTGCAGGCTTACAAATTGCAGACCGTTTATCTTCACAAATTCAAGGTCTAGAGCAAGGTAACCGTAACGCGAATGACGGTATCTCTTTAGCACAGACTGCGGAAGGTGCGATGGATGAAGTTACGTCAATGTTCCAACGTGTACGTACATTAGCACAACAAGCTTCAAACGGTTCTAATACAGACGAAGACCGCTTAGCGATTCAAGAAGAGATTCGTTCGCTTGCTTCAGAAGTAAACCGTATTGCCGCTGACACGACATTCGGTGGTCAAAACTTACTTGACGGTAGCTACAAAGCAAACTTCCAGGTTGGTGCTGATGCTGTGCAAACTATCGGTTTTAGTATGCAAACAGTTGGCGATACTGCAAACAGCTTAGTCGCAAACAATGGTTTTACACTTTCAGGTATTGCAGGTGTAGCCTCTGGTGTTACAGGAGCCGGCCTAAGTGCGGTTGCTGGAACAATTAGTACAACGGTTGGAGCTTCGGCTGATTCAGCAACATTTGCGGGTGTGTTTACAGCTAGCGCAATTTCAGTATCTTCTCAAGCTAACGCTCAGGCTGTAATGGCTGGGATGGACGCGATGATTGCTGTTGTAGATAAAAAACGTGCTGAACTTGGTGCAGTACAAAACCGTTTCCAATCTACGATTCGTAACCAAGCGAACGTTGCGGAAAACCTAAATGCTGCAAAATCACGTATTAAAGATACTGACTTTGCTCAAGAAACTGCAAACTTAACGAAAATGCAAATCTTACAACAAGCTAGCCAAACAATTTTGAGCCAAGCAAACCAACGTCCACAGGCTGCTTTAAGTCTTTTAGGATAATAGGTTAGGAATGTAATGACAGGAAGTTGGTAGAGTGTCCGTGCTGGATGGGGTATTTAGCACGGACACCAAATGGATGATAAAGCGGAGGAGCTTAAAATCCATAAAGCGTTCATCAAATCAATGAACACGTTATACATAGCATTAATTATGCCAAGTTAACGAAATTTTTTTGACACTCACTCTCAAACTGTAAAAAGGGGCTTGCCAGAGGCTCCTTTTTCTTTTCAAATAAACGACATTACACTTTAAATCTATTTTATCACATTGAAATATATATATTTTACGAATGATTTCTAATTTGAAGTGAATTTTTTGTTTTTATGGCTTGGTAATTGCATTTATCTATTCGACGACAAGTTTACGGCACAAAGTGGCAATAAATGGCAAGAATTTGCCAAGTAGTATGCCAGCGATATTGCCGATTTTATAAACGAACTAGCGGTGGTTCTGCCACTTTGACTTGTAAGAATAAGAGAGTGAATTATGGCTTTATTTGTAAATACTAACGTGAGTGCATTAAATGCACAGCGTCAACTGACTAACTCTGGTAACGAGTTAGATACCTCATTTAAACGTTTGTCTTCTGGTATGCGTATCAATAGTGCGGCTGATGATGCGGCAGGTTTGCAGATATCTGACCGTTTAAGTTCGCAAATCATGGGCCTTGAACAGGGTAACCGAAATGCCAATGATGGTATTTCGCTTGCTCAGACGGCTGAAGGTGCGATGGACGAAATTACCTCAATGTTTCAACGTATTCGTACATTGTCACAACAAGCGGCAAACGGTTCAAATACGGATGAAGACCGTCTAGCAATACAAGAAGAAATCCGCTCACTGTCAGCAGAGGTTAACCGAGTAGCTTCAGATACAACATTTGGTGGACAAAATCTTCTTGATGGTAGCTATGCTGCAAATTTCCAAGTTGGTGGAGATGCAGTACAAACCATCGGATTTAGTATGCAATATGTTGGTGACACCGCAAATTCAATGACAGTTAATAATGGCTTTACACTTTCAGGTGTTGCTGGTGTTGCTAGTGGGGTATCGGGAGCTGGGTTAAGTGCCGTCGCTGCGACGATTAGTACGTCTGTCGGTGCTTCGGCTGACGCAGCTACTTTCGCAGGTGTATTTACTGCAAGTGGTATATCCGTATCATCACAAGCAAATGCACAAGCAGTTATGGCTGGTATGGATGCGTTAATTGCTGTAGTTGATAAAAAGCGTGCAGAGCTTGGTGCGGTGCAAAACCGATTCCAATCGACGATACGAAACCAAGCAAACGTAGCGGAGAATCTTGCTTCTGCAAGAAGTCGAATCAAAGATGCTGACTTTGCATTGGAAACGGCGAAATTGACGAAAAACCAAATTCTACAACAAGCAAGCCAGACTATTTTAAGTCAAGCAAATCAACGACCTCAAGCGGCCCTGAGCTTGTTGCAAGGATAATTTTTTAAAAAAATACAAATAAAGCTAAAGCTTCTGCTTTATCCGTCGATACAAGATTTAGAGAACTATCACTCTAGGACTCTAATTTGGGTGTTTAGCTGGGTAGGGGTATCCCGCTATGCATCTTCGATAATGATAAAGCGGAGGCTATTATGGCTTTATATGTAAATACAAATGTGAGTTCTTTGAACGCACAACGCCAGCTGAATAATTCAGCAAATTCATTGGACACCTCATTCAAACGTCTATCATCTGGTTTTCGAATTAACAGCGCGAGTGATGACTCAGCTGGTATGCAGATATCTAACCGTTTGACCGGTCAAATCAATGGCTTAAATCAAGGTATTCGAAATGCGAACGATGGTATTTCACTTGCGCAAACTGCAGAAGGCGCGCTTGATGAAACGACACAGATGTTCCAACGTATCCGTACTTTGGCTCAACAAGCTTCTAACGGTTCTAATACAGATGAAGACCGTTTAGCAATTCAAGAAGAAATTCGCTCACTATCTTCGGAAGTAAACCGTGTTGCTGCGGATACTACGTTTGGTGGTCAAAATTTACTCGATGGCACGTATGACGCTAACTTCCAAGTCGGTGCGGATGCGGTTCAAACAATTGGCTTTAGTATGAAAAGCGTTGGTGCTACGACTAACGCCGTATCAGGCCAAGGCGGTTTTACTCTTTCTGGAATCGCTGGGGTAGCTTCTGGAGTTACGGGTGCTGGTCTGTCTGCTGTAGCGGCAACGATTAGTTCAACAGTTGGTGCAGCTGCAGATTCTACAACGTTTGCGGGTGTATTTACAGCAAGCGGAATTTCCGTATCTTCGCAAGCGAACGCTCAAGCTGTGTTAGCTGGAATGGATTCATTGATTGCGGTGGTTGACAAAAAACGTGCTGAGCTGGGTGCGGTACAAAACCGTTTCCAATCAACGATCCGTAACCAATCAAACGTATCCGAAAACTTATCAGCAGCGCAATCACGTATTCGTGACACTGATTTTGCTCAAGAAACGGCGAACCTAACGAAGATGCAAATCCTTCAACAGGCAAGTAGTTCAATTCTAAGTCAAGCTAACCAACGTCCTCAAGTAGCGCTTTCACTGCTAGGATAAGGGTCTAGTCGCCAGATCTAGATGAATGCAATCTGGATCTGGCCTATACTTAATACGTACTTATTCTGGAGGTTTTATATGAAAGAGATAGTGGCTCCTTCTCATAGCACCGTAGAATTACAGCTAACTCAAAGAGAAGAGAAGCAAAGTGTTACTTTGCGACCTATCGAAGCGGCTGAAACATTATCCAAAAACAAAGCAATAAACGATAATAAGGATGATAAAGAAGCTATTGATGGTACATTAATTGCTGATTTGAAAGATAATCTCACTAAAATAAATCAATATATTCCGGTTACCGCTACTAATTTATCGTTTGAGTTTGATGACAAAGGTGATCCGCCTTTTATTCGAGTAATCGATAAAGGAAATAACGAAGTCATTCGCGAGATACCGTCAAAAGAATTTAGAGAAGTTGCTAAGGCTTTGGAAGAATTAGCCGATAAGTTAACAGGTAAAGGGCTGTTGCTTGATCGGACAGCTTAAATCTAGGAGTTTCGGATATGCCATTAATTACGTCAGCTGGTATCGGTTCTGGTCTTGATTTGGAAAGTATTATTACCGCGTCAGTATCTGCAGAGCGTACCCCAAAACTACAAAGCCTTGTCAAAAAGCAAGAGTCTTTGAAAGTGGAGTTGTCTGCGCTTGGTGAAGTAAAATCTGCCGTATCAAAACTCCAAGATACAATCAAGAAGTTAGCGGATATTGAAAATTTTGGTAAACGCAGCGCCAACATTAAACAGCCAACAACCGGTGATATAATCTCCGTCACTCCAACGTCTGATATTTCAGTTGGTAATTTTAAAATCGCAGTTAAGCAACTGGCTCAAGGTAGTCGCGCAGTTTCGAAAGATGGAGCCTTCGCAACAGCGGATTCGGAAGTCCTCGCCGCTGGTGGGCCTAATGGCAAACTAACATTTAATGCTGGTACTGGTAAGACTTTTGAGCCTCGATGTTGCTGCAGGCACTACTCTGGCTCAACTAAGAGATTCAATAAATTCTTCAACAAGTAATTTTGGTGTAACTGCAAACATTGTAAATACGGGTGGGACAGCTGGGTCAAAACTTGTTTTAACGTCAAATGTGACTGGTGATGGCAATGATTTAACAATATCTGCCGATATTGCCGGTCTTGAAGCGGTAACATCCTATGACGCCACAACTAATCCAAATGGTATGACTATTGATCAAACAAAAGATAAAGCGCAAAACGCGATTATCAATATTGATGGATTAGACGTTAATAGTAGTACAAATACATTTAAAGATGCAGTGCAAGACATGACCATAAAGGCCTTGCAGGTAAGTGAACAAAATGCTGGTGTATATGACACTGCTAAGTTAAGTGTTGAGTATGATAGAGAGTCCGTTAATACTCTAATAGATGAGACTCATAGCAAATTATAACAATCTGGTTGGAAATATAGGTTTTCAAACTCGTATCGGCAAACCTCTAAATGGAGATGCGTCTATGCGTTCATTGAGTGATCAGTTGGTCAACGCACTCGCCACCCCGCTCACTGGAGCAGGCCCATTTGAGAGTATTTTTGATATAGGTCTTGGTGTTAAAAAAGATGGGTATTTAGAAAAATCTAGCTTAGTACGTAGCTTAAACGATGCGATGGACAATAATTTTGATGATATTGGCACAGCATTTGCTGGAGAAAATGGCGTAGCTAAGAAAATGGAGTCTTTACTTGCAAACTATATTGATTCGAATGGGTTGTTAAAGAAAAGAGAAACGAACCTAAATGATCAAATCAAAGATGTCGATGATGACAAAGCAAGTCTTGATCAACGAATGTTGGACTTAGAAGCAAGTTTACGCAAAAAATATGCAGGTCTTGATGTGTTATTAGCGCAAATGCAGCAAACGCAAGCCTATCTTGGCGCGCAATTAGCAAATCTACCAGGATTTACCAAATCTAAATCATAAAGAGGTCTATTATGTACAACGCCAGAGTGAAAAATTACCAAAAAGAGGCACTTAAGACCCGTGTCGCGGGTGCCGATCGCTATGAAATCATTCAAATGCTGATGGCTGGTGTGTTAGAAAGGCTTGTTTATGCAAAAGTAGCCATCGAAAAAAAGCAGCTTGAAGCAAAGGCTGAACATATTTCTCGCGCCTCTTCAATTTTGGAAGCTTTAAGAGGATGCTTGGATTTCGAAGTCGGTGGGGAAGTAACTGAAAATCTCTATGCCCTTTATTCTTACATGTTAGATCGTCTTGTCGACGCTACTATTGAAAATAACACTACGTATTTGGATGAAGTAGCGAATTTACTAAAGGAAATAAAATCAGCATGGGATGCCATTCCTTTTGACGTAAGGCAACAAACTCTGCAACAAAGTAATAAAGAAGCTCATGCCGGCTGAGTTAGAAAAATTAAGTAACCTATTAGATCGGTTAGAGGTGTCCCTTTGCGAAGGTGATATTGACAATGCAAAGGAAAATCTAAATAATTTTGATATATTAATCAAAAAGTTGCTTGATGAGCCTGCAGAACCAATAACGAATGAATTAGAAAAGCACCTTAACGCTTACCTTCAACGATTGGAGATAATTTTAGATAAGGCTCACAAAGAGAGGGAGGTTGTTGCTGAACAGCTTCGTTCTCATCTTGGTAACCAAAAAAAAATCAAGGCATATAAACGCCTTTAATTTAGCTGCCTTATATGAATGAAAAACAAATTTTAAAACAATTAGAGTCACTTGATAAACAATTAACTAGCTCTGTTGAACATCAAAAAAGAGAAGCCGCATTTGCTGTTCAAGCAAATGAAAGATTCGAACTCAATCAAAAGTGTTTTGAGCAATTTTTTCCAGAAATTTATAAAGTAATTTGTGACTATCAGGTTCGCTCGGATTTTTGTATTCATGTAACAGAATCAGGCCACGGAAACGTTCAGCAAAAAGGCTTTGACGTACCTTTGTATTCGCAAAATCCATATGATCAAGCAAAACGTCAAGTTGAAAAGCACACTTTACGTCCGTTCTATAGTCTCACTGATTATTCTAATTATCCGGACGATCCAAATGATAATCGTACGCATGTCAAATACATGAGTAAACTAGGCCGATATTTTCGTGATGTAAGAGCTGATGAAAAAGAAATGTTTTCAGCACTTCCAGAATATTTTCCGTCTGCGATTATATTTGGAATTGGCCTTGGATACCATATTGAGATATTGCTCGAAAAACATCATTTCGACTATCTATTTTTGATAGAGCCAGATATTGAGTTGTTTTTTGCGAGTATGTTTTGTACTGATTGGTACAAAATAATAGAAAAAATAGATAAGCAAAACGGTTGTTTGTTTTTTCATCTAGGAACCGATCAATCTAATTTCATTAAAGATCTAGAAGTTGTTGCGCAAGACATCGGTGCATTTTCACTGGTTAGAAGTTTTTGTTTACAACATGCACCGAATAAAGAAATTAATGAACTCATTCAGCAATGGGTAACGGATTTCTCTGTTTTTCAATTTGGTCACGGCTTTTTTAATGATGCCATTACTGGGCTTGCACACAGTATTCACTTAGTCGAACAGAAAGCCCACTTTTTAACGCAAGATAAAGCAGTTAAAACGGATCTAGATACGCCAATCTTTATAATTGGTAATGGGCCTTCTTTGGATGAAGCTGAAGAGTTTATTAAAAAAAATCATACTAACGCGATCATTGTAGCAGCGGGAACAGCTGTTGCGACCTTGTATAAAAAAGGTATACCTGTAGATTTCCATGTTTTGGTTGAACGACCTTTAGCTAACTATAAGATTTTTGGTGATATTCTTCCGTTAGAAGAATATCAAAAAATTAATTTGCTTGGTTTAAATACCTTATATCCCGATAATTCAAAACGGTATAAGTGGTCAGGAATTGCCACCAAAGGAAATGAAGCAGGTAGCTTTTTATTGGATGTAGTGCGCTTTTATGAATGCGGCCAAACATTGCCATGTATCCCCTATAGCAATCCAGTGGTGGCTAATACTGCTTTATCGTTCTTTTTATACTTTGGATTTAAAAATGTTTATTTGTTTGGTGTTGATAATGGAAACTTGCCAACAGGACAGCATCACAGTAAAGACAGTATTTATAAGCTAGATCAAGATGACGAAGAGGAATCTGGTTATCAATGTATGGCAATGGAAGGAAAGACTTTACCTGGAAATTTAGGTGGTTATGTAATCTCAAACGAATTGTTTATGAGCGCACATAGGCAATTGGAAAAGTTAGTTGATACTTTTGCTGAACAAAATGTTTTCAATATTGGAAGTGGCGCTAAGTTGACAAATGCGTTGGCTTTGGCGGCAGATGAATTGCTCGATTTACCGAGTTCGAACAAGTTGATTGAAGTAGAAAATATTAAATGCGACTTTTTTGAAGAATTACCATTTAATCATATTGATGAAAAATATATCGCAATAGAAAGATTTAAAGAGATTAGTGATCACTTGTTAGAAATAAGTAGGACTCCGTTCACAACAAGAGCTGAAGCAGCTGATATACTCAAGCGACAATCCCGATATTTATATGCATTCAGGTCAACCCCTTTTAATCATTTGTTTCATATTTTAAAGGGCGCAATGCTCTACTATCATTGCCCTCTTGTTACCTTATTGTTTTCTTATCAAGATGAGCAATATACTTTAAATAAATTTAAAGGGTTGTTAGAGTTGTGGGATGATTACGTAATGGAGATGCGTGATTATTATCAAGAGCACTATTACACTAAATGCGATTTAGAAGAGTAGTTTTTGATGACTTATACTGAAAGTTACGACTTTTTTAGTTCCTTATTTGACGAGCTTTATCCAATACTTAGATCAATTACAGGGCCTGGATTGAGACAGAGTTACGATATTTTCTCTCGATATATGCCACTTGAGCAAGAATCATTCAAATCTGGAACTAATATTTACGATTGGACAGTCCCAAAAGAGTGGCACTGTACTTCCGCTACATTAGTTGGACCCAATGGTGACATTGTTGCAGATATGCAGCGTTCTAATATTGAGGTTATAAACTATTCAGCCCCGTTTAAAGGTAAAATAGAATTGGAAGATCTTATGCCTCATTTGCATAGTATTCCTTCTAGACCAACTGTAATCCCATATGTGACTAGCTATTATCAACCTCGTTGGGGATTTTGTGTTCCAGATAGTGTCAAAAACTCATTGATGCCTGGCACTTACTCAGTAGACATTGATAGTCAATTTATTGACGGAGCACTAGACTTAGTGCACTGTGTTTTGCCAGGAATGTCTGAGCAAGAAATTCTAATCACCTCGTATTTATGTCATCCGTCACTTGCTAATAACGAGTTGAGTGGGCCGCTTGTTTTGCTTGGATTGTTCAAACGCTTAGAGGCATTACCAAACAGACGATACACTTATCGCTTTGTTTTAAATCCAGAATCAATAGGTGCCTTGGCTTATTTGTCTAAATATGGAGAGTATCTTAAAAGCAATGTAGTAGCCGGAATGGTACTAAATTGCATGGGTGGCGATGGTGACCATTTAGAATATAAATTAAGTCGCAATGAAAATAGTATTCTCGATCGGTTCTTAAAATATAAGTTTAAGGATCAAGCTTCCTCTACATTGGTTTCTTTTACACCTTTAAAGGGGTCAGATGAAAGGCAGTATTGTTCGCCTGGTTTTCAAATTCCTATTTGTAATGTTAGCCGTAACTTTCATATTAGAGGCTGCGACAAATACCATACATCGCTAGATAACAAACACTATATGGATATAGATAAGATTATCAGCGCAATAGGTGAAGTATTTAACATTATTGTTGAAGTTGACTCGATAGCAACATTTGAAAGTCAATGTCCGTTTGGTGAACCTAATTTAGGGCGACGAGGTCTTTATCCTACACTCAGCCATATCCATTCAGAAAATCAGGAAAAAGTGGAACTTTTCAATAATATAAAGTTACTGCTAAATTTCGCTGATGGCTGTACAGATACGTTAACTGTTGCAGAAAGATTTGGTATGGATGTTGCTGAATTATCTAATGCAATTTGTGAACTTGAAGCACATAAACTGATTAAGCAAGTATAGGAACCTCGATATGTCATTTTGTCGAAATTGGGAAGAAATTTATAAAGCAAATCAACATCTTGCTGTCTGGCCATGGTCAGACGTAGTTAGTGCATCTTTAAGGCATACCAACATGCGAAATGCGGGCGATGATTTTGCTGTGTTAGAAGTAGGTTGTGGTGCAGGTGCCAATTTTCCATTTTATTTAACTCATACTTCCAATGTTTATGGGATAGATGGTAGTGATACCGTGATTTCGCTATTAAAAACGAATTTTCCATTAATTGCGGATAAGTTACATGTCGGCGATTTTACAAAACCTTGGGACTATAACGTAAACTTCGATCTTATTATTGATAGAGCAGCCTCGGCCCACAACCCGGTTACCAATATTAAGCAATATCTTGCTAACGCTTATCAATTTTTAAAACCAGGTGGGGTGTTAGTTATTACTGACTGGTTTAGCAAGCTACACTCGGATTACGCAAAGGCGCCAGAATCGCTAGACGAACACACAAAATCGGGTTACACATGGGGTCCGTTTAATGGAGTTGGCCAAGTGACCTTTTTTGATGATCAGTTGATTTTGGACTTAGTAAAAGACTTTGAGATCCTGAGTATGGGGCATTCGCAAGCTCAAAGTTATGGTAGTAATGATCAACATGCTACTTGGGGATTGATCCTGCGAAAGGCTGTTTAATGTCAAAAACATTAGAGTTTAGACCCGCACTTTTAGATGAGCATTGGGATCGATTTGTTAGAAAATCACCCTATGGTTCAGTTTTCTCTGAATCAGGCTTTTTGAGTTCGGTAAATTGTTCGGTAGATGCTTTTTATGTTTGCAAAGGTAATGAAGTACTAGCGGCGTTGGTATTGGTCGTTGACGCATCAGGTAGGAAAATCGTTGGTCACCACGATATAATATATGACGGTATTATCTACCGTCACAGTCCGTTAAATAGAGCACAATGTACGTCTGAGCAGTTTTATGTTCAAGAAGCCACGGCAAGTTTTTTAGCAGAAAATTACGACTCTGTAGTTTTAAAGCTTCATCCAGATATAACCGACATTCGAGCATTACAGTGGCACAATTACCACAACGATAAGCCAAAATATCAAACGGTAGTTCGTTACACTACTACCGTAGATATTGCTGAATTTAGCCAATCAAAGGTACTCGACGAGTTAGAACTTTATCGAAATGCCTCCGTCTCACGAAGACAAGAAATACGATATGGATTGGCCGCAGGGGTTCAAGTGCTTGAATCACAAGATCTGAATATCGTAGCCCATCTATACGGGAAAACGATGGATAGGCAAGGTATCTCGTTTTGCAATGATTCTGCTGAGCGTATGGTACAATTTTTATCTGCGTTGCGGCTAAGTTGTGACTTACGGGTCTTTGAGGCTCGAGACGTGAATAACAATGTTGGAAATGTAGCTGTTTTTTTACTTCAAAACGATAAAGCCTATTATTTGTACGGTGCAGGTGACCCTGAAATGAGGGACAGTCACTGTGGTACAGCAGTCATTTGGCAGAGCTTCTATAAATTAGCGGCAGAAAATATACGTTCGGTAGATTTAGAAGGTGTAAACAGTCCAGCAAGAGGATGGTTCAAACTCAGTTTTGGAGGCCTTTTACAGAGCTATTTCCATATAAAGTTATAGGCTATTTCACTTTATTATATTGTTCAAGCGTACCGATATCTAAATAGGTTAATTTTGTTTCATAACCATTCATACAATTGATCATATTTGGTATGACATCAGCACTGAGATCAATAAAAGTACCTTTGCGATAAGTTTGGAAGTACGTTTCATAGACACTTTTATCGAACAAAAACAGTGCACCACTAGCAAGGTTAGAAGGTGGATTTTCGACTTTTTCATGAAAGCTCGTGATTATACTCTGTTCATCCAATGTAACAACGCCACACGACTTTGGTTGAGAGGTGCGAAATAGTAATAGCGATGTGCAGCAGTTTTTAGGTCTTTTTGAATGGCTATGCACAAAGTCCGTCAGTGAATCTTCACAATAGTTATCAGCGTGGATCACTAATGTGTCATAGTCAGCCCAAAAGCTAGCGTTTTGAATTAATGTACCGCCAGTCCCTAACAATTGCTCTTCATATACTAATCGTATTGTAAGATTTGTTTTGTAAGACTCGATAAACTGAACGACTTGCTCATGAAAATAGTGTGTATTTATTAGCACCTCAGTGACACCTAATGTTGTTAGTTTATCTAACCAAAGTTGTAAAAGTGGTACGCCTTTTATTGGAACCAAACATTTCGGTATTGAGTTAGTCAACGGGCGCAGGCGAGTGCCTAATCCTGCTGCTAATAAAATAGCTTTCATTATTTGAACGACTCCTGTAATGCTCTCCTTAAAATATCCATTTTAAGTGGCGAGTTACCCATAATACCTACTTGGCAAGCCGCGGCCAAGCTACCTAGATAGAACGCGTGCCATGGAGATGAATCTGTAGCAAGTGACAGTGCACTTGCGGCCAAAAAGCAATCTCCTGCGCCCGCAGGATCAACGGCATTGCGGTTAATAGCAGGTAATCTGTCATTTTCCCAATGATGAAAATTTTCGGTTGGTTTGTGAATAAAAATCCCTTCTTCAGCCAAAGTGATAACCAGATTCTTGGGCTTTGATTTCTCAACGAGTTTCTGAGCTAGAACAACTAATCCGTCATCGGGATTGTTGAGTGCTACCCTGACTTCACGCTCTGTTGGTGTGAGTAGATCCATGTTTGAGTATCGAGAAATATCACCGACTTGAGACGACGTTTGGCTGTCTGCAACCATACGAATGCCATTGTTGTCGCATAAAGTTACGATTTTCTCCACTAAACTCTGAGGCAATAAACCATAGTTGAAATCAGAAAAAACCAACAAATCTGTATTTTCAAGGTTGTTACGAATAGACTCAAAGATTTGCTCTTGCAACTCTTTAGATATTTTATGTTGCCTCACTTGGTTCACACGAAGGAGCGTTTTAGATCCTGCTCTAAACCTTGTTTTTAGCGGGGTTGGTCGACTGGGATCGACAAACAATAGCGGAGTTAAACGATAGTCTTGGATTTTCTCATTGACATAATTGGCATGATGGTCATTTCCAACAACGGATATTAGTTTCACCGATTTAGCACCAAGTGCTTTCACATGTCCCGCAGTTATAGCCGCGCCGCCCAAGTACGTGTCCGTTTTGTTTGGGGTAATTACAATCGTGGGGTCTTCTTGTGATAAACCTACGGCAGTACCGTGGACATATTCATCAACGATGATTTCTCCGATAACCATGATATTCAATTGACTGATTGACGAAAAGATTGCGTCAAAATCGGATAACTTTATTTGATGACGAATGGCGTAGCGGTTTGCTTCGGTGTAATCAAAGCTTTTTGCAACTTCACGCGTTTTTTTTATAAATTGTTCTGCGTTTGTTTCAAATTCACCCGAACCAAAAAAAAGTTGACCACCATAGACTTTTAACGCTGCTACTTCAGGGTTGTGGCGACTTTCAAATTCTTTGCCTTTTACTACTGCGTAAGGTCTTAGCTTTTCCACAACTTCAAAAGGAGTCAAGTCAGTAAGAAAAGCTTCGCTTACACACTCTAACGATTCAACCATTTCAAGGCGATGTTGCTCATTGACTCTACTTTTTACAGACATCGCACTGTCTTTGTTCACAGCTACAATGAGTTTATTCCCGCAAGATTTTGCAAAGTTTAATAAACGAATATGACCTGGATGTAAAATGTCAAAATTACCTTGAACGAGAACCGTTTTGTCAACCATGTTTACATTTCGCTCCAAAAATTGATGTGATTTTCGATGCATTGTTCGACACTTGTGAAACTAAAAGTACTAAAAAATTCAGAATTAATCATTGTTGTATTTAAGGGTCTCTTTCCTGAGTTATCCAGCTCGGAAAACTTAATCTCGACAATTTTGTGACATGATATATGAAAAACGTCAGCTAATTTTAATACGAGATCTAAACGACTAAAAATTTCGGGATTGCAAAAATTAAATATACCTTTGGCGTTAGTTTCAATTAATAGATTTATAGCCTTTACAATGTCGCCAACGAAAGTTGGATTGAAGATTAGATCAGAAGCTGCTTTGACCTCTTCTGGAGCACTAATTTGTCTAATAATGTCGTTAAGAATAGTATTATCGCTGCGCGAATTACCAATGATTTTAGCGAGCCTTAGAATCGTGCATTCACCTTGAGTGATGTCAATTAACGCTTGTTCTACAGCTCGTTTTTGTTTTCCATATTCAGAAACAGGCAAATCAATGCTGTTGTCCTTATACCCCCCAGTATCGCCTGTAAAAACGTTATCTGAAGAAATAAAAAGGATTGGAATTTTTTTTTGATGTAGCTGTTGAATAAGACTTATGGTCCCATCGACGTTTATTTTTGCGGTCTCAATAGGGTGAGCATTTATATAACCAATATTGGTCAGTGAGGCACAAATTACCGCGATATAATTCTGGCCATCCAGAAGGGGCAGGTCAGCTAATGTATTTACACTAAATTGAAATTGAGACAACCCTTTTGTCTCTTTACTGGCATACGTACCAATGGTGTGAGAATCTTTTTGGCTATAATAATCATAAAGATGTGCCCCTAACAAACCACTTGCACCAAAGATAATCGGGGTTAATTTACCATTTTTTTCCATATACTTTCCGCCAACTGGATATCAATTAATGCTTCTTCACCAGATATAATATTGTTGCTGTTTTGATTGCATAACAACCTAACAAAATAGTCAGCTTGCCGCTTAAATGCCCACGACCAGTCAGGCTGAAAAATTCTTTTTTCAGCGTTTTGTAAATTATCAATTAATGTTACACGAGCTGGTACATTTCTTAATAGCGCAGGTGGTAGTTCTAAAATGAGTTGACCACGTTCAAATACAAACGTACAAGACTCTTGCCAATCGCGTTGCTGAACCTCTCCTGTTTCTAAATTAATGAGCACATTGTCAATACTTAATATTGCGACATGTGCAAGAGGATTTAGATAATTGAAATACTCAACGCTGGGGGTGGCATTCAAGAAAAATCGAATCAAATTGAGTATATGAGAGTGAACATTCAAATACCTTGCGAAATCCGGTTTGCGGTCATCATCAAGCCAATCGGGTGCTAATAGCATTTCATCAATCATAAGAGGGCGCGATTCATGACTAATAATGTTACCGCTGGCTTTGCAATAACTGTCTCCCATATAGCATTTTGCAGATATTTGAAGTAGTTTACCGAGCGATTGAGTTTTAAGTGCGTTGTCAAACAGTGATTTTGCTTTTTCTACGCCTTCGTCAAGTCGTTTCATGTACCCAACGCAATAAATTAGGCCTTTCTTTTTCGCAAGCTGAACAAGAATTTCAGCTTGTTCAGCATTCCCTGCCATGGGTTTCTCACTAAATACATGTTTGTTCGCTTGCAAACAATCAAACACAACCTCAAAGGTATGTGAGCGAGCCGTTACTACAATGATTGCATCAACATCAGGATCTGTAATCAGCTCATCATGATGAGCGAATGTTTTGCCTATACCATACTTTCGACTAACTTGCTCGCGTAAATCCGTTCTCATTTCAGCGAGAGCATAAAGTTCGCAAGTATTCAGTTGAGCATAATTATCTAAATGTGCAATTTGACCTATGAAGCCTGCACCGATAAAGCCTAATTTCGGTTTATTTGATAAAGTCTTCATAGTTGCTTTTGTCGATGAGTTTTACTTCGGGTGAAAGAGTTAAAAAACTACCACCATTGAGAATGTAATCTGTGTGTTTCCGCACTATGGCTTTGGCGTGTATCCAAGCTAGAATGACTACGACAGCTGGATTAGTTTCGTAAAGGCACTGTGTTGGTTTGACTAAAATACTGTCACCAGGGGTGTATAAGCCAACTTTCTGGGGGTGGTCATCATATATTTCGTTAATACTCTGCCCCAAACCGAATTGCGTGATTAACATAGGACCGCTTCTTGCAGCTCCATAACCTGCGATTTTGTTATTTAAATGTGGATCTAACAATGTTTTTACTTCGCTTTTCATTGCTTCAAGACGAGTAACGAAATTTTCCATTGACAAGAAATCATGGAGCTTCGCATTATTTTCATTGGCCACCATGTTTTCAACACTTACGTTAACCAAACGAGGTCCACCTATGTGCTGAGCATAACCAATTATTGAACCACCTTGTATGGACACGTGTTCGACGTGAATAACTTCTAATCCTTCAGCATTTAAAAATTGTATTAGTGGAATGAGGGAATGATTACACAAATGTTCATGAAAAATAGTGCCTACTAGCATTTTATCAATAATGTCTTTTAGATAAGAAACTTCAAAGACAAATAGGCCATCCTTATCTAGAACTTCAACAATACCTTTAAGAAGGTCTTTCATTTCATCAGCGTGTGCAAATACATTAAATGCGGTAATCAAATCCGCAGTGCCATAATGCGCTTTTATTTCACATCCTTTCTCGAAGCTCATCAAATCGGCAATGGTTTCAATGCCATTTTCTGTTGCCTTTGCAGCTATCTGCGTCGCTGGATCAATGCCAAGTACACGAAAGCCTCTATTTTTAAAGTTTCTTAACAAAGTACCGTCGTTGCTTCCTACATCGAGTGCAAATTGTTTATGAAAAGGACCAAAATGATCAATAACATGTGCTGAAACTTCCTCGAAATGCTTCACTATGCCTTGGGTTTGTCCAGAATGATAAGTGTAATCAGACCAAAGGTATTCTGGGTCAATCACATCCAATATTTGCACATGTCCACATTGTTCGCACATGTATAAATCTACTGGGAAAAGTGGAGTCGCCTGGGTTGGTTCCTTTGTATATTTTTCAGCAATAGGAGTGGGCGAAAATGGGATGGCAAGTTTGATTTTCTCGCTTAAGCAAAGTCTACATGTATCGCGGTGATGATAGTGTTTTTTGCTTTCTAAAATAGCGTTATTATTCATAGTTATAATCTCTCTAACTCGTCGCGATTGAGGCTCACTGAAATGAGTTTCAACTTTAATTATTGCAGCTACTATTTCTACTGCAGTTTCTTCTGTGTAGTTTTCATTGAGATAAATATTAAATGATGAATCCCGACTACAAATTGCATTTGGAGTTGAATGAAATTCAGTAAAGTAAGGTTTTGCCCATAGCCATTGACTTATTACAAAGCGGTAGTGAGGATTAAGCTCAACCCCTTCCGCTAATAAGGCCTTGCAAAATAATTCTTTGTCTATACCAAGTGAGCTTGGCGAAAAATAAACCGTGATGAAAAAAGGTGATGTACCTTCTACAAATGGAGCTATAGAACAAGACTTAGTTTTACTGATCGCTTTAGTAAGCGTCCTACTAAACTGAGAGCGTCTTTCAATGGTGTCATCTAGTCTTGCAAGTGAAGCGATGCCAATGGCACAAGAGAGTTCATTGGTATTCCAATTTAATGCCGGAAACATGTATTGTTCGGCATTGCGCTCTTGGTAATCTTCATTTGAAAAATCTTTGCCGCGGTCACCATAAGCCAGGCATTTGTAATGAAGGGATTGATCTTTTGTAAATATTAGCCCGCCACTTCCGCCAGACGCGAGACTTTTTCTATACATAGTCGAAAGGGCTGCAATATCACCAAATGTCCCCAATTTTTGACCGTTTACCTCCGCACCAGGTGACTGAGAACAATCTTCGATTAATTTGATGCCGCGAGCTCTGGCATTCTTTGCAATAAGTTCAATATCAGCCGCTATACCAGCGCAATGAACAAGTAAAATTGCACTGGTTTGTGGCGTTAAAACTTTTTCAATTTGTTCCCACGAGGTGTTTAAGCTAGATGGCATAGCATCCGCTAGCGAAACCTTAAAACCTTGAAGCACAATGGCATTAAATGAACCAGGATCTGTGATTGGCGATATAACCACATGGCTGTTTTTGGGAAGCTCAAGAGCTGCGAGAGCAACATAAAGTGCACCGGTGCCTGTTGCAACAGCATTAGTAAACCCTCCGCCCATATAGTCACTAAACATGTCGCAGTATTTTTTCTCATAAGGTCCATAGTAACCTGGATCTGCGTCATCGCTGCGATAATAGTTTATGGCCTCTTCTAATGACGCAATTTCAAGTTCACCAAAAGCGATACGTTTTGGCATTTTACTTGAAATTAGCGGTTGTCCTCCATATAACGCCAATTTACTCATCGTCGAAAGTCTCGTATTCTAAATTTAGTAAATTATATAGATTTTCCAATTCAATAGAATCTCTATATTTATCATGCAATTCTACATCAACGTTTTTCACATATGGACCTTGATAGATTTCATGAAAGACAGCCCACTCACCAAGTACTACGGGAAGATGCCAAGTATTGCCCGCCAACCGAATCAAAAATTGTCGATGTGGAGATAAGCGTATTTTCTCGATTATCGAACCGGAGTCATCGAATACGGTAAATCCAACTTCACCCTCTATTAAATGAATCGACTCTGTTTTGTGTTCGGGGTGTCTGTGTGGGTTAAATCGTGCATCGCGATGAAGCACAACTAGCATTTGTTGTACACCGGAAAATGTATCGTTATGCAAACAAAAGCGTGCGCATTTTTGCGAGCTCTGCTCTGCTATCTTTTTGAGTTTTTCAATAAGGTCGAGTTTTACAACGGTGATAGGATCTGAAGAAAAAAGTGTATTAGTCATTTTCACACTCTTTTAAAAAAATTAGGAACGACTGATGAATGTTGGCCAAATTTTCCTGACCCCAAAAAACAATTTGCTTTGAGTTTTGTCTAAATTCTGGTTGCTCATCTTTGAAATAACCCCCTTTCGACACGGTTGTTTCACTTGTTGCAAAATGGGCGTTGTTAAACTCTCGAAATACGATATTTGAACAGTTTGGAATAAAGTAAAATAAATATGCAGGTCCCGTCGGAATAGAAAAATTAAGAAAAGCGCGCTGATATAATGCGACTCTCACTGTTAAGTCGATAGAAGCCATTGGAAATTGCAAATATCCTGCAAGTTCATCGCATATTGGAGATGTGGCCTTGTATGTATCACGAATGATGATAGGTAAATACTCGTCCGATAAACTTTCTAAAAAGTGTCGCCATTCATTTGCATTGCTGTTCCTTTGTTGGTGAGAATTATATTCCCGAAAAGTTATCGTTATTACCTTTTTGTCTTTTGCATAACTTGATAAAAAACTATCGACTAAATTCAAAGCGTTGCGGGGTGCTTGGATGTGCGCCAGAGATTTCCCCTCATTCTTCGCCGCAATGAGTTCGGGAAAGCCCATTGGCATCGCGGGCGATTGCAAGGTGAACTCATCTGGGAAAATATGATATTGACTATTTTCTAACGGGCGAGCTTGTTCTCTCGTTACTAAGCTACTGATGCCCTTACAAGAAGGAATACAACTGAATAACGGTAGCAGAATATGGTTGATGCGCCATTGTAAATCATCTGGTTCATGCATAGACATGATACTGATGGTATTTTTAGGACCTTCTTTCGGTATGACGATAAAATGGAGATATTTCAACCCTAACTCAATTCTTCTTGCTTCTGCTAAGACGGCAAAATTTGTCGCATCAAAGGTTGCAATTGAACGCTTCAAGTCATAAACAGCGTATAATATTTCATCATCATCAATAGTTTCGCAAACATAATCTGTTGCCGGTACGACGAGGTTTTTGGCAGTATGGAAGAAGAAAATGTTAGCAATATTGACTTGTCGTTCAAGTAGAGATTGAGTTATCTCATCGACAAATACAGAGCAGATAATGATGTGTAATTCATTTGCATTAAATTCATTAAAGAGGCTCATCAATAGAGAATATTTTTTGTCCAAAAAATTGCCCTTCGCCACTGGTCGTGCAGATCAGTGCCTCACTATGAGATGAATACAATTGTTCGGTTATGCCATTGATACCATACAAAACTGTTTTATGCGTTGACATAGGAATATCCCGCAAGCGTCGCATTCTTGGAATGCATAAATGCTTGCTCTAAAACTGATTTGAGAATAGACACCTTCACAAGACTCACTGTTACTCCGCCTATTTCCTTGAAAAATAAGCCGTCTTTTTGATAAAGCAAAGGTCCAAAGCGGTGAAAATCTCTGACTTTTTTATTATGATGATAAAGTTGATACATCACTGTATCTCCGCTCTCTGTTGTCAAAGTGTATTGCTGTGCAGTCGCCACTAAATAGTTTTGCGGCGCATACGTTTCTTCGAAAAAGTGCAGCATCGTGCTGCTTTCCAGCCCTACTTTGATGTGTAAGATATAGCTATCGAGTTGTTCAACATTAGCCAGTAAAATGCCGTAAGGACTGCTTGAAGAGCAAGGTGTTGTTGATTTGTGGTGATGCTCAAGTAAAGTGCTCGCGTTAACGCCAAATCCAGCGACGGAATGGGTTGGGTGCAGACTTCTTTTCGTTGCATAATCTTTTCTAAAAATTTCAGTCAAAACACCTGTGTGAGAAGGGGTTTCTAACACGCTAAAATAAGGGTTTTGAGCTGTTACAATACGCCAAGTCATTGTTGGCATGAGGAGCGTGCCGGAATTCACTAGGTTTATGAGCGCCTCGCACAGGTCATTAGCCCGCATATTTTGCTGGCTTAACTCCTTAATACCACTGTGAACTAACAAAGTAGAGGTTGCCGTGACCCCACATTGGCGCAGAAATGCTATGATTTCAAAAATGAGCGTAGACATGGTTCACCTAAGACTTCGCTTCATGACGACAGTTTTTACGCCAGTTTTCCATTTTTTCTAAGTCATTGTAGAAAGTATATTCATTTGACTTACGAATTAATAAACCGTCTTTTATTTCTTCGACATAATCAGATGAAGACCATCTGTCACAAGATTGACAGAATGGGACTTTGTCCCATTGGCCTTGTTCATGATACGAGCGGATCTTATTTAGTTCTGCACCATTCCAAACACCCGCAACGCCATCTTGTAACACATTGCCGACGATGTGGTCTTTAAAACCGTCTAAACAGCAGATAGAAACGTCGCCATCGGTGTGAATTGCCATTGTTGAATAAAGTTCTGGACAGGGTTTCCGCTTACTTTTATCAACGTGAATGTCGGGAAATGCTCCATTCTCAAATAGTTGGCCGATCCGTACAAATTCGACTTCCTTTACCCAATACTCAACGAATGCTTGTTCTTGATGCTGGTTGGCTGGTTGTTTTGTGAATGAAACACCGATACGCGGAAAACTTTTTTCCCCTCGTAAAGCCATTAACTGGAAAATATTATTTTTAATTTTTTCTAAGTTACTTATACCTCGAACTTTCTCTAATACCTCAGGCGTCATGGCGTCGACACTAAACGTAATACTATCAACACCAATATCAATCATCGCTTGGGCCATCTTTTTGTTCATTAGTAGGCCATTGGTATTCATTGAGATATTCATATCTCGCATTTTCATGCTCTTTAGATGAATGAGAATGTCTTTACTCATTAGAGGCTCACTCCAAAGAGTTGGGCCTATGGCTGGTTTGGCAGCCATCGCTTCATCAAGAATTTTCTTCGCATTTGCTAATGTCATGCTTTTCTTTAGCATTCCCTTTAATTGCGGGGAGTCTGGATCACCATGTACTACACACATAGGGCACTTAAGGTTGCAGTCAGTATATAAATCCAAAAGAATTCGCGGCGGTAATTCAGTTACTTGAATGCGATTGTTTGACATAATTGACCTCTATTGAATCTTGATTAGTGCACGTACAATTTTTTTGTTACTCAGATCATCTAGCGCGTCATTAATTTCTTCAAGACGGTATTCTTTACTAATCAGTGCATCTAATTGCAATTCACCTCTTTGATACATATCGGCAAATTTTGGAATATCTTTATCGGGTTTTGAACCTCCCCCCAACTTCCTCTTATCGATTTGCCACGATGAAATGCGTGTGGTTCAAGAGCAATTTTGAGCTCATTACTTGGGTGAGATGCAAAAACGCATTGACCACCGCCATCTCGTACGGATTCAAAGGCCTGTTCGATGGTCTTCACCGTTCCGCCAGCTTCCAAGGCATAGTCCACGCCGGTATTTTGTGTCAGCTCATAGATTGTTGTGACCGGGTCGAGCACACTTGAATTAATGGTATGCGTTGCACCAAGACGTTTGGCTAATTCCAGTTTTTCATCATTGACATCTATTGCAATGAGTTTTTCTGGTTGGTAGGTTGTCGCGGCAAGTAAAGCACTCATGCCAATCCCACCTAGTCCAAAGATTGCGATATTTTTGTGTTTTTCTGGTTTCAACTCGTTAAAAACGAGTCCCAATCCTGTCGGTAATGCGCAGCCGAGTAAAACGGCCAACTTGTCGGGAAAACCTTCAGGAAGTTTTACCAACCTATTTTCCGCAACAATGGTTTTTTCAGCTAATGTCGTTGCACTGCCAGAGTTGATAACATATCCGTCATGTGAGTACTTACCACCAGGTGCATCAAGGCCATCACCTTTTATCCAACCTATAACTACTTTATCACCGGGTTTTACTTTCGATATGCCTTCACCGATTTCTTCTACAATACCTACACCTTCGTGACCGAGCAGATGCGGCAGATATTTGTCTTCTCCACGCCCACCTTTAACTTCCATGAGCTGAGAGTGGCAAACACCGCTATACAAAATACGGACTTGAACCTGACCTAGGGTCAAAGGAGGAAGAGTGATATTGTTGACGATCGCTAAGGGCTTGCCTGTGGCAAATAATACGGCTGCTTTCATATTAGTTTGATAAAACCTTTTTTAATGCTGCAGAGCGCTCTTTAATTTGGCTAAAATAGTGCAGGCTTTTATTAAGCTGCGTGTCCTGCAGTTTTAATATTTCTCTTGATTGTTTTTCCAAGCAATTAATGTTCCAGCTATGCATTCTTCGGCTTTGGACTTCAGGGAGAAACTCGTTGAGCATGATGAGGCACCACTTCAGTTGAGTCAGAATGTAAATAGCTTGCAAGAGGCTCTGGTTGTTCTTTAAGTCTTATAAAAAGTGGATTTTCCAAGAAGAGGTTGCTGTAGCTTATCGGAACCGGTATCGCAGGTTGGGCAAAAAAATCACAGAATAATTTCCATAGGCTGTCATATCCTGCGTATTCAAAGTCGAAAAAGAAAATCTCATGGTTCTTCTTAATGGCGTTATGAAAACCGAAGTCTGAAGGGGATAAATACCCACGATCTAAAGAAATATTCCAATCTATGTTGATGTTATTGACGGTTTCATTAGCCGTATCCTCAATAGAATTGAGTAAACTACTAAACGCATTTTGAAACTGTTGTGGTACTTTTACTTCAAGCAATCTAGCTATTCTGTTCTTGATGATGTTGTAAAAATCAATATAGTTTTCAGGGCTTTCAGACGCATAGGGAAGTGGGTAGGGTGAAGGCTGTGGGCAATTTATGTTAGCTATAAAATCGACCGCGCAAACCACGTCTGTGTCAACTACGTGAGTAATTTTGCTACCGTCGAGGTATTCGAACAGCGAGATAAGCAGTTCACTGCAGAATGCTATAGGCGAGGCGATTTGTTTTATGCCTAATTGATTAAGCACAGTTGCAAATTTAACCTCGCGCTCTAATTTTACTTTCGACGACTCTGCTTTGGCAAAGCGCTTTAAGAAAAATGACTTCGAATCAGCTTCAATGAGAAAGCCTTGATTATTGGCACCACCCACAATCTCATTGATGATAAACCGTTTCCCAAGTTTCGTTGCTATCCAATCTAGCTCACTACGATTAAGCATATCGCTCATTAAATTCAGACCATGAGGTGACGCTGTCACTTTGTTCATCAGTAAGTTCAGGAGAAAAAAGAATCCCAGCACAGCGTTGTGGAAACCTTGTATGTGTTAAAATTTCGGGGAGATCGTCTAAAAAGACCTCACAGCCTAGCTCACCGATAAGATTAATTTTATCTTCTTTTTTCTCATTAAAATAAACATGTTCGAGTAAGAATGGCGCTTGAGTAGTACCAATAAAACCATTTTTTTGTAACCAATTCATTGCACTAAGGTGCAAATCTGTTTTTTCACCAATAAATGGATATTTCGTTTTATGAGAAATGAGGTAGAGCTGGACATTGCGGCTTTTTAAGTCTTGCAAAACGCTCAAACAATGAGAATACGGCTTAGCTAAAAAAATGAATTTACCGTAAACTAATCCTTGAAGTTCAGTCCAACGGGCTTCTTGCTGCGAATTTATGAAATAATCTTTGACTGCTTTTTTACTGTTCCCTACACCTTCTGGGAGCCAGCCAAGATCCATTGCAACGGTATAAAATACCCCTGTGTAATCAACAATTGTATTGTCGAAATCGATACCAATTTTCACCGCGTCTCTCTTTCTTGCATGCCCCAAGACATCGTTTTGGGGCATGTGCATAGTACTTACTTCGTGTAATCTATAATCACTTTAACATGCGAGCCAATACCATAATAGCCTCGATCCGTCGCTTGAACATTGAATTTCTCTACAATGTCGGCCCAAGCTTTTTGTTGGCCATATAATGGCGAGTTTTTATTACAGCTCCAGTCGTCAAACATCAATACACTACCCGTTGGCAAGCATTGATGTGAGAAAAGATATTCCAACGCATCGTAAGTCGACTGATAAAGGTCGCAATCTAGGTGAACCAAAGAAAATAGTTGCTTTGGCTTTAGCTGTGGCATCGTCTCACTAAACCAACCTTTGTGGATCTCAAAGTTACTAAAGCCTACTTCTTGCTCCAATAGGGTCGCGAGTCTCGGTGTCAGAAATGGAAGCGCAAGCACATTCAGACCAAATACCTGCTTGAACTAAAGGAGATGACAAGTCAACTGTGTTATTTGATTCAGGAAGCCCTTCAAAACTATCGAATAGATGGAACTGTTTAGCTGGAGTATGGTAATACTGTTCAGCTTCTTTTAAGGTCTTAGCCATCATGTAAGTAGATTGACCAGTTCCGCAGCCAAATTCGGCAATATCGCCTTCAACATCGTGAGCAACCACAAGTTCTGTGTATTTTGCTAAGGTGATAAATGTTTCTTCACGAACAGAAATGTATGGTTTATAAGATGGCACCTTCTTATCAGTATATTTTTCGAATATGTTTGGGTTTATACTAATTCCATCCATTAAATTTTGATGAGCAACTTCTATTTTTTCTGAAGGAATTCCGAGAGCTAAAAGTTGAGGGATAATTTCCTTTCTGTACTGACTTGCAATGATGATTTTGTGAAATCCAAACTTGTTAATTTGTTCTGGAGGGATTATTTCAACGTCACTTTTTGTGGTATACCAAAGGGATTTATTGTTGTCTGAAAATGCAATGATCTTACAATCTGAACTTTTACTTAAAAGACTGAAAGTGTTAGTGCCGCCCATACCGGCACCAAAAATAATAATATCCATAAATTTCCTTTTTACTAATTAAAAGATTATTTGAAGTTGTTAATTAATTTATTAAAAATATCTTTTCCGGTTAAGCCGACCTTTGCGCGAGCATCGTCTTGTGAATGCACTTGGTCAATAAACTCATCAGGGATCCCAAAACGGTGAACTCGAGGTGCTTTACTTTGCTCACTCATCCATTCAAGTACGGCAGAGCCGAACCCACCATTTACATTGTGTTCCTCAATGGTAACGACGTGGTCGAATGTTTCTGCCAAGTAAGCTAAATATGCCGTATCAAGCGGTTTTATGGTGTGGAAACTCACCAATTCAGGATTAAAACCTGCTTGTTTGAGTAAATCAAAAGTCAAATTCGCAACTGGGAAAATAGTACCTGTTGCTAAAATTGCTATTTTTTCGCCTTCTTTCATTACAAAAGCTTTGCCAACTTCCAATTGAGGTAATTCTTCATGCACCAGCGGCTCATTTTTCTTACCAATACGAAAAAAAACGAGTCCTTTTACATCAAGTAATTTAGGCATTAACGCTTTAAGTTCTAGACTATCCGCAGGACAAACAATCGTCATGTTTGGTAGTGCACGCATTAATGCTATGTCTTCAAATGAGTGGTGTGTTGGACCGAGGTTGGCGTAAGATAACCCGGAGCCGGTGCCAACAATTATGACGGGTTGTTTTGAATAGGCGATATCAATTTTGATTTGTTCAAAATTTCTCGCCGTAGTGAACGGCGTAATAGTGTAAATAAATGGTTTTAAACCCATTTTTGCGGCACCCGCCGCCATCGACGCCATATTGGCTTCGGCGATACCCGCGTTTATTGTTCTGGTTGGTGCAACTTCTTTGAGATCATTAAATAGGCGATTTCCTATATCAGCATAAAATAACGCGATTGAATCGTCTGATTTAGCTAAGTCCGTCAACACTTGAGCAAAAGCGTTTCTCATGATAAACCTAGCTCCTCTTTGATTGTGATAAGTTCATCAGAAGTTGGAATGCGATAATGCCAATTATTGTCATTTTCCATAAAAGAAATGCCTTTGCCTTTTATTGTATCTGCAACAATACATACTGGCCTGTTGCTATGTTTAGCCTGTTCAAATGCAGCTAACAACGAGGTTTGGCAATGCCCATCAACACGGATGGAATGCCAACCAAACGCAGACCATTTGTCTTCAAGTTTTTCCAAATGCATGATGTCGCAGCTTTCACCGGTTCCTTGCAGTTTGTTGAAATCCACAATTGCAACTAAGTTATCTAGTTTTTGGCCTGCTGCAAACATTGCAGCTTCCCAAACGGTGCCTTCATTTAGTTCTCCGTCTCCCATTAAGACATAAAACTGATTTGGGCGGTTTTGGATTTTGCAGGTTAATGCCATACCTGTTGCTAAAGATAGGGCATGGCCTAATGACCCTGAAACATTCTCAACACCTAATGGTGCATTAATACCAGGATGTTCCTCAAACTGGCTTCCCGTAGCGCCATGCTGATATAGAGAATCGATAGGGAAGAAGCCTCTGTAAGCTAGCGTCGTATAAAGTAAGTTTGCCGCGTGCCCTTTGCTGAGTAAAAAGAAGTCTCTGTCATCTTTTGTTGGTTGGTCAGGATTAATGTTTAACACGTGCCAATATAGTGCTACTAATATATCTACACCGGATAGACAGCTTCCTAAATGAGGTGTTTTGGTTTTGCTAGACACCTCACATAACGTGTAACGAATGTTCGCTGATAATTGGCTTTGCATTTAAAGAATGACCTTGTTAGCTAATTTTGATTTTAACATTGGGTGATTTAGCAACTCTTGGTTGAGAACAAAAATTATATCTTCGTTAATTTCGCACTGGCTTAAATTGTTGAGCACAGGCAATCCGTAAATGGAAGTCACTGCCAAAGCAGGATCTATTACACATTTGATATTTTTACTTAATAAATTTGTATCTCGACATAGGATATCGAAATTGGTGCTATAACCTAATATCGCGATAGATTCTTGCCCGATGTTTTGAACAGCGGCTTTTTTATTCTCAATGTCTAAATGTAGAAATGAAATGAGATTTGTGTGTCCATTCAGTTCGATCGTAGATTTGGTAATGTCAGGGAACACCTGTAGCATTGCATTCAACACATAACCGGCTAATTTTTCGGCCTTTACCGTATCAATATAGTTTGAAACAAAAGGCAATTTTTCTTCGATATATTGTTTCGCACGCGTTTCTGACATTTTACGCAAACGTGCCGGATAACCGTCTATCAGAATATCCAGAATTGATCGATAAAACTCAAAAGCATCTTTTACTTGCTGTGAACAAAATGAATTTAAAAACTTATTAATTACGTAATTGGGTGTATTTGGCATATTCACATGCATGAGGTCTTTGACATCATGGTTAAAGCCTTCATAGTCTCGTAGTTCATCCATCACAATCTCATAAGATGGAAAGTAATAGAGTTGCTCAATAGAGTTTGATTCAATCACAGCATCAACGGCAAGACGAAGCTTTGCTTTGTCTAAGTTGCTGTTTATCAACCAGTTTGTTGCGGAACCTTTATCTAGATCTAGAATTTCATTAATACCGGTTGATAAATTTGCGTTCATCAACCATCCATAACGTTGAGGAGAAACTGTTAAGATCACGGCGCATTGTTCGTTGATTAATCTAATTTGTTTTAAACAATCTTGAACGTGCTCTAATACTTCTTCATACGGACTTTTGATTACGTCATAAAGAGCATTTGGTAGCCCGCCACCATGACACAGAGTGAGGCCTGAGTCTTTGACGCGTTGGTAAATCGCGTTTCCAAAGGTAATAACTACGTAATCAGCGTTGACGAGTTTTCGTTTGAGCTTTTGGTTTTCTTCATGAAGGAATTCACAGAATTGCTCTTTCGTTTGGTTGCGTCCTGATAAATAGCGGGTTGCGACCGATTTAAACCGCCCATCATCAAGTTCAATAACATAGTCATGCAACTCTTGGGGTTGGAGATCAATTTGTTTTAAAAACTGGGCTATGGAATTAGGAGAATAATGAAACCCCATATCTTCGGAGAAGTGAGTATCAAACCCTAATCGCCAAAGTCCACGACTGACAGAAGAAGCAAAGCAACTGCCAAACGTAACAAATTTTTTGTCGACACTATTGATTAGTTCGTAATTCGGCAAATCAAGGATGAGTCTATTTTGACTTGGGATGTTCCCTAGTAAGAGATTTTGCATTGTTCCTCTCCTATTAATAGCAACTAACCTAATGGTTTGTGATTAAATTCTATGGAATGAACCAATAGAAATCACCAGTGTAACCGTGGTCAGCAAAAAACTGCTTCCAATCGTCAACATGCATGATTGTTTTTGCTGTTAATGCCCATTCCATCATGCGTTCTTTTTCTTCATCATTGCGATAGGCATCAACGGTGATAAAGGCTTTTCCTCGACTGACTCGTTCAATTTCTTTGAGCGCCATGCCACATTCCTTTTCATCTAGATTGTGGATGGTGTTGATAGACATCACGACATCAAAGCTATTGTTTTCAAAAGGAAGTGTTTTGGCATTGCCAAGCGTTAAGATTTCTTTTACTTCTTCCTTCGCATTTTCAATCGCATATTCTGAAATATCTAAGCCTTTTAAAGTGATCCCAGGAATATGTTGCTGCAAATCGTAAAGCATGAACCCTTTTGCACAGCCAACATCTAATAATGAACTGCTTGGTGATAAGCCAAAGTGGGCTTGTAAATCAGGTACAACCGGCTGCCAAAAACGTGGCATGTAGCTGAAACCTCCATAGCCATAAGTTCGGTCACCGTCGAAAAAATCTTTACCATATTGTCTTGCGATTTCGCGGTCAGCTTCTGTTATCACATTGGCGCGCCCCTTAGTATCACGTTTTGACTTAGGGTAATTGCGAAGAAGATCAATTTCTTGTCCTAACATAAGGTCCTCAAGGCTTGTGAATATAGTCATGCGGTAGGTCTTTGAGTTGCGATAGAGAATTTCTCACCCATGCGATTGTTCTTTCAAGACCGTTTTCAAGTGTTATTTGGTCGTGCCAATTTAGCTCGTTGCAGAGTTTTTTTGCGTCTAATAAGTAGGCCGCATCTTTGCCAAGCCGATCTTCGGTCACTTCACAGACCTGCGAAAAGGGGACCTGTAGCATGTCACAGATGAGTTCTACCAAGGCACGAATGGAGATCATACGTTCGGTCGAAATATGGTAAATATCACCTAACGTACCATTTTGACCAATTTTTAATGTTGCATCTGAGACATCATCAATATGGATGAAAGAACGAGTAGAGTGGCCCCCGCCATGGAGAGGAAGCACTTTACCTAACAACGCGAACAAAATTGTGCGTGGGATTATGCGATACAGTTGTTGACCTTCACCGTATACATTGGCTGCGCGTGTAAAGAGTACTGGGAACTGATACACATCATAAAACGTGTGCAAACTCATATCTGCGGCTGCACGAGATACAGCGTAGGGCGTACTCGGATTATAATGCCGGCTTTCTGGTACTAAGCCTTCACAACTGCCATACACTTCAGGCGTAGAAATGTGAATGTATTTCTCAAAACTATCCAAATTTCTAAGGGCATTGTGAAGTTTAACCGTCGAAACACAATTAGTCATAAACCAATGTTCAGGATATGTCCAACTCTGGCCAACCATGCTTTGCGCAGCATAATTGTATACATGTTTAATTTTATGAGTTTTTATAAGATTGACGATGTCATCTAGGTGATGATTTAGGTCAAATTGATGAAAATGTAAATTGTTAGTTTTGGCGTGCCATTTATACGGCAGCATAGCCTCATGTGGTTCTTGCGAACGACTGACTGCAAATACTTTATGGTCAGTGTGGAGTAAGTGCGAACAAAAAGTAGCACCTGAAAAAGAGTTGCTCCCTAGGACTAATATGGGGGATTCAGACACGCGATAACTCCTTAAATAACGCTTTCATTAAGATGTGTCCAATAATGACTTGTGTGTCTTCAGAAATTTGCATATCGTTTATGTCAAAATGGAATGCTGAGTCGAGCATCGGTTTAGCTTTGCCACCTGAAAAGCCCAGAATGCCAACTGTGTGCATCCCAATTTGCTTTGCTTCGGAAATTGCGCGAATAATATTTTCAGAATTACCGCTGCCAGAAAGCACCATTAACACATCGTTTTTATGGCCTTTCACTTTCAACTGATGACTAAATATATTCTCATAGCCAATGTCATTGCCAAGACAAGTTAAGACTGAACTGTTGGCACTTAGTGCTTCGACCTTCAGCGCATTGCCTGATGGGCTAATCCCAAATGTAAAGTCATTTGCTAAATGAACGGCGTTGGCTGCAGAGCCTCCATTACCACACAGATACAGAGTGCCGCCAGCGCGTTTCATTTCAAGAAGTTGGTTGACTAACGCACGTACTCGACTGCTTTCTAGTTGCGTCAGCACTAAACTAAGGTTAGCGACATAGTCTTGAGTCAATGTTTCGATTGGACAACTAGTGGGGAGTTTAGCTAGTACGTTGTGTTTACTCATTTTAATACTTCCTGCTGCATCCATTTGAGATTGTAATAACGATCTTCATTTTTAAGATTTCCAGATTGATAAGCCGCTACTATTTCATCTATCGCTGATGCGACATTTTTAGTCGGTTTGAAACCTGTTGAAAGCAGTTTGTCAGAGTTAATACGATAACAACGAGGATCGTTCGATGGTGTAATAATAATTTCGCAAGGTACTTTTGCTTGGACCAATTTGGCGATATCTAAAATGGAAATGTTTTCAAAACCAGCATTAAAAACGCCAGATGTTTTTTCTGGATTTTCTAACATGAAGATATACAGGTCGGTGATGTCATCCATATGAATATTAGGCCGAACTTGTGCACCCCCAAAAACCGTAATCTTACCATTACACAAAGCTTGCATCGTCAACATATTGACAGAAACGTCTAAACGCATCCGTGGCGAAAGCCCGCAAACAGTCGCTGGTCTCACAATTTGTACTGCCATATCATTGCTGTAGCTGAGCAGTACACGCTCAGCAACCATTTTGGTCTTGTTGTACTCTGTGATGGGACTCTAACGTAAGATCTTCGGTAACGTGCTCTTCGTCTTTAATACCATAAACACTGCCAGAAGATGCATAGATAAACTGCTTTATGCCAGCTCGCTTTGCTTTGTCCGCTAACTGCATTGTAGCAAGTGCACTAACTTCCCAGGTAAGTTTTGGATCTAAATCACCGCACGGATCATTAGCGATTGAAGCTAAATGAATAATACTATCAACGCCCTCAAGCGGGACATCTGAGACCACACGTACATCGCCTTGCACAATTGTTAAATTTTCGTGCGGAGTCAGAAAATTACCGAACCATTGTGTGTCAAACGCAATGACTTTATAGCCTTTGGCGAGTAGTTTAGGGACTAAGATGGAGCCTTTGTAGCCAGTCGCACCCGTCACTAAAATTGTCTTTTTATTCATATTAATCACTTAAATTCAAAATTTTGCATTTTCGGTTAGCTTTATCAATATCTATGCCATTATTCGGTTTAGACAGATTTTTGCTCTACATGCTTATTTATATCGTACAGTTCAGGGTTTTTCTTTAGGGTGTTGACCAAGTCTTGGTAAGAAAAGTTTGTATGATTGCCCATTTTTGTATACACAGCGTTGATTGCATCGTAATCGGCAGGTTCATCGAGAGTAAGCCGATAGTGACTTAAATCTTCTTCTGCTGAAATGTTGTAGCAGACCATGTCCTGGAATTTGCTCATTCCCAGAGTAACATGTTCGCGATCTGCTGGATGCTGCGCAACCTCATGCGTTCTTTTTAAAGAAGGATATCGAAAGCCGCAACAATCTAATCCTCGCGGGAATCCAGAATGGGGGCCAACGCTTGCCATATCAACGGTAGTTTGTTCTAACTTTTTAATTACGTCCTGAGTTAAGTCGTAATCAATTAACGGGCAATCACTGGTCAGTCTTAAAATGATGGTTTCGTCGTCAGCACCAAAATGAGTGGCAGCTTCAAAGTAGCGGCTTAACACATCGTCGGTACTGCCTTGGTAAAATCGGATGTTTAAGCGTTGACATAGGTTAACGATAGGTTGCTCGGAGCCATCATTCGTTGTTGCTATGATAACGTGCGAAGCTAAATCTTTGAGGCGGTTGATCATTACTTCCAGCACCGTCACATCCAAAAGTGGTAGCATCACTTTGCCGGGCAATCGTGTCGAAGTCATACGGGCTTGTATGATGATTTGTAAGTTAGCCATGATAATGATTTATTATAATTTTTTGATGTTTTGACTATAACAGCCATGCGTTTTAAAAGACAGAATACCACATTCAAATTAATCTTTGAAAAAAAGCTAAAATTAGGCGCAATTTTTGCTAAAGTTCACTTAATAGTTTGTTTTATTGAGCAAAGGTAATATGAGTTCCTTTTCAAAAACGATAGAAATCTCAGGCCGTAAAGTCGGTCATGACCAACCGTGTTACATCATCGCAGAAATGTCAGCCAACCATGGCCAGTGCTTGAACAAAGCAAAAGAACTCGTTATAGCTGCAAAAGAAGCGGGTGCTGATGCGATAAAGCTGCAAACTTACCGTGCCGACACGCTCACCATGAAGTGCGATTTACCGCATTTTTATATTAACGAAGGGCCTTGGAAGGGCCAGTACCTTTATGACTTGTACGAAGGGGCTTACATGCCATGGGATTTTCATGCTGAGCTGTTCGAACTCGCAAACAACATTGGCATTACCTGTTTTTCTTCTCCTTTTGATGTGACTGCAGTTGAACTTTTGGCCGAATTAAATGCGCCAGCGTATAAAATCGCCTCGCCAGAGTTAATCGACCACGACCTTATTCGTGCGGTCGCGGCAACAGGAAAACCCGTTATTATGTCAACCGGTGGTGCAACGCTCGCGGAGATTGCTGAGGCCGTTAAAGTTGCCGAAGATGCTGGTGTCAAAGAGTTGGCTTTGATGAAATGCACCAGTACCTACCCAGCACCAGCCAACAGTATTAACCTTCGCACAATTCCTCATATGCAGGCCGCATTTGGGGTGCCAGTAGGGTTATCTGACCACACGCTCGGCAATGACGTCCCGCTGGCATCTGTTGCCGTTGGCGCTTGTATGATTGAAAAGCATTTTGTACTCAATAAAGAAGACGAAACCGCAGATAGCTTTTTCTCGATGACGCCCGATGAACTGAAAAACCTTGTGCATGGAGTTCGTCAGATAGAGCAAGCGTTAGGTACTGTGCATTACCCAAGCGAGTCTTCTAAGGCGCGCCGCTGTGTTTATGTGGTGAAAGACATTAAACAGGGAGAGCGATTAACTGCTGAACATTTACGTCAAATGCGCCCTGGTAGTGGTGAGATTCAGCCAAAAGAAATCCCACGTTTAATTGGTCGACAAGTTGCTAGGTCGATGCAAAGTGGTGAACAACTTAAGTGGACGGACTTGCAATGACCAATCCTATGAACTTTGAAGCATTTTTTCGAGACTTTTTTGAGCAGCGCGGTGTTATCCTTCCTGAGTGTTGGCAAGGGTATGATTTTGTGTCAGCTGGCGTACTTGATTCGTTTGAAATTCTTACCATGATAATGGCGATTGAGGTTGAATTGGGTGTTCAAGTGCCGGCAACACTCTTGGCCGATCCAAAAAATGCCACGCTGGGTGTGTTAGCAAACAGTATCGCGGAGATCGGGTGATTTTATTTCGCGTTGATACAACCTGTGGAATTGGTCATTTAATGCGTTGCAAGAGCCTCGCGCTGGCATTTTTACAGGAAGGCATTAACTCATCGTTTGTGATTGACCAAGGGTTTGAGAAGTTGGATTTGCTTTCGCCGTTTGAAAAATCGGTCTACACCGTGTCTAAGCGCTGTGAAATTGAAGACGCGAATTTTGTAGCCTCTTTAATCTATAATATTGGTTTTGTGCGCTACTGCGTAGTGGATAGTTATCGTCTTGGTATCGACTGGGAAAGCCAAGTTAAAAAAACGGGCATCGAACTCATAGCGCTAGATGATTTAGAGCGGATGCACGTAGCTGACTTTATCATAGATGCAAAATGGCAAGGCCCGCAAACTTTTGACCGTTATGCAAAATCAACGACCAGCAAAAAATTGCTTGGGCCAAGTTTTGCGTCATTACAGCAAGAATATCAACAGGCTTCCGTGTTAACTCGTCACAATTCTATTTTGTTTTCACTAGGTGGCGGCGGTGATTGGGATATTTTAACTGACGTGATTGAAGCGTTAGTCGCTAGCTCTGAACCATTGCCGTTTAGCATTGATGTCATTATTGGGCCAAAGGCCACTAATACTGAGCGCCTAAAAAAGCTCCATGAGCGTCATCACCAAATATCGTTGCACGAAGGCTTGCAGAGTGTTCAGCCCTTTTTCGCCCAGTGTGGGTTATTTGTTGGCGCGCTGGGCACGTCACTATATGAACTTGCAGCGTGTAATACGCCTGCAATCACCTTTTCGATAGCACCTAATCAACAGAATGACATTTTTGATTTAGAGGCATTGGGTCACTATTGTCATTTAGAGAGTATCGACAAAAGTGATGTGCACAAATTAGTTGCGCTGATAGAAACCTTGTACTCAAAAAGGGATCGGTTGACAAAACTAAGAAAGCAAGCTCAAGTCCCTGTGGACGGTCTTGGTGCATATCGTGTAAGAGATAGTATATTAGGCCTAGAGCGAGTCGAGCCTAATCTTACGCCTTCAAGTTTAGTTACGCCCCAGGCTTTGCAACTTACTGAACTCATTTCGCTTAGAGCTGTCGATGATGGGGACATTAACCATTATTTATGGGCGAGAAATCGACAAGATAACGCCTGGCGAATGACCATTACCGATAAAATAGAGCGGATTGATCACTATGGTTGGTGGTTTAAAAATCGGCGTGAGTCGTACGTTATGTATGACGAGAACGGAGTGTTACTCTATGTGTGGCATCAAAAGGTGGTTGATGCTGATCAAGAGTTCTTAATTGGCGGTTGGTTTGCTGCTTGCGAACGAGTGAACTTTACCCATGCGCAATTAATCCTTGAGTGGCAATTAACCGAGTGTAAACGTGCGTATCCGCAAGCAACTTGGCTTGCTGTAATCAACAAAGACAACCGATTTGTTAACCTGTTAAACCAGCGTGCAGGGTTTGTTTCGCTTCAACCTACTATGAAAGAATTTTCTGTAACTCAGCGTCTATTTCCAAATGCCAATGTTCAAGAATTTAATTTTGTAATGAAATCGCCTAAGGCGGACCAGCTATGATGACCATCTACGACCTTTTTAAATCACATGTTGACACAGAGCCACAAAAAGTGGCGGTAATCTATGAAGATAGTCAACTCAGTTATTTTGCGGTCAATGAGCAAGTTACAAACCTATGCGGTTACTTGCAGCATTTAGGGCTAACAGCTGGGCAACGCATTGCTTTGTTTGCCCCAAATGGGATTGAATACCCCATTATCTTGCTTGCGTGTGCACGTTTAGGGAACTCGGTGTCGTGCCTTTACCTATTAGTCTAAAAGGCGATGCGCTTATCACCGCGCTCAAATCGACACCCGTTGCTGCAGCTATCGCGTGGCCTACCGTGAGTAAAGTATTACTTGAAACGAATGTGGTTGAAAAGTCCTCAGTGATCACATTGCATAAAGCGGTGGCAGACGAAATCAGTTGGTCGCAAGTGATGAGTGGTGTTTGGCCTTTACAGGAAATTAAAGAAGTCGATGTTTCTTCGCCTTATATTTTGACGATGACATCGGGATCTACAGGGCAACCCAAGCCAATTACATTAAGCCAGCAATGCAAAATTAATCGAGCATTTTTGGCTACGATTCAATACTACCAACTTAATAAAACTGATAAGGTTTTAGTGGCAACGCCACTTTATCATTCGCTTGCACAGCGTGGTGTCTTGATGCCATTGATGCTGGGTGCAACGACAGTCATTTTACCTAAGTTTAATTTGCAGCAATGGGTTAAAGCGATATGGCTTCATAAAGTCTCGTTCTTATTTGCCGTTTCTGCCCAGTTAGAAAGCTTACTCAAAAACGATGTGGACATAGAGCAACTGGCTTCGATCCGTTGTTTGGTGTCCTCCTCAGCTGTACTGAATGCAGACTCAAAAAAACGTTTACTTGCAAAGCTTTCTTGCCAGTTTCATGAATGCTACGGTGCGTCTGAAGTTGGTGTAGTCACTGACTTTTCGATTACTACCGAGCCTGACAAAAATGGCAGTGTAGGCAAGCCTTTGCCTTTTGTAGACGTAAAAATTGTTGATGAACATCGTAAGCCAGTTGCGTCGCTGAGCGTGGGTGAAATTACTTGTAAAACATCGACGGCGTTTAGTGGCTATCTCAAACTTCCAGAAGCGACCGGTGCTGCGTATGACGACGAGGGTTACTTTTATACTGGCGATCTTGGTTATTTAGACAGCGACGGCTATCTGTACTACGTAGGGCGTAAAAAGGAAGTCATATCTTCGGGCGGGATAAACGTTTATCCTCAGGACATTGAGGCCGTCATTAAGAAGCACCCTAAGGTGATGGATTGCGTCGCGTTTGCGTGCCCTGAGCCGCAACTTGGTGAAGTTGTAAAAGTCGTATACGAGCAAGTGGACGATTCGGATATAACAAGAGAGCTTCGCCAAATCTGTTTGAATGAATTGACGGATTATCAGCAACCACGGATACTAGAACGCATTAGTGAATTAGACCGTAATCAAATGGGTAAAGTGCTTCGTAACGACGTTAAATTAAAGTATCAGCCTCACTAGGCTGATACTCCATTCTTGCTATTTGAGGTTATTTAATCCATTCACCTGTTTGGTTGGATATAGACGCTTTGTGAAACAGCTCTAGACCTCGTGTTGCGTGCTCCAACCCAAACACATATTCAGAATCAGTCGATTTACCGTCAAGATAATTACACAGGGACGCATGAATATCGGTATAGAGGTTTGCAAAGGCTTCAACAAAACCCGTCGGGTGGCCTGGTTTCATGCGATTGTAACGGAATTGATTAGCATATGAACATTGCCCAGCTCTATCGAGTATTTCTCGGCGGCCGTCATTGAATTGTAATTCCAGTTCATCAGGGTTCAACTGAAACCACATTGCGCTGCCTTGCGTACCAAAAATTCGGATCCGCAGGCCGTTCCGATTTCCTATCGCTGTTTTTGACATCCACATGCTACCAGTTATACCTTGCGGGTATTTAAGTAGCATGTGCACATCGTCAACTAGTCCGGTGTAAGTTGAGTGATTCGCAAATTGTGCACAGGTTTCAACGGGTTCAAGTTCAAGTAAATAGCTTGAAAGGTGATGCAGATGCACACCTAGGTCTAGGCAAATTGTGGGCACTTCGTAGTCTTTAAGACGCCAAGCTTGAGGCAAGCTCGGCTTTCCTGCGATATCTGGTGGCCTTTTAAAGCCTTCTTGTGGCATTTCTAAATGGATTTTTTGAATGTCACCCAATATACCGCGCTTAATAATATCTTTGAGTCTCTCGAACCATAGCGTAACCACTGTAATTAAAGGTTACCGCTAAAAAGTGCTTATTAGCGTCATACAACAGCTCTAGTTTTTTAGCTTCCGTAGGGCCTGATACAAGGGCTTTTTCACAGATCACAGGCATATAGAGTGAGAGTAATGTCTCAAGTACTTCAAAATGATGCGGTGTTGGGGTCAGGACCACAAAGGCGTCGACATTACCTTTCTCTTGTTCAATACAAGTTCGCCAATCATCATAAATTCGACTCGCGTCGACACCCCAAACTTCGCCAGTTTGTCGGTTTGACTCACTATGGCGACTAAAAGCCCCTGCAACGACATCAAATTTGTTATCGAGTTGAATCGCCGCAAAATGAACATATCCCACAGCGGAGTTTATTCCGCCTCCGATAAACGCGACTCGTAATTTTCTTATTGTCATAATTATTCTCCGATATCGTTATTTATCTGTTGGCTAGCAATATTCTTTAATCGCGTTATTGAGAGCTGATATCACATGTGTTTGTTGTTTCATTGTGAGTTCTGGATAGAGTGGTAGTGTAATAGCTTGTTGATAGTAAAGCTCCGCATTGGGATAGTCGCCTTTTTTAAAGCCAAGCTGTTGATAATAAGGTTGCAAATGAATTGGAATGTAATGCACGTGCGCAAAAACACCCTGCGCTCTAAGATAAGTAACTACTTTTGCGTGAGTATCGTGATTTAAATTTGGCAATCGAACCACAAAAAGGTGGAAAGCAGATAGCCTATCGTTTTTGACAGCAAGGGGAATGATGTCATTGCTTTGTTTCAATAGCTCAAGATAATTTTCTGCCATTTGGTTTCGTTTTGTGACGAACTCTTTGACGCGAGTAAGCTGAGAAATTCCCAGTGCCGCCTGCAAATCAGTTAAGCGATAATTAAAACCAAGTTCAATTTGTTGATAGTACCAAGGGCCGTGCGAGCTTTCGGTCATTTCTGATTCTAGATTGGTTACACCGTGGCTTCTTAAAAGCTGCATTTTACGAGCGAGTTTTTTGCAGTTTGTTGTCGCAATGCCACCTTCGGCTGAAGTCATAATCTTTACCGGATGAAAGCTAAACACCGTAATGTCGCTATAGGTGCAAGAACCAACCGAACTATCTAAATAAGTACCGCCAATCGCATGAGACGCGTCTTCAATGACTTTGAAGCCATATTGAACCGACAATGTGTGGAGTGTGTCCATATCACAGGGTTGGCCCGCAAAATGAACGGGAATGACTACTTTTGGTAGCGGTTGATTGGTCTGCTGTCGAGCCTTCAACTTTGCTTCTAGTGCGTTCAAGCACATATTTCCAGTTGACAGGTCGATATCAACAAAATCAATGGACGCGCCGCAGTACAAGGCACAATTAGCGGATGCAACAAATGAATTTGGTGAGGTCCACACTTCGTCAGCCTTTGTAACCCCTAGCGCTAAACACGCGATATGAAGTGCTGAGGTTGCACTGTTAACGGCAACTGCATGCTTAACATTTACATATTCAGCTACGGCTTGCTCAAATTCAGGGACTTTTGGTCCTTGCGTTAGCCAATCTGATTTTAGTACATCAACTACCGCTTTAATGTCCTCGTCACTAATTGACTGTTTGCCGTAAGGGATCATTTGAGCGCCTGCAGATTAAACTCTCGAATTTCGTCTATGGTTAAATAGTGAGGATTACTTAACGAGTTGTACTCAAAATTAGCGTCTACTAGCTGGCCCTGCTCACCAATGGCGTTCGAATCAAAATCGTTGGTTCTTGAACTAAACTTTATCCCCGGAGCAATGACAAAATGGTCATGGTATTCATAGGTATCAAAGCATAGATCAGCAGGACACATGACTTCGTGTAGCTTTTCACCAGGACGAATACCGATGACTTTTATTGGTAAATTAGGTGCCATCGCTTTGGCTAAATCGGTGATTTTGATTGAAGGAATCTTCGGCACAAAGATTTCGCCTCCTAGCATGCGCTCAAAGTTTTTAAGTACAAAATCAACACCTTGCTGCAAACTTATCCAAAAACGCGTCATGTCTTCATGAGTAATAGGAATATGGTCGCGACCTTCATCAATAAACTTTTGGAAAATAGGCACAACTGAACCGCGAGAGCATACAACATTACCGTAGCGCACGACTGAAAACGTGGTTTTATGGCCTCCTGCGATATTATTTGCCGCGACAAATAATTTATCTGATGCCAATTTGGTAGCACCGTAAAGATTGATGGGGTTTGCTGCCTTATCTGTAGAAAGAGCGATTACTTTGCTGACGTTGTTATCAAGAGCTGCTTCGATAACGTTTTCCGCACCATTGATATTGGTCTTAATACACTCCATTGGATTGTATTCGGCAGCGGGCACTTGCTTTAATGCTGCGGCATGAATGACATAATCCACACCCCGCATAGCTCGACGTAATCTGTCTTTGTCTCTGACATCACCAATAAAATAGCGCATACAAGGGGCGTCAAAGTCCTGTTGCATTTCAAATTGTTTAAGTTCATCACGAGAAAATACGATGATTTTTTTTGGTTTGTAGCGCTCAAGTAAGGTTTTTACGTACTTTTTGCCAAAGGAGCCTGTGCCACCGGTTATTAGTATTGTTTTATTATCAAACATAGTCTCGTTACTCTACATGATGCTTAGGTGATAAACGTGTCTTAAGCGTATTGATTAAGCAGAAGTATATATCACTCAACACTTTATACTAGTTATTCGTGATTTGCAGTATTTGTGCCAGCACAAATGCTGATAAAATGGCTTAAAAGTCGTGCTTTAGGTTGTTTTTTGCGCTATAGTTTAATGAGTTTTCACTAGCCGGATGGGGGCATGATGAAAATTCAAAACAATTCTTCAACATCGTTGTTAAATTCAATTGAGCAGAAACAAACAAAGCTCAACCAACAACTTGCTAATGGCAAGCGAATCAATTCTGCCGCGGATGACGCTGCGGGATTGCAAATAATCAATCGTTTAAATTCGCAGCAGGAAGGCTACAACCAAGCCTCTCGAAATGCTTATGATGGTATATCCTATTCACAAACTGCGGATTCAGCACTGTCGGGCGTGAATGACGCTGTTTCTCGTATTAGAGAGGCTCTCGATTCAAGCAGGTAACGGGAGCTCTCTCGGATACTGATAGACAAGCCTTGCAGGAAGAAGTCTCTCAGCTACAAACGCAAATTTCAGACACGTTTGAGAAAACCACCTTTGGTGGGGCTAAGTTGTTTTCTGGTGAATCGACCAGTTTTCAAGTAGGCGCGGATGCGGTTACTACGCAATCAGCCAATTTTACTGACGGTGGATTTGCTGCTGGTATTTTGAGTGTCGATATTTCCACACAGGCGGGCGCGCAATCAGCTATTACCACGGCCGACGATGTATCTAAGAATCTAGGCTCTGAGCGAGCGAAACTGGGTGCCTTCGAAAATACGCTGAGACTCGACGATTCGAGGCTTAGGAACGCAGGCAGAGAATATCGCGGCGAGTCAAAGCCGTATAGAAGATACCGACTATGCAAAAGCGATTACTGAAAAAACGGCGAATGATATTTTGTCTCAAGCCAGTATTGCACTGCGTGGGCAAGCAAACCAAAATGCGGCAAACGTATTGGGTTTGTTATAGTTTAATCCTTTTGTATTGATCTCGAACATACTAAGTGGCATTTTTTTGGCGATTATGTCAAAAACTTGCCACTTAGGCCTTGCATCCCCGCTGAAGTCCCTTACAATCGTATTTAATAAAAAGTTACAAATATCATTTGTGGTTTGTTAAAGATGATTTTGATAATAGATAATAATAACAATCGAGCTTCCGGTCTGTGTGCTTCCCTTACCTTTGTTGGGGAAAAAGTGCAGTTGGTTGAAGAAAACGCCTCTTTGCCACAAGTGAAAGATGATCAGGATGGCATCATCGTCATTCTTGGCGCACTTAATCGTGTCGATCATGAACAGTTAATCAAATCGAATCCAGCGGTTCCGTTTTTACTGATTGGCGAAACGCTACGGCCCCTTTTGAGTTTACCCAACGTTATTGGTTTAATGGCTGAGCCATTTAGCCATGAAGTTACAAATCAACTTTTGCATGATTGCCAGCAGTATGTTCGTCTAATGCCTGGCAAAGCAGATAAAAGTAATGCTAAAGCATTTGATGGATTAGTGGGTGAAACGCCAGCAGTGCAAAATGTACGTTTCTTGATCGAGCAGGTCTCTAAGACCGATGCAAACGTGCTTATTCTGGGTGAATCAGGCACAGGTAAAGAAGTCGTTGCGCGCAACGTACATTTATTGTCTCGCCGTCGTGAAGGACCATTTGTACCGGTAAACTGTGGCGCTATTCCTGGTGAACTTTTAGAAAGTGAATTATTCGGTCATGAGAAAGGTGCCTTCACGGGGGCAATTTCGGCTCGCAAAGGCCGTTTTGAATTGGCCCAAGGTGGTACCCTGTTTCTAGATGAAATTGGTGATATGCCACTGCAAATGCAAGTTAAATTATTACGAGTATTGCAAGAGCGCAGCTACGAGCGTGTTGGTGGTTCTAAATCCATTCAAGCCGATGTTCGCGTTATCGCGGCAACGCACCGTAATCTTGAAGACATGATTGAAAGCGGAAAATTCCGGGAAGATTTATACTATCGCCTTAATGTTTTTCCTATTGAAAACCCATCCTTATCTGAACGCGCAGACGATATAACTTTGCTTCTGAAAGAGCTGACGAGAAGAGTCAGTGAAATGAGTGGTACGAGTGTCAAGTTTACAGAGCGTGCCATCGAGAGTTTAAAAATTCACTCTTGGCCTGGCAATATTCGTGAATTGTCGAATTTGGTTGAGCGAATGGTGATTATGTTTCCTGATAAAGTGGTCGATGTATCCGATTTGCCCCGGAAATATCAGCACATTGAAGTTGAAGCATTTGAGCCAGAATACCCAGAGGAATTACTCGAGCGTAACGCCTTCATCGATATATTCAGCGATGGATTTAGTGATTACGATGTAGATGCTGTCGATGTGGATGAAGTTGAAGCATCCGCTTCAATCGGTGGTTACCCTGCAGATATGCTGCCTGATGAAGGTATTGATCTTAAAGAGTATTTAGCCGATTTGGAAATTAGCCTTATCACGCAAGCGCTTGAGAGATACGACTATGTTGTAGCGAGAGCCGCCGAAATTCTCGGTGTGCGCAGAACGACCCTTGTTGAAAAAATGAAAAAGTATAACTTGGGAAGGGATTAACATTCTCGGCTTGGGTCCTGTGTTTGAGTGCAGTTTGATAGCTGTATTCAAACACCCAGAAATATCAAATTCATGCGATTTTAATTTACTCTAATGTAACTACAGTATATTTTGTCGTTCGTTCAATCTATTAGACACGTTTCTTACTGATTTTTCTTATCCAGTGTTAAACACAGAGCAAAGCGAACGACGTTTAATGATGAAAAGCACGCTCTAAGCTACGACTTACTTTCTAGTTTTTGAAATTCGGCTTCATCATACCCTGAGATAACTTCAGACTTCTTAAAACAGTCATCATGGTGGTCATTTATCATGCCACATGCTTGCATATGGGCATAAACCGTTGTCGAACCCAGAAACTTGAAACCACGCTTCTTTAGATCTTTTGCAAAAGCATCACTCTCGTCGCTTGTCGCTTGATAATCGGTTTTAGATTTAATGGTGCGAACGAGAGGTCTGAAATTGACAAATTGCCATTGATAGCGTGCGAAACTACCGAACTCTTCCTGAACACGTTTAAATGCTTGTGCGTTATTGATTGTTGCGGCAATTTTGGCTTTATTACGAACGATACCCTCAAACGTGAGCAAACGTTCCACATCGGCATCGGTCATTTTGGCAACTTGGTCTACATCAAATTGACAAAATGCAGTGCGATAGCCTGAACGCTTTTTCAAAATAGTGTACCAACTAAGTCCTGCTTGGGCTGATTCAAGGGTAATGAATTCGAAGAGTTTATTATCTTCTAAAACCGGTATTCCCCATTCGTCGTCATGATAGGCCACATAATCTAGTTTGCTTTCGTCTACCCAGCCACAGCGTGTACACATGATTTTTCCTTACGTGTTTAATTTTGAAAATTGAGTGTAGCATTTGCTGTATAAAAATACAGTGTCATTTTTGTGGCGCAAAATTTATCTAATTAAAGCATTGAAAAATAATAAAAATAAATATGGCACGCTCTGTGCTTTATACCTGGTAAGTTCAATTTTATTGAAGAGCAACATCATGGCACTAGCGCAAGTAATGCAATCACAACTGGCTCACCTTGCAAACTACAATCCATGTTTATTGCAGGAGGCATACGTGGGAGAGCTGAGCGATCTTAGACAGCAAGCAAGCTGGCTCAGTCATTTGGTGGATACAATGCCTGCAGGCGTTGTTGTACTTGACGGCAGAGGCATGATTGCCAAAGCCAATCAAATCGCAATGGACATGTTAGGTGAACCACTAGAAGGCGAGAGATGGTTCTCAGTAATTCAGCGTTCATTCCGTCCACAGCAAGACGATGGACACGAAGTGTCGTTAAAAGATGGTCGCTTAATTAAATTGGATATTACAGCATTAGCACCAGAACCAGGCCAGTTGATTCTTATGACGGACTTGACTGAAACTCGTCGCTTGCAAGCAAGAATGGCACATATGCAACGATTAAGTGCGCTTGGAAAAATGGTCGCATCACTTGCTCATCAGGTTCGTACACCACTGTCTGCTGCAATGTTGTATGCAGCGAATCTTGGTTCAAACAATCTCGCAGAAGGTGCTCGCAGCCGTTTCCAAGAGAAGCTGATGTCGCGCTTAAAAGATTTAGAATCACAAGTAAATGACATGCTTTTGTTTGCAAAAAGCGGCGAACAAAACGTCGTTGAACCCGTATCTATGCAACAGTTGCTTAGCGAAGTAAAAGCAGGCTCAGATGCGATGGTCTCAATGAACGACAGTGAACTTGAGGTCGATTTACCTGACCCAGATATCGAAATTATGGGTAATAAGACGGCACTAGCAAGCGCGATTGGTAATCTTATTCACAACAGTATCCAAATTATTGGGCGTCAGGCAAAAGTCGTGTTAAAGGCGGCATTTGATACCGAAAGTCAAAATTTTGTCAGGATTTCAGTAACCGACAATGGACCTGGTGTTGATTTGGCTATCGCAGACAAATTGTTTGAACCGTTTTTTACAACGAAAAGCCAAGGTACGGGGCTTGGAACCGCGGTGGTAAGCAGCGTCGCGAATGCGCATCAAGGCAAAGTGCAAGTTCACAACACGGACGCTGGTGGCGCATGTTTTAGCATCGTCTTACCAATCCTGAATTCGGATTCTGCAGAAATAAATTCCGTTTCCGCTGAATCTGCACAACATGAAACGCTTAGGGAGGTTGTATGAACAACATGGTACTAGTCGTTGAAGACGATGCGGGATTGCGCGAAGCGCTTATTGATACACTGATGATTTCAGGTATTGAATGCGTAGAAGCGAACAGCGCCGAGTCCGCAATGTTATTACTAAAGCAGCATAAATTTTCTTTAGTGGTGAGTGATGTGCAAATGGGCGCAATGAGTGGCCTTGATTTACTTCGCAGCATAAAACTCAATTACCCTGATCTACCTGTTTTGATGATGACCGCGTATGCGACGATTGACGATGCGGTAGAAGCAATGCGGTTAGGTGCAATCGATTACATGGCTAAACCATTTGCACCAGAAGTGCTTTTGAACATGGTGAGCCGTTACCTACCTGAAAAGGAAAAAGAAACGGATGGGCCTGTTGTTGCGGACCCTAGTTCTTTGCAGTTGCTTGAGCTAGCAGCAAAAGTGGCTCGTTCAGACGCGAGTGTGATGGTTTTAGGCCCAAGTGGCTCAGGTAAAGAAGTACTCGCACGTTACATTCATGATAAATCGCCTCGCAGTGACGAAGCATTTGTAGCCATTAACTGCGCCGCGATTCCTGAAAACATGCTTGAAGCAACGTTGTTTGGCTATGAAAAAGGTGCATTTACGGGCGCAATTCAAGCCTGTCCAGGTAAATTTGAACAAGCGCAAAAAGGGACTATTTTGCTTGATGAAATTACCGAGATGGATCTAGCGCTGCAAGCGAAACTGTTGCGTGTATTGCAAGAACGTGAAGTAGAACGTCTTGGTGGTCGCAAGACGATAGAATTAGATGTGCGCGTATTAGCAACCAGTAACCGAGATTTAAAAGAAGCTGTTGCAGAAGGCAAATTCAGAGAAGACTTGTATTATCGACTAAATGTATTTCCACTCACTTGGAAACCGCTAAGTCAAAGACCTCTGGATATTGTTGTATTGGCTGAGCATTTAGTGGCGCGTCATTGTACAAAAGCAGGCCAAGTGATTCCAACGATGAGCGAAGCCGCAAAATATCGATTAATGCAACATTCTTGGCCCGGTAACGTCCGTGAATTGGATAACGTGGTGCAACGCGCGTTGATATTACATTCTCAAGGTCAAATTGAAGTCGGTGATATCTTCATTGAAAATTTTGAACCGAGTGAAGCCTTTGCTCAGTCTGATGCGAAAGTGATCAGCAGCACAGTAAATGAAACGGTTGCAGAGCCAACTCAAAGTATCGAACCTGTCTGGCAGTTGAATGTTGCAGATGATGAAAGTGATGAAGGCTTTAGTTATAAGGCTGAATTACAAGACACTGAGCATAAAATCATTCTCGATACGTTGACGCGTTTTCAAGGTAAACGCAAAGAAGTTGCGGATGCACTTGGTATCAGCCCACGTACTCTGCGCTACAAGCTGGCTAAAATGCGCGATCTCGGTTTGCCAGTCCCCGCTTAAGTTAAACAAAAAGCGAGCAAACGCTCGCTTTTTTGATCCCGTCAACGAATTGGCATACAATATTATCAAGTAACTGATTGAAAATTAGTTAATTTATTTTGGTATGAAAAATGCATTTATCACCTTAAGTAAATGTATCGAGGATACCAAAATGAATATTCACGCGACTTCGTTATTCCAAGAAATGCAGTCGATGGCGACGGAAGCTTCCAGAAACCGTGTAGAGTCGACTACAATTAAAACGGCTGCTCCTTCGTCAACAAATCAATTTGGTGACTTATTGGCAGATGCGATTAATACTGTTAATGGATTGCAAAAAGAGGCAAAATCCAAAGTAACAGCAATGGAAATGGGTGATCGCAGTGTATCATTAGCGGAAGTAATGATTGCGTCCCAAAAAGCATCTGTTGCGTTTGAAGCGACTGTCCAAGTGCGCAACAAATTAGTAGAGTCTTATAAAGAAATCATGAGCATGCCAGTTTAATTGGTAGTGGAGCAACATCGTGGCTACGAAGCAATCAACTGACCTAACGCTGACTGACGATTCTATGGAATCGGGCGCGGAAGGGGCTGAACAACAAGAGCAGAAGTCTGGCTATTTTGGTGCCTTAAGTGGCGTTGATATGCTGCGTCAAGTTACTTTGGTAATCGCGTTGGCGATTTGCTTGGCTATTGCAATTTTTATCATTATTTGGGCACGCCAACCGGACATGCGTCCATTAGGTAAATATCCAACTGAAGAACTTATTCAAACGCTTGATTTCCTTGACGCCCAAAAAATAGAGTATCAGCTTGAAGGCAACACAATTATGGTGCCGGAAACGGAATACCAAAGTATCAAGCTACAAATGTCGCGTGAAGGTCTGACTCAAGAGCCGAGTAATGGTACTGATATCTTAATGCAAGATATGGGCTTCGGCGTAAGTCAGCGTCTAGAGCGTGAGCGTCTTAAGCATTCTAGAGAACAACAACTAGCCCGCACAATTGAAGAACTACAAGATATTTCTCGTGCAAAGGTGTTGTTGGCTATTCCAAAAGAAAACGTCTTCGCGCGTATTGAAAAAAAGCCATCCGCAACGGTTGTGTTAACACTGCGTCGTGGTAAAACATTAAATAGCGAGGAAGTCGATTCCATCGTGGACATCATCGCCTCAGCGGTACAAGGACTTGAACCGTCCAAAGTCACCGTAACGGATCAAAATGGCAGACTGCTAAATTCAGGCTCTCAAGACTCCTTGTCTGCACGCTCGCGTAAAGAATTTGAAATTGAACGAAAACGAGAGCAAGAATACCTTGAAAAAATTGATGGTATTCTTATTCCGGTTGTTGGACTTGGTAATTACACTGCGCAAGTTGATTTAACGATGGATTTTAGCGCCGTTGAAGAGACTCAAAAACGTTACAACCCAGACCTTCCAGCAGTCCGCAGTGAAACAACATTCGAAGAAAACAACGTAGGCGGCATTGCTGCTGGTATTCCAGGGGCATTGACCAATCAACCGCCAGTGAACTCGAGCATTCCAGAAGTAGCGAACGGTGGAAACGGGTCAAGCAGTGCATCAAGTCGTTCGCAGAAAGAAGCGACACGAAACTATGAGCTTGATACGACGATTTCACATAAACGCCAGCAATCCGGTGTGATCCGCCGAGTAAGTGTGTCTGTTGCGGTAGATTACATTCCAACCCCCGGTGCGGATGGTAAAGCGACTTTAGCGCCGCGTTCTCAAGAAGAATTAACGAACATTCGCCGCCTACTGCAAGGTGGTATCGGATTTGACTTACAACGTGGTGATGCACTGGAAGTGGTCACTGTTCCATTCGTTCGTGAGGATTTAACCGAAGCTGCAGAATTGCCACTTTGGGAGCAAGAATGGTTCATCAAACTTGCTCGCCTAGGTGCAGGGGCGTTAGTCATTATTGTGTTAATCCTTGCGGTTGTCAGACCGATGCTGAAACGCCTAATTTACCCAGATGATACGTTGGAAGCGTACGATGAAGATGCTCTTACTGCTGGTGTAGACATTGGCGATAGTACTCTTGACTTACTTAATACGGAATTTGACGCATCAGCAGTTGGTTTCAATTCGGATGGTACATTACAGCTGCCTGATTTACATGGTGATGAAGATTTATTGAAAGCGGTTCGAGCACTGGTTGCAAATGAACCTGAACTCTCGTCTCAAGTAGTAAAAGCATGGTTGACTGAAGATGACTGATGAAGAAAAAAATTACCCGCAGGTTACGATGTCAATAAGCTCGACGGGGTTGATAAAGCGGCCATTCTGCTACTGAGTTTATCTGAAGAAGACGCAGCTCAGATTTTAAAACACTTAGAACCAAAGCAGGTGCAAAAAGTGGGTATGGCAATGGCGTCGCTTGATGATTTGTCACAAGCTAAAATTGCGGCTGTACATAACTTATTTATTGAACAGATCCAAAGCTTTAGTACGATTGGCTTCCAATCGGAAGAGTTTATTCGTAAAGCACTTACCGCTGCACTTGGTGAAGACAAGGCAGCAAGTCTTATCGATCAAATTGTCATGGGTTCAGGTGCAAAAGGCCTCGATTCATTGAAATGGATGGATTCCAAGCAGGTAGCGAACATTATTCGCAATGAACACCCGCAGATCCAAACCATTGTTTTATCTTATTTAGAACCTGAACAATCTGCAGAGATTTTATCTCAATTCCCTGAAAAGGTTCGCTTAGACTTGATGATGCGTATCGCGAACTTAGAAGAGGTTCAACCTGCTGCACTTCAAGAACTTAACGAAATTATGGAGAAGCAGTTCGCGGGTCAAGCCGGTGCTCAAGCGGCGAAAATGGGTGGCTTGAAAGCCGCCGCGGACATCATGAACTATTTGGATACGAACGTAGAAGGTCAGCTTATGGATTCAATTCGTGAGCACGATGAAGAAATGTCGCAGCAAATCCAAGATCTTATGTTCGTATTTGAGAACCTATTGGATGTTGAAGACCGAGGAATTCAAGCTATCCTGCGTGAAGTCCAGCAAGACGTACTGATGAAAGCAATGAAAGGTGCTGACGATTCACTTAAAGAGAAAATTCTTAAGAATATGTCAAAGCGTGCGGCTGAGATGTTGGCAGATGATCTTGAAGCAATGCCTCCAGTTCGTATCAGTGAAGTTGAAGCTGCGCAGAAAGAAATCCTCTCTACAGCACGTCGCTTGGCTGACTCGGGTGAGATCATGCTTGGCGGTGGCGGCGGTGAGGAGTTCCTATAATCCATGGCTGATCCAAAAATGTACCGCGGCAAACCAATTCATTTAGATGAATCTGTAGAAGAACTTCTAAAGAACTGGCCGATACCAGATGTGTCTCGAGATGAGAGAAAATTGCGTGGGCGTTCTACGGCCATGGGTACGCCACTTGAAGAAATATACAGAAAAAAAGAACACCTTCAAGATGAAGTGATAGAAACGCCTGAAGAACCTGACTTTCCAAAACTAACCTTGGAAGAGCTTGAGCAAATTCGCCAAGATGCTTTTGACGAAGGTATAAAGCAGGGCCACGAGCAAGGTTACATTGACGGTTTCGATAAAGGCGTTAGTGAAGGAAAAGAAGCGGGTTATAAAGAAGGTTTAGAGCTTGGGCGAACGCAAGGTTTCGAGGAAACGAAGCCTCTGATAGAAGAAAAACTCGGTATGCTTGGTCAAATCTTTGACGCAATGCAATCTCCTTTAGAGCGTATTGATGAACAGGCTGAGAAACAAGTTGTTGCTTTGGCGGCGTCTTTGGCGGAAGCCGTTATTTTTAAACAGCTTTCGCTGGATCCTACGCTTATTCTGCAAGCGCTAAAAAAGGCGATGGATGCATTACCGCTGAATGAAGCGAAAGTCAGAATTCACTTAAATCCTGAAGACTTAGAGTTAGTTAAAGACAGTTATGGTGAAAATGCTATTGCGGACAGAGGCTGGCATTTAATCCCTGAACCCACCTTAGAACGTGGAGGTTGTGAGGTAAAAACCGCTCAATCCTCTATTGATATGACAGTTAAAAACCGTATCCGTGAAATATTGGACACATTTTTGCATGATAGTGGTATCTAGATTACCAATGTCATGCATCAATGAGTGAAATCGAATCGCCAGTCGCAAAGCGGCTGAGTAAATATCACAAATTTATTAAACCCTATGCCGTCGCTGTTGCTGGTAGCTTAACGCGTGTAGTGGGAACTCACTCTTGAAGCGAAGGGTCTTAGTGCTCCTGTAGGTAGTCAGTGCAAAATTGAAACGGCACGTGGATTTATCGATGCAGAAGTAGTCGGTTTTAACGATGATACTTTGTACTTAATGCCGAATGATCACATTTCGGGTGTGTTACCTGAAGCTCGAGTTATTCCCAAATTGCATGACGCAGGCCTTCCTGTAGGTATGGGACTGCTTGGTCGTGTTGTCGATGGGCTAGGTCGCCCGCTTGATGGACTTGGTGCCATTGATGCAGAAACGCACCTTAAGTTTGCCGCTGAACCAATTAATCCATTAGCAAGACGTCCAATCGATGCCCCTATGGATGTTGGCGTGCGAGCAATTAACAGCATTATTACGGTTGGCCAAGGCCAACGTATGGGATTGTTTGCAGGGAGTGGTGTTGGTAAATCCGTTCTACTAGGCATGATGACTCGTGGTAGTGAAGCGGATGTGATCGTGGTTGGTTTGGTCGGTGAGCGTGGCCGTGAAGTTAAAGAGTTTATCGAAGAAATTCTCGGCGTTGAGGGCCGTAAACGTTCCGTTGTGGTTGCGGCACCCGCTGATGCATCCCCGTTAATGCGTTTAAAAGGTTGTGAGAGTGCGGTAACGATTGCTGAGTACTTCCGCGACCAAGGATTAAATGTTTTGCTTCTACTTGACTCTGTGACGCGATACGCAATGGCCCAACGTGAAATTGCGCTCGCCGTCGGTGAACCTCCTGCAACCAAAGGATACCCACCATCAGTATTTGCGAAACTTCCTGCTCTGGTTGAGCGGGCTGGTAATGGGGGAGAAGGACAGGGATCTATCACCGCTTTCTTTACCGTACTAAGTGAAGGGGATGACTTGCAAGACCCAATTGCGGACGCGGCTCGTGCTATTTTGGACGGTCATATTGTTTTGTCACGTGAATTGGCGGACAGTGGTCATTATCCAGCCATTGATATCGAAAAATCGATAAGTCGTGTAATGCCACAAGTCGTGTCGGAAAGTCACATGTTGCAGGCTCGCACGGTAAAACAGATTTATTCCCTCTATCAGCAAAACAGAGACATGGTGACACTCGGTGCTTATCAACGAGGTAGTGATCCTGCTTTGGACCAAGCAATTAATATGATGCCTGCGGTAAAACACTTTTTGCAACAAGGCATGAAGGACGTTATTACTTACGATGACTGCTTGCAAGGGCTTGCACAATTATTAGGACAACGCTAATGGCTAATAACAAACTAGATCTATTGTATAAGCTTGAAAGTGAGAAAGAAGAAACGCTTCGCAAGACGTTTTTACAAGCACAGCGTTATTTTCAAGACAATCAACAAAAAATGAATGGCTTGAGTCAATTTCGTTTGGAATACATGCAGCAGTTGCATGTGAAAGCCCAAAATGGCTTAACGAGCAATACGTTTCGTCAATACCACTCCTTTATTAATAAAATCGAAGAAGCGGTTAGCCAGCAAGCCAAAGTGGTGAATACCGCAAAACAAGTAGTTGAACAACGACGGAAATTATGGATTCAGCAACAGGCAAAAGCCAAAGCCATTGCGAAGTTAATTGAAAAGCAACAGCTTGCAATTAAACAAAAGCAGGACAAAGCAGAACAAAAAATGTTGGACGAATTTGCCACTATTCAGTTTTTCCAACGACGCCAAGCAGTGTAATTGGCATTTAACTTGCTTTATCAATAAATATTACGGCTTGATATGCCAAATCGGAAGTAAATTGCCGCAATCTCTTTGAGGTGAACTATGTTTTCAATCACGACTGCAGTTGCATCAAATCCAAAACAGGACAACCAAAAATCGTTTATGGATGAAGATCTATCAAGCGAAAAGGGGGATGTTTTCGCCGAGGAGTTGGCATTTGCGGAAGAAAAAGTCGATAACCGTCAATTTCAACGTGATAAAAAGATAGCTGATACGGAGGTTACAGACAAAACTTCTGATAAATCGGCAAAAACAACCGGCACTGAAATAGATAAACGAAATTTAAGTGAAGCTGATGAGACGGTAGATGATGACTTATTGCTTGAACAACATGACGTTAAAGTAGATTTTGAGTCTAAAGAAGAATCAGATTCAATAAACGAGTCTGAAAGCGCAAATGATTTTTTAACGTTTCTACAATCGTCATTGGCCACCGTTACAACGCTAAAAAGTGCGACGTACAAATGTGAAGAAGATACCTTAGATGAACAATCTTCTAATGATGCTAATGAATTAATCGGGCAAGCGACCTCATTAGGAACACATGATTCACTCGATGAAACGGTAGCGCAAACGCAGAGCTTAGATAAGCAAGCAGAGGCTATAGCGAGTGAAGTCAGTAATAAAAAGAGTGCTGACAATCAAAGCGAGGTCAAAGCAACAAACCTCGATGAGCTAGTCTCTAAAATGGAAAAGAGTGACAAGCAAGAAACACTATCCATAGCATCATCAAACAAGGATTCCCAACCGCAGATTAAGTTTGCACAGCTGCTTAACAATGAACAAGCAAAAGAAGAAGCCAATACCAAGGCAATCGAGACTCAAAGTAAATGAACTTGAAAAGCAACTTAATAGTCTATCGACAGAGGAACAAAGTAAGTTGAAGGCTTTACTTGAAGAAAAGCTTGAACAAGGTACTTTGACGAAGGAAGAGCGTCTTATTGCGCGCCAGATTGTTTATGCGCTTAACGATGCAAAGAATGGAAATGTTACGCTTCCAGTAAAAGACTTTGTTTCTCAAAGTAGCGCTGTCAAAACGACAAATGAAAATAGTCAATCCGAAAATAACTCTAAAAGTCAGCCGACTGCCGCTGCAAGTGTAACCAATCTCTCGACAGAGCTAACTTCTGAAGTCGAAGCGGTTGAATCTATTGCTGACTCTTCACTCTTGGGGGATGGCGAGAATGTAACGGTTGGCTCAAAAGTAGCGAATGTGGAAGATAAAGCGCCTTCGGAAAAGCGACAAATTGAACAACTTGTTTCTTCTAACAGCCAGCTCAGTAAAGGCGAGTCCAAAGATGTACAAGGTGAATCGAAAGTAGCTGCATCGGCTAAAAGTGCAGACAAGACGACTGTAGAAAACACTTTCTTTAAAGTAAACGAAGAGTCAATGCTGCAAAAACAAAATGTTGAGCAGAAACTGGATGTGTCGAAAGTGAAAGTGGATGTTTTAGATGAGACTGATGTTGAGCAAGAAGAGAACAGCGCTCACCAAAACGTAGAGGAAACAAAGGGACTGGCGAATGTCTCTGCCAAGACTACGGAGCAACCTTCTTCTATTAATCGGGTCATGCAAACCATTGCACAACTTGCTGATCCAAATAGCCAAATTGAGTCTGCTGCCAACAAACAATTTGCAATGCAAGTCGAGCAAGCACAACATACTAATCATGCTCAGCAGGCAGCACAAAAAGTCGTAGTAGACCCTGAATTGTTGCAAGCGATGAATATCGCAAGACAAGATGCGGCGAAAGAGTTGCAAAATCGCGTTTCAATGATGCTTAACCTGAATAATAAAGAGGCGGAGATCCGTTTGGACCCACCGGAACTTGGCAGCATGCAAATTCGTATTCGCAGCGATGCTGAACAAGCGCAAGTGAATTTTGTTGTGCAAAATCAGCAAGCAAAAGAGCTATTGGAGCAATCCATGCCAAAACTTCGTGAAATGTTAGCGGAGCAAGGTATAAACTTAGGTGAAAGCAGCATTGAACAGGGATTTGCCGGCAATCAAGGTGATGGAGAATCGATGGGACAACAGGCACCAACCGTTCACAGAGTGAGCAATCAGAGCCTCAAAACGTTGAAAACTTGGCAACAAAAGCAAAATCCTCAAGTTCAGCAATAGATTACTATGCCTAACAACTGCTATGCTATAACCACAATAGCGCATTTTTTAGAATAAAGTGGGTGAGAAGATGGCGGAAGATAATAACAGTCTAGAAATAGAAGAAACGGGCGGGAAGAAGAAACTTATCATAATCATCGCCGCAGCTGTTGTCGTTGTCGCAGGTATTATTGGTTTCTTTTTATTTTCAGGTTCGTCAGAAGAACCGGTAGAGACACTTGCTGAAGAAGTACCCGCCACCGCAGCACCAGCAGCAAATAGTTCGAGTGCTCAAGTTGGAAGTGCGCTCTATGTTGCCATGCCAAGACCCTTCGTGTTTAACGTTCCAGGTGCCAGTCGAGACCGAATTGTACAAATTAAGGTACAACTATTAGTTCGAGGCGATGGAAACGAAGAAGTTGCTAAAAAACATATTCCACTCATTGAAGGGACACTGCTCAGCGTTTTCTCGACAACAACAGCAGATGAGTTGAGCACAACCGCGGGTAAAGAAACACTCCGACTAACCGCGCTAGACAAAGTTCAAGAAGCATTAACCAGTGTTGAAGGCAGCAAAGTTGTAGAACGTGTGTTGTTCACTGGTTTTGTAATGCAGTAGAGGTAGAGTGTGAGCGATTTACTTTCCCAAGACGAAATCGATGCGCTACTCCATGGTGTTGATGAAGTCGAAGAGGACGACATAAACGACGATGACGGTGAAGGCAGTTCCAAAGCCTTACAATATGACTTCTCTTCTCAGGATCGTATTGTCCGTGGTCGAATGCCAACGCTCGAAATCGTGAACGAGCGCTTTGCTCGACATATGCGTATTTCTCTATTCAATATGATGCGTCGTACCGCCGAAGTTTCAATCAACGGCGTTCAGATGCTTAAATTTGGCGAATATATCCACACACTGTTCGTTCCAACCAGTTTGAATATGGTGCGATTCCGTCCTTTAAAAGGGACTGGACTCATTACTATGGAAGCGCGATTAGTCTTTATCCTAGTTGATAACTTCTTTGGTGGTGATGGTCGATATCACGCTAAAATTGAAGGTCGTGAATTTACTCCTACCGAACGTCGTATCGTGCAGATGCTTCTAAAAATCATCTTTGAGGATTATAAAGAAGCTTGGGCACCAGTAATGGACGTGTCTTTTGAATATTTAGACTCAGAAGTAAACCCTGCGATGGCGAACATAGTAAGTCCAACGGAAGTGGTCGTCATTAGTTCATTCCACATTGAACTCGACGGTGGTGGTGGTGATTTCCACATTTCCCTTCCGTATTCGATGTTAGAGCCGATCCGAGAGCTACTTGATGCGGGTGTGCAGTCTGATACAGAAGATACCGATTTGCGTTGGAGTAAAGCATTACGTGACGAAATTATGGATGTTGAAGTTGAGTTGTCCACGCAATTGCTTGAAATTGATTTGAGTTTAGCGCAGGTTATGGAGCTAAAAGCGGGTGATGTAATCCCTGTGGATATGCCTGAACACGTAACGGTATTTATAGAAGAGTTGCCGACCTTTAGAGCAAAAATGGGGCGTTCAAGAGATTTTGTTGCGCTTCAGATTAGCGAAAAGATTAAGCGACCAGAATCGGTTAAATCCGAGCTCCATGTCTTTACTAAGGGTGGTAAAAAGCTCGACAATGATGCCGAATTGGCTGAATTAGAAGAAGATCTACACTTGTCTGAAGGTGTTGATCTTGATTGGTAATCAAGGTTTTAGCAGGGTTTTAAAGTATGAGTGACGATCAAGATACAATGGATGAATGGGCAGCAGCCCTCGCCGAAGCAGAACAAGCCGATGTTGGTGCAGAACCTGAAATTGCTGAATTAGAAGAGTTTTCTGAAGGTTCTGGAACAAAACTAAGTGCAGATGAGCGCAGAAAGTTAGATACGATTTTAGACATTCCTGTAACCATTTCGATGGAAGTTGGGCGTTCAAAAATCAATATTCGTAACTTGCTCCAGCTTAACCAAGGTTCAGTCGTTGAACTTGACCGCGTAGCGGGTGAACCGCTGGACGTGTTAGTCAATGGAACGCTTATTGCGCATGGTGAAGTGGTTGTGGTCAACGATAAGTTTGGTATCCGTTTGACGGACGTCATTAGCCAAGTAGAGCGAATTAAAAAATTACGATGAGTGTGCTATTTTTAGTCTTGCTTGGTTTCAGTGGTTTTGCATTTGCTGCGAACCCAGCGGATGCACAAAACGTGATGACGATGATGACTTCATTACTTGGAGTTGTGATCGTCATTTTGTTATTGGCATGGCTTGTAAAAAAATTAAATCCTCAGCTTGGTGCGTCTGAGCACTTTAAAGTCGTGAGAAGTATGCCCTTAGGCACAAAAGAACGATTGATGATTATTGAGTTAGACGATAAACAACACCTCTTAGGGGTAACGCCCAATAGCATTAATTACCTATATCAACTCGAGAAACCTCTGCCTCAAGCTGAAATGCCGATGATGGCGAAAGGGATTTCTGAACTGCTGAAGACTTCGAAAAAAAATGAATAATGCTCTAAAGCTACTTATCTTCACAGCAATATTGTTTTATCTCCCATGTGTAAATGCGGAAGGCATCGAAGCTTTGAGTATTACTACCACCCCTGATGGCACGCAGGAATATTCCGTAACACTGCAAGTGCTCGCGATAATGACGGCACTGAGTTTTATTCCAGCCGCGGTCATTATGATGACGTCATTTACGCGCATTATTGTTGTTCTTGGGATTTTGCGTCAGGCTATCGGTCTTCAACAAGCACCTTCAAATCAAATTTTGGTTGGTATCTCGTTGTTTATGACTTTTTTTATTATGGCGCCAATATTTAACCAAATAAACGACCAAGCATTACAACCGTATTTGAAGGATGAAGTTACTTCCATTCAAGCGCTTGAAATTGCAAAAGAGCCGATGAAGGCGTTCATGCTCTCTCAAACGCGCATAAAGGACCTTGAAACATTCGCTAAAATAGCGGGTTACGACAAACTTGATAAACCAGAAGATACACCCTTTATTGTTATCATCCCAGCATTTGTAACGTCGGAATTGCAAACCGCTTTTATTATCGGGTTTATGTTTTTCATTCCTTTCCTTATCGTTGATTTGGTTGTAGCCAGTGTATTAATGGCCATGGGTATGATGATGCTTTCACCGATGATCGTTTCTTTACCGTTTAAAATAATGCTATTTGTGCTCGTAGACGGTTGGGGACTAGTCATGGGAACTCTCGCACGAAGTTTCGGTTTGGGGGTGTAATGTGGAACCAGAAGTATTCGTCGATATTCTTAGTGATTCGCTTTTTTTAGTCATCAAGCTTGTGTCGGCGATTGTTATACCCGGTATGGTTGTGGGACTATGTGTGGCCGTGTTCCAAGCGGCAACCTCAATTAACGAGCAGACATTGAGTTTCTTACCAAGGCTCATTATTACCATCATAGCGCTAATTTTTGGTGGACATTGGCTTACACAAGAACTGATGGACTTTTTTACTCGTCTAGTGGAAATGATCCCAGAAATCGCGGGGTAAAAAATGGAATTTCCGTTTGCCATTGTTATCCAGTGGTTGAGTGATTTTTTGTTACCGTTAGTGCGCGTTAGTTCGATGATGATGGTAATGGCGGGACTTGGTGCTCAAAATGTGCCGAGTCGAGTTAAACTCGCTATGGCGGTTGTTACTACATTCGCGTTAGTGCCTGCGCTTCCACAAACTCAATTCACCGATTTATTTTCTTTGTCCATGATATTTGTGGTAATCCAGCAGATGCTTATTGGTATCGCAATTGGTTTTGCCTCCTTGTTACTCTTAAACACGTTCGTAATCGCAGGTCAAATACTTGCAACGCAGACAGGTTTAGGATTTGCCTCTGTAGTAGATCCCGCTAATGGCTTATCTGTACCCGCTGTTGGGCAATTCTATTTAATACTTGCAACCCTACTTTTTTTTGTCTTTAACGGACATTTGATGATGATCCAGATGGTCGCATTTAGTTTTGAAACATGGCCAATTAACGGAGAATGGTGGCCGGTTGACAATTATTGGGATATTTTGATGTGGGGGGGGTGGATGTTTTCGACTGCCCTTGCTCTGTCTCTTGCACCGTTGACTGCTATGCTTGTTATGAACATTTCATTTGGCATCATGACTCGGGCCGCACCACAAATGAACATATTCTCTGTGGGCTTCGCGTTTACACTGGTTGCTGGTTTAATGATAATTTGGGCAACAATGGGAAATTTCATCACACAGTACGAGTTTCAATGGCTTAAAATGGTTGAATTAATGTGTGGTATGATAGGTTGTAGCGTTTAGGTGTAGAGAATGGCTGAAGATTCAGGTCAAGAAAGAACCGAAGAACCCACCAGTAAAAAAATAGATGAAGCTCGAAAAAAGGGGCAAATTGCCCGTTCAAAAGAGTTAGGGACAACTTTTGTCCTTATTTTTTCCGCAATTGCACTGCTCATGTACGGACCCGGTATCGCAAAAGGTTTATATAACTTAATGGGACGTATGCTTACCCTTAATCGCAATGAAACCTATGATACAACGAAGATGTTTGCGGTGTGGGGAAGTGCATTCAGTGAATTGATTTTTCCTATGGCGATGTTTGTTTTTGTCGTTGCGCTTGCCGGAATAATTGGGAATACCTTGTTAGGTGGTTTCAATTTTAGTTGGGAAGCGGCCTCTCCAAAGCCAAGTAAAATGTCGCCGATGAAAGGCATTAAGCGCATGTTCGGTGCTCAGGCGGGTATCGAATTGATCAAAGCTATCTTAAAGTTTTCGCTTGTCGCTGGGTTTGCGATTTTGCTTATTCAAGGGTACTTTTATGAAATACTTCATTTAAGTATTGAAAGCCCGCCACAAAGTATCGTTCATGCTTTGGAGATTTTAGCTTGGATGTTCTTAGCCTTGAGCTGCACGCTTGTCATCATTTCTGCAATTGACGCGCCTTATCAAAGTTATAATCACCACAAGCAATTAAAAATGACACTGCAAGAAGTTAAAGACGAATATAAAAACTCAGAAGGTGACCCGATGATTAAGGGTCGTATTCGTCGTCTACAGCGCGAAATGTCGCGGCGAAGAATGATACAAGATGTTCCCGATGCAGACGTGGTTGTGACTAACCCAACTCATTATTCTGTTGCGCTTAAATATGATACGGAAAAGGCAGGCGCCCCGATGGTCATTGCTAAAGGGGTGGATGAGCTTGCGATGCAAATCAGAAAAGTTGCTATTGGTAATGACGTGCCTATCGTTGAATCTCCAGCATTGACGCGTTCACTTTATCATACAACGGAAGTTGGCGACCAAATACCAGAGCAACTTTTTACGGCGGTTGCACAGGTACTTGCGTACGTATTCCAATTAAAACGTTTCAATAAAGGTCGAGGTAAGAGACCGGTGCCATTGAAAAAAGAATTACCGATCCCAGATAACTTAAAGCATTAACATTAACTTTCTATTCTACTGGAATAGTTATTGCTTTAAACTTAATGCGTCAATTTATTTTCATAAGATAACCTATGGATTTTAAAGCAGTTCTAGACCAGTTTAAACAAAATAGAAATGACTATCTCAAAGGGATAGGCACCCCGATTATTGTTTTGGCCGCGCTTGGTATGGTTATTTTACCCATGCCGCCGTTTTTGCTAGATGTGCTTTTCTCCTTCAATATTGCCCTTGCACTCGTTGTGTTGTTAGTCACGGTTTACACGTTAAAACCGCTTGAGTTTGGTATGTTCCCTTCTGTTTTGCTTATCGCAACTATTTTGCGCCTCGCGCTAAACGTCGCAAGTACGCGAGTTGTGCTACTAGAAGGACACAATGGGGGAGACGGCTGCGGGTAAAGTCATCGAAGCGTTTGGATCCGTTGTTATCGGTGGTAATTACGCGGTTGGTCTTATTGTTTTTATCATTTTGATGGTTATTAACTTTGTTGTAATCACCAAAGGTGCTGGCCGTATTTCGGAAGTTTCTGCACGCTTCACCTTAGACGCGATGCCTGGTAAACAAATGGCGATTGATGCGGACTTAAACGCCGGATTTATTTCCGCGGAAGATGCGAGAACTCGTCGTGAGGAAGTCACGCGCGAGGCGGACTTTTATGGTTCTATGGACGGTGCGAGTAAATTCGTAAAAGGGGACGCGATAGCGGGCCTTGTCATTCTCTTTATCAATATTATTGGTGGTTTGTTTGTAGGGATGATCCAACATGACCTTAGTTTCTCTCGAGCAATGGAAGTGTACACACTTCTCACCATCGGTGATGGTCTTGTAGCGCAAATCCCTTCACTTCTGTTATCCATTGGTACGGCCATTGTGGTAACCCGTGAAAATGCTTCCCAAAACATGGGAGAGCAGGTTCAGAAACAATTAGGCAATGAAAAGTCGCTTTTTATTGCTTCAGGTATCATGTTTATTATGGGCGTTGTGCCTGGAATGCCCCATCTTGCTTTCCTAGGCTTTGGTACTTTTCTAGCTTACCTAGCTTATTATTTACAAAAGCAAAAAGCGAAAGCCGAAACCGAAGCCGCGGAAATGGAAGCGAAAGGTGGGGCCATTGCTGCGAATAAGTCCAGTCAGTTAGACCAAAAAGAGCTCGGCTGGGACGACGTACAGCCGGTAGATGTTATCGGATTGGAAGTAGGTTATCGTTTAATCCCACTAGTTGATCAAGCCCAAGGCGGTGAGCTGCTGAGTCGCATCAAAGGTGTACGTAAGAAGCTTTCACAAGAACTCGGTTTCCTTGTCCCGCCAGTTCATATTCGAGATAACTTAGAGTTGGATCCGAATGCTTATCGAATCACGCTCATGGGTGTTGCGACGGGAGAAGGCGAACTAAAACATGGCGACGAGTTAGCGATAAATCCTGGCCAAGTATTCGGTCCGATCAATGGGGTTGCTACTCGAGATCCCGCGTTTGGCCTGGATGCGGTATGGATAAAACCTGACCAAAAAGACGAAGCACAGTCTCTGGGCTATACCGTAGTCGATGCCGCAACGGTGGTCGCGACGCACATTAGTCAATTATTAACTAATAACGCTTCGTTGTTATTAGGCCATGAAGAAGTTCAGAATTTGCTGGATATGTTGGCGAAAAGCCATCCTCGATTAGTTGAGGGTCTAGTACCTGATATTTTACCGTTAACAACGGTAGTTAAAGTGCTACAAAATTTACTCAATGAAGGGGTCGCCATCCGTGATATGCGTACGGTTGTGCAAACCCTTGTGGAGTATGGTCCACGCAGTCAAGACCCTGATGTACTCACGGCTGCAGTGCGAATTTCACTTCGCCGACTCATCGTTCAAGATGCGGTTGGTAACAACGACGAAATCCCTGTCATAACATTGGCGCCCGAGTTGGAACAGATGTTGCATAACTCATTGCAGAACGCAGGTGATGAGGGCGCAGGTATCGAACCTGGTCTTGCAGAGAGGCTTCAAAACTCATTGAGAGAAGCTCATCAAACGCAAGAAATGCTAGGCGAACCTTCCATCTTATTAACCTCTGGAATGTTACGAAGTGTGCTATCAAGATTTGTTAAACACACGATTCCGGGCCTTCGAGTGATGTCATATCAAGAAGTGCCGGAAGAAAGACAAATCAAAATAGTAAGCTCAGTTGGACAGCAATAGTGAGTAAGGGGTTGTCAAATGAAGATCAAACGTTTTTTCGCAAAAGACATGCGTACTGCATTGAAAGAAGTGAAGGAAGAACTTGGTCCGGATGCAGTGATTATGTCGAACAAGAAGTTAGCTGACGGTGTTGAAATCGTTGCTGCTGTAGACAATGATCGTGCGCCTCAAACAGCCCCAGAACAACCACAAGCCCCAATTCAAACTGAGCGTAAAGTAGCACAGGTTGCTCCTCGTATCGTTCGTCCTGAAGTCCGCTCGCGCTAAGCCAGAGCCGCAAGCACAAGTAGCTGACTCATTACAAGCTCTGTTAGAAAGACAAGCTTCTGCGCGTCCACGTTCTCCAGAGCTTGCTTCGATGTTTTCTGAATCAGGAATTGACACAGAAAAAGCATTCGCGCCAAAAATGCCTACTCACAAAACGGCGCGTCCTCAGGTAGCACAACCAAAAGTACATTCTCAATGGGACATGGCTGATGAACTCGATTCAGGATTTGGTGATGAAGTAGACCTTCGCCAAAATACTGACACTGGCTCAAGTGAAATGTTAAAAATGCGCGAAGAAATGAACGCTATCCGTCAACTTCTTGAATTCCAACTTTCTGGTTTGATGCAGCAAGACCTTGCGCGTCGTGACCCTACTCGAGCTTGTTTAATTGAGCGTTTGAAAGGGATGGGGATTGAAGAATCCGTAGCAGACCAGATGGCTTGCTTTATTCCTGATGACGTATCACGTAAAGAAGCGTGGAATGCGTTGTTATCAATGGTGGAAAATCAACTCCACACAACGAACAATGAAATTTTACGTCAAGGTGGTGTTTTCGCGTTAGTTGGCCCAACGGGTGTTGGTAAAACGACGACTGTTGCAAAACTAGCTGCTTTGGGTGCACAAAAGTTTGGCGCTGACCAAGTTGCATTAATTACAACAGATACTTACCGTATTGGCGCTTATGAGCAACTCTCAACATACGGTCGCATCATTGGTTGTCCAGTTAAACAAGTAAAAGATGCACAAGAATTGTCAGAAGTGTTATATCATTTACGCAACAAACGCTTAGTCTTGATTGACACAGCGGGTATGAGTCAGCGAGACTTACGCTTAACAGAACAATTAAATACGCTCATGAAGAATGCGCGCGTTGATATTCGCAGCTATCTTGTATTAAGCGCAACAGCGCAAATGAACGTACTTCAAGAGACGGTGCGCCACTTTAAGAAAGTAAATTTAAGTGGTTGTATCTTCACAAAACTTGATGAAAGTCTAAGTTTGGGCGAGATTATAAGTGTAGCGATTCAAAATCGCCTGCCAATCGGGTATCTTACTAACGGCCAGCGTGTGCCAGAAGACATCCGAGTTGCAAACGCTGAAAAACTAGTTAAAAAGGCTGAGCAATTATTCATTAGACGTTCAAAAGCTCAACATTCGAGACCTGTACCAGTGGCGTCTCAAGCAGTAGGAATGTATGATTAACACAGTATTAGATCAAGCAAGTGGTCTGCGAAGAATGAATCAAAAGAATAACCACGGCGTCAAAGTCATAGCAGTAACAGGCGGTAAAGGTGGAGTTGGGAAAACTAACGTCTCTCTCAACACAGCAATCGCAATGGGACAACAAGGGCATCGAGTACTTGTGCTTGATGCTGACTTAGGTCTTGCTAATTGTGACGTAATGCTTGGCTTACGCGTTGAGAAAAACCTTTCTCATGTGCTTTCCGGTGAATGTGAACTTGATGAAATCTTAGTTGAAGGACCTGCGGGCATTAAAATTGTGCCGGCAACATCAGGCTCGCAGAATATGGTGGAGTTAACACCTGCAGAGCATGCTGGCTTAATCCGAGCATTTAGTGAACTTAATACTGAATTTGATGTTCTGATTGTTGATACGGCAGCAGGCATCTCGGACATGGTCTTAAGCTTTTCAAGGGCAGCTCAAGACGTTATGGTTGTTGTATGTGACGAACCAACGTCTATTACTGATGCCTACGCGTTGATAAAAGTACTAAGCCGTGAACACGGCGTATACAAATTTAAAATTGTTGCCAACATGGTGCGAAGTCTCCGTGAAGGCCAAGAATTATTTGCTAAACTTTCTAAAGTGACTGATAGATTCTTGGATGTAGCGCTTGAAATGGTGGCGACAATTCCTTTCGATGAAAACATGCGAAAGTCTTCTCGTCGTCAAAAGACGATTGTTGAATTGTTCCCTAATTCTCCAGCCGCTGTAGCGTTTAGAGGCCTTGCTTCAAAAGCTGCTAAATGGCCAATTCCACACCAGCCATCAGGTCACTTAGAATTTTTCATTGAACAACTCGTAAACGGATAGGTATGGCATTGGTAAATAAGACCATGGGATATCAGACCACAGACTACCTCGGACAACTAGTGGAGCGTCATGCACCGCTGGTCAAAAAGGTGGCGTGTCATCTCTTGGCAAGATTACCAGCAAGCGTACAGCTAGATGACCTGATCCAATCCGGCATGATAGGCCTCATTGAAGCGAGCAAAAATTTTGACGCGACAAAAGGGGCAAGTTTTGAAACCTTTGCCGGTATTCGGATTCGTGGCGCTATGTTGGATGAAATTCGCCGTGGTGATTGGAACCACGCTCAGTCCATCGCAATAACCGAATGGTCGCAGAGGCGATTTCCGAGCTTGAAGGAATTCTTGGTCGAGAGCCAAAAGATACTGAAATAGCTGAAAAACTTGATATTACGTTAGATGAGTACCATCATATTTTACAGGACGTAAATTCGAGCAGAATTTTGGGGATTGAAGATCTCGGGGTGGACGAAGATGTAATAACTACCGCAGATCAAGATTTGTCACTGGACAAACCGTTTAATGTTGTTAAAAATGAGCGCTTTAACCAATCTCTCATTGATGCAATTCAATCCTTACCGGAAAGAGATGCCTTAGTTTTGTCGCTGTACTACAACGATGAAATGAATTTAAAAGAAATCGGGCAGATACTAGATGTAAGTGAATCTCGTGTTAGCCAAATTCATGGTCAGGCAATGATTCGGCTTAAAGCTAAAATCAATGACTGGATCAATTAAAGATACAAATAAAATGGGTTCAAACCTCACTGGAGGATGTTTTGGATAAGAACATGAAAATTCTCGTGGTTGACGATTTCTCGACGATGCGTCGAATCATCAAAAACCTGCTCAGAGATTTAGGTTTTACAAATGTTCAGGAAGCCGATGACGGTAGTACAGCTTTGCCAATGTTGCAAAACCAAGAGTTTGACTTTGTTGTCACGGATTGGAACATGCCAGGCATGCAAGGCATTGATTTGCTCCGTGCAATTCGTGCAGATGACAAGCTTAAGCATATTCCAGTTTTAATGGTTACTGCAGAAGCAAAGAAAGAACAGATAGTAGCGGCAGCGCAGGCTGGTGTGAATGGTTATATTGTTAAGCCGTTTACCGCGGGCACACTAAAAACGAAACTCGAAAAAGTGTTTGAACGTTTAGGCTAAAATAACCAGAAGGAGAGGCTTATGTCGGCTAATGCTGCGCCTCAAATCAGTCTTGAACAAGCTAAACAGCTTGTCGCATACCTAGAGCAAGGTGAACAAGAAAAAGCGGACCAGCTCATTTTGGAAGCTGCGAGTAAAGAGCAGTCTGAGTCTCTTTGCTGAAGTAGGTAAGTTAACTCGCCAACTTCACGAGTCGCTAAAAAACTTTGAACTAGACACGAGATTGACGGACCTCACGACAGAAGCACTTCCTGATGCTAAGCAACGCCTAAATTATGTAATGGAAATGACTGAAAACGCGGCCAACAAAACCATGGATGCCGTGGAAGCCAGTCTTCCTCTCGCACAACAGTTATCTGAAGATATTTCCCATATTAAACCAACGTGGGATAGGCTAATGAATCGCGACATTCAACTTGGCGAGTTCAAGTCGTTATGTCATGACATTGACCGATTTATGCAGACCTCTCCGAATCGTACGGAAGAGCTGCAATCTTTGATGACTAACGTTTTGATGGCACAAGATTATCAAGACCTTACTGGCCAGGTTATTCGCAGAGTAATAGAACTGGTTAGGGAAGTTGAAGACAGCCTAATTCATCTACTAACTGTATTCGGAACCGCAGACGAAAGCTCAATAAAACAAAAACGAGCTGAGCCGAAAGTTGTCGTCAGCGATCCAAATGAATTGTCGGGGCCGGAAGGACCTATTATTGACCCAGACGCTAGAGATGATGTGGTTTCAGGCCAAGATGAGGTCGATGATTTGCTATCCAGTTTGGGCTTCTAATAGGAGAGTATGTGCATGAGCTTTGAAGTCGATGAAGATATATTACAAGACTTTCTTGTTGAAGCCGGCGAAATACTAGAGCAGCTTTCCGAGCAGTTAGTTGAGACTCGAGAATAATCCCGAAGACAGAGAGCTTCTGAACGCTATTTTCCGTGGCTTCCACACGGTTAAAGGTGGCGCAGGCTTTTTGAGCATGACAGAACTTGTTGATGCGTGTCACGGTGCAGAAAACGTGTTTGACGTGTTGCGTCAAGGGCAGCGTAGAGTGTCTCCAGAATTAATGGACGTCATTTTACAAGCATTGGACACAATCAATGAAATGTTTGGTCGTATTCAAAATCGCGAGCAACCAGATCCAGCGGATCCTGGGCTACTCGAAACTCTCCACGATTTAAGCCGACCTGAATCCGAAGACCAACCCAAAGCTCACGCCTCCGTTGCTGAAACTCTGGACGAGTCCCGAACCTGTTGCAGAACAAGTTGAAGCAGCACCTTCAGCGGCAGGGGGTGAAGACCCATTTGAATTCGATGATATCTTTTTTGAAGCATCAAACAGTGCTAAACCAGCTGCTGAAGCGGATAACGGCATTGATGAAATCACGGAAGATGAATTCGAAGCATTACTTGATGAACTACACGGTGCAGGAAAAGCGCCAGCCGTAGGTGGCGATTCAACGCCTGCTAAAGCTAGCCGAGATGATGGCGATATCACTGATGAAGAATTCGACCAACTTTTAGACGAATTACATGGTGTTGGTCAGTTCGGCAGTAATGCATCTGTTGAGCCAACGCCTGCTCCATCTGCACCTAAAGCAGCTGCTCCAACGCCATCAGCAAAACCAACGTCGTCTGGTGATGAAGATATTAATGATGACGAGTTTGAAGCATTGCTCGACGAGCTACACGGTAAAGGAAATGCACCTAAAGCGGTTGAAGAGGAGCCGGAAAAACCGAAAGCGGCAACGCCTCCTCCAGCAAAACCGGCTCCTGCACCAGCTCCAAAAGCTGCGGCTCCAGTTGCGAAGCCTCAGCCTAAAGCTGAACCAGTTGAAGAGAGAGCTTCACCGGCATCTGCAGCTAAAAAAGCGCCGCCAGCGGCACAAGCAGAGACAACCGTTCGTGTTGATACAAAACGTTTAGACCAAATTATGAATATGGTTGGCGAATTGGTATTAGTGCGTAATCGCTTGGTAAGCTTAGCAACCAATGCGAGTAGCGAAGCAATGGGTAAAGCAATCTCCAACCTCGATGTCGTGACAGCAGACCTTCAAGGGGCTGTAATGAAAACTCGAATGCAGCCGATCAAGAAAGTATTTGGTCGCTTCCCTCGAGTTGTACGCGACCTTGCTCGTAGTTTGAGAAAAGACATCAATCTAGTGCTGGAAGGGGAAGAAACCGATTTAGATAAAAATTTGGTTGAAGCACTCGCTGATCCGCTTGTTCACTTAGTAAGAAACTCAGTTGACCACGGTATCGAGATGCCAGACGTGCGTGAAGCAGCTGGAAAACCAAGGCAAGGTACTGTAACGCTTTCAGCATCGCAAGAAGGTGACCATATACTTCTAACCATCCGTGATGATGGCGCAGGTATGGACCCTGAAAAGCTTAAAAAGATTGCGGTGACAAAAGGCGTAATTGATTCAGACCAAGCAAGTCGTTTATCAGATACTGAAGCGTATAACCTGATATTTGCACCAGGATTCTCTACTAAAGAGCAAATCTCTGATATTTCAGGTCGTGGTGTGGGCATGGACGTTGTTAAAACGAAAATCACCCAACTGAATGGCTCAGTAAATATTCAATCGGAACTTGGTGTAGGTACTGTACTTGAAATCAAGGTACCGCTCACACTTGCTATTCTACCGACCTTAATGGTCATTGTTGGTGAGCAAACCTTTGCATTACCGCTGGCAGGTGTTAACGAAATTTTCCACCTCGATTTGACAAAAACAAATGTCGTTGACGGTCAATTGACGATAATTGTAAGACAAAAAGCGATCCCTCTTTTCTATCTTGAACATTGGTTGAAAAAAGGCGCAGATCGATCTCGCCGCAAAGCAGAAGGTCATGTTGTCATCGTGCAAATAGGAACCAAGCAGGTTGGTTTCGTTGTGGATTCGCTTATTGGACAAGAAGAAGTGGTCATTAAGCCTTTGGATGCACTTCTCCAAGGTACTCCTGGTATGGCCGGTGCGACTATCACCTCAGACGGTGGGATTGCGCTTATTTTAGATGTACCAAATCTGTTAAAACACTATGCTAGTAAGTAGGAGCTAAGGCTCCACCACGTACTAAGAAAGTATGAATGTGGTGCTTAGGCACCACTTTTTAGATCTGAATTTGAGACGAGTAGCCAATGGCAGTCAAAGTATTAGTTGTAGATGATTCGAGCTTCTTTCGCCGCAGAGTTACAGAAATATTAGAGCAAGACCCTGAAATCAAAGTAATTGATTTTGCAGTAAATGGTCAAGAAGCGGTTGAAAAAGCAGCGCAATTGCGACCCGATGTGATCACAATGGATGTCGAGATGCCTGTGTTGGATGGCATAAGTGCCGTAAAACAGATTATGCAAGCGAATCCAACACCCATTCTTATGTTTTCCTCGTTGACTCGCGAAGGGGCAAGTGCCACGTTGGATGCGCTCGACGCAGGGGCATTGGATTTCCTTCCAAAGAAATTTGAAGACATTGCACGCAATAGTGACGATGCGATTAAGTCGTTGCAAAATAAAGTAAAGGAAATCGGACGTCGACGTTTATCTCGTTTTGTTCGACCATCCTATACGCCTTCAGCGCCAACTGCTGCGCCAAGTACGCCACTTTCTAGTGGGCAGACTAGACCGTCTATAGCGCAACCAGATAGAACGTTTTCTCGTTCAAGTGCGCCAGTAAGTCCCGCATCACCAATAGCGAGTGCGAGAGCCTCAGGCAAAAAATATCAGCTAGTGGCTATCGGGACTTCGACCGGTGGGCCTGTTGCATTGCAAACGATTTTAACTCAATTACCGGCTAACTTCCCGCACCCTATTCTGCTTATTCAACATATGCCTGCGGCCTTTACTCCCGCTTTTGCGCGGCGCCTAAACACGCTATGCAAAATTAAAGTGAAAGAAGCCGAGAATGGTGACCGTCTACAAGCCGGTGTTGCGTATTTAGCTCCAGGTGGTCAGCAAATGATGGTTGAAAGTCGCGGTGGTTCAAGGACCTTGCGCGTGTTTGAAGATGACAGTGCGAGAATAACGTATAAACCATCTGTTGATGTCACATTTGCAAGTGCTGCAAAGGCCTATAGCGGCGACGTGCTCGCGGTTGTGTTAACGGGTATGGGCGCCGATGGGCGAGATGGCTCTCGATTGCTAAAGCAAGCTGGTGCAACCATTTGGGCGCAAGATGAAAAAACTTGTGTGGTTTATGGTATGCCTGCAGCGGTTGCTAATGCTGGGCTTGCGGCAGAAAGTTTACCTTTGCAGGATTTTGCTCAGCGCATTGCCAAAGAAGTAGGATGCTGAGTTTTAACTCAATTATATTTTCGCTGTAGGCTAAAATTTGGTTGCGATAGGTGTTAATGTAACCAAGGTTTATAGATTAAGGAACGGTTTTTAGTCGTGAAGATTTGGACAGTAGCAAACCAAAAAGGTGGAGTAGGGAAAACTACAACGACAGTCAGCCTTGGAGGTATACTCGCGCTACAGGGTAAGCGTGTACTTCTTATTGATACTGATCCGCATGCATCATTAACGTACTACTTTGGCATCGATTCCGAACAACTTGAAGTGAGCGTTTACGATATCTTTGCACGCGGTACTCAAATGGCGAGTGAAGAAATACTCCAGTCTCTTTGCCCTTCTACGATTGAAAATTTGGATATATTGCCTGCAACCATGGCAATTGCAACGCTAGACAGAAGCATGGGTCATAAATCCGGTATGGGCTTGGTGCTGAAGAAAGCCTTAGCCAAAATCAGTGAGCATTATGACTATGCTATTTTGGATTGCCCACCGGTACTTGGCGTTCTTATGGTAAATGCGCTTGCTGCAAGTGAGCGGATTTTAGTGCCTGTTCAAACTGAATTCTTAGCATTGAAAGGTTTGGACCGGATGATGCGTACCATGGAGTTGATGCAAACATCTCAAAGTAAAGCATATCAATACACCATTATCCCAACGATGTATGACAAACGAACAAAAGCGTCATTAGAGGCGTATAAGTCGTTGTTAGATACTTATGGCGACAAAGTGTGGCCTGGTGTAATCCCTGTTGATACGAAGTTTCGAGATGCAAGCCTTTCACAAAAAGTGCCTGTAGAGTATTGCCCAAAATCTCGGGGCGTATATGCCTATAAAGCATTGTTAGATTATTTAATGCAGTTGGATTAAGCGAATGAACAAGCACCTGTTTGCAAATGAACAAGTGATGAAACAATACCTCAATGCGTTACTTACCGAAGAGGAAGTCGCTTACGCGCCAGAGTTAGAAAAAACACCGCTCAAGTCTGCTGCGGTTACAGAAGTGTCGCCGGTTGCAAAATTATTAGAGCAAGTTCGCCCAGAAATTGCCGACGAAATAATTGAACTACCGGAAATAGAAGTCGAAGAAGAACAAACGGTTGAAGTTACTGACGAAGTTGTAACCATTGAACCCGTGCAAGAAGTAAAAGAGCTTGAGAATCAGCAAAATAGTACTATTATCAAAGAGCAAGAAGAACAATCTGCTAAAGTTGATAGCAAAAGCGCGTATTTTGATGGCGAGTTTCAGGCCTTATTCTTTGAAGTAGCCGGTCTTACGCTTGCAGTGCCGCTCAAAGCACTCGGTGGTATTCATCAATTAGGTGATATAAACCAATTGTTTGGAAAACCAAAATGGTTCCAAGGTGTCATGTTGAATCGTGAACAAAAGCTTAGTGTAATAGATACTGCTCGTTGGGTTATGCCCGAGAAATATACTCAAGAGCTCGCGGACAACCTGGATTACCAGTACCTCATTATGCTTGGGGATAGTAGTTGGGGCTTGTCAGCAGAAAAGTTGGTGAATAACATAACGTTACAGCCGGACGATGTAAAATGGCGCACATCAGCAGGGAAACGCCCTTGGTTAGCTGGTGTGATTAAAGAAAAAATGTGCGCTTTGATAGATGTAGATAATTTAATAGAACTGTTGGAAAAAGGTACCGATAGCCGAGAGCAATAGCCTTTTTGTTCAGCAAGTCCAATAGATCGTACTTTGGAGTTTTACCATGGGCCAAGACAGACTACTTTCAGCAGATAAAAGTGCGGATAGTAACGACGAAATTTTGCAGTGGGTAACGTACAAGCTTGAAGCAGAAACTTACGGTATTAACGTAATGCAGGTTCAAGAAGTACTAAGATACACTGAGATAGCACCTGTACCGGGTGCACCTGATTATGTACTTGGTATTATTAACTTACGTGGTAACGTTGTAACAGTTATTGATACTCGTGCGCGTTTCGGTTTGCCAAGTGCGGAAGTGACGGACAACTCTAGAATCGTTATCATCGAAGCTGAAAAGCAAGTAATTGGTATTTTGGTTGATAGCGTTGCTGAGGTCGTTTATTTACGCAGCTCTGAAATTGACAGTGCTCCGAATATTGGAACGGAAGAAAGCGCGAAATTTATTCAGGGTGTTTCAAACCGTGAAGGCGAGTTGTTAATTCTTGTTGACCTCAATAAGCTATTAACTGATGACGAGTGGGACGAGTTGAGCCACATCTAACGTGTCAGAAGCAGTCCAATTTTATTTATTACTCGGTTTAACGATTGTCTCAAGTACGCTAAGTGTAGTGTGCTTGGGGCTTTTTGTTGTTGCGCGAAAAAACAGCGAAACTCAACGAAAACACTTTATCGACCACGTTAAACGCACAGAGAGCTTTACTCAACAATTGCAGATCTTACGCAGTGAAATTGCAGAAGTAAGAGCTGGTTTATTGAGTATGAGCAAACGTATCGTAAATTGTGAGCAGATAAGCCAAGAGTTAGCGCAGTCCGTCTCCGCACAAAAATACGATGATCCAGAAGCGAAAATTTATTCGCGTGCGGTGAAAATGATTGAGCTAGGTGCGGATTTAGACGAAGTGATGCGGGAGTGTGAAATCCCTCAAGCAGAAGCCGAGCTGCTTATGACGCTGCACTTTAAACAAAAATAGCCTTTCTCCACTGATTGTCTGCCAAATATTCTGTAGCCCCATTGCGTATTGTCTGCACTAGGCACGAATATCCAGCTTTCCTTTCAGACCTTTCCAGCCAGGTGGAAACTTGCCCTGAAGGATATATGAAAACGCGATTAACTCAGCAATGACGTAGTAAAGTTCTCTCGGTATTTCATCATGCAAATTCAACTTAGCGAGAGAGTCAAATAACTGCTCATCCTGATGGACGAGTATGCCTTTTTCTTTTGCCTTCGCGACAATTTCATCCGCTAGGTCTCCAAATCCCTTGCTAACAACTTCGGGCGCTTTGCCTGCTTCATATAGTAATCCGATAGCTGATTTTTGTTTAATAGAGTCGCTCACAATGTCTCCTTATACTTTCAGGTTGACGATAGCATGAGAAGTATAGAATTGGTTAACTTGCTCGGGATTTTCGCTGAGTGAAATATCACCAATTTGCAGCCCGTGAGAGGCGAGTTTCTCCCTTAACGCATCAAGATGAGGAGTAGCTAAAGAGACGACCGCTTTGGTATCTGCCACTAAATCACAATCCAAGGCTTTGTCCATTAACTCCGCTTGCGCTGACAACTTTCCATACGGTGTTAAGTCAAAATTTAAGCGTACAAACCAGACAGTCTTTTCAGGTAAGTGTGCTTTGGCTGGTTTTTTATATTTGCCTATTTGTAGTTCCGTTTGTCTTTGTTCTTCGGTTTGTTTTGTAGGCAAAAATAAATTTATCAACCAATTGTTTTCATTGGATTGCTGCTGGTTAAGTTGCTGAGTACCAACATGATTAAATTGATTTTGTATTTTGCTTAGGTCACCACTTAACTGCTCGAATTGATTCGCTTGCATGAGCGATTGCACGAGTTGTTGACGTTGATTTATTTTCTGGTTGGGAAATAGGGCGGTAACTAAAGCTTCAGTGCGCTCAGCGGGGGAAACGTTCTCTGGGCGGGTTTGAATTGCTTTTGGAACTGCAAGAAAAGTCACCAGTAATTTGTCTAGTGCCTGTAAAAATGGGCTTTGTACAGGAAGACTATTTGTCACAGAGGATACATGCTGACTGATTGCTACGGGATGGAGCGAACGCTCATCCCACATTCGGTCAAAGGCTTGATTCACTAATCGCTGCAGTTCTGGTGGGAATTGCTTTGCAGACGTTTTAACTTCATCAATGGTTTTAGACAGTTGCAATCCTGGGTCGCGAGCAAGATTTTCTTGTTTAGCCCACTTGGCGCTTAGTAGGCGCTCTATGGACTCGATACTTGTGTAGCTTGAGGCATACTTTTAGTATCGAATTTCAGTGGTGGGTGCCACAATTGAGCACTTGAACGAATTTGCGTTTGCTCCTTGAGCTTAATACTGGAGTCAGCTTCATTAGCTTGCTTTCGTTCCTCGCTAATTTTGGTCTCGATTTTTGCCATTGGGTGTTCATGTAACCGCGCTTTGTTGCTGGTCGAAGACTTTTCTTTTTGAGCAGTCTCTGCAAGGGGTATGTTAATGCTTGCTACCTTCTCACTTGTCGAGTTTAGCGATTTTTCCACTTTGACGTTGTTGTTTTCTACAAATGTGTTTATCTGTGTCGGAATAGCAACATCAGCACGTGAGCCATTGTTGACCGTTAGCGTAGTAACCTGTCGTATTGCATTAAACAAGTCACCAACAGCGGACGCTGAGAACGTAGGGCGATTGGCAGAAGCCGCCATAACGGGTGTTTGAAGCCATACGCTAGGTTTAGGCGTCGAGGAAGATGTTACTTGATCCGTCGGTGATATCCCTTTCTCTGCATTAACTTGTCCGGGTTTCACACTGAACGAATCTTTAAGTTGCATGAAGGGGGTTTTTATCCACTTCTGTATTGCAGTGCCAATCGCTGCTTTTAGTTCTTCTTGAGAAATGCGTTTAGGGTCGCTGAGCGAGAGCAGCGTGGTCTGATTCTGTATTTCTTTTTGTAATGTTTGGTCAAATTGGGGGATTTGTTGTTTTAAAGAATGCTTCAGTACAGCATCAAACGATTGTTGGGGACGTATTAAACTAACCGTTTCAGCAAATGGTTTAACAATCGCTTTGCTCCATTTTCCTGTGGGCGCGAATTGTTCGGGGGTGCTCAACGGAAGTGATAATACTTTTCCTCCTGGTAAAGGCGTTGCTTTAACGTCGAGGGAAGTGCGAGCAGCCTGTACATAAAGCTCAGGAAATTTGTCAGGAATTTGTCGAGCCAGATGTTTAAGTGACATACTAAGATGCATGAGTGGATCGGAGTAGCCGTTAACGATTTTAAAGGATAATTCTGCTTTTGATTGTTCAACGACAGCATACAATTTCGGTTCTGTACGCAATAATGCCATCGTCTGTTTATCAACATTGAATTCCAATCCGAGCTTCGGGAAGCTAATACTCGTGTTGGTTAAATTGACAGTCGTTTGTTTTGGCAGTATTTCACTGTCAGTAAATAGCATGTTGTACAGACGGATAAGCACTTTTGGATCATTTATTATGTGCGTTTGAGGCGTTGTGGTGATCGTCAGTGTCTTACCATCAGGCGCGACTTGCACTGTACCTTGTGCTAACTGAAACGGTTTAGGTTTTGGGTCATCCAGCGTAAGTCTTAGCGTTTGCCAGCGGCCTTCCATCAATACTTCCATTTGCAATGACGAATCATTGACGGCGATATGTCGAGCTTGGAATTGGCTATCAAGCTCCGCGATTTGCTGCGTGTTTTTTGGTAAATTCGAAAGCGTGCCAACATCGAGAGTTTGGACAGTAGGCTGCGAAGAAATTGGCACTTTATTCATTATTTTAAATCAAATTTTCGTTAAACGTCTGCGGTACGATATTCGTATTACCATACCATTATGTTAGACTAACGCCCAATTTTGGGTAAAGAGAATCGTTAGTTTGCTTGAGATAAAAGCAGTCACCTGCATTAAACAAGATAGATGTTTATTTGAGTCGTTGAGTTTTTCACTTCAAGCGGGTGAAATTATGCAAGTTGAAGGCCCAAATGGCGCGGGAAAGACGAGTTTATTGCGTATTATAGCGGGTTTCGCTCGAGCAGAAGAAGGCGAAATTTGCTTTGATGAGCAAAACATTCAAGAAAACTACGATGAATTTGCAGCGCATTTATTATTTATCGGTCATAAGACGGGCGTTAATGGTCAGCTGACCGCGGTTGAAAATGTACTACATTGGCAGGCTGTGCACGGTGTCTCTGATGATGGCCAAACGATGGCTAGACTGGCAAAGCTTGGGCTAATTGGTCTGGAAGACGTCCCTGTGAGAACATTGTCTGCAGGCCAGCAACGGCGCGTTGCACTGCTGAGAATGTGGATGAACAACGCAAAGTTATGGATCCTCGACGAACCCTTTACCGCATTAGATAAAAAAGGGGTTGCGATGTTGCAAGCTCGCTTTCAAGAACATTTACATGCAGGTGGCGCTATTTTGTTGACAACACACCAAGATTTGACGGACCACTTTGGACAACTTAAAACGCTAGTGTTGGAGTATCGACTGTAATGCCTGTTCAACACTCCTATTGGCAACTGTTTAAGTCTGTTTACTGCAAAGATGTGACCTTGGCGTTTCGTCAACGCGCTGAAATTTTTAATCCTCTCCTTTTCTTTGTGATCGTCATAACCCTTTTCCCATTAGCAATCGGTCCAGAGCCTGCGCTACTAGCCAGAATGGCCGCCGGAATTATTTGGGTAGCTGCGTTATTGTCCACGATGCTGGGTTTAGATAAATTGTTTCGTGATGATTATAATGATGGTTCTTTGGAACAATTGCTTGCCTCACCCTATCCAATGTCTTTAACGGTGATTGCTAAGGTGTGTGCTCACTGGACGACGTCAGGCTTGCCAATGGTGGTGCTGTCGCCATTGTTTGCATTACTAATGAATTTAGAACAGCAAGCATTAGGCGCGACCGTGCTAACGTTATTAGTTGGTACACCATTATTGAGCTTAATCGGTGCAATTGGGGCCGGCTTGACTGTTGGACTGCAAAAAGGCGGTCTATTGCTCAGTTTACTAGTTTTACCGCTTTATATCCCAGTGCTTATTTTTGCGACGTCTGCCATCGATACGAGTATGATGACATTACCTTATGGTGGACAACTCGCGATCCTTGGTGCGATGTTAGCCGTCGGCATTATTACCGCGCCATTTGCGATATCTTCAGCTTTAAGAGTGAGTGTAAGTTAAAATGTGGAAATGGTTACATCCTTATGCCAAAGCCGAGCGAGCGTATCAGCTATGCAATACGCTAATGCCTTACTTTGCCGTAGTTGCAGTCGTGTGTATCGTCATTGGTTGGGTTTGGGGGTTAGCCTATGCGCCCGCCGATTACCAACAAAAAGACAGTTACCGAATTATCTTCATTCATGTCCCGTCAGCGATTTTGTCGATGGGGGCGTATTCTTCAATGGCCATTGCCGCCATCATCGCACTCGTTTGGCAAATCCGTAACGCAGAGCTTGCCGTTATTTCACTGGCCCCGGTTGGCGCGGCGATGACCGCAATTGCCTTGATAACGGGTGCGGCATGGGGTAAACCCATGTGGGGTGCTTGGTGGGTGTGGGATGCTCGCCTGACATCTGAATTAATTCTATTGTTTTTATATTTTGGTGTGATCTCGTTGTATCACGCTTTTGAAGATAAGAAAGTGGCAGGACGTGCTGCAAGTATCCTTGCGATTGTTGGTGTAATTAACTTACCTATCATCCATTTTTCAGTGGAGTGGTGGAATACGTTACATCAAGGTTCAACAATCACGAAATTCGATACCTCTGCGATAGACCCTTCAATGCTCTGGCCTTTGCTAATCAACATTGTTGGTTTTGGAGGCTTTGTTGGGGTGGTGACGTTGATGCGACTCAAAAATGAAATTTTACGATGTGAACAGCATCGTCCATGGGTACGCGATTTAGTTAGTCGAGGTTAATTATGCAATTTGCATCATTCAGTGATTTTTTAGCCATGGGCGGCTACGGCTTTTATGTTTGGTTATCATTCGGTACATGCGCACTTATCCTTCTTGGCATTCTGATGAGTTCATGGTTTGAGGCGAACTCGCTTAAACAGTCAATTCGTACGCAAATGGCACGTGAAGCAAGAATTAAGCAAGCGAGAGAGGAACAAGTTCAATGAATCCGAGACGTAAAAAACGCTTGTTCACCGTAGCAGGGATTATTTTAGGTATTGGTTCTGCGGTGGGTTTAACACTCTATGCGCTGCAGGAAAACATTAATTTATTTTACACCCCTAGTGAATTGGTAAATGGCAAAGGTGAAAGTCACGATATGCCCTTTATTGGTCAAAAGCTTCGTATCGGTGGAATGGTGGTGCCAGGCTCAGTAAAACGAGATGATACAACGCTAAATGTCGAGTTCCAGCTTATTGATACGGGTCCGCTCGTGACGGTGCGCTACCACGGTATTTTGCCAGATTTGTTCCGTGAAGGTCAGGGTATTGTGGCGCAAGGTACATTGGTTGAGCCGACGGTTGTTGAAGCGTTCGAAGTGTTAGCCAAGCACGATGAAGAGTACATGCCAGCTGAAGTCGCGGAAGCGGTGAAAGGCATCAAGCATGAGAAACCTGGCTATAAATTAAATTACTCGAAAGGCGAAAACTAGGCATGATCCCAGAAATAGGTTACTTCGCTTTAGTGCTCGCAATGGCGTTATCGCTATTGCTCTGCATTTTTCCTCTATGGGGCGCCTACAGCGGTAATTTGCGTTTAATGCGCGCCGCTCCGTCTCTCGCTCTAGGCCAATGCCTGTTCGTTATTTTCTCTTTCTGTATTCTTATCTATATTACCCTTACTGACGATTTTACCGTAAGTTACGTTGCACAAAATTCGAGTAGCACACTGCCTTGGTACTATAAAGTAACGTCAACTTGGGGTGGGCATGAAGGTGCTATTCTGCTTTGGTTGGTAATGCAATCAACATGGACTGCGCTGGTTGCAATGATGTCTAAGTCATTACCTTGGGTATTGAGAGCTCGAGTACTCGGCGTGCTTGGTTTTCTTGGTGTTGGATTTATGCTCTATACGCTTTGGATGTCGAGTCCATTTGAGCGGTTGTTGCCATATTACCCAGTAGAAGGTCGAGATCTCAACCCGTTGTTGCAAGACCCTGGCATGATTATACATCCACCGCTTTTGTATATGGGGTACGTCGGTTTATCTGTCTCGTTCGCATTTGCTATTGCAGCATTGATGACGGGTAAATTAGATAATACGTGGGCTAAGTGGTCGCGTCCTTGGACTATGGCTGCTTGGGCATTTTTATCTTTAGGTATCACCATTGGTAGTTGGTGGGCGTACTCCGAACTTGGTTGGGGTGGCTGGTGGTTTTGGGATCCTGTTGAGAATGCTTCCCTTATGCCGTGGTTAGTCGCAACCGCGTTGCTGCATTCCCTGTCAGTGACTGAGAAACGCGGTGTGTTCAAATCGTGGACCGTTTTACTGGCCATTACGGCATTTTCATTGTGTTTGTTAGGTACATTTATTGTTCGTTCGGGCATTATTGTGTCTGTTCATGCCTTTGCGACAGATCCGGATAGAGGACTTTATATCCTTGCTTTTCTTGCACTTGTTGTTGGTGGCAGCCTGACACTATACGCTTTGCGCGTGTCAGAAGTGAAAAGTGAAGGGCGCTATCAATTTGCTTCTCGTGAAGTGAGCTTGTGGTTAAACAATATCTTCCTTGTAGTCGCGATGCTCATCGTATTGCTTGGTACTTTGTTACCCATGATCCACAAAGAGCTAGGTCTAGGCGCTATTTCGATTGGTGTGCCGTTTTTCAACAAAATGTTCTCCATCTTAATTGTGCCGTTTGCCTTACTTTTGGGTATTGGTCCAATGCTGCGCTGGAAACAAAATAAGCTCAATACGTTGTTCCCGAAATGGACTATCAATGTTGTACTTGCGATTATTATCACGGCGGCGTGGCTGTTTGGTGGATATGATCATGTTGCTCCACTTACTTTCATGGGGACGGCATTGGCTGTTTGGATTTTCCTTGCAACAGCAACGGATTTACTTCAAAAAGTAGCATCGCAAGCGACCATCCCCGAAGGGATTAAACGCTTAGGGTTAAGTTACTGGGCTATGGTGCTTGGTCATATTGGCCTCGGCTTTGTCATTGCGGGGGTTACACTGACTTCAGCATATTCTGTTGAACGTTCTGTTAGCATGAAACCCGGTGAGATCGCGACATTAAACGAATATGAATATCGATTTGAAGGCGTTAACGTGATTTCAGGTCCTAATTACTCAGGTCATGCAGGTGAAGTGACCGTGCTAAAAGAGGGCAAAAAAGTTGTCTTACTGCATGCCGAGAAACGTCGCTATAACGTTGGTATGCAATTTATGACAGAAGCTGCTATCGACGATGGCTTTTTCCGTGACCTTTATTTAGCGTTAGGTGAAGAGTTAAATAACGGAGCATGGGCGCTTCGTATCTATCATAAACCTTATGTCCGTTGGATGTGGTTAGGTGGTTTGTTGATCTCGTTTGCTGGTTTTATCGTTCTTGCAGATAAACGTTACCGTCGTAGCAGCCGTACTCGTTCATCGGAGGCAGTAGCATGAATAAGAAAGTATTAGGACTTGTGCCATTAGCAATTTTCATCTTGCTCAGTGTCTTTCTGTATCAAGGGCTATTTGGAAATCCTCGCGAGATCCAGACGGGTCGTTTAGGCCATAATATGCCTGCGTTTTCTTTACCTGACCTTATGGACGAGAAGAAAACGTGGACAGACAAAGAACTCCAAGGCGAAGTGTACTTGCTTAATGTGTGGGGTACTTGGTGTCCGACATGTTTGGCTGAACTTGGCTATTTAACCGAGCTAAAAGAGAAAGGTGTTAAGATTGTTGGTTTGTATTATGACCAAGCTTATGATCCTGATTTCGGTGATAAATTCGATGTCGTTGCACTACGTGAAGAAGTGAATAACATGCTAAGTCGAGCAGGCAATCCGTACGCATTTAACATTCTAGACTTAAACCGAAGCTTGGCGCTTGATTTGGGTGTGTCAGGTGCACCGGAAACCTTTCTAGTTAATAAAGAAGGCAAGATTTTGGTACATCATACCGGTGATATGAATACGCGCGTCTGGCGTGCGAAATTTGCGCCAGCAATTCAGGAGTTAACACCATGAAAAAGTTTATCTTCTGTCTTGGATTATTCGTTTCAGCCGCGAACACCTACGCGATAGAGGACAAATATCATTTTGACTCAGCTGAACGAGAGCAAATGTTTAAAGAACTTACGCATGAACTTCGTTGTCCTAAATGCCAAAACCAAAATATTGCGGACTCTGATGCGGTAGTCGCGAAAGATTTGCGTGATAAAGTACTTACTCTTGTCCATGAAGGTAAATCGAAAGACGAAGTTATCGATTATATGATCGATCGCTATGGCTATTTCGTTCATTATCAACCACCCGTTACGCCTCTGACCATATTACTTTGGGTATTGCCAGGGCTAATTGTTGCATTGGGCTTTGGCTTTATTGTGGTGCGTCAGCGTAAATCAGCTCAGGTACAACCATGGACTGATGCCGACGAGTCAAAGTTAGCGGAGTTAATTGCCAAATACGAACAAAGGGAGCAGCAATAATGGAGCAAATGTGGGGAATGTTTGCGCTATTAAGCGTCTTAGCTGCACTCTTCGTTGTGACGCCGTTCCTGCGCCGTGAGCGTATAGTGCGTGTCGATCATGACGCAAATGCAGAACGTATTGCTATTTATAAACAGCGTCTTGCTGAATTGGATGAAGAATTGGCCAATTCGCGTATTGATACGCTTGTTCATTATGAGTCGGTACGTGAAATGAAACGTCGCTTGCTCAATGAACTAGCACCAGAGCAAGCACTGACTAATCGCGGCGATAACCGTATTTTTGCCTTAACGGGCCTCTTATTTGTTACGTTATTCAGTGTCATTTTCTACCAATGGAAAGGAAATGCTAAGCAAGTTCAAGACTGGTATTCTGCCATCGAGAAATTGCCTGAGTATGGTGAGCGTGCAGTACTTCAGGATGGTGAGCCTCTCAGTGCGAATGAACTTCAAGCATTTGCGCTTGGACTTCGCACCAAATTAGCAGCGGAAGGGGACGATGCCGTCGCTTGGATGTTGCTTGGTCGTGTCGCGATGTCGATTAACGATTTTGAAATGGCAATGCAGTCGTTCGATAGAGCACTTGAAATGAACCCTAACAACCCCAATGTTTTGGTCAACTATAGCCAAGTGCTACTGATTGAAGGCAGCGAATCAGGTATGAATCGAGCCGCTCGAATGTTGTCAAAGGTATTGTCTCAAGACCCAAATAACATCGATGCAATTAGTCTTTTAGCTTTGATAGCGTATGAGCGGAAAGATTGGGCCGAAGCTAAGGCTGCGTTTGAAGTGTTACTCGCGAACATGGACAAAGCAGACCCTCGTTACTCAATGATTGCGGCGCGCATCGATGAGATTAATGGGCATCTGTCGCCTTCGACGTCCATGGCCGTCGCGAAAACCATCACAGTGACAGTCGATATCGATCCGAAGCTTGCTGAGAACATTCCGAGTAATGGTGTTCTGTTTGTTTTCGCAAAAGCGGTCAGTGGTCCACCAATGCCGTTGGCAGTTGCTAAACTACGGGACTATCGTTTTCCGTTGACGGTAACATTGGATGACAGCTTAGCTATGATGCCTGAGTTACAATTATCGCAATTTGAAAAAGTGATTGTTACTGCCAGATTGTCGGTTGACGAAAGTGTTTCACCGAGCAAAGGCGAGTTAGAAGGCGTGTCGCAAACTCTAGAATTGAAAGAAGGCGAAAATAGCCAATCAATTACAATAAGTCGTGTTTATTAATAAAGGAAAACAGATGATTAAAGCGCTGGCTTCAGCCTGTTTAGCCCTCATTATGGTGGGGTGTGCTTCAGTGCCTGCTGAAAAACAGGACCCTCGGGATCCACTGCAGGCAATGAACAGACCTGTCTATGATTTTAACATGGATGTACTGGACAAGTATTTGCTTAGGCCAGTTGCGGTAGGTTATGCGACTTACACGCCACAACCTGTCCGTACGGGGCTTGTTAATTTTACGACTAACCTTACTACACCAACGGATGTGGTGAATTCGGCATTGCAGGGTAAGCCTGCTAATACGGGGGTTAATGTTGCTCGTTTCTTGATTAACTCGACGGTTGGTCTGTTTGGTATATTTGATGTCGCCAGTAGTTTTGGTCTAAAGCATGCGGATGAAGACTTTGGTCAGACATTAGGCGTGTGGGGCGCATCGGATGGCCCGTACATTATGTTGCCGGGAATGGGGCCGACAACGGCGCGTAATCTTACTGGAGATGTGATGGACAATGTCGTGTTGCCTGAATTGGCACTTACAACACCACAAAGCATTCTCTTGTTTGCATTGAAAGCGATTGAAGCCCGAGCAAACTTGATACCGCAAGAAAAGTTATTAAACGACTCGTTAGATCCTTATTTGTTCTTGAAAGACATTTATTTCCAAAGACAATTGTATGAGTTGTACGATGGGAAGCCGCCGATTAAAGAAGAAAAGATCGAAGAATTCGACGAAGACTTTCTTGAGAATCTATAATAAAAAGGCCAGCTTAGCTGGCCTTTTTTTGTCTTCGCTCATGTCAAGTATGAGTTTTATCGGAGTTCTTTATAGTACACGCTGGTGCTATGTAACATGCCTTGGGCGTCTGTTACAAAACTTGGAATAGTACCGCTGAGCACGTATTCCCGTGCTCGATAAAACGATTCACTTTTATCGCCTGTTTGCGTATCTAAATAGAGTAGTTGAATGCCGTGTTGTTGTGCCCACGCCTCTAATGCCTTCATCAGGTGAGTTGCAATGCCGCGGCGTTGAAAAGTAGGGTCGACTAGGAGTTTTTCTACTTCGCCTCTGTGACAACCGTTTTGCTTTTGGCATAGATTCAATTGTACCGTCCCAGCAACGTTATTTTGCTCGTCAAACGCAATAAAGAGTTGTTTGTCTTTATTTTCAAGCTGTTTGCTGGTCGCTTGCCAGTAATTAACGATTCGTTCAGTCTGCGCAGGCCTATAGAAGCCAAGCGAAGCGCCTTGATTTACACAATCGGCAAGCAGTGCCGTAAGCCGTTCAAGCAACTTCGCGTCAAGATTGGCAACCGCCTCGATGATATACCTCATAATTGCGCAAGTTCCATTTCAATTTGTGCAATGCTGTCCATCAACTTTTCTTTTGCTGCTTGGAGTTTCTGCTTTTTTGTATTCGGCTTAGTTTGTGCCGCACGCACGGCCTTGTAGACGGTACGTGTCGGTAGCTGGCATTTTGCGGCAGCTTCAGAAGGCAACCAGTTCGCATGCAGTACAAGAGTCACCGCAGCCTGTAACAAAGAAAGTTTTTCTTCACTCATGGCATTTCTCCTTCTCATCCATATCCCAACTTGACACTTCTAAATGCCATAATAAATATAGGGTTTGATAGAGTGTATACATCGCCTTTTCCTTCTCGCTTGTTTTGGCCAACCGACAGGCCAAGTTGATATAGCTATTGGAAGTTTTGTGCCAATATTTAAAATTCAATAAAATCAATTGGATGTTAGTTTTTGCGATGTGTTTTGAAGGGAGATATTGCACCAACAGAGAAGTTTCACACCAACCTAGTGCAACTATTCAAAGAGCGTTATAAGAAGTTTCGTTCAAACTTTGATTTTGTACGGTACGTTAGGTGCGACACGCTGAAAAATACAATAATGATGATTGAAAACAGCCAGATAGGTGTATTCCCGTATTGGCTAAACAGCGAATTACCGCGGATTAATTTCACTTCCGTCACCAGAGAATCAGCCACGAATTGAGGCAACGCTGTTTGTTGGCCTGAAATAGGGTCGTAGACACCCGTGATCCCGTTATTCGTTACACGAACTAAGGGTCGCTGAAGTTCAAGCGCTCTCATTCTAGCGATTTGCATATGCTGATGAGGTCCGTGAGAATGGCCAAACCAGGCATCGTTACTCACCGTAAACAAAAGATCTGAATCTGCGCGGTAATTACCTCGCACCAGCTCCGCAAAGGCTATCTCGTAACAAATGGCGGGCAGGACATTAAGTCCATTGGCTTGAAGGTTTGCTTGTTTTTCTTCCCCGCGGGTGAAGGATGACATGACCAAATTAAACAGAGGAGCGATGGGGCGTAGCCAATCTTCGAAAGGAACAAACTCCCCAATCGGTAAGAGTTGATGCTTTTGATATCTGTTTTTGCTCAAATAAACATATTGTCCCTGTGTATCTTCCGCGTTACGTTTTCCAAGTACAATGAGCGTATTAAATACATTGCGGGTATCAAATTGGTAATCTGGGATGCCAGTGATTACCGCTGTTTGATTAAACGCGGCCGCGGCATCTACAGACTGCAAATAAGGAATGGCATTTTCTTCGATTTCTGGAATAGCAGCCTCAGGCCACACAACTAAATCGACCCCATCCCACTTCAAACGGGTCATATCGCGGTAAAGTTTCATCGTAGGCCAGAAATGTTCTGGCTCCCATTTCAAACTTTGTTGGATATTGCCTTGTACAAGGAGTGTTTTAATGGTTTTTTCGCCATAGTGGGTGGTGTTAAACGAAGGGATGAGAAGTGCACCACAGACAGTTAAGCTGACGAGAATTAAAGATGGCTTAAACGATTTAAGCGAAACCGTTAAATACAGCACTCCGCCAACAAGTGTACAAAGTACGGTAAGCCCAACTTCACCAATGACAGGGGCAAACACATTTAATGGGCTGTCTGTTTGGGTATAACCAAAACTGAGCCAGGGGAAACCAGTGAGTAATTTACCGCGCAACCATTCAAAGATGAACATCAATGCTGCAGTTAGCACAACGCGTTGAGATTCGTTTTGGGTAATTGATTTGGCGGTAGCGAACGCGAAGGCGGGAAAGAGTGCGAGATAACCGCTCAATGCAGCCATTAAGAGCAATGAAAAAAACAACGGCATGCCACCAAATTCTGCAATGGAGACATGAACCCAGCTTATCCCAGCGGCAAACCAAGCAAAGCCAAAAAGCCAACCATAGCGAAAAGTCGACTTAACTGAAGGCTGCTTTGTCGCATAAAAACCGGTGGCAATACAGAAAAAAGCTAATGGCCAAAGGCCAAATGGTGAGTACGCAAAAGTTAAAAGGCCGCCCCCAAACAGGGCGGCCCACAAGGTTTTATTTGCGCGAAGTGCGACAAGTTTAGTCTTGATATTCGTCGCCATTTTGAGGCTTAGGTACGGTTACCTGAAGTTGAACGATACGACGGCTGTCGGCATTCGTTACTTTGATCTGCAAAGGTGCAATTTCTATCGTTTCACCACGACTTGGCATGTGGCCAAATGCGTGCAACACAATACCACCGACAGTATCTGCTTCTTCCGTATTAAACGACGTCTTGAAGAACTCATTGAAATCTTCAAGAGGCGTTAACGCTTGTACGATATAGGTGTATTTCGCGAGTTGACGAATTTGTTGTTGCTCTTCATCGTCATCATGCTCATCTTCAATTTCACCCACAATCAGCTCAAGAATATCTTCGATAGTCACCAAGCCCGACACACCACCGTATTCATCGATAACGATGGCCATGTGATAACGCTTTTGACGAAACTCGTTAAGCAGGGTATCTACACGCTTGCTTTCTGGCACAACAAACGCAGGGCGCAGGTATTGGCGTAAAGACGGGAGGTGTGGCTCTTTGCTTAAAATGAGCGGCAGCAAATCTTTCGCGAGTAAAATACCCTCTACGTGGTCTTTATCTTCACAAATAACAGGAAAACGTGAATGCGATGATTCCATCATTGCCCCTAATTGGGCTTCGATTGATACATCGACATCCAACGTCACCATTTGTGAACGTGGGATCATGATATCGCGCACTCGCATTTCGGAGACTTCCAAAACGCCTTGCATCATGTCTTTGGTCTCAGGGTCGATAAGGCTTCTTTCCTGAGCGTCGGCAATGACTTCTACCAACTCTTCTTTGTTTTGGGGTTCCCCCTGTAACAACTGGGTGATCCGGCTCAGCCAGCTCTTACTTGAAGAACCCTGGCTACTTTGCGAGTTATCGTCGCTCATTGCAGTTTAATACTCCGTTTTATTCAACATCATCACGATAAGGGTCTGAAATTCCCAAATCGGCTAACACTTCTTTCTCGATGGCTTCCATCTCGAGTGCATCTTGGTCATTTATATGGTCAAAGCCAAGTAAATGCAAGCAACCATGAACAACCATATGGGCAAAATGGTCATGAAAGGTCTTTTCTTGCTCAATCGACTCTTTTAAAACCACATCGGGACAAATAATTAAATCACCTAATAATGGCAATTCTATTTCTGGTGGCGCTTCAAATGGGAAAGATAACACATTTGTTGGTTTATCTTTGCCGCGATACTCGTGATTGAGTTGTTGCGACTCTTCACTGGTTGCGATGCGGATGGTCATTTCAGCAGTCTCGCAGTAATTGACGAGCGCTTTCTCAGCCCACAGTTGGAATTGCTCTGCGGTAGGTAAATTGTCGAATTCACCGGCAATTTGTAAATCTAAATCAAGATTAATGTTCACGATGACTTCTCTTGGTTTGCAAAACGCTCTGCTTCACGTGCTTTTTGCTTTTCTGCACGTTCAATTCGTTCAGCTTCTTCTTTTTTCTCATACGCTTCGACAATTCGAGCAACGACAGGGTGACGAACAACGTCGTGAGCTTGGAAGAAATTGAAGGATATTTCGTTGACGTCACTTAATACTTCTATTGCATGACGGAGGCCAGAACGTGCGCCGCGAGGTAAATCTACCTGCGTAATGTCACCGGTGATGACCGCTTTTGAATTAAATCCAATTCGCGTTAAGAACATTTTCATTTGTTCTGTCGTCGTGTTTTGGCTTTCATCGAGAATAATAAAGGCATCATTCAGTGTGCGACCACGCATATAAGCCAGTGGTGCAACTTCTATTACGTTACGTTCAATTAAACGTTCAACTTTTTCAAAACCGAGCATTTCAAATAACGCGTCGTAAAGCGGGCGCAAGTATGGGTCGATTTTCTGTGTTAAGTCACCGGGTAAGAAACCCAGTTTTTCACCCGCTTCAACGGCTGGGCGTGTTAACAGAATACGACGAACTTCTTGACGTTCTAACGCGTCCACCGCGGCGGCAACCGCTAGGTAGGTTTTGCCTGTGCCAGCAGGACCGACCCCGAAGGTGATGTCATGACGCAGAATGTTTGCAACATACTGACTTTGATGTGGGTTGCGAGGTTTAATTACACCACGACGCGTTTTAATAAAAACTTCTTTATCCCAGACGCTTGGCGCTTCTTGCTCTAAACAGTTGGCTTCAGCAATCGCTAAATGTACGTCATCCGGCGTGAGTTCTTTTGTTTTGCCTTTGAGCGTTTGAGTTTCGATATAAAGCGCTTTAATAACGTCTTCTGCTGCTTTTGATTGAACGGGTTGACCCGTTACTTTAAAGGCATTGTCGCGATGTGCGATTTCAACACCTAGGCGGCGTTCAATTTGTTTTAGGTGTTCGTCAAAAGCGCCACACAGTGAGGCAAGTCGAGCATTGTCGGCGGGTTCGAGAAAAAATTCTAAACTACTTAACTGGTTACTCAAAATAACTTCCTATAACAATTACGCCAGCTTTCGCTGGCGCAACAGACATCTACGGTGTGAACGTAGTAACACCGAGTTCATCAGCCTCTGGTTGAGATGGTGCACGGTTCAAAATGGTTGAAGGTGCAACATCCTTACGCAAATTCATGTCTGATTCTGTACGAATTAATTCGCCACGTAAAGAGTTTGCGAATGCGTCGGTTATCTTCACATCAACAAATTGACCGATAACAGAGTGTGGGCCAACGAAGTTTACGACGCGATTGTTTTCAGTACGTCCGCGCAGTTCCATCGGATCTTTCTTCGATGGACCTTCAACTAGGATACGTTGTTCCATACCAACCATTTTTCGGCTTATGTCTTGAGCCATTTGATTGATACGGTCTTGTAATATGTATAAACGTTGTTTCTTTTCGTCTTCTGACACATCATCTGGTAAATCGGCAGCAGGTGTACCAGGGCGAGCTGAGTAAATAAAGCTAAAGCTCATATCAAAGCCAATGTCGTTAATAAGCTGCATGGTCGCTTCGAAATCTTCTTGAGTTTCGCCTGGGAAACCAATGATAAAATCAGATGACATGCTCAAATTTGGACGAATCTTGCGAAGTTTACGAATCGTTGATTTGTACTCAATCGCCATGTGGCCGCGTTTCATCAGGTTCAGAATACGATCTGAACCACTTTGCACTGGTAAGTGTAAGTGATCAACCAGCTCAGGAATATCGGCATAGGCATCAATGATGTCCTGCGTGAATTCTACTGGATGTGATGTCGTGTAACGAATACGGTCAATACCGTCAATCGCCGCAACATAACGCAGTAAATCTGAGAAATGACAGATTTCACCGTCATGCGTGTCACCACGATACGCGTTTACGTTTTGGCCAAGTAAGTTAACTTCACGCACACCTTGTTCAGCAAGTTGAGCAATTTCAAGTAGCACGTCATCAAGTGGACGGCTCACTTCTTCGCCACGAGTGTACGGCACAACGCAGAATGTACAGTATTTAGAACAGCCTTCCATAATGGAAACAAACGCCGAAGGACCTTCTGCGCGTGGCTCAGGTAAACGGTCGAACTTTTCGATTTCTGGGAAAGATACGTCAACAACAGAACCTTCATTGTTCTGCACTTGCTTGATCATTTCAGGCAGTCGGTGCAGCGTTTGTGGACCAAATACGATATCAACAAACGGTGCGCGTTGGCGAATGGTTTCACCTTCTTGAGAGGCTACACAGCCGCCTACACCTATAACAAGATCAGGTTTGTCGTCTTTTAAAAGTTTCCAACGACCTAGCTGATGGAACACTTTCTCTTGCGCTTTTTCACGGATAGAACACGTATTCAGTAGAATAACATCCGCATCTTCAGCTTCTTCTGTAAGTTGATAACCATTGGTTGCATCAAGGAGATCAGCCATCTTCTGGGAGTCGTACTCGTTCATCTGACAACCCCAGGTCTTAATATGCAGTTTTTTACCCATTGAAATAATGCCTCGTTTTCAATTCGTCTATCCGCGGAGCTTTCGCCCATATGGCAATACGTAAAGGCGCGTATTTTATATGTATCCGCGCGCTTAGCCAAGTATAGATTTTGACTTTACTTATTGGGATCAAACAAGCGTAATTTGTCGCGGTTAAAGTCTCCCTGTTTGGTTTTTTTTCGTTACAATGTTCACATCACATCAGTTTGGGAAAACATAATGAAAAACAAAGTGGTCATTATTGGTGGAGGCATGGTTGGCGCTGCTACGGCAGTGGCATTGGCAAAGAAAGGCGCGCAGGTAATTGTGGTCGAGCAATTTCCTATTGACCCCATTGAAACCTTCAATGATGCACAGATTGATATTCGAGTCTCTGCAATCAATCGTTTTTCAGAACGTTTACTTGAATCTTTGGGCGCAATGCCCACTCTAAAAGCTTCGCGTACAGCACCCTATACGCGCTTAACCGCGTTTGAGTCAGGAAAGAACGTGTTGAGTTTTGATCACACAGAAGTGAACACCAGTCATCTAGGCCACATTATTGAGAACAAACTTATCCAAGCTAGTCTGTGGAAACAGTTTAAAGGGCTACCTATCACCGTAAAGCACTTTGAGACGCCTGCTCGTAAAATAGAACAAAGTGAATCGGAGATTACGTTAACGTATGACCAAGAAGTGCTACAAGCGGATTTGCTGATTGCTGCAGACGGAGGGCGTTCCCATGTCCGACAGCTTGCTGGGATTGGAACCACCGGTTGGCAATACTCTCAACACTGTATGGGGGTGTTAATTGAGCTTGACGCGCCTCAGCAAACCGAAACTTGGCAACAGTTTAAAGCTACAGGACCTGTCGCGCTTCTTCCCATGTCAGCACCGTTTGCCAATTTAATTTGGTATGACAATGGTAATAAATTGAAACTACTCAGCCAGCTTTCACCGGAACAGTTAAAAATGGAAATTAAAGCGCATTTTCCTACCTTGCCTGGTGATTTTAAGGTGCTCAACTCAGCTGTATTCCCACTTGCTCGTCAACATGCAAACCACTATGTGAAAGGTCGAGTTGTGCTTGTCGGTGATGCCGCTCATACGATTAATCCTTTAGCGGGGCAGGGGGTTAATTTGGGCTTTAAAGACGTCGTCGCGTTAGTGGATGTTGTTAGCCTTGATGATGTGGGTGAGTGTGGTGCATTAAAGACATACGAGCGTATGCGACGTAAAGACAATTTACTGATGATGTCGACAATGGATGCGTGTTATTTCGGTTTTTCAAATGATATCGAGCCTCTGCGTATCGCACGTGAGTTTATATTAAAAATGGCAAATAACGCGGACTCTATAAAAGCGCAAGTTTTAAAACACGCCATGGGAGACGCATAATATTTAAACTGAGATAAAGCTATTTTTTAATCTGAGTGTCATATTTTTGTGTTTTAAAAAATAACTATTCTGGTTTTTACATTTTTTGTTGATAATTAATGTGTTAAATCGGAAATTATTCATAAAATTTTGTTAAAGTTTATAGGCTTTTTGACGATAATTGGTTACGCTTGGTGACAATCTACGATTGTGGAGATTTCTAATTGGCAAGGAATGTTATTAGAAATAGGAAGTCACTTGCTGGCTTTTAAGTATGGGACATACCAATTAAAATAAGTCTGATAAAAATATGCCTTATACACAAATCTCAGATCAATATATTAAAACGTCTTTTCTCGCTTCCAACTACACTCTGCTTGAGAAAATTGGTGAAGGTGGTTTCGGCAAAGTATATAAAGCAAAACAACTGAACACAGACCAATTCGTTGCTATTAAATTTCTCGCGATTCAACCTTACAGTGAAGAAGAATCAAAACAACGCTATATCGAGCGATTCAAACGAGAGACGATGCTTAGCAGCAAATTGCACCACCCAAATATTGTGCGCTTGCTCGACCAAGGCCAGTGTAATGAAAATCTGCTTTACGCTGTATTTGAATACGTTGATGGCCAGTCGTTGAGGACCTTTTTAACATCTAATGGTCCTATGTCCCCATTGGATGCTCAAGATATTATGTTGCAGTTGCTCGATGCGCTTATTCACGCGCACCAGCACGGTATTATCCATCGCGACATTAAACCTGCCAATATCATGTTGAGTAAAGGGGGAGCGCGAACTCACGCCAAAATATTGGACTTCGGTATAGGTACGCTTACTCAAGATAGTCGCCATCAGGAATTTAATACATTAACACTGACTCAAGAAACGCTTGGCACCCCTTCTTACAGTGCGCCAGAGCAACTACGCGGAGAACCGGCTACAGAAAGTACAGACCTATATGTGTGGGGCTTATTGTTTTTAGAGTGTTTAACTGGCATCCCAGCAGTCAGCGGTTCAAGTTTAGCGTCTATCTATCATAAGCAACTTAGCGACGCACAAGTGCCTGTTCCCCAAGCCTTGTTGGGGCATCCAATCGCAGGACTACTTAGACGAGTACTACATAAAAACCCCAACGATAGGGTGATCACCGGTGAGGAAGCCTACCAAGAACTAACGCGCATGAATATGGCGAATTTGGTCGGGGCATTGGGCACGTTCAGAGCGGTAAATGTACCCAACGAGTCTACGGTCATTTTGCGTGATGATGAGCCAAACTATCCGCTGCATTCTGACTACACGTTTTTTACGGAGCGCAAGCAAATTACGGTGCTTGCTGTTCGCTTTAGCATTGCGTTAATCCCTGGAAGTGACAGCGACCTCGACGTGCTCGATGCCTTATTTAAGTCCCACCGTGGGCATTGTTTAGATATAGCGACCCGTTTTGGGGCATACCATGTCGGCAGTTTGGGCGATACGAGTTTATTTTATTTTGGTTACCCAACAGCAAGTGACAACGATACACGCCTGTGTGCCCGTACCGCGCTCGAGGTGATGAGTGATTTGGCAAAACGTAACGCATTAGTTAAAGATAGCCAAGGCGCCGAATTAAGCATGCACGCGGGTATTCATAGTGGCATTTTTACGACTTACGCGAATAGTACACCAGAGGGGCATATCGCCAATGCTGCGTTGGCATTAGCTAGACAAGCCGAGAACAACCAAATCTTGTGTAGCCGCGAGGCAAGGAATTTGCTTGAGCCTTACACTGAATTTGACGCGCATGACGACTTACAATTAGGACTGACATCGGCGACGGATCCTGTGTTTAACCTAGTTGGTGAGCGCAGAATTGAAGCGTTTGGATTTATGCGCGGCACACGTAACAACCATGAGTTGATTGGTCGTGGTGTTGAACTTGAGCAAACGTTATCGATGTTCAAAGGTTTAAGTCAAAGTAGCAACATTGCGCATATTTTTGGGGAAGCTGGAATTGGCAAGTCGCGATTATTACAAGAGATCCGTAAAAATGCCTCAGGCTATCAACACCTCGTGGCACAGTGTTTACCAGAACACCAAAACAACGCACTTTATCCTATTTTAAATTTAGTGCGCTATCTCTATAACACGCCTCAATTAAGCAGTGAAAAAGCAATCGCGTTGTTTAGTGACATTTTAGCCGAGAATACGCCAAGCTTAGACGTAGAAAACGCATTACCAATTTTAATGATCTGGTTAAATATTGAATTTGGAGAAGAGTTAACAGCCTCGACCCTAGCGCCAGATCAACAAAAGTCGATTCTATTTACTAGTTTAACGGCATTGTTATCGAGTAAATATCACAGCATCAGCGAGAAAAAGCTGTATATCGTTGAGGATATACACTGGGCCGACACGACGACATTAGAATTTGTTCAACACTTCGCGAAAACGCTCAAGCAAGGCGATGTACTACTCAGTACTTCGCGCCAAGCGCTGCCAAGTCAACTAAACGACTTAACGCTTTTAGAAGTTGGTCTGAAAAAATTGACTGAGCAAGCTACGGAAGACTTTATCGTTAAATTGTTTGATGAGCGGCCTGTTGCTCGCAATGTGCTCGATGTACTTATAAACCGCACAGATGGTATACCGCTGTTTATCGAAGAATTGGTAGACATGATTAAACAAAAAGAGTTAGTCAGTGTAATAGCGGGGGAAATTAACTTTGCTAGCCCAGACAAACTTGAGCAAGTCCCATCAAGCCTACGCGAATCATTACAGCAAAAGCTTGATAGCCTCGTTTATGCCAAAGAAACGGCACAGCTTGCCGCAACCATAGGCCGAGAGTTCGAATACGATTTGCTCGTCGCCGCATCGTCACTCAGTGAAAACCAGATTCAAAATGATTTGAATGAATTGGTATCTAAAGACTTAATTGTTCATCAGCGTCATGTCAGCAACGACAGCTATATATTCAAACACGCGTTGGTAAGAGATGCCGCCTACGACAGTATGGTAAGTGAAGATAAAATTCATACTCATATAAACATCGCAGGCACACTATGCTCGCTCAAAAAGCTTCCACTGCAAGACAGACATTTATCCGCGGGGTGGCATTTTGTGCAAGCGAAGGAACCAATACGAGCACTTGATTCGTACAATTCGGTGCTGAAGTTTTACGTAAGTCACTCTTTGAACTCGAAGACGAATGAGGTTTACAGTATCGTAAAAGGAATTGCAGACGAGTTTCCTAACCAGGTAGAGCTGAGTCCTTCATATCTTGAGTCGCTCACATTTGTATTAACGGCATACATGTCGTTATACGGATATGCTGGTCTAGAAACGATAGCACTTGCAAGCGACATTCAAAAATCCTTAGATAAAATTGAAGTCAGTAGACAGCAAGAAGAGCATATTTTAAACGTACTTGAACAAGTACAATGGGCACAATTTTTAGCTTTTCACTATAGTTCACAGAGAAAAGCAGCCCGAGAATTAGGCGAAACTATATTAGCAGATTGTCAAAATAATCTCCCAAAAACATGCTGTACTCTTGTTCATTTGGCCCAAGCATATGCCTTTGATGGGGATTATCTTCAATCAAAAGAAGCATATGACGTAGTCGTTAATAATGCGACACGTATTGAAAATATACCAGATGTGGTAACTAAATTTGGCTCAGAGCCTTATTCCCAAGGCTTAACTATGTGTTCAATTGTTGAATTAATGATTGGAAACATTAAGCAATCGTTTTGTCGTGCTGAATTGGGTCTAACGGTTTCGCTGCATTCAAAGCATGATATTTCGATAACCTTTGCCTATATCTTTATTGCACTCCACTATTTCTGCCTAAATGACAAATATGGCGTCTTAGAAACGTATCAACGATACAGTAAAGATGTAGAGCATGATGTATGGGCAAAAGCATTTTTGGACATACTGCATGACTGGGCAAATAACCAATACGACACGGCGCTCTCAATTAGAAAGGCAATGTTAGAAAGCGGGCAATCTTTCGCGTTGGGTGTCTATGAGACTTCCATCGCTGACACGTTGATTACGCGTGGCGAATTTGAAAAAGCTAGAGTCTTAATGGAAGACGCGATAGCACGAGTTGAATCGTTAGATGAAGTCTATGCTGTACCGCTCCTAAAGCGATATTTAGCTAAATCAATCGCACTTGAAGGGCATGACCCAGCGCTTGCGGAAGCTCTTTATGTTCAGGCTGCGATGCAAGCTCAAGAACAGCAAGCAACATTTAAAGAGTTTAATTGTGTTATTGAACTTGTTGAGTTTTTCCCTACTCAGAACCGCTTAGCTCGTCTTGGGGAGGTATATGAAAAACTCAAAGATGAAAGTGCAAGTTATTATTTCGAGAAAGCAAAAGGGTTATTGGAAAGTCGATGTATATGAGTACTGAAAATAAACTCTTTCAGCAGTTCCACGATGAAGGATATGTTGTTTTTAAAAATGCGCTGAATGCTGACCTGTTAAATAAATTAAATCAACAGTGTGAGCAGCTCACTGATCTTTATATGGAAAAGTATTCAAATATTGTAAGTTGTTCCAGCCGCTCGCTGAGAGAAACGAAGGACTTCAAACTGCTCGACTTTTTTAATAATAATAGAAATTACTGCCCTCGGGCGAATCGTAAAGATATTGATTTAGATGTAATCAAAAATCTGTTCTATGAAACGAGGTTTTATAGTTTTGCCAAGAAAGTGCTCAGTAGCGAGGATGAACTCGTTTTATTCCAAGAATACTCGATCCGTTCAGTAGTACCTCATTCATTCAGTGAAAACATTACAGGATGGCATCAAGACGCCTCTGATAAAAATCCAGATTTGGAGATGGTTATCTTTTGGGCGCCCATTTCAGGGGCTGAAACCGGAGGATTGAAAATCATTCCAAAATCGCATCGTTTAGGTGTTGTTGAACATTCAGATACGCCACCATTTTATCATGTTAAAAATGCAATCCTTGATAACTATTTAGACGGTGAGATTTCGTTGGAATTGGAGCCGGGTGATTGTGTGATGTTCCACCATCATATGTTCCATACCGCGAGAGCAAACTTATCAAACAAAATTCGGTGGTCAATTGACTTTCGTTATCAAACCCTATCGCAATTTGAGAGAAAGCGAGTAGGATTAATTTTATGAAAAAGAAGGAAAAATCATGTCATATACACAAGGCTTTTTGAGTTTCGTTTTTCACTATGCGACAAACGCGGATATTAGAGAAGATTTCCGTTCAGCGCCTGACGCTACTATGGCTCAATTTGGTCTAACAGCAGACGAAATGAACGCGTTTAAAACATCAGACGAGGCTAAAATTGCAAACTTCATTAAGGAAGATTTCAAGTCTAAGGTTGATATCGTAACGCCTTACTAATCGTACCTAGCCACTTCTCACTCATTGAAGTGGCTTTGTTATACTCGTACCCTAATTGTCACTGAGTAAAACACTTCTCAAATTCTTCACTTCATCGATAGGTAATACGTTGTCATGTTAAAATCAACCAAGAAGCTATATCGACATGAGTTAATAGTTTATCGATAGCCCGAGTGTAGTAGATCTCTAAAGTAAGATTGGTATTAAGTAGTAGGTTAACGGGATATGAGATTATACGATGTGCTAATGCTAAACAGGGAGGCAATTGCAGCAAACATTTTTAGTTAGATTATCGAATTATTTTAGGCTTACAGAGCATTATGCTGAATTCCAAGGCCTGAGTTAATTATCTATTAGGGTGGCTTATTGCGTGCAATACTTGATATGAATAAGGTCAGATAAATCAGCGTGATTAATCGCATAGCTTAAGATCGGCTATTTGACAAAAGCTTCTTATGAAAAAATTGATTATTTGGTTTTTATGAGAAATGTTGATTTAGAACATGAGAGAGTAAATGGTGCGGAAGGAGAGACTTGAACTCTCACATCATAGATACTGGAACCTAAATCCAGCGCGTCTACCAATTTCGCCACTTCCGCATTGAAGAGCTTTTAAATTCCTAGGAAAGGAATGGTGGCTACGACGGGATTCGAACCTGTGACCCCATCATTATGAGTGATGTGCTCTAACCAGCTGAGCTACGTAGCCATGGCTGGAGTACCAGGATTTGAACCTGGGAATGGCGGGATCAAAACCCGCTGCCTTACCGCTTGGCGATACTCCAACGAAAATTTTCTTGTTTTACATCTAAGAGAGATGGTGCGGAAGGAGAGACTTGAACTCTCACATCATAGATACTGGAACCTAAATCCAGCGCGTCTACCAATTTCGCCACTTCCGCGTTTTATCTTTTTAAGGTGAACCTTAGAAAGAATGGCTGGAGTACCAGGATTTGAACCTGGGAATGGCGGGATCAAAACCCGCTGCCTTACCGCTTGGCGATACTCCAACGTCAAACAGTTGACTTTTTACATCAGTCAAAGATGGTGCGGAAGGAGAGACTTGAACTCTCACATCATAGATACTGGAACCTAAATCCAGCGCGTCTACCAATTTCGCCACTTCCGCATGGCTGGAGTACCAGGATTTGAACCTGGGAATGGCGGGATCAAAACCCGCTGCCTTACCGCTTGGCGATACTCCAACGAAAATTTTCTTGTTTTACATCTAAGAGAGATGGTGCGGAAGGAGAGACTTGAACTCTCACATCATAGATACTGGAACCTAAATCCAGCGCGTCTACCAATTTCGCCACTTCCGCATGGCTGGAGTACCAGGATTTGAACCTGGGAATGGCGGGATCAAAACCCGCTGCCTTACCGCTTGGCGATACTCCAACGATTTTTCAAACATTTATGGTGCGGAAGGAGAGACTTGAACTCTCACATCATAGATACTGGAACCTAAATCCAGCGCGTCTACCAATTTCGCCACTTCCGCGCAAAATGTTTGAAGATGCTATCAGAAAATTTGAATTAAACAAGTGGTGGCTACGACGGGATTCGAACCTGTGACCCCATCATTATGAGTGATGTGCTCTAACCAGCTGAGCTACGTAGCCATTTCATTTTGTTTGTTCATCATCGCTGATGCGGGGCGTATTATGCGTATATGACCCAATGACGTCAATACCTTTTTTTCAAAAAAACGGTAACTTGAGTTTGTTTGAAGATTTATTAAACGATTGAGCGAAATATTCAACAAATCAGGGAGTAAAAGTATGAAATAAAAAAGGCTCAGCGAAGTGAGCCTTTCAAATTTAGTTCAAAACCAACGTTTAAACATTGAATAAGAAGTTCATTACATCGCCATCTTTAACGATGTAATCTTTACCTTCCTGGCGCATTTTACCTGCTTCTTTAGAACCAGCTTCGCCACGGTATTGAATGTAGTCGTCAAATGCGATGGTTTGAGCACGGATAAAGCCACGTTCAAAGTCTGTGTGGATTTTACCTGCTGCTTGTGGTGCCGTTGCACCTACAGGGATTGTCCAAGCTCTGACTTCTTTTACGCCAGCCGTGAAATATGTTTGAAGATTTAGAAGTTCATAACCGGCACGAATCACGCGATTTAGACCAGGCTCTTCTAGGCCCAAATCTTCCATAAACACCGCTTTGTCTTCATCATCCAGCTCAGAAAGTTCAGCTTCGATAGCTGCACAAACGGCTACGACTACCGCATTCTCATTCGCTGCAATTTCACGCACTTGATCAAGGTATGGGTTATTTTCAAAACCATCTTCGTTTACGTTAGCGATGTACATCGTCGGCTTAATCGTTAGGAAGTTCATGTACGAAATTGCCGCATGTTCTTCTTTCGCAAGTTTTAATGAGCGAAGAGTTAAGCCTTCATCAAGGTGAGCTTTAACTTTCTCTAGCACTTCGATTTCGAACTTAGCGTCTTTATCGCCGCCTTTCGCTTTCTTCGCAACACGTAGCAATGCCTTGTCGCAGCTTTCCATATCAGAAAGAACAAGTTCAGTATTGATTACGTCAATGTCGTCAGCTGGGTTTACTTGGCCCGCAACGTGAACGATATTATCATTTTCAAAACAACGTACGACGTGACCGATTGCATCGGTTTCGCGAATGTTTGCTAGGAATTGGTTACCAAGACCTTCGCCTTTTGACGCACCTTTAACAAGACCCGCGATGTCCACGAATTCCATTGAAGTAGGCACGATACGCTCAGGTTTTACGATTTCAGCAAGTTTTTCCATGCGTGGATCGGGAACTGGCACAACACCGGTATTTGGTTCAATTGTACAAAACGGAAAGTTAGCCGCTTCGATACCCGCTTTTGTCAGTGCGTTGAATAGAGTTGACTTACCAACGTTTGGTAGACCAACGATACCACATTTAAAACCCATAATTTTGAACCCTAAAGTTTATTCAGTTGAGCCAATCACTATGGCTTAAATGAATGTAGTCTGTTTTGTGCTTTTAACACACCATCCTTTGCTAAAATTTCCATACAGCGAACGGCTTCATCAACGGCTGCGTCGATGTGAGCTTGTTCATTCGCGGGAGCTTTACCTAGAACCCAGCCTGTCACTTTGTCTTTGTGACCAGGATGTCCTATGCCTATCCGCAAACGCATAAATTCTTTGTTATTGCCGAGTTTTGCAATAATGTCTTTCAAACCGTTGTGTCCGCCGTGGCCGCCGCCTTTCTTTAGTTTAGCGATACCCGGTTCGAGGTCCATTTCGTCATGAGCGACTAAAATTTCTTCGGGTGGGATCTTATAAAAGTTCGCGAGACTGCTTACGGCTTTACCACTTAAATTCATATAAGTTGTAGGGATGAGAAGTTTGAATTCTTGGTTCTGGATCACGACTTTGCCGACTAATCCATGGTGTTTGCTGTCGGGTTTTAGGATGCAGTTGTAGCGCTTTGCAAGTTCTTCGATGAACCATGCGCCTGCATTATGACGGGTGTTGGCGTATTCGGGGCCTGGATTAGCCAGGCCCACTAGCAATTGAAATGCATTCAAGGTGTTAACACCTTAAAATTACTCAGCTGCTTCTGTTGTTTCTTCTGAAGCGCCGCCTTTAGGAGCGTTAAGAGTAACAACTGCTTGGTCGTGATCAGCACCTTTCGCTAACTCAACAGAAACAACGCCTGCTGGAAGTTTAACGTCAGTAAGGTGGATTGTTTGACCAACTTCGATACCAGCTAAGTCAACTTCTACGAACTCAGGAAGGTTCTTAGGAAGACATACAATCTCGATCTCAGTTACGTGGTGAGCTACAGTATTGCCACCTTTAGTTGCTTTCTCTTCGTTTAGGAAGTGTACTGGCACTTTAGTGTGGATTTTGTGGCTAGGGTCAACACGTTGGAAGTCTAAGTGAGTTACTTTAGGCTTGTATGGGTGACGTTGGATATCTTTAAGGATTGCTTCTACAGACTCACCACCAATGTTTAGTGTAAGAATGTGTGAGTAGAAACCTTCGTCTTCTTGTGCTTTGATTACTTTGTTGTGATCAAGAGTAAGTGCTAGCGCCTCTTTCTCTGCACCGTAAAGGATTGCAGGAACTTTCTCTTCGCGGCGTAGGCGGCGGCTCGCACCAGTACCTAAATCAGCGCGTACTTCTGCATTCAAAGTGTATAATTCGTTAGACATAATGTCTCCAAAATCAATAGTTTAATTAAATTTGAAACATTCGCGACCAAATGCTTCACCTTTTTAAGGCGCGCTACTATACCACTAGTGGTACGAAAACAAAACTTAAAAAACAAAAAAGCACCGAATAGGTGCTTTTGGAGAGTCGATTTAACGTTGCGATTAGTGTTGGAACATCGCCGAGATAGACTCTTCGTTGCTGATACGACGTACAGTCTCAGCCAGCATATCTGCAAGCGTAAGTACTTTGATTTTGTCGATAGCTTTCAATTCGTCTGAAAGCGGAATTGAATCGGTTACAATGACTTCATCAATTACGGAGTTTTTCAGATTTTCTGCTGCACTGCCTGAAAGCACTGGGTGAGTCGCATAAGCAAACACGCGTTTTGCACCGTGTTCTTTAAGCGCTTCAGCTGCTTTACATAGTGTACCGCCGGTATCAATCATATCGTCTACGATGATACAGTCGCGACCTGCAACGTCACCGATGATATGCATGACTTGTGATACGTTCGCTTGCGGACGACGCTTGTCGATAATAGCCAAATCAGTGTCGTTAAGTAGCTTAGCAATTGCACGAGTCTCGCACAACACCACCGATATCAGGTGAAACAACAACGGCGTCTTCAAAATTGCGTTCGCGCATATCTTCGATAAGTACAGGGCTGCCGAAAACGTTATCAACAGGTACATCGAAGAAACCTTGGATTTGTTCAGCGTGAAGATCAACGGTCAATACGCGGTCTACACCAACGCTTGATAGAAAATCAGCAACCACTTTAGCGGTGATTGGTACACGAGCAGAACGTACGCGACGATCTTGACGAGCATAACCAAAATAAGGGATAACCGCGGTAATACGACCTGCAGATGCACGGCGCAGGGCGTCAACCATTACGATTAATTCCATTAGGTTATCATTTGTAGGGGCACACGTAGATTGGATTATGAAAACATCTGAACCACGCACGTTTTCATTGATTTGAACGCTGATCTCGCCGTCGCTAAAACGACCGACTACTGCGTCACCCAATTCAATAAACAAACGTTTTGCAATCTTTTTGGCAAGTTCAGGTGTTGCATTACCAGCGAAGAGCTTCATGTCAGGCACGGTAGGGTTCCTCAGGCACTGAATTTTTGGACTAACATGCAATGACAGAGTCAAAACAGGCTAACTTAAACATTTACTTCATCTTTAGAGTGGTATATTCAACTGCTTATGGACAGGGGAACAGTTAACACTCTTGGCTACAAAGCCCTGCCAATTTTCAGGAAGAGTTTGGAGTACACGCTCGGCTGCTTCACGAGATGTAAATTCCGCAAAACAACACGCTCCAGTTCCTGTCATTTTGGACGGTGCATATTTTAGCAACCACTCCAGTGTCTTTTCAACCTCGGGGTAAAGCTTTTTGACCAATACCTCACAATCATTGCGGGTATTTTCCATACTCCAACCGTCGCTGAGTTTCGGTGTATCTCTAGGTAAGTCGGGGTGTCCAAATATGGCGGCCGTACTTACATGGACGCCAGGACTGACCACTAAATAAAACTTTTCAGAAAGTGAAACGGGTAGTAGGTTCTCACCAATTCCTTGTGCATGCGCGCTCACACCTCGAACAAACACGGGAACGTCGGCACCGAGCTTTACCCCGAGATTTGCCAATTCAGAAACATTTAATTGGCAATTCCAAAGCTCGTTAAGTGCCAAAAGCGTCGTTGCAGCATCCGATGAACCACCACCGACACCGCCTCCCATTGGCAGACGCTTGTTCAGCACAATGTGAGCGCCAGTAGTTTGCGCCGTATATGGGCGTAACATTTGCGCGGCTTTAAAAATTAAATTGTCTGCTAAGTTGATGTCACTCGGAGCACCTTCAATCGTCACAGAGCCTTTTTCATTGGCTTCAAACGTAAGCTCATCACCAAAGTCGAGTAGCGTGAATAAGGTTTCCAATTCATGATAACCGTCTGCGCGCTTACCGTTAATGTGTAGAAACAAGTTCAGTTTTGCTGGAGCCAACAAAGTTAATACAGCCATTATAACGTCCACTCATTAATTTGTAGTTTGATGGTCATTTGTTCGGTTTTTAACGAAAGTCGTGAGGGCAACCACAGTCCGTTCGTCATTTGGTACTTATCGTAAACAATATGCCATTGGTTACCTGTCGTATCGTACCAATCACCACTTTTTAATCGAGATTGTTCATCAAACATGGCGTCACGAAGGGGCATTTGCGCAGTCAGCCACAAATGAGCTTGGTCCACTGGAAGTAAGAAGCCCGTCAGTTGCTGCAACAGAACATCGGTTTGGAATCCTGCGAAACGTTCATCACCCATGTCGATAACAACGCCATTGTCGTTTTCTTCGAGGCTTAAAATTTGAGTGCCAATAAAGCTGGTTAATTTAATCTTGTGGTGAGGATGGTCAAATTGCCAATTCAAGTTGGCTGATTGCTTTTTCTTTTCTGTTAAAAAGGCCACTTTACCTTTCAATTGCCAATGACTAAGCTGATTTAACTCGCCTTTCCAGTTTCGAGAAGCTGCGCTTTGCGTAGGAATTTTCTGAGCGCAACCGCCCATAAACATTAAAAATATGAGCAAAATCAAATGAAATCGTTTCAATCTCAGTTCCTTACTTTCCATATTCGTTTGATTTTTGGTAAAATTGCCAGCTTTAAAGCAAAGCTAAGATATTACTGGCACCTATGACCATTATCGCACTAGGCATCAATCACAAAACAGCGTCTGTAGAATTACGTGAAAAAGTCGCGTTTTCGCCAGAGCAATTGTCGACGGCTTTGCAAGAGCTTAAGCATCATCCCGTGATTAAAGAATCGGTTATTGTGTCTACCTGTAACCGCACGGAAATGTATTGTAACGTTGAGGAAGCAAATTCCCAAGCCTTGTTGTCTTGGCTTGCCAGTTTCCACGGCCTAACTGAAAATGCCCTGAATGATAACGTCTACATTCACCAAAACCACGATGCGGTAAACCACCTAATGCGCGTTGCTTGTGGACTTGATTCATTGGTTTTGGGCGAGCCGCAAATTCTTGGGCAAATTAAACAAGCATACAATAGCGCGAAGCAACATGGTGGTATTCGTTTGCATTTTGAACGCTTGTTTCAAAAAACGTTTTCAGTGGCAAAGCAAGTGCGTACCGAAACAGACATTGGTGCAAGTGCTGTATCGGTCGCGTATGCAGCGGTAAATTTGGCCCGTCATATTTATGGCCAATTAGACAAAACCAATGTGTTGCTTATTGGCGCGGGTGAAACAATCGAATTAGTGGCAAAACACCTTGCTCAACATTCACCGAAAAAAATTACGGTTGCGAATCGAACAATTGAGCGTGCAGAGGGACTCGCCGCAGAAATTGGCGGAGATGTGATTGCACTTGCCCAACTGCCGGATACGCTTCATCAAGCTGACATCGTCATTAGTTCGACTGCGAGTACTTTGCCCATCATCGGCAAGGGAATGGTTGAGCAAGCCCTGAAACGCAGAAAACATAAACCGATGCTGTTTGTTGATATCGCCGTTCCACGTGACATCGAAGCGCAAGTGGGTGAATTAGATGATGCCTATTTGTATTCTGTTGATGACTTACAAGCGATTGTCAGTGAAAATATGGCCAATCGTGAACAAGCTGCAAAACAAGCAGAAGAAATCATCGATCAAAGAACCATTGAATTTGCACAGTGGCAACGTTCAATGCAATCGGTTGATGTGATTCGAGAATACCGCTCCGCATCGGAGCAAGTAAAAAATGAGCTGGTTGAGAAAGCCTTGAACCAGCTCTCATCAGGCAAAGACGCCGAAAGTATTATTATTGAGTTGGCGAATAAACTAACCAATCGCCTCACACATGCGCCTACACGGGCTATTCAAGAGGCGGCTAAGCAAGGTGATATTGCTATGGTTGCACAACTCAAACACTCCTTGGGATTAGAGCAGGAATAACATATCTATGAAAGACTCGGTTTACCGAAAGCTGGAATCGCTTGCGGAACGTTACGAAGAAGTACAAGCGCTATTAAGCGATCCTGAAGTCATTGGTGATCAAAACCGTTTCCGTGACCTGTCGAAAGAGTATTCAGAACTCGAAGACGTCGTAAAAACGTTTGCAGCATACCAAGTTGCACAAGAAGACATCTCAACGGCAGAAGAAATGTTGAAGGATTCAGATCCTGACATGCGTGAGATGGCACAAGAAGAATACAAAGAAGCCAAGGCGCGCGTTGAAGAACTTGACGGCGAATTGCAAATCCTAATGATCCCGAAAGACCCTCGTGATAACAACAACGTTTTCCTCGAAGTGCGTGCAGGCACCGGTGGTGACGAAGCGGCTATTTTCGCAGGTGATTTATTCCGTATGTATTCACGTTACGCTGAAACACAAAAATGGAAAGTGGAAATTATTTCCGCTAACGAAGGTGAGCATGGTGGCTTTAAAGAGGTTATTGCAAACATTTCCGGTGAAGGCGTATTTGGTAAGCTGAAATTCGAATCTGGTGCACACCGAGTTCAACGTGTTCCAGAAACTGAATCTCAAGGTCGCGTTCATACATCAGCATGTACTGTCGCGGTGATGGCGGAATTACCTGAAGCGGAAGCCATTGAAATTAACCCTTCAGATTTGAAAATTGATACATTCCGCGCGTCAGGTGCGGGTGGTCAGCACGTTAACAAAACGGATTCTGCAATTCGTATTACTCACTTACCAACCGGTGTAGTAGTAGAATGTCAGGACGAACGTTCACAGCATAAAAACCGTGCCAAAGCGCTTTCAGTTCTTTCAGCACGTCTGCAACAGGCTGAAGACGAGAAACGCGCAGCAGCTGAGGCATCTGAGCGCCGCAACTTAGTTGGTAGTGGTGACCGTTCAGAGCGTATTCGTACTTACAACTTCCCACAAGGTCGTTTAACAGATCACCGTATTGGTTTAACGTTGTATCGCTTAAATGAAGTGATGGAAGGTGACCTTAACTGTGTTATCTCCCCATTGCTTGTCGAACACCAAGCGGACATGCTTGCGGCAATGGGCGACGAATAGTCGTGAGCACCCAATCAATAGCCCAAGCACTCGCTTGGGCTACTTCTGAATTTTCCGCTATTTCTGACTCGCCAAAATTAGACGCTCAAGTCCTGCTTTTACACGTTATCGAAAAACCAAAGAGCTATTTATACGGATGGTCTGATGCGCAGTTGCTTGAAGCACAACAGTCGCATTTAGAACGATTGGTTGCGAGACGAAAGCAAGGGGAACCTATTGCGCACATTACTGGGACTCGTGAGTTTTGGAGTTTACCGTTTTACGTTAATGCCAGTACATTGATCCCAAGACCGGATACCGAGACGTTAGTCGAAACAGTTCTAGCGCAAGCATTGCCTGAAGATACAAAGCTGCTGGATTTAGGCACGGGCACGGGTGCAATCGCACTTTCTCTTGCGAATGAGCACCCAAGTTGGCGAGTGACCGCCATCGACTATTCAAGCGACGCGGTTGAGCTTGCAAAACGCAATCGTCAGGCTTTGGCACTTGAGCATGTAAACATTCTTCAAGGCAGTTGGTATGAACCCCTCAAGGGTGAACAGTTTAATGTGATTGTAAGCAATCCTCCGTATATTGACCCAGAAGATCCGCATTTAGAGCAAGGTGATGTGCGCTTTGAACCTCGCAGTGCTTTGGTGGCTGAAGACGAGGGCTATGCGGATCTGTTTCACATTATTTCTGAAGGACGAAAACATCTTCTTCCTGGTGGATTTATGGCCCTTGAACACGGTTACAATCAAGCTGCTGTAATACACAACTTTTTTGCACAATTGGCGTATATTAATATACTTACAATAAAAGATATGGCAGGGTGTGACAGAATAACGGTTGCAACATGGCCATGATTTACTAACTAGCGACAAGCTTACTCCAGTAAGGAACCTAGAATGGATGACTTTTTATTCTCTGATGAGCCACATGATGTTGCCGAGCCACAAGAAGTAGGCAGATGGAAAGTGATCATCGTAGATGATGAACCTGAAGTCCATGCGGTGACCAAATTAGCGCTGAGCGATTTTGAGTTCCAAAAAAAGAAACTGGAGTTTATATCTGCTTATTCTGGTGAAGAAGCAAAAAAAGTGATTGTAGAACATGCCGATGCGGCAATTGTTCTGCTAGACGTTGTGATGGAAAGCGACGATGCAGGTTTACAGGTCGCGCGATTTATTCGAGAAACGGCAAAAAATAATCACATTCGCATCATCTTGCGTACCGGTCAGCCAGGACAAGCACCGGAGCGTCAAGTCATTGTCAATTACGACATTAACGACTACAAATCGAAAACTGAACTAACGGCACAAAAATTATTCACTGTCGTCATGTCGAGTCTACGCTCCTATCGCGATATTCTCGCTATCGAACAATCACGGCAGGGTCTTGAGAAAATTATTTGCGCATCGCGTGATATTTTTGCAGCGCATTCTATCGAACATTTCATTCAAGGTGTGTTGCAACAGTTGACGTCATTGTTGGGTACAGTTGATGAAGCAATGTACGCCACGTCATTAGTCGCGAGTAATGCCACTACAACTCAAAACAGTCAATTAGTCGTCTTTACAGGCCGTGGTGAGTTTGAGAAAAGCGAAGGTAAGCCGATAAGCGAAGTGCTTACCGAAGAGCAGTTAAATGCTTGCCAAGAAGCGTTAAAGCAAAAAGGTATCGTTTATAAAGACAATTACCTCTTTGCATATTGTTCAAGTGAGTACAACCACAGCTCAATGTTGTTCGTATCTGGTATCCCTGAGTTTTTGACTGAGACTCAAAAACATCTCATTGAAATTTTTGCTCAAAATGTTCAATTAGCATACGAAAACGTGCAGCTTCAAGCTGAAATTGAAGACACTCAGCAGGAGCTGGTTTATCGACTCAGTGAAGCGCTAGAACAGCGCTCTACGGAAACGGGTAATCACGTTAAACGTGTTTCACACATCTGTTACGCATTGGCAAAAGGCTATGGTTTGTCAAATCGCGAGTGTGACTTAATTCGTATTGCCGCACCGTTACATGACGTAGGCAAAGTCGGTATTCCTGACGCGATTTTAAATAAGCCTGCCAAACTCGATGATGGCGAATGGAATGTGATGAAGACCCACACCGACAAGGGTTTCCAAATACTAAAAGATTCTCGTCGTGAAATCGTCAATGCAGGTGCAATCATTGCGCGTGACCATCATGAGAAATGGGATGGTAGCGGTTATCCAAAAGGCAAAAAAGGCGAAGAAATCCATGTGTTTGGTCGCATTGTAGCGCTTGCAGATGTCTATGATGCACTTAGACATAATCGGTGTTATAAACCAGCTTGGGAAATTTCTGAAGTACAAGCGGAAATTTCAAACCAAAGTGGTAAACATTTTGACCCTAAACTTGTTTCCATCTTCAACAGTATTGTTGATGAATTAGAAAAAATATTAGAACTTTACCCGGACCACTAAATCAATGTCGTATATTGCAATTAAACACACCCATTTATTATTTGTTGTTTTGAGTATCTTACTTTTTTACACGCGTTCAGCGACACGCATTTTTGATAGTAAGTTAGCTAAAAATAAAGTGTTATTTATCTCTTCTCATGCGACTGACACCTTTCTATTGCTGTCAGCAATTGCGTTAATTGTATCGAGTGGGATGTCGGTTACTCAGCCATGGTTAATGGAAAAAATCGCACTCGTTGTCGCGTATATTGGTTTAGGTGTGGTTGCAGCCAAGACATCGAGTCAGGCTACACGCATTGGTTTGGTTGTTGTAATTACTGGCCTGTTTGCTCTCATTGGCAAGCTTGCAGTAAGTAAAACGGCATTTTTACTGTAAACCAATCCATTACAAATTCGGTTACAAACGCAGGGCGAGGGAATACTTGCCCTGTTTCTTTTAATCCCCCCATTGGTATCAAGCTTAAAAATAGGTAAACTAGCCTTTCTAGATTTTTTTGAGCTGTAGAGTAACAATGACAGAACCGTGGTTCGACGAACAGGATTACACCGAAGACTATTACCCGACACCGATTTACCGTTGTATTCAAGCTGAATTGCAATGGGACGCGCAGGCAAAAGTCAATGAGGTCTGTTCATTACTGGCGAACCTAGAGCAGCGCATTATGGCGCTTGTGATTGAACTACCCGATCCTCACAAACGAGTCGATAAATTACTCGATTTGTTTTATACCGAGTGGTTGTTCAGTGGTACAAGCCAAGATGTGCCTGATTTCCAATTAAATAGTTTGTGCTATCTGTTGCAAATGCACAGTGGTAGTCCTACGTCATTGGCCATTCTGTTAGTTCATTTGCTCGAAGTGGCCGAACTCGGTGGTAATCTATGCCTCACTCAAGGTGACGTTATGGTTCACGTTGGTATCAGTGATGAAGAAGGCTATATGATTGACCCAACAAATGGTCAACAGTCTTGGTACATCATGCCAGAAAATGCCAAAGAAGAGGATAGTGAACCACTTGAGTTAGTGATTGGTGAAGAAATCTTAAAACTGTTTTTGGCTCAGCAAAAATGGGCGTTTATCGGTGCAGAAAAATTTGGCCATGCGCTAAGTTGTGTCGATATGCTCATGAGTCTTTTGGGGAACGACCCATACGAGCGTCGCGACCGAGGTTATCTGCTCAATCAACTTGATTGCCCAAAGATGGCCAAAGAAGATCTACAATTTTTCGTCGACGAATGTCCAGACGACCCCACGATCGAATTAATTCAAATGCAGATCGCTGAATTATCGGATTACAATAATATTCTGCACTAATTAGAGGAAGCCCATGGAGACTTCACAGGCCTTAATCACCAACAACGCGGTGATCCTTGGCGTATTAGCCACAATACTTGGTTTCGTATTCTACACATCGAACTTAAAACGCGGGTTTTGGGGGAAGTTTTATAGTTACGTACCTGCACTGTTGATGTGTTATTTCTTACCTTCGTTACTCAATACCTTCGGCATTATTGATGGTAGCAATAATGATGTATACACCGTTGCAAAGTACTACCTATTGCCAGCTTGTTTGGTGTTGCTCACTTTAAGTATCGACATTAAGTCTGTGATGGGTCTTGGCAAGAAAGCCATCATCATGTTCTTTACGGGCACAATAGGGGTTGTCATTGGCGGCCCGCTTGCGCTTTTGATCACGGCTGCTGTTATGCCTGAGTTACTTGATGTCACTGGCCCTGAAGCCGTTTGGCGTGGTATGGCAGCTTTAGCCGGTAGCTGGATTGGCGGCGGCGCGAATATGGTGGCAATGAAAGAAATCTATGGTGCTGGTGGTGATATCTTTACCATCATGGTGACCGTCGATATTGTTGTTGCGAATATTTGGATGGCTGTATTGCTCTACATGGCTGCGCGACACAAAGAAATAGATGCGCGCTCAGGTGCTGATACCAGCTCAATCGATCGTTTAATCGAACGTGTTCAGCATTTTGAATCTGAACATTCAAGAAAGCCGGAATTGAATGATTTGATGATCCTAATCGCCTTTGCATTTGGCGCAACAGGGCTTGCACACTTGGTTGCTGACATTGCAGTTCCATTCTTTATTGAACACTATCCGGGGCTGAATAAATTCTCGCTGCATAGCAAACTGTTCTGGATCATTGTATTGGTTACAACGATTGGTTTGGCGTTGTCTTTTACAAAAGCACGTAATTTAGAAGCGGTTGGTGCATCAAAAGTAGGGTCTACATTTCTCTACATTTTGGTTGCGACAATCGGTTTGCACATGGATATCACCAAGATTGTTGAAGCGCCAAAATACGTTGTGATAGGCGTTATTTGGATGGCAATCCACGTTCTGCTGATGTTTATCGTTGCGAAAATAATTAAAGCACCTATTTTTTATCTAGCTGTCGGCAGCAAAGCAAACATTGGTGCCGCAGCATCAGCGCCTGTTGTTGCTTCAGCTTTTCACCCAGCATTGGCGCCTGTTGGCGTGCTGCTTGCTGTCATCGGCTATGCGCTGGGTACTTATATGGCGTGGATTTGCGGTCAGTTGCTGCGAATGGTTTCAGCTTAAAGAGAGAGCATAATGAATACACAAATGATTAAAGTTGGAAACGTAGAAGTCGCTAACGACAAGCCATTCGTTTTATTTGGTGGTATGAACGTTTTAGAATCACGTGATTTGGCGATGCGTATCGCAGAACATTACGTGGAAGTAACCTCAAAGCTCAATATTCCATACGTCTTTAAAGCCTCGTTTGACAAAGCGAACCGCTCGTCAATTAACTCGTTTCGTGGCCCTGGTATGGAAGAAGGTTTGAAAATTTTTGAAGAAATCAAACGAACATTCAATGTGCCACTAATCACAGATGTGCATGAGCCACATCAAGCAGCGCCTGTCGCCGAAGTTGTTGATGTAATCCAACTGCCGGCATTTTTGGCTCGTCAAACTGATCTTGTTGTTGCTATGGCAAAAACAGGTGCGGTGATCAATGTGAAAAAGCCACAGTTTTTAGCCCCACATGAGATGCGTCATATCATTAGCAAGATTAACGAAGGTGGTAATGACCAAGTAATCCTATGTGAACGCGGAAGCTGCTTTGGCTACAATAACTTAGTTGTTGATATGCTAGGCATGGACGACATGAAGCAAATGGCACCTGTTATTTTTGATGCCACTCATGCACTACAACGTCCTGGTGGCCGTTCTGACTCAGCAGATGGTCGTCGCGCTCAGGCTGCAGAACTTGCTCGTTCGGGCATGGCATTGGGGATTGCAGGCTTATTCATTGAAGCACACCCAAATCCAAATGAAGCAAAATGTGATGGCCCATGTGCACTTCCTCTTGCTAAGCTAGAAGCTTACTTGCAGCAAATGAAAGCAGTGGATGACTTAGTGAAAAGTTTTCCTGCATTAGATACTAGCGCTGCAGACCTTTAATAAAGAGGCTCGGTCCACGAGTCCCATTGAGAGTTAGGTATGTCTAGAAGACTTCCTCCATTAAATGCCTTAAAGGCATTTGAAGCAGCAGCACGCCATTTGAGTTTTACAAAGGCGGCTGAAGAGCTTTACGTAACACAGGCGGCAGTAAGTCACCAAATAAAAACGCTTGAAGAGCATCTTGGCTTGAAGTTGTTTTTACGTAAAAACCGCTCGTTGCTGCTCACAGAAGAAGGTCAGGCATACTTTCTCGATATCAAAGAGATATTTTCTCAGCTCATTGATGCAACGGACAAGTTGCTTGCACGCGGTGCCAAAGGTTCACTCACCGTAAGCTTGACTCCGAGCTTTGCAATTCAATGGTTAGTGCCACGCCTGAGCTTGTTCCATGAGGCGCACCCAGAAATCGACGTGCGAATAAAAGCACAAGATCACGATGAGAACTCGCTGACCGATGATGTTGATGTGGCGATTTATTATGGCCGCGGCCATTGGAGTGGCGTACAAACTCATAAGCTACACACTGAGTACTTAGTGCCCCTATGTAGTCCGATGTTGCTAACGGACTTCAAGGCCATTGAATCAACCGAGTGATTTGGCATTGCATACGCTTCTTCATGACACAACTCGCCGACCTTGGAAACTGTGGATGAAAACCGCTGGTGTGCGAAATGTGCAAGTGAATACAGGGCCAATTTTTAGTCATTCGTCTATGGTGTTGCAAGCTGCAGCTCATGGTCAAGGCGTTGCGCTTGGTAACAGTGTACTCGCTCGACCAGAATTAGATGCGGGTCGACTGGTTATCCCATTTAGTCACCATCTAGAAAGTAAAAACGCCTACTATCTTGTGCTGCGTGAATCGCAAACAGAGTTAGGCAAAATTGTTGCCTTTAAAGATTGGATGCTTTCAATGGTAGAGCAAGAACAAGAGTGGGTTTAATGTCTTTAGTTTGGAATTACGCAGAAAACCCAATAGCGAATTTACTGCTTGCGCACGGAGCGGGTGCCGGACTGGATAGTGACTTTATGGTTGAAATAGCTAAGTTACTTGCTGCGCGAGGGGTAAACGTGGCACGGTTTGATTTTGAGTATATGCAGCAAGCAAAGGCATTAAATAAACGTCGCCCTCCAGACAGAGCTCCCCAAATTACTTGATTGTTTTTTAGAAAATATACACCGTGTTAACTCTGATTTGCCTCTGTTTATTGCTGGAAAATCAATGGGTGGTCGGATGGCTACCTTGTTAGCGGCACAAAATGAAGTGGATGTTTATGGTGTAATTGCTCTCGGTTATCCGTTTCATCCTCCCGGTAAACCAGAGAAACTGCGGACCGAGCATTTTGGTGACGTCACAGTACCGTTCCTAATCGTACAGGGTGAGCGTGATACATTTGGAACAAAAGATGAAGTGCTTGGACTACCAATACCACAAACCATCAAATTTGAGTGGTTGCAAGATGGTGATCATTCTTTTAAACCGCGCAAGTCCAGCGGCTATAGCGAGTCAGGACACCGCGTAACCGCGGCGAATGCTATTTCTGATTTCATTAACCGAGTTTTACTATGAAAAAAGTTGCGATATCACTGGGTGGATTATTCGCTCTGTTAGCCGTTATTTTAGGCGCGTTTGCAGCGCACGCGCTCAAAACGAAACTGAGTGCTTACTCACTTGGCGTATTTACAACTGGCGTTACCTACCAAATGTATCACGGTTTAGCACTGATTTTAGTGGGTATTTTAGTCCACATTGGGTATCGTTTGCGCGTGACAGTTTGGTGTTTTACCGCAGGTTGTCTACTGTTTAGTGGCAGCTTGTATGCTCTAGCGTTAACAGAAATCAAATGGTTTGGCCCAATTACACCCCTTGGTGGAATGCTATTTATTATCGGGTGGATTTATCTAATCGCCCAAGTTGTTCGTTCAAACGAATCTATTTAGTCGGAATTCGAAGCACATGTCGAGTATTGTAATTTATTGTCGTAGCGGATTTGAAAATGATGCCGCAGCGGAGATCACCTATTTAGCTGCAGAAGCTGAAGTTGCAGGGTACGTTAAAGCCAAGCCTGATTCGGGCTACGTGGTTTATGAATGTTTTGACCCAGAACTTGGTATTCGCTTGGTGAAAAAACTGCCGTTTTCAAACTTGGTTTTCGCAAGACAATGGTTCTTCGGTCGTTTAGTTAACAAAATGCCTGTTGATGACCGCGTGGGTGCAATTTTAGAGCATGTTGACGATTTACCAGAGTGTGGCGAACTTCGTGTCGAAACACCAGATACCAATACCGGCAAAGAGCTGTCTAAATTCTGTAAAAAGTTCAGCACACCGCTTGCCAAAGCGCTTGAAAAGCGTGGCGTTTTGTCTCGTGAGTTGATGACAAACAAACCTGTATTACACGCATTATTTATCTCAACAGATACGGCGTATGTTGGCTTTTCTTTTAGCAACAATAATTCACCTTACCCAATGGGTATTTTGCGTCTTAAAATGCCATCAGACGGACCAAGTCGTTCAACATTGAAGTTGGACGAGGCATTCCATGTTTTCGTTCCAAAAGACGAATACGAGAAACGCGTTCGTTCAGGAATGCGAGCGGTGGATTTAGGCGCGTGTCCTGGCGGTTGGACATACCAATTGGTACGACGAGGTATGTTTGTTGCCGCAATCGATAATGGTCCGATGAACGATGATCTTATGGAAACGGGTCAAGTTAAACATTACCGTGAAGACGGGTTTAAATATCGTCCAGATCGTCGCAATATTGATTGGCTTGTATGCGATATGGTGGAAAAGCCGATACGTGTAACTAACTTAATGATTGATTGGATAGTGAACGCGTTCGCAAGAGAATTGATTTTTAACTTAAAACTACCGATGAAAAAGCGTTTTGAAAGTGTTCTCGAATGTTTGACTCTGATCCATGAAGAACTTGAAAAGTACAATGTGGACTATGAGCTGCAAGCCAAACACTTGTTCCATGATCGTGAAGAAATCACGGTGCACATTCGCGTGAAACACGTTCCGCAAAACGTTTACTCATAGTGGTATTGTACGTTGATTTTAAATAAAAAGAGCGGCTCAGCCGCTCTTTTTATTGTTGATAGGACGATTATCTATATTGGCTCCGATAGTGCTCAACCCATAAACGGGTTGCACCACATACCGCAACAGGCATCACGATTAAATTCACCAAAGGAATGGATGTTAGGAGCATTACAGCAAAACCAAAGCCATAGGAAAGGCCTTGTTTAGATTTGAGATCTTTCTTCATCTGGTTGAAATTTATTTTGTGGTTATCAAAGGGGTAATCGTTATATTGGACGGTATACATCCAACAGGTAAATAGGATCCACAGAATTTGCCCAAAGATGGGTAAAATCCACAACAGGATGAAAAAGCCAATGGCGCGCGGCAAGTAATACCAGAGTTTTGTCCATTCACGTCCAAGCATCCTCGGCACATCTTTAAGTGTGTCAAAAAGACTGTCGTCATTAATTTTCTGTCCAGTCAAATACAGTTCGACTTTCTCAGACAGTAAACCATTAAATGGCGCGGCAATAAAATTGGTTATGACAGAAAACACCATGCTATACGAAAAGAGGATCACCAAAATGGCAATAGGCCACATGAGCCATTCTAGCCAAGAAAGCCAGTCCGGTAGCAAATCGTTTAAATAGGCAAAGCCCTGTGTTAGCCAATCATACAAGAAAAACAATGAACCACCGAATAGGGTGATGTTAATCAACAGTGGAATGAACACAAAACGCTTTAACCCTTTTTGTGTGATCAGGGAGAAACCCGAGAAAAAATATTCCATGCCTTGTCCAATTTGCACGATATACCTCTATTTTGACACTCGTTAATAGCCAAACTATACCCGAAAGGGGGTCTTAACGCCCAGCTTTTAGGTAACAAAGTATTTATGCACTAAACTTAAGATATCAATAGGAAAAGTTGTTTGTATGGATGAATTTATTTTGTCCAAATATTCATCATTCGTGATTGTGTAACCAGAAATTAGGTCTACAATCGCAACCAATTTATAGACCTATCCAAGGTAGTGAACATGTCGGATCTTCTTGCTATAGCAGCACTTATCATGCTGAGCGCGCTGTTCGCGATGTCGGAAATCGCCATTGCAGCTTCACGCAAAATCAAACTCAAAGTTTTGAAAGATGAGGGCGTGCCAGGTGCACACGCTGTACTTGCACTACAAGAGAATCCCGGCGCATTTTTTGCGATGGTTCAAATCGCGTTGAATGCCATCGCTATTCTAGGGGGGATTTTGGGTGAGCAGGCACTTACTGATAAAATTACCCATGCGATTACAGAGCGATATGATGGACCTTGGGCTGAAGAAGTGGGCTTTGTCATTTCGTTTTTCATCATTACTTCGACGTTTATTCTTTTTGCCGATTTGCTGCCTAAACGTATCGCGATGATAGTGCCAGAAGCCGTTGCGCTGAAAGTTGTGCATCTGATGAATATGATTACCTTTGCCTTTTCACCTTTAGTGGCGTGTTTTAACGGCTTAACCAATTTCTTTATTCGTTTACTTGGGTTGCCAGCGGAAAGACAAGATTCTGTAACCGCGGAAGAAATTGTAGCCATGGTTGATGCGGGTGCTGAAAGCGGCTCTTTGCAAGCACAAGAATATCAGTTGATTGGCAACGTATTTGAGTTGGAAGGGCGTACCTTGCCAACGATAATGACGACACGAGAAGTGATTGTTTATTTTGATATTAATGACGATTCAGAAACGATTACAACGAAAATTATGGAAAATCCACATAACCATTTCCTCGTTTGTGATGGTGGTTTAGATAAGTTAGTAGGGTATGTCGAGTCCAAGCAAATTCTTAAACAGTTATTGTCTGGCAATAAAGTGCAGCTCAATCAAACCATCTTGGAAAAAGAGCTTTTTTATTTACCAGATACGTTAACCTTAACGGAAGCGCTGAACGCCTTTAGAAAAGCAGCGATTCAGTTTGCTGTGGTGATCAACGAATATGCGTTGGTTGTCGGCATTATTACCGTCAAAGACATTATGACTAGCTTTATGGGTGACTTAGCCCCGCACACTTGGGAAGAACAAATTGTCGCGCGCGATGCGAATAGTTGGCTTGTGGATGGGAGTACCCCAATCGTTGATTTATGTCGTACGTTGGGTTGGGAAGATGCACCGGATCCAGGTAACTATGAAACGGTTGCCGGTTTTCTTATTTTCCGTCTCAAACGCATTCCTAAACGGACCGATTTCATTATTTGCAATGGTTTTAAGTTTGAAGCAATCGATATGGAAGGGATGCGAGTAGAACAGCTGCTGGTGACACGAACTGATCTTGACGATCTAAATGGAAATATTCCTTAACTTAACTATTGAAAAAATATGATCTAGATCATACTCTGAGTATAGAGCAACCAAAAAGCTCTATTTTGTCGAAGTTTGGAGTGTCAATGCAGTTAGTGCGCTGGTTTGTTACAAGTTTTGTTGCGATTGTGCTATTAGGTTTAGCGCAAAGCGAAACTGTGCAAGCAGGCGTTGAGCAGCCTCATTCTGAACTTCACTGTTTTTCTCCGAATCTTGATGATCAAAATGTTGATGACAATGGCGATATTATCGCGGTTAGTCACACGTCTGTGGGAATGGTGTTTGTCGACACCCAAATCTCAACGGCATCACACAATTTTGCATCACCAACTCTTGCTTCATTCCACGCCAGGACTCCACCTTATTCTATTTAATCAAAAAAAATTCTGATTAATTAAAATATTATAGGTGAGTTATGTCTGTATACAATGCATTTGCTATTCAAAGCGTGGCTGAAATGCCAACAAATTTACAAATTGAACCAACAACCGTTTCGTTAGATAACCTTGCGATTGACGCCATGCACGCGCTTAATGTCCAAGCGCCGCATATGTTAGATGTCGAAACGAGTATCGATGAAGCACTTCTAATACTAAAAAGAACCCACAATCGTACTAGCGTGGTCGTTGATAGTTACAACAACATGTTAGGTTTGATTTCAAAAGCACGTCTAACAAGTAGCTATGTTTTAAAAGCCGTCGCGAAAACAGGATTGTCTCGCAAAGATTTGACGGTTGGCGATTTGATGATCTCAAAAGCAAACCTTAAATGTGTAACGGATACTTCAATAAAAAGTGCTCGAGTTGTCGATGTGCTGAAAATGCTCGAAAGTGAAGGGCACGAACATCTACTTGTTGTTAACGCACAATCAAAAACGGTCATCGGTTATTTCGATTTAATCGACATGGCAAAAATGGTTGGTCGTCCTCTTTCTCAATTTAAACTCGCGAAGTCGTTTACCGAAATCGTCGACTCGTTATGGCACCATAACGAAATTTAACCTGTTTCATTTCACCTGAGCATTTGTCTCCGATTCACGTGAATGGATAATCAAAAAGTAATGAAATTTCAGGCGCTTAACAGCGCCTTTTTCGTGCCAGTTTTGAATGCTTTGCTATGATTTATATTTATTGTTACGATAAGAAAAACTTGTTGGACTGAACTTGCGCTTTTCCGTCTAATGCGCGAACTTTAATCCGCGTACACTCGCTTTTTAACGACCATAAGATAAGGAACTTTAATGACCAACACCTCCTCTTCTGAGCAAGCGTTAGCTTGTTACAACGTGCGTCACTGGAGCCAAGGCTATTTTGGCATCAATGAGCAGGGAGAGGTTACGGCTATGCCTAATTTAGCACATCCCGAGCATGCCGTGACTTTGGTGAATATCGCCGAGCAAATTAAATCTCAAGGCTACAGCTTGCCTGCACTTGTACGTTTTCCTCAAATTTTGGAACAACGTGTAAACAACATTTGTAATGCGTTTAATCAAGCAATTCAAACGTATGAGTATCCAGAAGATTACCTATTGGTTTATCCGATTAAAGTAAACCAACAACGTGAAGTAATCGAAGGGATCATTGCAAGCCAATCAGCCGCTGAAAAGAAACAGCTAGGTCTGGAAGCAGGTAGTAAAGCGGAATTACTGACGGTATTGGCACTTGCAGAAAAAACGTCTGCAGTAATCGTTTGTAATGGTTATAAAGATAAAGAATATATTCGCTTAGCGTTGCTAGGTGAAAAGCTTGGCCACAAAGTTTATATCGTACTTGAAAAACGCTCTGAGCTTGATCTTGTTATGGCAGAAGCGAAAGATCTAAACGTAACACCGCGTTTAGGTATTCGTGTTCGTTTAGCATCTCAAGGTAAAGGCAAATGGCAAGCAAGTGGCGGCGAAAAGTCGAAGTTTGGTCTATCTGCGTCTCAAGTACTAAACGTAATCGAAAAGCTTAAGACTGCGGACATGCTAGATTCACTGCAACTCGTGCATTTCCACTTAGGTTCGCAAATGGCGAATATTCGTGATGTACGTGTTGGTGTGGGTGAAGCAGCGCGCTTCTACTGCGAATTGCGTCGTCTTGGTGCAAACCTTAAGTGTTTGGACGTAGGTGGTGGTTTAGCGGTTGATTATGATGGTACACGTAGCCAATCTCACAACTCGATGAACTACAGCTTAGCTGAGTATGCGAACAACATCGTTTACACAGTAGGTGACACGTGTCAGCAGTACGACCAACCGATGCCTCGCATCATTTCTGAGTCGGGTCGTGCACTTACGGCACATCACGCTGTTTTGGTAACGGACGTAATTGGTACTGAAAGTTATATTCCAGAGTCGGTAAATGCGCCGCAAGAAGAAGACCCTATTTTGTTATACAACATGTGGGAATCTTGGCTCGCACTTGCAAAACAAAGTGATGACCGTGCATTGATTGAAATTTATCATGATACGCAAGGCGATTTATCTGAAGCGCATAACTTGTTTGCGATGGGGTTATTGAGCCTTGAACAGCGCGCATGGGCAGAGCAAGTTAACCTACGTGTTTGTTATGAATTACAACAACGAATGGATAACAAAAACCGTTTCCATCGTCCTATTATTGACGAATTAAGTGCGAAATTAGCGGACAAGTTTTTTGTGAACTTCTCGCTTTTCCAATCGTTACCGGATGCATGGGGTATTGAGCAAGTATTCCCAGTGTTACCGCTAAGTGGTTTAACAGAAGCACCACAACGTCGCGCGGTATTACTCGATATTACGTGTGACTCTGATGGCACCGTTGAGCACTATGTTGATGGCCAAGGTATTGAAATGACATTGCCTGTGCCTGAGTTCAATGCGGACAAACCATATTTGATGGGCTTCTTCCTCGTTGGTGCTTACCAAGAAATCCTAGGTGACATGCACAATTTGTTTGGTGATACTCACAGCGTTGAAGCGCGCATTGAAGACAATGGCGATTTAACATTAGGTGATGTACACGAAGGTGACAGCGTAGCGGATATGATGCGCTATGTTCATCTTGACGTTGAAGAGTTTAAACAGCGCTATGCAGAACTTGTGAAGAGCAAGCTGCCAGAGCACGAGCAAGCTCAATCACTAGCAGAGCTAGAGATGGGTATTGAAGGCTACACTTATTTGGAAGACGTATAATCCATGACGCCACTTTTTGATCATCCAGATCATTCATTGTACTCCAACGGTATGACGTTCTTACGTCAACCTATGGTTCGCGATATTAACAATATCCAAAGCGATGTTGTTGTGCTTGGTTTACCGTTCGACATGGCGACCTCTGGTCGTCCTGGCGCGCGCCTAGGCCCTGATGCAATTCGTCGCGCGTCGACAAACCTTGCATGGGAAGACAAAAAGTTTCCTTGGAAATTTAGTCTATTTGACCGTATTACGGTTAATGATGCGGGTGATTTTACTTACCCATGTGGTGATGCGGCCTATTTCACTGCGAAGCTAGAAGAAGCTGCGGATAAGCTTTTAGCACAAGGCACAACATTGCTAAGCCTTGGTGGCGACCACTTTGTTACGCTGCCTTTACTGCGAGTCTCACCATAAACACCACGGTAAAATGGCGCTTGTGCATTTTGATGCGCATACGGATACATACAGCAATGGTTCAAGCTATGACCATGGCACGATGTTCTATCATGCACCTAAAGAAGGCATCATCAGTCTTGAGCATTCAATCCAGATCGGTATTCGTACAGAGTACAACGAAGAAGATCACGGTTTTGAAGTGATCAATGGTATGGAAGGAAATGACCTAACTGGTAGCCAAATTGCAGAACGCATTAAGGCTCGCGTTGGTGATTTGCCAGTTTATCTTACCTTTGATATTGATTGTTTAGATCCTGCGTTTGCGCCAGGTACAGGGACACCTGTGTGTGGTGGTTTAACGAGCGATAAAATTCTTAAAGTGCTTCGCGCACTAGAAGGAATTAACATCGTAGGAATGGACGTGGTAGAAGTATCCCCAGCCTACGACCAAAGTGAGTTAACAAGTCTTGCTGCAGCAACGATTGGCCATGAACTGCTGCATCTGTGGGCAGTAAAACACAAGCCAGAATAATTGAAAAGCCGAGCTAAGCTCGGCTTTTTACTTATTAAGGGAAAGAGATACCGTACTGTCTGCGATACCAAAGGAAGCAGGGGAGTTCAATTGCCGCATATACAACTAAAGTAAACCAAAACCAGTTTACCTCAGTAATAAAGAGAGAAAACGTTTTACCTGACCCGTAGTAAACACTCCCGACCACCGAAAATACCACGATAGATGCGAGCAAATCTTGCAGTGAAATTTTATTAAAATTCGATCCTGCAAAGCGTGGGTTGACCACACCGTAGCAAAACACCAATACAATCAATGTCAGTAAAATAATCGCTATTTCGGGCGACATGGTTTTTCCTATTTGCGGAATTGTTGCTAAAGACAACGACTATGTTACGGCAAAGGTGGCTTAATTCAACTGACTTTCACGAAACGGCAATCACCTAAGACCAGTAACTTTCTAGCACAAAGTCAGAATTGGGTTCATTCCTCGTGATTGTACAGCACACAATACCGCTGTCTTTATTATTTGAACTGAACACCATTGTGCCCTCAGCATTCCAGATTGAATTATGCCCATTAGCTTGCCAGCCGCCGGTTTTTGAGATGTGATTACACAACAATGTCGGCATTTTGTTACGCTCAGCAATGGCAGAGAGTAATTCAGAGTCAACTGAAAAGCCTTTTTCTGAAATGAGCGCACTGACAAGATACAAATCAGCTCCCTGTGCTTTCGCTCGTGCCGAATGTTCCGAGGCACAGAAATCCGCGCAAACAGCCACGGCCATATTGAACCCATTCAGTGTAAATGCGTAGTCTTGGTCACCGGATGAGCAATAGTGTTCTTCACCATCATGAAGGTATTGCTTAGAATAGAACTCTCGGTGTCCATCGGAGAAGCAGACTACCGCGCCAATCGTCGATTTACGACGGTCATCTTGCCAAAGAGGTGCACCTACAAGTACGTTAATATTGTTGTTAGTAGCAGCTTCTGATAGCGAATTAAGGTGAGGTGAATCAACTGCAAGTGCTAATGACTCTGCTAAGTCGAGTTCATACCCCGTCAACGAAAGCTCCGGAAAAACAAGGAGATCACAGCCTCGTTTCGCAGCAGTTTCAATTAGATTGAGATGATTCGAGAGGTTTTCTGAAATGTTCCCTCTAACAACAGGGAGTTGTGCAAGTCCAATCGTAACGGCTTGTTTCATTCTTTTTCCTTAAATATGAATTTGCCCAAGACTCTACGATTGAACTCCTCAAATGACAAGCGATCTCAGCGCCGAGATGCTGCTATTCGTTCCAAGGTATCTGGATGAGACGATAGGTAAGAATCCAAAACTGAATGTTCCATAGAATTGTGTTCATCTTTTTTACTTGCAACAATCGTTTCAAGTGCATCACCCAGAGCACTTTTCGGCATATTTAAGCGCGCGAGATTCTCAAGAGCAAAGGCATCGGCTTCCCATTCCATTTGCTGTGAAAACTGTTGCTGTGCAACCGTGATGCCTGTACCCACTAGTACTTCGGCAAGACTTTCTAAATCACCAAACAAGGTTGCAGCGGCGATTGCGGTGAGTGCCGACTGTGACGCCATACGAGCACTATGTAGCTGTTCAACATGTCCAATCTCATGAAGCAATACGGCAACGAGCGCATTTTTATTCTCTTTAAGCCTTCTCACCAGCTTATCAGTCACCACAACATCGCCATTCGGCAACGCTAATGCATTTGCACCCAGTATTTCAGAATCATAAAAATACAACGCATATGAGCGATTGATGCCTAAAGCTTGATGTTGATACTGAAGACGCTTTACTGTGGATGTCCATAGGGCGGTAATGTCATCTTTCTCGTCCGCACTCAATGTTGATTCATCAAGCATGGTACGCTTTAACATGGCGTGCGACTGTATGCCCATTTGCTCAATGATGGGGTCGGGCATATGTTTGGCAGTATACAGCGCTAATGAGGGTAAAAGATAAGCAATAATCAGCCACAAAAGCAGAGGCACGCCAATCAGCGATGCAATAATCCACCGCTTGTTTTGTTCGAGCCGTTCGAGCGCATTTTGTGTTGTTTGTGTAGGCCAGCGAAATGCGTGGTCCTCTGGCTCGAATTTATCGCCGCTCGGCAGCACAACATTTGCAGGAACCCCTGGTAGCGGGTCATCAAATACGACGAACTCTAGTGGGTAATGATCTGTCTCAACGTCATCAACGTTAAGAATGAGCGTCTTACCTTGGAGAGTTGCAACAGCGCGTCGCGGTTGCCCGCCACGCACTAAATATAGTCGTCCAAATATCGGAGTCATAAATTTATCCGATCGATAAGTCGACATCTAAGAAATTAGATGCTTCTTCACCAAAGGCACTTTGCTCTTCAACCATGGTGTTTACAACGTGGTCGATATCGCTTGTAAAGGTGACGCCTGTTGCTTGTGCAAGGAATTCGGCTTTACGCACTTTCGCCCATGGAAACGCTAAACCAAAGGAAAATACAATGGCAAAGGCGTTTACAACGAGTAGTTTAGCGTACGCAAATTCGTCAACGTTTGAATGCAATTCCGCGACCTGACCAATATTGGCATGATTGAAAATGTGGTTACGAATACGTCCTTGGTAAAGCGCAGCGATAAAGGAAACAAATACTAAGTTTAGCGCAACAAAGCCTACCGGTATTAATACAGCCGTAGACGCTAAAGCTAAAGACATTAAAAAGCCTATAAGCATCAGAACCAACACCATGCCAAGACCAGCAATCACACAAATTAACACGGTTTTATAGTATTCCTTTGTAGACAGCTCAACCTGCGCAGCTTGATTCCCATAACTAATGTTATTGTGGATATACATGTCGATACGTTTTATTACGTAAGGAAGCATTAAGTGGAGCGTGAATACACTCAGAAATGGGAAAACAATAAAATTAGTGAACGCCCCGCCGTATGTCCCTTTAAATGAAAAACGGACATTGCGATAACTCGTCATTCCAAGATTAAATCGCAAACTTTGATTCACCAACCAAGGTGTTGCAATCATGATAACGAGCGCGATTAGCGCAGCCACAAGTGGTAAATAAACGCTACAGACCATGTAAATTGCAAAAAGCACGAACGCGATCGCACGACCTTTCAAGATTTGAATCGGCTTACCGTGATACTCAAATCGGTGATTCGCGATTGAGGTATTGCCATAGAAGTAACGACGGTTACGCACGGTTGCCCACGCGGAATAAATCCCGAGAGTGATTATCGTTAGAAAGATATTCACTATCCAAATATTGAAATAGGTTTTTGAATCGCCCGTGAACTTCGCACCAACAAGTGTTGATTCCGGTTGAGAGTGAGTAGTTGAATCCATTTTATAAAATTCCCTATGCTATAGGCGCATAAATTTACCGAATTGGGGACAATTTTGCAATAATGGCATCGGTAAAAAGCGTTACTTTTCAGGTTGTGTTTCGCATATTAAGTGGTTGACGTTATACTTGTGCGGTTAAACGGAGAAGTAATTAATGGCATCGAAAAATCAATTGAAACTGATTCGCGCTCTAGGGCAAAAAAAGTATCGTAAACAATACGGACAATATCTCGTACAGGGAGAAAAAAACGTCTTAGAACTGCTCGTTGCGGGGATCAAATTGGATGCGTTATTTGCGACACCACAATTTATTGAACAAAACCAAAGCGCACTCAAACACATCGATGTCATCGAAACACAAGAAGAGGAACTAACTAAAGTCAGCACGTTAGTTAGCAACAACGCAGCGATAGCCATCGTGCCTATTCCTGAAGAAGCAAAAATTGACTTATCTGGTTGGGTTCTAGCGCTTGATGGGGTATCAGATCCGGGTAATTTGGGCACCATTATCCGCGTTGCCGATTGGTACGGGTTTAAGCAAATCGTGCTAAGTGAAACGTGTGCGGATCAATTTAATCCAAAGACCATCAGCGCAACGATGGGGAGTTTCGTGCGCGTCAATTCACTTCGAACCAACTTGCATGGGCTACTCAGCCACTATAATGGGCCTGTTTATGGTGCGTTTCTGAACGGAGAAAATGTTCATAGAACGGTGTTCACTGATAAAGGGGTGCTAGTGATGGGGAGTGAATCTCATGGGATCAGTCCTGAAATTGAAGCACTTGTAACACATAAAATCACCATTCCTGCTTTTGGTGGCGCGGAATCGTTGAATGTCGCAATGGCAACGGGGATCATTGTGGACAATATCAAACGACACAGTTAAGGTAAGAGCCTCCATAATAACAATAATCGCAACCTAGATTACGATAGCTGATGCGCCTGAGCAGTATAAAACTTGCTGGATTTAAGTCGTTTGTCGAAGCGACGAAAATCCCATTCCCAGATCAAATGACGTGTGTTGTCGGGCCAAATGGCTGTGGCAAATCAAACGTGATTGATGCCGTACGTTGGGTGCTCGGTGAAAGTTCTGCGAAGAACTTACGTGGTGACGCCATGACCGATGTCATTTTCAATGGCTCAACGCATCGTAAGCCTGTTTCTCAAGCCTCAGTTGAACTCACTTTTGACAATACCCAAGGTCGTTTGCCGGGTACGTTTGCTGAGCGCAATCAAATTGCTATAAAGCGGGTAGTAACACGAGACGGGCAATCTCTCTATTATCTCAATGGCAGCAAATGCCGCCGTCGTGACATTACAGATATATTTTTGGGCACGGGACTGGTACTCGCAGCTATGCGATTATCGAGCAGGGCATGATTTCAAGGCTTATTGAAAGTAAGCCTCAAGATTTACGTATTTTTATCGAAGAAGCAGCGGGCGTATCGAAGTACAAAGAACGTCGACGTGAAACGCAAACTCGCATCAAAAGTACGCGTGATAACTTAGAGCGTCTATTGGATGTGCGCCAAGAGTTAAATACTCAGTTGACTCGCCTGTCTAGCCAAGCTGAAGCTGCGACTCAATATCGTCTTTTGAAAACGCAAGAGCGATTGCTAAAAGGCGAATTGGCTGTGTTGAGGTGGCAATCGCTGCATGCAAAACAACTTGAGAAAGCGAATCAACTTGCGAAGCTAGAAGCTGAATTGGCGTTTCTTGAATCCGCTCATGGTGGCCATGAAGACGTATTGGGCGCGCTAGAAGCGCAGGTTAACATCGCAAACGATGCATTAACTCAGGCCAAGAATCAGCAACATAAAACGCAGATGGATTTAGCGCGTGCTGAGCAGCAAAAACTCCATTTACAAGAGAAGCAGCGAAATCTTCAATCTCAGCTTGCTCAATTGACGCAATCCACCCAAGAAACAACCGAACTGACGAGAGCACAACAAGAACACGTTGAAATTTTGGTTGAACAAGTGGAAGAAGCACTCGAGACGCGCCTAATTCAAGAAGCGGCGCTGGATGAGTTGCAACTTGAATATGAACAGCAGCAAGTCCTTTTTGTTGAACAAGAGTCAAGCATTCTTGATGCTAAGTCCGCACTCCAAAAAAGCAAAGAAATGCTGCAACAACTTCACTTCAATAAACAAAGCAACGGGCAGAAGTACCACCTCCTTGAAGAGCGTCTAACGCAGCTGCAAGCGGAGCAATACACACAGTCTCAACAAGATCCCAGCGAACAGTTGGACGCATTAAAACAAAGCCATAAACAACAAACGGAAGTGTTAGCAAAGCACCAACGCCAATCGCAAGTATTAAAAGAACAATTGCAGAGTGAACAGGCGCGAAGAGGGGAGCTTGAAGCGCAGCTACAAAAGGCTGAGCAACAACGTCACCAAGTGCAAACTCAAGTTGCGACGCTTATTCAAGTGCTCGGTGATGAACCGAAAGAAGGGAGTGAATCTTTTTTAGCGCAGTTAGTCGTCAAGCAGGGGTATGAATCCGTGGTTGAACACGCGTTACTCGGTTTGGACCATCTTGGTGTCGCGACAGATGTTGAATTAAATCACGTTTGGCCATTGAAAGAGACTACCAAAGAAGGTTCTGTGGCAACCTTAATTGAGGCGGGAATTTTTCCGTCTCTTTTGAACGATGTGCAATGGTTAGCGGACGGCGGTCGAGAGCACGTTGATAAACACTGGGTTTTAGCTATCAATGCAGACGGCGTATTATTTGGTGAGAATTTTACCGCGGCGCCCAAAACGGGTGAAGGGCGGCTTACGCAATATGCATCATTGCGCCAGTTACAATCACTTGAACCATCTTTGCAATCAGATGTAGAGGTATTAATTGAGTCTGTTTCAACATGCAATCTGCGAATTGACGAGATATGCGCTCTTTTGGAGCTTGAAAAATCCGCGGTGCATGAAGTGTCTCAGTGGATAGCTGCAAATAATTCTCGGATCTCAATGGTTCAAGAGCAGGTCACGCAATTTCAGAGTCGTCGATCCGTATTAAATACACAAGTGCTTGACTTAGAGTCTCAGCTTCAAGTGCTCGATGAAAGTTTGGTTGAGGCTGAACAACTCATTTTTGATGCGGAAGAAAAAGTGACATCGCAAACTGGTTCGGTGCAAAAAGAAGAAGAGCAGTTTCTTGAAGTCAAAACGACTCAACATGCCCTACAGCGACGAATTCAGGACGCCCAAGCGCAACTTCACGAATGCAAATTACAAGAACAACGAGTTAGCAGTGACTTAGCATTAGCGAAATCTAAGTTGGCGCATCTGGATGAGGCTCAGCAAACCGCTGCTGAACGTATTGAAAGTGTGTTTGAAGAGCAAGCACTGAACGCCGAACCGTTACTTGAACTCGATGTTGAAATTGAAGCACTTCTCGCGCTTCATCAGCAATGTGATGAGGAAATTGCAGCGCACAACGAAGCAGTTACCTCAGCCAAACAAACGCTTGATGAAAAACAAGCGAGCCTAAAAGATGTATCCAAACAACAAATGACGCTTCAAACCAAGCGCCAAGCCCTACAACTCGAAGAGCAAGGGTTACTGCTTAAAGCACAGGCCGCGCTAGAACCGTTGGCAGAACTTAATACGACGTTAAAGGCAGTATTAGAGACGCTCCAAAGTGATGCGGATGCAGCTAAGCATCAAACGCAACTATCGCACGTGGTCAGTCAATTAGATGAACTTGGTGCGGTGAACCTCGCGGCGATTGAAGAACATCAAGAAGCGCTTGCGAGACAACAATATTTAGATGCGCAGCTTGATGACTTAAATGCGGCACTAGACATGCTTGAAAACGCCATTAAGAAAATCGACAGAGAAACAAAAAGTCGCTTTAAACAAACCTTTGAGCAAGTTAACAACGACCTCAGTGAGCTGTTTCCTAAGGTGTTTGGTGGTGGTAGCGCGTATCTAGAATTAACATCAGATGATATGTTGGAAAGCGGTGTAACCATCATGGCGAGACCGCCCGGCAAGAAAAACTCGACAATTCACCTCTTAAGTGGTGGAGAAAAAGCGCTGACCGCATTATCATTAGTGTTTTCAATATTTAGGCTTAATCCTGCACCGTTTTGTATGCTGGATGAAGTTGATGCGCCACTGGATGATGCGAACGTCGGACGTTTTTGTCGTTTAGTTGAGGAAATGTCTCAATCGGTGCAATTTATTTATATCAGTCATAATAAGGTCGCAATGGAAATGGCGGGTCGTCTCACAGGGGTGACTATGGCAGAGCCAGGTGTATCGAGAATGGTGGCTGTAGATATTGAACAAGCTGTGCAAATGGCACAAACTTAGACAAAAGCAACAACAAAAGGTGAGTAATGGCTACAGAGTTAAGATGGGCGCTTTTGATTATCAGTGCTCTAGTCATTGGCGGGTTACTAATCCATGGATTATGGTCAGTTCGTCGTAAAGAGCGTAGCGAAAGCACGTCAAAGAGCGATCCAGCTATCGCGTCTGAAACTAATTCGACAACGAGTACAGCGAGAGATGACGAGCCAGAAATTGGTGAGATAAATCTAACTGCTGTAGACGAAGAGCCTGTTGCGGTTCACGAAAGTGAAGTCGAAGACAAGGCTGAACCTGAAAAAAATGAAAGCGAGTCTGAGCCTGTCGCTGAGCCAAGTGATTTCATTATTCTCCACATCAGCATGCCAGAAGGCTTAACGATGGCTGGCTCTAAATTGCTGCCGTGCGTACTTAGCCTAGGGTTTAAGTACTCTGAAGAAGGTTTCTTTAATCGCCATGTTGAACCATCAGGAAATGGACCTGTTATGTTCCGTTTGGTGAACAGTTTTAATCCAGGTACGTTTGATATTGATAATATGGAACAATTTAGCACTGCAGGTGTGAGTTTATTTATGACTTTGCCGTGCGAAGGCGATAGTTTAGCTGCGTTTAACATGCTTCATAGTGCAGCTAAAAAATTGGCTGAAGAATTTGGTGCAGAAGTGCTGGATTCTAATCGTGAGCCGTTATCGGTCGCCATGGTTCGTACTTACGTTGAAAAGGTTCGAGAATACGCCGCGTAATGGTGTCATGATTGGATGCTGTTGCACTTTAGGTATGAATTCGCGTTGAGTTTCAGCGCAGTATAGAAAATTTTAAAAGCCGCTTTGCGCACAGCAAGTGGCTTTTTTGTCATTAGAGGTTGAGATGTCAAATACCGTTTTAGAACAAATTCAAACACTAAGAAGTAAATTAGAAGATTTTAACTACCAGTATTACGTGCTTGATAATCCAACGGTGCCAGACGCGGAATACGACCGAGTAATGAAAGAGCTGAAAAAGCTTGAAGCTGAGCATCCAGAATTTTTAACCGCTGACTCACCATCCCAAAAAGTGGGAGGCCAAGCGTTAAATAAATTCGATCAGGTGACGCATGCTATTCCAATGCTTTCCCTTGATAATGCGTTTGATGAAGCCGACTTTACCTCGTTCAATCGACGTCTTAAAGAGCGTTTAGTTATTTCGGATGATATTGCGTTTTGCTGCGAACCGAAATTAGATGGACTTGCTGTATCCATCATTTACGAAAAGGGTGTTTTGGTTCAAGCCGCCACGCGCGGTGACGGGCAGGTAGGTGAAAACATTACAGAAAACGTAAAAACCATTCGCAACATTCCACTTAAGTTACGAGGCCAACACATCCCTGCGGTTCTTGAAGTTCGCGGGGAAGTTTTTATGGATGTCGCGGGCTTTAATCGACTAAATGAAACCGCGTTTGCAAAAGGCGACAAAACGTTCGCTAACCCTCGAAATGCTGCTGCGGGTAGCCTCCGTCAATTAGACCCCAAAATAACGGCCAATAGACCGCTTAGCTTTTACGCCTATTCGATGGGACAAGTAGAAGGCATGGAACTCGATACCGAACATTATGCACAATTGATGCAATTAAAAGAGTTTGGTTTGCCCGTGTGCCCAGAAATCAAATTAGTGGAAAATGCAAAAGACGCTTTAGCATACTACCAAGATATTCTCACGCGACGTGCTCAATTGGCTTATGAAATTGATGGTGTCGTGATTAAAGTGAACGACAAACAATATCAATCAAGATTGGGGTTTGTTGCCCGAGCACCTCGTTGGGCTATCGCTTTTAAATTCCCAGCTCAAGAAGAACTCACAACTTTGTTGGATGTTGAATTTCAGGTAGGTAGAACTGGAGCAATTACACCGGTTGCACGTTTGGAACCTGTTTTTGTGGGTGGTGTAACTGTATCAAACGCCACGTTGCACAATGGTGATGAAATCGCTCGTTTGGGTGTCATGATTGGTGATACGGTCACCATCCGTCGTGCAGGCGATGTTATTCCGCAAGTAACGCAAGTTGTACTTGAGCGACGTCCAGGTGATGCGCGAGAAATTCAATTCCCTGACGCGTGTCCTGTGTGTGGTTCTCACGTTGAACGCATTGAGGGTGAGGCTGTCGCTCGGTGTACAGGTGGATTAGTGTGTTCGGCACAACGCAAAGAAGCAATTAAACATTTTGCATCGCGCAAGGCTCTGAATGTCGACGGACTGGGTGACAAAATTGTCGAACAGCTGGTGGAACGTGAACTTATACAAACGCCTGCTGACCTATTTAAGCTGCGTCAGGGACATTTTGAAACGTTAGAGCGCATGGATCCAAAATCAGCTCAGAATCTCGTTGACGCGCTCGAAAACGCGAAATCAACCACACTTGCTAAGTTTATTTATTCGCTCGGTATTCGTGAAGTTGGCGAAGCGACGGCGCAGAATTTGGCTACCCACTTCAAAACGTTGGATGCGTTGCAACAGGCCTCCATTGATGATTTTCAAACGGTGCCAGATGTTGGGATCGTGGTCGCGAATCATCTATTTGCCTTTTTTAGTGAGCCGCACAATCTGAGAGTTGTGAATGAACTACTTGAAGTTGGACTTCAGTGGCCTCAAATAGAAGAGAAATCGGCAGATGCGTTGCCACTTGCAGGGCTTACGTATGTGCTAACTGGTACGTTAACTCAATTGAATCGGAATGATGCCAAAGCGCGCTTACAGGCGTTGGGTGCTAAAGTTGCTGGCAGCGTATCTAAGAATAGCGATGGTGTGTTTGCCGGTGAAAAAGCGGGCTCCAAGCTTGCTAAAGCGCAAGAGTTAAATGTACCTGTAATGGATGAGGACGCGCTTATTGCGCTGTTGCAGAAACACGAAGGTTAAAAAACAATGATTAAGCAGTACGGGCCAGAATATTGGGATAAATACGGGGTTTATCGAGCGCCAATTGCGTTTAATCTCAGTTTGCTTGTGCTGCTTCGTCCTTTCCTAATTTGGGTGTTAGTTGCGGTTTCTCGCCAGCCTGAGACTCGATTTGATGTCTATTTTTTATCATAGTAAACATGACTTTTTTGTTGCCATGGGCATTGCGAGTGGCGCGTTGATTTCAGCGGTAGTGTATTCATTCAGAAGGCCGAGTAGTTCACCGAAAATCGCGACGTTATGGCGGTTTATGCGCTACCCTATGTTACTGACTGCCTGTTTAGATTTAGGGTGGTTACTTTGGAAAGCTCAGCTTTCCTACTATCAATTTTCTGGCTTTATTGCTGTACAGTTGGTTATGGTTGCGTGGGTGATTTTATATCTGTTGAAGAGCCAGTATTTGGCCTACTTTTTTAATGACTGGCCAGAACACGAGCCACCGAAAAAATAGTTAACAAGGTTTATTCAAGGAACTGTGATGCTGACGTGGAATTCGATTTTACTTTTTATTAAACATGGTAATCCTGAGCCGCCAAGAAAAGTAGTTAAGACACAAGACGATTGGCAACGAGAACTCGAGCCGGAAGTGTTTTATATCACGCGGAAAAAGGGAACTGAACGCCCATTTAGTTCTCAAAGTTGCTCTATCTTCACACCAGGCCAGTATCAATGTGCGTGTTGCGGTGAACTATTGTTTGATGCGTCTGAAAAATTTGACAGCCGCTCAGGGTGGCCTTCGTTTACTCAGCCAATCAAACCCGAAATGGTGGCGTACATTGGCGATGACTCGCATGGCATGCAGCGAGTTGAAATTGTGTGTAATGTTTGCGACAGCCATCTTGGGCACGTATTTCCAGATGGGCCTGAGTCTCAGCGGACTGCGTTATTGTGTTAACGCACTCTCATTAACCAAAGTGGAATGATGAAGCGCTAAACGCGCTTTTTTCAGCTTAATTTAACGAAAGCCCCATCTCTTTAAGTTTTTCCATGATGAGCTTCAAAGCGTGATTCTTGTTCTGGCTCTAGTTTTGCCTCTTTCAGGGTTTTAACGCAGCGTCCAGCTAAATTGGAGTTGAACGTTTGACCCTTACGACTACTGCTATCAAGCAAACATTGCAATAGGTTCAACGCGATGCTGGCATTCTTTGGCATGATACGGAATGCTTGAGAAAATGCTTCCAATGCTACTTCAATTTGGCCTCGATTAAATTGATTAACCGCATGGTTATTTAGCTCACGAGGACCCATGGTAATGTCTTTACGCTCAGACTGTTGCTGATGTATGTAGTGAAGCATTACATCGTCGTCATCTTTATTATGCTTTTCGCAGTGATCAATAATTTGATTGAAAAGTGCTTGTGCTTTGTGATGAAAACCCAGTTCATGTAAGGCTTTTGCTTTATCAAGGACTCCATCGATAGAGCGGATAAACTTTTCATCTTCCAATTGTTCCATCAAGCGTTTTGCTTTTTGGTTTTCATCACGTAGATAATGTAACCGAGCATTTAACACATCGATTTGTGCTTGATTGTCAGCATGTGGGAATTGGTGCTTTAAATCTTGCAGATATTGTTGTGTTTGCCGAGTGATCCGAGTGATTTGCTCGCTTTGATCTGTGCTCAGCGCGAAATCAATACCAGCCCGAACCACATTGAGATAAACCTCTGGACTGTCATGTATGGAGTTTTTAGCGTAGGTAGCTATATCTTTATGTGCAATGTAACTGCGCTCATAGTCATGGTTTATTTGAGCAACACGGCTTAGGGACTTTTGCCTGGTGATATTGCGAGGCGCCATTTCAGATGCTTGACTTAAAAACTCTTGTGCTTGTTCAAACTGATTTAATCGGATTTCGAGTTGTCCAAGTAAATCCAACGCGACCAGCCGAGTCTCACTTTTTTCAAGTAGCGTTTTAAGCATACGATGCGCAAGTACGTGCTCATTATTGGCAATTAATGCTTCAATAAGACCAATTTTCGCCCATGTAAATTTTTGTAACTCTAAGGCTGATTTGAAAAATTGCTTTGCTTCTTCGTACTGCTTTAAGCGAATGAGCACATCCCCTTTTAAACGAAGCAAGAGGGGAGTGTGGGCTTGATCGTTTTTATCTAGTTCTGAATTAATGAATTTAAGCGCTTTGGAATCGTTGCCATCGTCGATGAGTGTAAGTACTTTTTTAAGCGCCCGTTTACGCTTTAACACTCGTTCAATTCGTGCCTTTAGTTCATTGATGGTGAAGGGTTTCACCAAAAAGTCATCTGGTTGTAATTCCAATACGCTGTGAACAAGCGCGCCACTGGTTTCTGCCGAAACAAAGATAAAACCGGTGATGTTGCGAACTAATCGTTTTGCTTTTAGTTCTTCGTAGAGCTGATAGCCGTCTTGTTTTTTACTAAGGTCGAAGGAGCAAATAATGAGATCAAAGGTTTCAACCTGACATATTTCTTTGGCGATTGGGGCACTTTCCGCGAAGCGAACATTCTGATAATCCAATCGCTCCAAGGAATGCTTAATGTAATTAAGTGCAAGAGGCTGTTCCTCGACAATTAAAATTTTCGAACTAGTCAGGTTTACTAACGCCATCTTACATCTGAGTTTTAAGCACAATATCAACAGTCTAGACGCAATATTTGATTTTGGGAATAGAAAAGAGAAGTTGCGTTTAGTTCGATTAACCAATAGACAATTCAGCATCTCTTTTTCTGACAAAGTAGAGCTGTTGTGATTGTTATTACCTACAACGAGATGAAAGCAAACATTCGAACGTTAAACGAGAGAATAATTTTGATGATAAAAAATAGCGATGCTTTCCGGATGGCATATAGTGGATGGCAGGTTTTTCTGAATTTGTACTAGTTTGCCTTTCCCTTATAAGAAGTGGCGATGCTTGCTGATTGGCATTTAGATGATGGTGGGTTGTACTGGACTTGAACCAGTGACCCTCGCCTTGTAAGGGCGATGCTCTCCCAACTGAGCTAACAACCCATCTTAAAAAGATGATGAAATTATAGTGATTCGCACTTTTCCTAGATGATGGTGGGTTGTACTGGACTTGAACCAGTGACCCTCGCCTTGTAAGGGCGATGCTCTCCCAACTGAGCTAACAACCCATCTAGAAATGGGTGAGTTATAGTGATCAACACTTATCTAGATGATGGTGGGTTGTACTGGACTTGAACCAGTGACCCTCGCCTTGTAAGGGCGATGCTCTCCCAACTGAGCTAACAACCCATCTAGAAATGGGTGAGTTATAGTGATCAACACTTATCTAGATGATGGTGGGTTGTACTGGACTTGAACCAGTGACCCTCGCCTTGTAAGGGCGATGCTCTCCCAACTGAGCTAACAACCCATCTAGAAATGGGTGAATTATAGTGATCAACACTTATCTAGATGATGGTGGGTTGTACTGGACTTGAACCAGTGACCCTCGCCTTGTAAGGGCGATGCTCTCCCAACTGAGCTAACAACCCATCTAGAAATGGGTGAGTTATAGTGATCAACACTTATCTAGATGATGTCGGGTTTTATAAGGCTTGAACTAGCTCGCCTTTTTTTGTAAAAGGCGGCGATGCAGGCCAAACTAACCTAAACATTTGGTGGGTTGTACTGGACTTGAACCAGTGACCCTCGCCTTGTAAGGGCGATGCTCTCCCAACTGAGCTAACAACCCATCTAGATAGCGAACGAAAGCAAAATGTGGTGGGTTGTACTGGACTTGAACCAGTGACCCTCGCCTTGTAAGGGCGATGCTCTCCCAACTGAGCTAACAACCCACATTTTGTGACAATTTGCATCGTCGTGTGGGGCGGTATTATAGGGAGAGTTCGAAGAGTGTCAATACTTACATTCGCAAAAATGAATCGTATGAGGGTTTTATGACCAGCTTGTACGAAATATAGAAATATTGGCTGGTTTTAAACCACGAAAAGCAAAGGGGAGGGTATGTGTTTGTCCGCTTGTAAATTGCAGCTAATCGGAACAGAGTATGATTGCGTCTCGACAAAGCGTAATCCATCTTCGCTCTAGCTTGATAAACGTTTACATTGGGCTTCTTTTTACTTGTATTTATAAAGGAGAGGGTTTCCGTAATGCTGGGCAAATTTATTTCGAAGATCTTTGGATGTTATGCACCAGTTTATCGATGTGCTCCTCGGCGCTTTATTACACTTCTATATAAGCATCGCGATGAACTGGGAAGTTAAGTCGGGAGCTTATAAAAAGATGAATCGACATAGGTTACTTAAACTTCGATAGTATTGTACCTCTTGTATTACTCGCACTATAGATGAACGCAATGTGGAAGCAACTACCTAATGTAGTCGTTATTAAACTAAGCAGAGTCACAACGCCTACCTATATAGTGCGATACCATAAATACCGATTTAAGACCAACGAATGAATCGCCACTACTTCAATATACTTACTGTGATGTTCTCCTTGGTCAGGAAAACCAACTCAAATTTAGTTTTCCCATAAATGTATAGAATTAGCGGAAGTCGGTTAACTTTCGATGTGTTAAAACCCTACTTCTTTTAGTTTGATTTCTAATTAGCAAATTTAAGTGATGATTTTGGAGATATGAAACGAAGGAGCATTGCGGTACTCACTGCTGCAATAACAATAGATCTAATCGGACGTAATAGTTGCTTTAAAGACTTACGTTTTTGTTGTTTTCTTTTTGTACTATCTATTTGAATTGTTGATATTAGTTAGTAGAATAGGGGGGATTTAGGATGAAATTAATCCACTTTGTTTAAAGAAGAATCAGTTGACAAAAAGTTTGCTAAAAACTGTTGACTTTGCGTGTGGTGGTGCATAGAATGCGCCCCGCACTCAGCGATAAGTGATGTAAAAATCACATCGAGCAAGGGGCTATAGCTCAGCTGGGAGAGCGCTTGCATGGCATGCAAGAGGTCGGCGGTTCGATCCCGCCTAGCTCCACCACTTTAGTGTACTCGTATGGTCAGAGTTTAAATAACCAGTCCTAGTGACAGCTTTTGTTGTCCCCTTCGTCTAGAGGCCTAGGACACCGCCCTTTCACGGCGGTAACAGGGGTTCGAATCCCCTAGGGGACGCCACTTCCTTGAAGTGCTATATACGGTAAGGCTCGAGTCCTTAAGCGTGTTCTTAAAAGCGAAAAAATCTCGTATGGTCAGAGTCTAAATAACCAGTCCTAGTGACAGCTTATGTTGTCCCCTTCGTCTAGAGGCCTAGGACACCGCCCTTTCACGGCGGTAACAGGGGTTCGAATCCCCTAGGGGACGCCACTTCCTTGAAGTGCCAAGCCAATAAACTCGTATGGTCAGAGTCTAAATAACCAGTCCTAGTGACAGCTTATGTTGTCCCCTTCGTCTAGAGGCCTAGGACACCGCCCTTTCACGGCGGTAACAGGGGTTCGAATCCCCTAGGGGACGCCACTTCCTTGAAGTGCAAGCCAATAAACTCGTATGGTCAGAGTCTAAATAACCAGTCCTAGTGACAAAACGCTTTTTTTTGAAAGTAGAAGGTCGAACTCGCAGAGCTCGCTCTCCCGCTAACAAAAAATCAGTGAATTATAATTCACTAAGCAGATTTTTTGTCCCCTTCGTCTAGAGGCCTAGGACACCGCCCTTTCACGGCGGTAACAGGGGTTCGAATCCCCTAGGGGACGCCACTTCCTTGAAGTGCAAGCCAATAAACTCGTATGGTCAGAGTCTAAATAACCAGTCCTAGTGACAGCTTATGTTGTCCCCTTCGTCTAGAGGCCTAGGACACCGCCCTTTCACGGCGGTAACAGGGGTTCGAATCCCCTAGGGGACGCCACTTCCTTGAAGTGCCAAGCCAATTAACTCGTATGGTTAGAGTCTAAATAACCAGTCCTAGTGACAAAACGCTTTTTTTTGAAAGTAGAAGGTCGAACTCGCAGAGCTCGCTCTCCCGCTAACAAAAAATCAGTGAATTATAATTCACTAAGCAGATTTTTTGTCCCCTTCGTCTAGAGGCCTAGGACACCGCCCTTTCACGGCGGTAACAGGGGTTCGAATCCCCTAGGGGACGCCACTCACTTCAACACCTTCTAACGTTTTTGTAATTTCTGAATCTTCCTTGCATTCCCCTTTAAAGATCCTAAATTTTATTTATTCATCTCATAGCTACTTCCTGTGTATTTTCTAGTCAATCCTTTTAATGCTTTGATTTTGGTCAATTTGGCGACGAATGTTTTAATACTTTTGGATTAGCTTGTGGTTATCATCGTGCTTTTCAACTTGAGTAAATAAATATGGCTTTGAGTAGAAATTCCGTAACGAATAAAGAAAACGATTATCCAGCTTCCTACAACTTACTGTCGACAACAAATACGAAAGGGCAAATAAAATACGCCAATGCAGATTTTTGCAAGGTGGCAGGATTTACACTCGAAGAGTTAGAAGGGAAGCCACATAATGTTGTTCGTCATCCGGAAATGCCTAAAGCTGCATTTAAAAACCTCTGGGACTATATTCAAGCAGGTAAACCGTGGATGGGGATGGTAAAAAACCGTTGTAAAAATGGAGATTATTACTGGGTTAATGCCTTTGTTACGCCAATTAAGGACGAATCCGGTAAAACGGTTGAATATCAATCTGTACGTACAAAGCCGACTAGGGACGTAATCGAACGAAGCGAATCTATCTATCAACAGCTTAATCAGGGCAAAAGCCTTGAGAGTATCACCAGAGCTTCTTGGTCGCTCGCCGCACAGATTATGGCAAGTTTGATTGCCTTCTACTTTCTAAGTATTGCCATTAGTTTTCTGGATAAACCTTGGTCAATCATTGCCGAAACAGCACTGCTTGGTGCGGTGGTAGCGTTTGCATACAAAGCATTGTCACCCGTGAGACGATTGTCAGAAAAAGCCAAATCTGTTTATGACAATGCCCTGATGCAAAAAATCTATTTGAATAAAGTCAATGACATTGCCGCTATCGAGCTTGCCTTGATCGCTCGTGAGTCTGAGCTAAGAGCCGTTCTGGGTCGTGTAAAAGATTCGAGTGATGAACTTGCAACACTGGCAAAATGCGCCGTTGATGATTGTGATAAAAGTCGGGTTAATCTCGCCGAACAGCAATCGCAAACGGGATCGCTTGCAACAGCTATTAATGAGATGTCAGCAACCATTTCTGAAATTGCTCACAACACCACGCAAGCTGCAGAACAATCTGAACTTGCTTTAAAACGGGTGAAAGAGGGTAGTCAGGCTGTGAATGACAACATGGAAATGAATTACCAATTATCGGATGAGCTTACCAAAACGCAAAAAGACATTGCGGACTTAAACGCTCAGACTGTCACAATCGGCAGCGTCGTTGACGTTATTCGCGGCATTTCAGAACAAACCAATTTACTCGCATTAAATGCAGCTATTGAGGCTGCAAGGGCTGGAGAGCAGGGCAGAGGGTTTGCGGTAGTTGCTGATGAAGTTCGAGCGCTTGCTCAGCGAACACAGGACTCGACAAAAGAAATCGACAACATCATTGCGGGACTCAAACAAAAGGCGGACAAAGCGGTTTCGGCTATTCAACTTGGTGTTGATAAATCAGTGGAATGTGTTTCACGTTCAGAAGGGACGAAATCGAGTTTGAGTGAAATAAACACCATCGTCAGTGAGATCTCTGGACTTAATTACCAAATCGCGACGGCAACGGAACAAATGTCTAACGTTTCTAATGAACTCAATGGGAATGCCGTGACAATATCTGGACTTGCGAATGACTCGATGGAAACGGCGGTCTCCGCAATGAAGTCGATTGACCAAATGGATACATTGTTAAACGACCAAGGAAAACTCGTTGGTCAGTTTATCGCAAAATACATTAAGTAAGTATTTGGTCGTATAAAACGGTTTAGCTCATATCTGCTCCGTAAGTATTAATGAAAGGAATTAGACTGGGGCAGTTATGAGCGGAAGTAAAACGTGTGTTTTATATCATGGAGTATTCATTGCTTAATTAAAATTAGCGACGAAGGAGCACAAGCCAAGTGTTTTGCGTCCTTTTGTTGAGGCGCGCGTTATAAGGCTTTACCTCCATAACTGCCACCAATTTCTCTGGCCTTTACGATTTAGCTGCTTAACCCGATCGTAGCACGCGCCACATATTAGTTTTACACCAGCAAATAACTCGGACTCATCGTTCCATTCTCCACCGGTTTTATTAACCATTTCTTCGCAATCGTTACACCATGAATCAGGACGCGTATCCCCTGGCTTGGCTTCTGCTGACCAGAAACCTCTTGGAATACTATCATTAAGGCTTTGCACTGTATGCTGACAAACATAGGTTGCTTGCTGCTTTCCATGCTCACAACATTCTATGTATTTTTCGAGAACTCGCTCATTAAATTGTTGCCTTACGCCCGCTTAAGTGGTGAGCAACGCAATACGTTGCTTCTGCACACCACCTAAATCACTAAACTCCACGCATGATAAAAAATGCCACGCGTTGCGAATCCGTCTTGAAGCGTTTGTTATGTTCGTACTAAACGCATAACTCTCTTTTCACCGCAAGCCGATAACATTTATACATTTCTTTATAATTATCAATTATTTGAAAAAGATCCCTCATGGCTGCATCATATTTTTTTGAGTCCTCGAAGTCATCCCAACGCCCAGCTCTGTCACAATTCCATTGAGGATGTAGGCATAGCCAGAAGTCATCACCTCTGCCTGGACCATATGCGTCAAAATTACAGACAAAAAACTCGTCCAGTTGACGTGTTACTGGCTTTAATTGATTGAGAGACGATGCTATTGGATCAAGTACAAATTCTGTTTTAACCTTTTCAATTTCATACATAAAATCCGTTAGCGGCTTAACTTTACTATAAAAATAGGCGTGATTTATTTCTACCCCCTCAAAGAACCCCATTAAGTACTCGTCATCTAATATACTATCGAGGTGCTCGAACAAAGCCTTGTCGTGCTCAATGGCTTTTTTATTAACTTCACTCTTACCATTCACTTCAATTTTAGTTTTTTCTCTTTGTAACAATATATTGTGAATCAATCCAAAGGCAATAAGGACGACACCGATAAGAGAGTCGTATGGACCTAGAATCCTAATATTAAACTGAGTTTCCAAGACTGCATTGATAATACTTTGCACTAACGAAGTTGAAGTTAGACCGATACCCGCAATGACTACAGCCCAAGTTACTTTGTTTGAGAACTCAGGAAAGAACAACCTGAAAACTTTCTCAATTTTTTCCCAATTGATGTTCAATTTACCTCCAAGAACATAACGCTTTAAACAGCGGAAAACGCGAGCGCGACGAGTGGTTTTCCGATGATTTAACTTGTTATATGCACGATTAAAGTAGTGCATAGATAGAATTCCCAAACTCTGCTGCTTGTGGTGTACCCACTAAGTAATCATCTAAATCAAAAGTTGGAGCACACCAAGTATACTTAGCCCGCTTTCTTGCAATTAGTGCACGAAAATACGCCAAGGGACTGTGATTACTTTTAGAAACTAAATCAGCTAGACGTTCAATTTCGACTGCGAAAGATTCTGCACTGGTGAAATAGTCTGAATGTACGTCACTACTTTCTCGAACCAGCTCAGCAGCCTGCCTTAACTTGTTTAACAGCGATTCCCGATTATTCATAAGTGCATATAACGCCTAGCGCGACGGATTGCAAAATTGGCGCTTGTTTTGCCGGATTTTTGGCAAAACGAGTGACAGTTTTGCAAGTCCGTTGCCGCTACTTGTTAGAGCCTGCTGCCACGTATTTATTGAGAGGGTCACCTTTAGCAATCCAGATAAAATTCTGGAAAGACTGAGGTGTCCAACTAGGTCCGTCACTACTTCTTTTAAAGACAACTTGAAATTGAGTCACTCTCTCAACGTATGGAGCATACTTATAACCATTTACATTAATAATCTCTACTAAGGGTGTTTTACTAAATGGCTCTGGAAATTTGACCGCATACTCTTTCATACCGTCAAACGAAAAATCACCTTGCTGAATAAGTATTGATTCTGCTCCTTCTTTCGAATAACGCTGCAATTTACTGCTTACCGAATTTTCGAAATATGTTCCCGGGATAAAAAGAATATATAACGACACCGCCCCAGCTAAAAGAAATGCTCCAATTGTAATATTCTTGAATTCAATTTCTGTTTCCCCCTTCAATACATGGACTAAGCCAAGTATTGATGCTGTTCCAGACAAGATACTAAAAATCGCCAAAAATGTTGCCATAACTTCCTAATTCCTGATTGCCCTAACGTATTAGTATTTATGGGACACGTTGTTTGTGTCACATAATCCCTTGTTGAACTGAGGCGCTACCTGCACGTAGCTTGGTATCGTTTATGCTATGGGAATTTGCTTTTTTAAGCCTAAGGGGCAAGTGGGTGATTTGCTCAATCCTTTATCTTACTTTGCGCTTCCTAGCATCGCTCAGTCGTGTTTTTTATGTTTCTATTACAGCGAATTAAGGGGCTGTAAGCAATCTTTTTATAAACCGCGCAGCACATCCCATCCCAATCCGTTCAATTAGGGTAACTCATTGAATTTAGGCAGCTCGTTGACGCTGCTAACTCTGTCGGATATCCGCGGTTACGTCGTCTGGATTATGCCTTTTTGCGGTGACCACCGATTTTAAACTCAATCGCCCATGTCCGCAGACTTTACATGTCCAACACGGTAACCTCGGTGGTTGCGATTCTCTTTGGGGTGAGGATTGGGCTTCTTGTTCAATTGACCTTACTATGCGTTGTACTCGTTTATAGCTCGCGTTGGCTAAAAAGCCATAGTGCCGTATTCGCATCAAGCCTTTTGGCAATACATGCAATAAATACCGCCGGATAAACTCGTCTCGGCTTAGCTGCATGACTTTTCGCTTATCCTCATCCTTATAATCTCGATAACTGAAGCTCACCCCTTGTTCATCCACCGCAACCAGTCGATGTTCCGACATCATCCCTTTTCGTGTATACCGCGCTAAATAGCTCACTAAGTAAGGACTGTACGTCAGGCACGCTTTGCTATAAACGCACCATTCTGTCGGCGTGCTAACGTGCACGACATCCTTATTTCTAGCGTACAATGCCGCAAGCATTTTGCCTCTAAATACACGCGAGAGTGCTTTGACCGGATATAAGTAGTTGTTGTCTATCGTGCACCAGCGTCCTTGTCGTATCGACCCCGCCGGAATTAGACAGTGTAAATGGATATGCTGACTCAGCGTTTGCCCCCATGTGTGTAACACACAGGTCATGCCCAATTGACCATGACCTTTCTTGGCGGCGAACTGGGTCAATGTCGCCCAAGCGGCTTGGAATAGGCTTTGGTACACCATGCTAGGCTGATGTTGAGCCAGTGGATTCAGTTCATGAGGCAGCGTAAACACCAAGTGGAAGTAACGACACGGTAATAACCTCGCTTGTTGCTTCGTTATCCATTGCTGTGTCGCATAGCCCTGACAACGTGGACAATGTCTATCTCGACAACTGCATCCAATACGTTCAACCTCGGCACAGTCGTCGCATTGCCACTCTTGATACCCCAGTTTACCTGTGCGACACGATTGAATATGCTGACATGCTCTTATTTGTTGGTAACTTATCGTATGGTGCTGTCGGTAGGATGCTAACCCCTCATGTAAAATATCGGCAATGTGGTACTCGCTCATGACGTAAACCAATTGGCGAGTAAATCCACACCACCATGCCCGAGTTCCGGCAGCCAATGCAGATAAGCCTCGGTGGTTTTTATGTTGTTATGCCCTAATTGATGTTGTAACTGGTGCAGTGGCATACCTGATTCAAGTTGGTGAGTCGCATAGGCATGACGCAGTGCATGAGGGTGGCAACGTGTCTCCAATCCTACCGCTTTAGCGTGTTTTAGTAAGGCTTTTCTGAAACAAGACACCGACATCGCTTGGTCACGCACCCAGCGTGAGTAAAAAAGCCACGTACTTGGATGATACATCCGCCAATACTGTCGTAGCAGCTGCAACACACTTTCTGGCACCACGACATAACGCGATTTATCCCCTTTACCATGCTCAATTAAAATCGTGTGACGTTCACCACTGATGTCTTTCACTTTAATCCGCACGACCTCGCCCGCTCGCAATCCACAGCCGTAACACAATACAATCAGTGTTTTTAGTCGCATATCCTGGCAACTATCGACCAAATGCCGAACGTCCTCTCGAGATAAATAACTTGGCGCTTGCTGCTTAGCTTTAGGCAACACAATATCAAGGTTTAGTGGGCGTTTTAGAATGTGTTTGAACAAAAACCAAATGCTGTTTATCTGTAGCTTTTGGCTGGCGCGTGACAAGCGACGTATCGCTGATGTTCTAAAAAACGCATTGAGTTCTTCATCAGTGACTTGAGCCAATGGCTTATTGATATAACGACTCAGTTTTTGCACGTGTTCACAGTAGCTTTTTGTGGTGCACTCTGAATACCCTAAATAACCGATTTCGACTCTTACTTGCTCTATCAATGGGTCCATGTTTACCTCCGGATAAGTTGGAATACCCAAAGATAAGTGTGGTGAAAATGGTGAGGTTGGCGATCTCCGCGTAGCGGCTTAGTTCAACAGCGTATTAGCGAGATTCTCGGTTAAGGAAGTTATCCACAACCCTATTTTATTTCACTAATCATTTGTTATTTCTAATAATAGCAACAAGTTACCAACTGTTTTTTCTTCAGGCAACCAAAAAAGTAGTCAGAAAAAACGAGACTTTACTTATTCGAGCCTTACTCGGCTCGCCATGTAATTTATTTTTTCTTTTAACTTCATATAGATATGTGTTTTTGCCGCATAACCGAGCCGTATTTGTCCATTACATAGCGTTCCATTTCACTGATATTTTAAGCTTCACCACTTATGAATCTTTGGGGGGCGCGCTTTGCACCGTGCATTATGTGTAGGATAGAAACGCGATAAGTTGCTTCAATTTATCGTTTTTTGGGTGGCTTCGAATGCTAATTTAAGAACATGAAGCAGTCTGATCTTATAGTGCTTAACTTCCCAATACTGGCTGTGACGTCAGATACAGTCTAAGAGATTGATCAAAAAGGTTCACCGCTAGACACCAAAAATAAGAGGTCGAATTACTGGTGTTCATCAACCTCGATGCAAAAATGGGATAGGAACTTAACTTATTACGTTGTCATCAAATAAAGACGCGACTCGTTATTCATATTCAGACGCATACGTTTCTTCGTAACTATGTGAGTAAAGCTCGAACAAATTACCAAACGGGTCTTCTAAATACACCATTTTGGCGGGTTTGCTCTCATCTTCAGGGTGATAGCGCATGACGTCCATTCTGACCTTTCCACCGAATTCTTCTGTTTTACGCATAACACGCTCGAAATCATCCGTTTGTAAACAAAAATGGAAGATGCCCAAGCGTGCAAAATTTAAATCATGACGTTCATCTCTGTTTTTCATCTCAAACAGTTCCACGCCAATACCATCTGTCGTGACTAGGTGGGCAATGTTGAAGCCTTCAAACCCTTCACCAAATACGGCGATACACATGCGGCCAATTGCCGTTTCCCGCTCTTCTACAACTTTTGTGTTGTTCATTACAATTCGAAGCCCGAGAACGTGAGTGTAAAATTCGACCGCTTTTCCCATATCTCCGACCATAATTCCGACGTGATTCATTTTCATATTTCGCTCCTAACGTGCTGATTGGATCTAACCTATGCAGGTACAGAGAGGAGTGTAGGAAAATGCTATTATTATTTGAAATTATGATTAATAATCAATTTAATAATATAAGATTATGGTGACGCATGCTAAACCCAATTTGGCTTCAGACTTTTGTAACACTTGTTGAGACAGGGCATTTTACGCAAACTGCTGAGAAATTGTTTATGACCCAGCCAGGCGTTAGCCAACATGTCAGCAAATTAGAACAAGCGTGCGGCCATAGTTTAATTAAGCGAGATAAGAAGTCATTTTCAATTACAGAACAAGGCTTGTTGGTGTATGAATATGCGGTCAACTTGGCACTTAACGAAGAGCGCATGCTTGACGCGCTTTCGCGTGACGACCCATTTGGCGGTGAAATTTCGATTGCATGTTCTGGTTCTGTCGCGCTAGTACTCTATCCCATTTTACTGAAACTCCAATCGCTACATCCAAAGTTGGTCATGAAGTTAAAAGCAGCACCAAACTATCAAATATTAAGCGAAGTAAAACAGGGAAATATCGACTTAGGAATTGTCACTGACATTAGCACCCCCCATTTATTCGATTCGAGCATATTAGGTCAGGAAGAACTCTGTCTGATTGTACCTAGCGAGACCGAACTGTCTGAAAATAAGTCGGAATTACTCCAACATTTGGGGTTGGTGTCTCATCCCGATGCAGAACATTACTTGTCTTTGTACTTTGCAAACTGCGGTGAAGTAGGGCTTGAGCGTCTCCATATCGATGCCATTCCGGTTGTTGGCGCCGTTAACCAAATTGGCCAAATTTTAGAACCAGTTGCACAAGGGATTGGTTTTACAGTTTTGCCAAAAAGTGCGCTAGATAGCTTCCATCATGCGAATAAACTTAAAATAATGCAGTCAAATCACGTCGTTTTGGAAACCCTTTTCAAAGTGACGAAGAAAAATAGACAGCTTCCAGCTCGCTATCATGTCGTCATTGAAGCGCTTAGCGCATTATGGCAATAAATGGGCGCACTCGTTTTAATCCGTATCGGTTTATTAACGAAAGTAGGATAGAGAGCATCGATAATAGCGAACGCTCTCCATTTGTCTTACTTAATTCGTGCTTTGCGCGTTGGACGGTAGTTGAATACCCTTAAATAGTAGCCAGAAAGGTAGTAAAAGTTCGAACAGTGCACCGGGAACATACAAGTATCCTCCACCTAAATTTACCGCGAACAAGTCGCCTACCATCTTTACGAGCAAAAACGTGTAACCTATTACGCCTAAGGCCGAGAGTACTTTTGGGATCATTTTGTAGCGGTAAAAAGTTAAATTGAGCACTATGCTACCCAAGGCCAGTGCAAGCATCGCGAATTGAAATAGGGTATAGCGTTCACGACGGGCAACCATCGCCATCGAGTTTAACCATTCTGAGTTGGTAGAACTCGCTTCCATCATTTCTTTGCCTAAGTTTGCAATAGACAGCAACGCAGCGGCCGCGAGCAGCAATAAAATACCTTCAACTACCCGACAAGTTAGGTAAGTGAGTGCACTACGCTCACTGACTTGTTTTACTAAGGGGAACAGGACGATAGCTGCCGCAATGATGGCTACTGAGTTGATAAAGAACAGTGACACAGCAGTTGCTAACGTCGAGTTCTTGTTTAGGTAGGCCAGTTCTAAGTAATTAGTCGCACTTAAGATAGGGGTGACGAATACATCATCCGCAACCATGTAAGAGCTGGTCGATATCAGGATTAATATGCCGATGATCCGAGCGGCAAGTTGGTTAGACATGGGGAATTCCTCATCATTCTTATTCGATAAGAGAAAATTACCGGTTTTTACGTGTGCAATCGTCCAAATAGGCCCATTCGTCTAAATGTTTTAGTTATTTTTGCGATATGCACTCGGCGTCATTCCAACCGCTTTTTTAAAAGCCGCATTAAATGTTGATTTTGAATTGAAGCCGACGTCAAAAGCGATATCTGTGACGAGTTTTTTCGATACCGAGAGTGCAATCTTCGCTTCTTCAATTCGAAAGCGATTAACAAATTGAAAGAAGTTCGTGTGCATAAATTGGGAAAGCGTTTCTGATATGTGATTTTCGGATTCCGAGATGTGCTCAGACAATTTATTTAGTGAAAGATCTTCGTTTAGATACAGTCTGTCTTCTTGCATAGCTTGAGTTAGCTTATCAGCGATGTCCGCCATGTGTTTCGTACTCAGTAACGAAGTTCGGGCTTGTTTTGTTTCAGGTAAACCTTTTTCAGATTCATTCAGCGGCTTTTGGTTTAATGCACTTTGTATAAATAGCGCGAGCGCAAAAGTTTCGCAAAGCGGCAAGACTTTTTCAAACCCTAATAAGGTCCAGCCGAGCGCGCCTAATGAATATTGGATAGCGTACATTGACCATATAAATCCCCAAACAAAGAGCATGCTTTTTAGCCAGTCCAAGGAGCGCTTTTCAATATCGGAATAGCGTTCCATGAGCTGTTGGATATGATTGTTGTGAAGGTTGAACGTAAACCTCAGAAACAGCATGGTATAGGTAATGAAAATGGCGGTTGTGGTAACGCAGGTGAAGACAGCAATTTGCCACAAGTCAGGGTTACGTGTTTCGGGATTGGCTAACGCTAATTTTTCAGTAGGACTTGGCATGAAAATAAATGGCAATAAGCTAATGCAAACGACCAAAGGCCCTGAAAGGGCAAAATAGATTAATCGGCGGTCAATTTTTTCATTAGGGGACATACTTGCATGAGCATAAAAGTAAAGAGCAGGGCCAAGCAGTAATCTAAACGGCAATTCAAAACCCGCAAGGCTAGGTGCGTATACAAATGCTCCGGAATAAATGAAGAGCTCGCCAGCCAAATGAATTAGTAACAAGGTGAGCAACCCAGTCAGGCGTTGATATTGTTTTTCTTTCGGTCTTCTAACAACATCTAACAATGCCAGCAATGTCATACCAATCATGCAAGCATACAAAATTGTAGGTAAAAGATTGACCATTTGACTACCTAATTCGTGACCTGGAATTTCTCATTGACTAAGGTAAAATCGCCTAAATCTATTCCAACACGTTTTAAAACAGCTTTAGGTTGGTTATCAAGGTGTTTGATAGAGCGTTTTCCTCATTTCTGCCTCTTATTATTACAGATACTTGAATCAATTCATTGCATATTTGCTTAGCAAAGCGGATTTACGTATTCATCAAAGCGACGTGCTGGTCTCGTAACGTTACTCAATTATCTCGTTTACGTATCCTGCAACAACCCGTGTTTTAAAAAAATTAACTTGACCATAAGGATTACATACGTAATCATTATTTTGATTACGCATGTAATCTAATTGATTCAATGTGCAAATCAGCTCACTACGGAAACTCTGTTTTATTACAAATTTTCAATTATTACATAGGATTAAAGACATAATGCAATGTGTAAACCTTTTTAAAAAAGCAGCTACCCGTTATATATCAATGACTATAATGCTGCTATTTAGCTTTGTTACTTTTCAATCAATTGCACATCAAACGGATGCTGCGGTCACACCAGTTAAGAGAGCAGTACCACTTTACCCAAAATACGCCATTAAAAAGCGGATAGAAGGTACGGTTTTAGTGAATTTCAGTATCGAGCAAGATGGTAACGTGTCAGATATTCAGGTCGTAGCATCGGATCAAGATGGGCTTTTTGACGCAAGTGCAATTTTAGGCGTTCAAAAATGGCTTTATACAAAACCGGCTCAAAAAATTCGTAACAATTATGCCGCGATTGAATTCGCACTGACAGATACGCCCGCGACGTCGCAGTTTACGAATGTAGAAAAAATCCAAGTTAGAGGGGAATAACGCGCTGTGAATCGTGCCCGAGTTCGATTCGAGTGTGCGACATAATTGTGGTGATAATCGCTTTCGAATAGGAACTCATCGGGGCAGGTCTTGCGCAATGTATAGTTTAAAGAGACCATCGTCTGCTATTGTTAAAACCACTACATCAGGAACTTTGGTGTGATTGCTTACTGAAATTTAGCTATATGAATGTATTTGAAAGAAAAATATCAGCAATCTGTTTTTTCTTTAAACTCACACAAGTCTTCAATTAAGCAGCTACCGCATTTAGGTTTGCGGGCGGTACACACGTAGCGACCATGTAGGATAAGCCAGTGATGGACATCCACTTTAAATTCTTTAGGCACGACTTTGTCGAGTTTCTTTTCGACTTCCACCACGTCTTTGCCCTTGGCAAAGTTGGTGCGGTTGGATACGCGGAAAATATGGGTATCGACAGCAATCGTAGGCCAGCCGAAAGCGCAGTTAAGGACCACATTGGCCGTTTTACGACCAACGCCAGGCAGCGCCTCGAGCGCTTCGCGATTTTCAGGTACTTCAGAGTTGTGTTGCTCGACAAGAATTTGTGAGAGCTTCACGACATTGTTGGCTTTCGAATTAAATAAACCGATGGTTTTGATGTATTCTTTTAGGCCATCGACACCCAGCGCGACGATTGCCTCAGGTGTATTTGCGACAGGAAAGAGCTTTCTTGTCGCTTTGTTGACGCTTACGTCCGTTGCTTGTGCAGATAAGGTGACGGCGACAAGTAACTCAAAAGGCGAGGTATATTCCAGCTCAGTTTCAGGATTTGGGTTTTCATCTCTGAGACGCGTTAGGATCTCGATTCTTTTGTCTTTATTCACGGCGTTACCTTAACTTAAACTTGTCACGCGGACTCTTGGTGCTTTTTCTACTTCCGCTTTCGCTATTTGGGCTTTTTGTTTAGCATCGTAGATATTCTTAAGCGCGATTAACAAACCCAATCCCAAAAATGCACCTGGTGGTAAAATGGCGACAAGAAGCTGATTGTCAAAATGCAGCACTTCGATACGTAAAACAGTCGCCCAGTCTCCTAATAACAGGTTTGCACCATCAAAAAGGGTGCCTTGCCCAATCAACTCGCGCATGCCACCGAGTACAAATAATACGGCAGTAAACCCAAGCCCCATCATGAAGCCATCCAATGCGGACAGTGGCGCGGTATTTTTGGATGCAAACGCTTCAGCACGGCCTATGATCACGCAGTTTGTAACGATCAGTGGGATAAATATACCTAACGATTGATATAAGCCAAACGTGTAGGCATTCATGAGCAGTTGGATTACGGTAACAAAAGCGGCAATGATCATGACGAAAACAGGAATACGAATGTCTTTAGGCACCCAATTTCGCACAAGTGACACTGTTAAGTTAGAACCAATTAGCACTAACATCGTCGCAAAGCCAAGGCCTAACGCATTGGTTACAGTTGAGGTAACCGCCAGTAACGGACACAAACCTAAAAGTTGTACAAGGGCTGGGTTATTTTTCCAAAGCCCTTCTCGGATAATGGAATTGACATCACTCATGCGATTCTCCTTTACAGGCGTTAGGTGCATGGAATAAGCGGTCGAAGTTCGTTTTACCAAACCAGCCTGCATCTGACACAGAATTCACCACTGCTCGCGGGGTAATAGTCGCGCCAGTGAACTGATCAAAATTTCCACCATCGCGTTTTACTTTAAATTGAGGATCGTTTTCTTCGGTGATTGTGGTGTTCGCGAAACTTAAAATCCATGGTGATTTAGTGAGACTCGACTTTGTCACCCAGTCCCGGAGTCTCCGCGTGTTGAGTGACTCGCACTCCAGAAACGTTACCGTGTTTATCGATTGCAGTGATCATCTCGATATTGCCGTTATAGCCTTTCAGCGTTTTGTGTTGAATGACTAGAGCGGAAGGCATACCGTTGAGCGTTGCGCGATATATCGTCATCGATTCTTTAGGCGACAGGCTTCTATCATTCACCACAACACAGTTTTCAGTTAACGCATTATCGTAACTGCCTGCAGGCAATACTTCAGCAAGAAGCGCAACCAATTGTTGTTGGCTTTGCTTTTCAATGCGCTCTTTAGTTAACTCATTAACGAGTGCAACGGAAGCCGTTGTCGCGAGGGCAAAGGCCATTAAGATAAGACCATTTTTGGACATGGAATTAAAAATCATGATGTTTTTCCTCCATGACCATAAACACGAGGTTGCGTGTAGTGGTCGATTAACGGTACCGCCATGTTCATGATGAGCACAGAAAATGCAATTGCATCAGGATAACCACCATGACTTCTGATTAAATACGTCAGCAATCCAATTCCAGCCCCATAGATTAATCGGCCTTTATTTGTCGTACAGGCTGAAACAGGGTCCGTGGCGATAAAGAATGCACCTAACATGGTTGCACCACTTAAAAGATGAAATACTGCACCTGGTTCTTGTCCTGGCGCGATTAGATAACCAATGGCGCTAGATATCCCGAGTGATAACAAGATTGCGACAGGGATATGCCAGTTAATGATTTTGCGTACCAATAGGAAGATACCGCCGGTCAAGAAAGCGATGTTGACCCATTGCCAGCCGAGTCCTGCATAGGTATCAAAAACGGGAGATGTCATCGCTTCTGAAACGGTTTTTCCTGCATCAACAGCATGTTTAATGCTATCTAGCGGTGTTGCCATCGTCGTTCCGTCAATGGTCATTCGTAAGCTCTCAAGCGAAGCCCCTGTTAATGAATGTTCCAGAAAAATAGCGTTTGTTACATTCGCCAAAGACAATGGGTTTGAAAGAAGTGATTCGACAGGAGACCATGCGGTCATTTGAACCGGAAACGAAATGAGCAATAGTACGTACGCAGCCATTGCAGGGTTAAAAAGGTTAAAACCAAGACCACCGTACAGTTGCTTCACCATCACAATGGCAAAAAGACAGCCGATCACGATGATCCACCAAGGTGAAAGCGGGGGAATACTTATGGCGAGCAGGACACCCGTCAACCAAGCACTGCCGTCTTTTAACGTCGCGGCGACAGGTTTATTGCGTAATTTTAAAACGGCCGCTTCAGCAATGGAGACGGTAATTAATGCTAGGATAAGCTGGATAAGCACGCCAAACCCAAAGAAGTAGACTTGCGCGAGAACACCAGGAATACAGGCTGCAATCACAGTCATCATCAATTGACTGAGCGATTTATGGCTATGATTGTGGGGAGAAGAAGCCATTGTTAACATCATGATGGTTCATTTCCTTCTTCGTTCGATTCATTTTCTTTAGCGGCCTTTTTGGCTTTTGCGCGAGCAATAGCTGCTGCAACGGCGGCTTTACGCTTATCGTCTACAGACGTTTCTGCTGGTTCTTCACTTGCAGAAATCGTCTTATCAGACTCAACTTCTTCACGCCCGTTATCCGCCTCAGCTTGAGCGGCTTTCTTTGCTTTCGCGCGAGCAATTGCGGCTGCGACCGCGGCTTTATGTTTGTCGTCTGTAGGCGTTTCTGCTGGTTCTTCACTTGCAGAAATTGTCTTGTCAGACTCAACTTCTTCACGCCCGTTATCCGCCTCAGCTTGAGCGGCTTTCTTCGCTTTCGCGCGAGCAATTGCGGCTGCAGCCGCGGCTTTACGTTTGTCGTCTGTAGGCGTTTCTGCTGGTTCTTCACTTACAGAAATCGTCTTATCAGACTCAACTTCTTCACGCCCGTTATCCGCCTCAGCTTGTGCGGTTTTCTTCGCTTTCGCGCGAGCAATTGCAGCTGCGACCGCGGCTTTACGTTTGTCGTCTGTAGGCGCTGCTGTCGGTTCTTCACCAGTCGAAGTTACATCGTCAGACTTAGCCTCTTCGCAGCTATTTTCTGCTTCAGCTTGAGCGGCTTTCTTCGCTTTTGCTCTGGCAATCGCGGCAGCAACGGAAGCTTTTCGTTTATCTTCAGCTGACCCTTCCAATGACGGGATGTCTGCATCAGCAGCGTCGCTGTGTGCTTGAGCCGCTTTCTTTGCTTTTGCTCGCGCAATGGCCGCAGCTACCGCGTCCTTCTTCGAATCGCTTCCTGATTCGGTAGGGGCATTTTCTGTTTGCGCTGACTTTTCTTCTTTGTATTTACGCGCCTGTTCTTTTCGGCGCTCTCGCTCTAGAGCAACGTCGCTATTGTCGGGTAGTAGCTCTCCACCTTCCACGGCTTTTTTAGCTTTGGCGCGGGCTATGGCTGCAGCAACCGCGTCTTTATCCTTAGGAGCTGATTTTACACGAGAAAGGGCATCAGCTACTTTCTGCTTCTCTTCCGCTGATTTAATATTACTTTCGGCAGCACGTTTATGGCGATTTTGGCGTTCTTCCATTTCACGCTCTAAACGCTCTTTTCGCAATTCGAAGCGGACTTTAGCTCGTTCCGATTTTACCTGTTCAATCTTTTGTTCACGTATTTCAGCTTTTGCTACACGATAATATTGGACTAGCGGGATCTCACTTGGGCACACGTATGAACATGCACCACATTCAATACAATCAAAGAGATTGTATTGTTCTAACTTGTCGTATTCTTTGCCTTTCGCAAACCATTGAAGTTGTTGAGGAAGTAACGTTTGTGGACAGGCATCGGCACAGGCGCTACAGCGAATACAGGCCTTTTCATCACCTGATTCAGCGAGTTCTTGAGAATCGGGTGCAAGAATACAATTGGTTGTTTTAACAACCGGAATGCGAACAGTTGGGAGCGTAAAACCCATCATCGGGCCGCCCATGATCACACGTTGATCTGAAACGGGTGTGAATCCTTGAGTGTCCAAAAGGTGTTTTATTTCAGTGCCGAGCAAGGCCCAAACATTACCTTTTTGAGTAATCGTATTACCTGTAATCGTTACTACTCGTTCTAAAAGAGGTTTTCCATTGATAACAGCATCATGTACCGCATAGAGTGTACCGACGTTTTGAACAATGACCCCAATATCTGCAGGAATTCCCTGACTTGGAACTTCCTTAGAGGTTAAGACTTTGATTAATTGCTTTTCGCCGCCTGATGGGTATTTCGTCGGAATACTACGCACTAAAATAGCGTCATTGTGCAGCTGCGGCTTGTTGCATCGCGAGTAAGGCTTCAGGCTTGTTATCTTCAATGCCAACAATCACACGCTCAGGCGACAGTACAAACTGCATGATTTCGATACCGCTAACGATTTCAGCGGCATGCTCTCGCATTAAGCGATCATCCGCCGTGATGTAGGGTTCACACTCGACGCCATTCACAATTAAATAGTCTATTTTTGCGTGAGTATCGGCTTTGACGTAGGTTGGGAAACCCGCGCCGCCCATACCTGCAATACCTGCGTTATGAATGATGTCAACTAGCGTCTTTTTATCGATTTGTTGGTAGTTGCCGTTTGTTTGAAGCGTGGTCCATTCATCTTTACCATCGGGCTTTAAAATAATACTGAGTCTCAGGCAGTGCCGATGGATGCGCACTGGGGGCCGTTGTTATGTCTTCGATAGTACCTGATGTAGGCGCGTGCACTGGCAAGGACCAATTCGCTTGAATTGCAGTGAGTGCTTGGCCTTTTAAAACAGCTTCGCCTTTTTTTACAAGCAATACGCCATTTGCACCGATATGCTGCTTGATAGGAATGACCAATTTCTCTGGTAAAGGCAAACGTGCAATCGCGGTTGTATTCGAAATAGACTTTTGCTCAGGTGGGTGAATACCGCCAGGAAATTGCCAAAGCGTACCACGTTCAATTTGTTCAAGTAATGAATCCACTTAAACCTCTTAGTCTATCTGAGTGACAGGAATGGCATTTAGTTGCCATTTCCAATTTTGTTTGGTTTCTGCAACCGGGATCATATCGATACAGTCTACAGGGCATGGATCAACGCACAGATCACATCCAGTGCATTCGTCCGCCAAAATTGTGTGCATTTGACGTGTGGCGCCGACAATCGCGTCAACAGGACATGCTTGGATACATTTAGTGCAGCCAATGCACTCATCTTCACGAATGTAGGCAACTTTTTTAATGGGTTCTGAGGCCTCGCCACCGGCAAGTGGTTTCGCTTCGACGCCCATAAGATCGGCGAGTTTTTTAACGGTTGCTTCGCCGCCAGGAGGGCATTTATTGACGTCATCTCCATTCGAGATGGCCTCGGCGTATGGACGACAACCTGGGTAACCACATTGACCACATTGAGTTTGTGGCAAAATAGCATCAATCTGATCAACAATCGGACTGCTTTCAACCTTGTATTTTATTGCCGCGTAGCCAAGAAGTAGCCCGAAGAATAGGGCTAAAAGACCAAGTGCAATCAACGCATACATCAATGTCATATTAGAATTTCACCAATCCAGAGAAGCCCATGAAAGCAAGTGACATAATGCCTGCAGTTATCATGGCAATAGACGCGCCCTTAAAGGGGACCGGTACGTCGGCTACTGTTAAGCGCTCACGTAGTGCGGCAAACAGAACCAACACGAGGGAAAAACCAACAGCAGCCCCAAAGCCATACAATGCAGATTCGATAAATGTATGGTCTTTCTTGATATTCAGAAGAGCAACACCCAGCACGGCACAGTTTGTTGTGATCAGTGGTAAAAAAATCCCAAGTAGACGGTAAAGGGTCGGGCTGGTCTTACGTACAACCATCTCGGTAAATTGCACAACCACAGCAATAACAAGGATAAAGCTCATGGTTTGTAAAAACTCAAGCTCAAGTGGTTGTAAAATATAGCGGTTTACTAGGTAGCTACACACAGAGGCAAGCGTCAGAACGAAAGTCGTTGCGAGAGACATACCAATTGCGGTATCCAATTTACTGGATACGCCCATAAACGGACACAATCCAAGAAATTGTACAAGTACAAAGTTGTTTACCAGTACGGTACCAACTAACAGGAGTAGATAATCACTCATTGTCGTCCCAAGCCATTTTAAAATCGAGGTATTATCGCGGTTTCAGTTAATTTTAACAATAAATGAAGACGAGATCCCAACACTAATTCTCATTTAACCGTAGTTTTGAGTTCCCAAATTTGCACAAATCGAATACTAGGCGGGAAAGTAGGGGAAAGAGGACGACTGAACCGCTAGGTTAGTGCTTTTTAGACGGTGCAAAAATAAAAAAGGAGCCTTAGCTCCTTTTCTTAAATTTCTTTTGGTTTTTCAATGTAGTAGCCTTGGACGCCATCGAGACATAAGGTTTCAACAATGTGTTTTTCTTCTTGGCTTTCAACGCCTTCGGCAAAGACACTGACCCCAATACGGTGAGCAAGATCAACCATCAAACGCATAAAATATTGGTTGTTTTTATCTTCTTCCAAACCGCGAGTATAACTTGCATCCATTTTAATGAAATCAGGCTTTAAATCTCGGAAGAATTTGAATGAGGTTAACCCAACACCAAAACGTTCTACCGTAATGCGTGCACCAACTCGGTGTACCATATCGATAAAACGACGACTCGCTTTAATATTCTGTTGTAATCCAAATTCACTTACTTCAAAAATGAGTTTTGAAGACAAGTTCACTTCTTTCAATAGTCGACGCTCTAGCCAAATCACAAATTGGTCGCTGTGCGCACTCGATGCTGTGACGTTTATGCCAAAGAACTTCTCGTTAAAATTACGAGTTTTGATAATCTCAATAGAGGTTTCAACAATGAGCTTGTCTATCTCAACCGCCATATCTAGCTTTTCAGCCATGGCGAGGAAAGAAGCGGTTGGCAACATTTGGCCATCTTCAGTAGTGAAACGAGATTGAATTTCAGCGTACGCCTTAACGTTTTTACCAACGGGCATGATGTTTTGCATCATCAGCTTAACGCGTTTGCTGTCAATGACTTCTCGGATAACACGACGCCAGTTTTGATTACCAAAGCCCGCACTCACGTTATTCACCAGATCTGATTCACGCTGTAAATGCCACGCATTCGCTTGTTTACTTTGTGCCATGCTCAGTGCGTTATCAACAACAGACAAAAGCTCACCAAGCGGCTTGCCGGACTCATAAGTGACGATACCGGTATTCGCCACTGAGCTTAATTCTTGGTTTTGCTGGAATTGTGTAAATCGTGCTTGTAGTGTATCACCGAATTGCTCAGCTTCTTTTGATGGCACATTTGGTAACACTACGGCGAAATCTGAACTGTTTACACGGAAAACTTGGCTCTGCGAATACGTGCCGCTGACGTGGCGAATGATTTCAGAAACAGATTTAATGTAGTCGTCGCCTTTTTGATAACCGCGGGTTTGGTTAATAATCTGCAATTCGCTACAACGTACCATTGCAAGCGCTCCGAAGCTTTTTTTCGGGCTTGATTCGATTTGTTGCTCATAGTACTCAACAAACATATTGCGATTACCGAGGCCGGTAACGACATCTTTATAAGCTTCTTGTTTAATACTTAATGCCGCATTTTGGATGTCTTCTTGCTTTGTTTTTAGAAACTGTGCAAGGCGGTTAAAGGAAGGCGCTAAATCGGAACCCAGTTCCTCTAAATCATCGGTACTGAAATCAGAGCTGACAAGAGACTGTTGCTGGTTTTGAGTGATGTAAACTTCAACAGCATCGGCGACGGTCATACTGACTCGACGATTCAAGCGCTTGTAAATCGCTTGCATATATACCACAGGGATAAAGGCAACAAGCGCTGAAATTAAAAACATGAGCAAAAGCGCTTGCTGTAGCAAGTCTGCTTGGCTTGATGCGTTAATTACAAACTCAATTTTAATGTCTTTTGCTTTATTAACCGCAAATTGAGGGCGAATTGAGTTGAAAATACTTTCGATTAGGCTTACACCAAAGGGCAGGGTGTTCGGCGTTGCGATTTGCAGTACGGTTTTGCCTTCGTAATCACGAACGATAAACGTTGAAAAAACTTTTCCATTGTTAAGTGCAAGCTCAATGTGTTCCGGCGAAACATCCGCTAATGTTTTGTTTTCTATATAGCGGGTAACCATTGTTTGAGTGCTAACTTGTGCTTCACTGACGGCTTGGTCAAAGCCTCTTGCAACAAAAAATGTGCCGATTAATGAAAACAGAAGCCACGAAAGAAGTTGCAAGGTAATTAGTTTTTTAAAGCCTGCCATAATGCCTGTCTTGTTAACTCGAACCGAGAGAGTTTTATGCAACGTTGAACGGTTGCTTGAATCCCATTAAAACTAGAGTAGGGTAGTTGAATTTATTGAGAAAGTCTAACAAAAACTTTGGATTGGCTCCCCCTCCCCGACTCGAACGGGGGACCTGCGGATTAACAGTCCGTCGCTCTAACCAACTGAGCTAAGGGGGAATCGAAATGCTTTAGAGAAGAGTAGTAGTTGGCTCCCCCTCCCCGACTCGAACGGGGGACCTGCGGATTAACAGTCCGTCGCTCTAACCAACTGAGCTAAGGGGGAACTACTAAAAACATTAAAACGGTGGCTCCCCCTCCCCGACTCGAACGGGGGACCTGCGGATTAACAGTCCGTCGCTCTAACCAACTGAGCTAAGGGGGAATCGTTTTAATTGTGTTGAAATTTGGCTCCCCCTCCCCGACTCGAACGGGGGACCTGCGGATTAACAGTCCGTCGCTCTAACCAACTGAGCTAAGGGGGAAGCGTGATGTCTTTCAACGGAGCGAGATATTAATGACAGCACTTAGGTGTGTCAACCATAAAAGTAATCAGACCCCAAAAAAAATGTTTATTCGCTGTTTTTGTGTTCGATTTGATTCTTATTAATGCAAACAGAGAGGTAAGAGGAGGGATCTTTTCGTTTATTTATGACAAGTTAACGATCAAAAACGGTTCTTGGATAAAGTTTTCTATCTTTTTTGTGTCATTGGGAAACAATTTTTAATCAGTGTCACAAAAAAGTATGTTTTATATGAATGCGAGTGTACTAAGTCTAGTTTTAGGAATTTCGCAAGAAAATAGCTGAGCAAAATATAGACAGTGTTTTTCGATTTAAGCTGGTGAAGCTAGGCTATTTTTGCCTTGAAAATGCATTAGCTATGTCATAATGAAAAATTAAGTTAATAAAAACAAAGTATTAAATTAAGCTAATCCGACATAAACTTTTAATTGAAACGACATACTAGGAAAAATATGCACATTAATGATGCAATTTTACGAACTTTAGAGTGCCGCTATTGTTTCTTATTGATCGCAATTTGAGCATTTGAGGATCAAGGGATCTTTCTCAAACCCTTAAGTTTTCTGACTTGTAAAGAGTTATCCACTATTTCTGTGGATAACCTTGTTTATTGTTTTTTTAAAAGCGGTTTTAGCCCACGTCTGGCTTGCGATAGAAGCGATGCAAGTATTTTTTACGCTTTTTTTTACGTATGTAAAAACAATAACTTAGATTACTCGTTCATTCTTAGTTAATCTTCGAGAGGTCAATCTCTTTGTTGCTTTATTTTTGCACTGCTATTGTGCAAAAATAAGTCGTCGAATACCATTTTTTGTAAATTTTTTGACATAAATCTAAATGTATCGGTTTACTCAAATAATGCCTGTGAAATGTCAGTTTTAATACTAATTCGAACTTTTGCATTATTTTGGGATTGTTGCTAATGGTGAACATATCTGTTTCTCTGTTATTTACCGATAGATCGTAGCCTACCCAAAGATGATCCTTTAGAATGCACTTTGCCTTATAAATGCGCGACAGACTCATGACAAAAAACGCCAACTACAGCAAAATCTTACACGGTGACATCGCTAAAACGCTTAAAGATATGACCATTCCGATGATCTTTGGAATGATTACTCTGATGATGTTTAATCTTGTTGATACATTCTTCATCAGTATGCTCGGTACAGAACCGCTAGCAGCAATCAGTTTTACGTTTCCTGTGACTTTCACTGTAATCAGTTTGGCGATTGGTCTTGGGATCGGTACTTCAGCAGTCATTGCAAAAGCGCTCGGTAGTGCGGATATTGAAGAAGCGCGATTCGATGCATTCGTCGCGTTGGTGTTGTCCGCGATTTTGGTCATTGCGCTTTCAGCCATTGGTTTTCTACTTATCGATTTTCTATTTTCTTTGCTTGGTGCCCATGAAAATGTCATGCCGTATATCCATGAATACATGGAAGTGTGGTTTTTAGGGAGTGTCTTTTTAATCACACCTATGATTGGCAACTCAGTGTTACGGGCGAACGGTGATACTAAGACGCCAAGTATTGTAATGGGTGGGGCGGGCATTATTAATGCGGTATTAGATCCAATTCTGATTTTCGGATTCGGTCCAATCGAAGCGATGGGCGTGCGAGGCGCAGCTGTGGCGAGTGTGTTGTCATGGACGGTTGCCGTTGTGATCATTTTACATTTGCTTATCCGTAAAAAGAAATTAGTAAGCTTATGCCGTCAAGATCGCTCGGTCATTGTTGCGGTGAAAAAGATTTTAAAAATTGGAGTCCCAGCGGCGGGGGCGAATATGTTAACGCCAGTAGCGATGGCAGTGATGACGGCGGTCATTGCGGGATTTGGTCCTGCGGCCGTGGCAGCTTACGGTGTAGGCAGTCGTATAGAATCTATAGCAAGTCTCGTTATTTTAGCGCTTTCAATGACGTTACCCCCTTTTGTTAGTCAAAACTTTGGTGCTAAACAATATGACAGAGTGCTCGGTGCATACACGACGTCGATAAAGTTTGTGTTGGGTTGGCAGCTTCTGATTTATGTGTTGCTCGTGGTTTGTAGTGGGTTGATAAGCCACACGTTTGCGACGGAAGCGGAAGTACAGCGCGTTATTGTGTTGTTTATCACGACATTGCCGCTCAGTTACGGCTTGCAAGGGGTGATTATTTTGACGAACTCTTCGTTTAACGCGCTTCATAAACCGATGAATGCTTTGATGTTAAGTGTGGTTAGGTTGTTCGTGTTTTACGTCCCATTTGCGTTTATCGGAAGTCATTTTGGCGGTCTTCACGGTTTGTTTATCGGCGCAGCCATTGGTAACTTATTTACAGCGGCTATCGCGTTTGGCTGGTTCAACAAAACCTTGGCCTCCATTCAATCTGCAGATTTGAAGGAGTGTAACTCGTGATAGATAAGTTTGATCTCGTTTCGCCGTTTTCGCCAAGTGGTGATCAGCCTACTGCGATTGCTCAGCTTTGTGATGGCATTGATTCAGGACTTGCACACCAAACTTTACTTGGCGCAACGGGAACCGGTAAAACGTTTACGATGGCAAACATCATCGCGAATACAAACCGACCGACTATCATCATGGCACACAACAAAACGTTAGCGGCACAGTTGTATGGTGAAATGAAGGAATTCTTTCCGAATAATGCGGTGGAATATTTTGTTTCTTACTACGATTATTATCAGCCAGAGGCTTATGTTGTCGCGAGTGATACGTTTATTGAGAAAGACGCGTCAATCAACGAACACATAGAACAAATGCGTTTATCGGCGACCAAAGCGTTGTTAGAACGACGCGATGCAATTATTGTTGCGTCCGTGTCTGCAATATATGGTCTTGGCGATCCTGATTCGTACATGAAGATGATGCTCTTGTTAAAAGTGGGCGAAACCGTTGACCAACGTGCTATTTTAAGGCGTCTAGCCGAACTTCAATATACGCGCAACGATTTAGATTTTAGTCGAGGTACTTATCGCGTGCGTGGCGAGGTAATCGATATTTTCCCCGCTGAATCGGATTCTTACGCCGTGCGAGTCGAATTATTCGATGATGAAATCGAACGGATCAGCCATTTTGACCCACTGACGGGCAGTGTCGAAAAACACGTAGTGCGCGCAACGATTTATCCTAAAACACACTATGTTACGCCACGCGAAAAAATTCTCGATGCGATTGACCAAATTAAAGCTGAATTGAAAGAGCGACGAGTCTCAATTACTAGACGCTAATAAGCTGATAGAAGAACAACGTATAGCACAGCGTACGCAATATGATATCGAAATGATGGTAGAACTGGGGTACTGCTCAGGTATCGAAAACTACAGCCGTTACTTGTCTGGCAGATCATCGGGCGAGCCACCACCGACGCTTTTGGATTATTTACCCGATGATGCGCTCATGATCATCGACGAGTCGCACGTAACGGTATCGCAAATTGGCGCGATGTATCGAGGTGATAGAAGCCGAAAAGAAAACCTCGTGGAATATGGTTTTCGACTGCCGTCTGCACTAGATAACCGCCCTTTGAAATTTGAAGAATTTGAAGCGATTGCGCCGCAAACCATTTATGTTTCAGCGACGCCGGGTGATTTTGAATTAGAGCGTTCTTCTGGAGAGATTGCAGAGCAAGTGATCCGTCCAACAGGTCTTCTAGACCCACAGATTGAAGTACGTCCAGTCACCACTCAAGTCGATGATTTACTCTCAGAGATTTATAAGCGCGTAGCCGTTCAAGAACGAGTGTTGGTTACGACGCTCACCAAACGCATGGCTGAAGATCTGACCGATTATTTAAATGACCATGATGTTAAAGTTCGTTATCTGCATTCTGACATTGATACGGTTGAACGGATGGAGATCATTCGTGATTTGCGAGCTGGTGTGTTTGATGTGTTAGTGGGTATTAACTTACTTCGAGAAGGTTTAGACATGCCAGAAGTGTCTCTGGTTGCAATCTTAGACGCTGACAAAGAAGGTTTTTTACGTTCCGCAAGATCGCTCATTCAGACGATTGGCCGTGCAGCGCGTCATTTGAATGGCAGAGCGATTTTGTATGGCGATGTCATTACTAAATCTATGCAAAAGGCAATTGAAGAAACGGAGCGACGCCGTGCTATTCAGCAAGCTTACAACGAAAAGCATGGGATAACGCCGACCGCACTTGTGAAGAAAATCACGGACGTTATGGACACTGGACACTCAGTATCAGGCGAAAAGGTCACGAAAACTAAAGGTAAAGTGGCAAAAGCCGTCTCAAGTGCGAAATCGATTGCAGATCAAATTAAAGATTTGGAAGCCAAGATGCTTAAGCATGCACGAGACTTGGAGTTTGAGCAAGCAGCTAAATTACGTGATGAAATTCACGAGTTGCAACAGCAGTTCATTCAGTCCTAGAATACAGCAACGATGGTGGCAGGGCGCGACGACAGCGTTCCTGCTGATTTAAATTGGCGCTAAGTCTTTCGTAGGCCGATTCCAGCTTGGCAATTAACGTTGGGTCTGAATTTATATTGGCTGCCAAATACGTCCTGCGACTGAGTTCATCAACCTTTAAGATGGATTGCCAATGGCCCTCTAATTGCAACATGGTGACCACCCCTTCAAAGAACTGTTCTGCGCCAAAGAGCAGGTCAATACGTCCTTTTTCAAGCATGCCAGCACCTTGCTCGTGACTCGCTAGCACCACTAAATTTTTATCCAGTGTAAATCCTTTTGCCAGTAAATAGGATTCAGAAGGCTGACCCGCGGCAACGGCGACAACGTATTTCTTGGCATCTTCTAGCGTTTTAATCACGATGTCGTCGCGGTCTGTTAACCGATAGAAAGCGACATCGATTGAACACAGCGGTGCAATCCAATGAAAACTAGGCTCGCGCTCCTGCGTACGGGCGAGGGAATAAATCAGGCTATTCTCGTATTTTGCCACGTTTGTGGTACTTCTAAACCAAGGCAGTAGATGAATTTGGTAGGGGAGCTGCGCTTCTTCTAAGATTTCTTTAACCATAGCTGTGGCAACGCCGCCCACTTTACCGGGGGAAATAAGAGTTTGATAAGGTGGAAATTCTTCCGTGTAGATATCTAGTCTTTGTTTAACATCCGCTGTCGCTGAACAAGCCAGTACAAAGAAAAACACAAGACTACAGCGCACAGAATGACTCTTTAAATATTATGTCTCTACACAGTGTAGTTGAAATAATCAAAGCCGCAGTTGAGAAATTGGCAAATTCATAGAGAACCGTCAATTTCTCGATTTTTCTAAATCGCTGGGCAGTTAAAAACTAGAGCTGTGCTTCGCTGATTTCTCCGCGTTGGTATTTTATTTCTTGGTCGATGTCTTTCCTAAGATCTTGGAGTAAGTCGATGTACATTTCTTGTCTGAACAACATGACCTTTTTAGCATTTATGGCAAATTCATTGACCTCATTTAGAGTGTTTTTTGATAGATGCTTAACCGTGTGCGATTGTGCGACGAACGTCGTCAAAAATTCAGGATAAGGAAGAGGGTTGTTCACCCAGTAAGTTGTAAGTTCCGTGCTTGGTAGGTTCTTGGCATTTTCTAGCAGCTTTTCACTAAACGTTTGGACGAGTTCTATTTGTGCTTTTGTTGCGTCCAATTGTTTTATGAGGTTTTCTTTTTCCTGTTGCTCCTGTTCATAATTACTAGCGGCAATCGCGAGCAAAACACCTACTAATGTAGCAGCTAGGGTCAGGAAAAAATTAACACCGGTATGATACCGCTTAATAAACGCCTGTGTCACAGGCAAAAACGTAACGCTGCCTAACAAACAGATAAGAAGGGTGATTATAATATAACTCATTGGGTTTATTAAAAATTAAAAGTAGCAAAGTACCTCAAATGACACTAAATACCAATGAGTTTATCAATAATGAAATCACGCCTATGATGTAGGTGGTTAAAAAGCTAACGTTCTAATGGTGTAGTAAGTAGTCTTCCGCATCCTCTTTGATGTCTTGGTAATCATCGTCATCCAGTTCAAGTACTGCTAACACCGTGGCTTTCATATAGGGCCAGTCTGGAGAGGCAACAAAGCGCTTATGCGTATGGACGATATTTTCGGCCATTTTAAGTGCCGCCAGGCTCATTAGGATTTCAGGATCATTACGCTCGTCAAACATGGTTCTGTCATGGTGTCGTAAAATAAGATTGCACATGGATTTGGGTAAATTCCACTGACTACCTAAATAGAAACCGACGACGGCGTGGTTGGTACGATAGTGTTGTTCTTCATGTTCAACCAGCGTCATGTCGTAATCTCGATTCGCTGCGCCAAGCACTTTAACGTAGTCGTTGTAGTTCATTGCCATCGCAGGGATCCCTGCATCGTGGAAGAGTTCCCAAAAGATGTAAATTCTCAACAGGCACTTTTGATTTAATCTTTTGACCAATGATGGTTGCAACCGCCGCAATTTCGCTGGCTGTATCCCAGAATCGTTCGAGTTTGATACAGCATTTTTTCTGCTCGAATGCTTGTTGTAGTAAAAAGCCTGTTACTAATTGTGTGATGCTGTCGGTTCCCCAAAAACATAACGGCTTGGCGGATATCCGTGATGGTTCTTGCAAGGCCATAGCAGGGCGAGTTGATCACTTTGAGTACGGCGGCCGACGTTGCGACATCGTTTGCTATCAATTTTGCTACTTGATTCAGCTCTGGGGCAGCTTGCGCTAGTTCGTGTTGTAACGCGGTCAGTAACTCCGGCTTAGGAGGGATATTAAATCCTTCTTTTATGTCTTTTAAAATTTTTTCATCGACGCTAATCATGATGGTGCTCCTTTCGAACTGTGTCCATTTTAGCGAAGTCAAAGCAGCAAAATATTGAGGTATGACAAGTTTCTCTGTATTGGTTTCTGTGGATTCGTCTCAACGTGTTGTTAATATGGGGAATTTCGTTGCCTTTTTATGAATCCCTGAGCTAATGTAAACGCAGTACCATTTTGAGGCGTTTTTATGGCTAATAACAGCGAACAATTAACTTCAAGACCCGAGCCGGTTAGTTTTGTGCAACGATGCCTTAATAGCATCGAACACGTAGGCAATAAGTTACCTGATCCTGCGATGATTTTTTTGTTTGCGATGATCCTTATATGGGTGTTGTCGTGGGTGTTTTCGGGTACTCAATTTGACGCCATTGATCCGCGAACGGGTCAAAGCATTGTTGTTCATAACCTCTTGTCAGGCGCCGCGTTGGCTGATTTTCTGGCATCCATGGTTAAAACCTTTACTGGCTTTGCGCCGCTTGGGGTTGTGTTAGTTGCAATGTTAGGGGTGGGTGTTGCGGAACATTCTGGGTTTATCAACGCTGGACTAAAGCTTATGCTAAAGCGTACGCCACAAGCGTTGTTGACACCTTCAGTCGTTCTTATTGCGATTGTTAGCCACACGGCAACGGATGCAGGTTATGTACTCGTTATACCGCTTGCTGGTGTTATTTATTTTGCAATGGGGCGACATCCACTTGCTGGGATAGCTGCAGCTTTTGCTGGGGTCAGTGGTGGCTTCAGTGCGAATTTTATTCCTTCCGGTATTGACCCTCTACTTCAAAGTTTTACGCAAAGTGCTGCGCAAATTATAGATCCTGAAATAGCCATTAATCCTTTGAATAATTGGTTCTTCACTTCTGCGTCAAGCTTATTTATTGTGCTTTTAGGTTGGTACATTACCGATAAGATTATTGAACCACGTTTACAGGCAGTTAAAATCGATGGCGACAAAGAGAACCTACCTGTTTTTGCCGAAATTACGCAAAAAGAGCGTAACGCTTTTTATGTTTCAAGTGCGGTGATGTTGCTGGGGCTTGCTTTATTGTATTTTGCAGCAAGTAGTCCGGATTCACCTCTTCGAGCGCCTAACGGGCAACTCTCTGATTTTAAAGCACCACTCATGCAATCAATCGTACCTTTGATATTTTTACTATTTTGGGTGCCGGGTATCGTTTTCGGTTTTTTAGTGGGGACGTTCAAGTCGTCCAAAGACATGGTGCAAGCCATGAGTAAGTCAATGTCAGGTATGGCATATTACATTGTAATGGCGTTTTTCTGTGCGCTGTTTATCGCGGCTTTTGCGAAATCCAATTTAGGGGCGTTGTTAGCAATTGAAGGAGCTCAAGTTTTGAAGTCGCTTTCGCTTCCAAGCACCGTCACTATCGTTGGCATTATTCTTCTGACTGCGTTTGTGAATCTATTTGTTGGGTCTAGTTCGGCTAAATGGGCGCTATTAGGACCGATATTTGTGCCGATGTTAATGCAACTTGGGATCTCACCGGATTTAACGCAAGCGGCCTATCGAATAGGGGACTCTAGTTCAAACATTGTTACCCCGCTCATGCCTTATTTCCCTTTAGTTGTCGTGTACTGCCAAAAATACGTGAAAGACACGGGGATAGGGACGCTTATCGCGCTAATGTTACCGTACAGTATTGCGTTTTTAGTAGGTTGGACCGTATTGTTGCTCGGTTATTGGATGCTAGGGATACCACTTGGTTTGCAATCTAGTTATGTGTATCCGTAGTTAATCGCCATTCAGAGAGCGGCGTAAATCACGCCGCTGATGACTTAAATCACACAGCTGCATGCTAGTGTAAAGTAGTCTGTACAAAAATTGGCCAAATTGATTTTCTTAAATTTTACATAAATTTTACATCAAGCTTTTCTTTGCGTAGTTTTTTAGTTGACCCTAATTTAGGGTTTCATAAAACAACATGTAAGGAAATAGGATGAAAGCAACTTCTATGCTGGCACTGCTCGGCATCTTTTCTGCAGGTTCCGCTTTGGCGGAAGGTCAACATCACCGTGAGCAACACTTCCAGTTTACGGCAGATAAACTTGAGCGTTTAGTGATGCCAAGCCCGATAATGCTCAATACCGACGAATTAGTGTTTAATGACGCTTTGGCGAAAATTGATTGGAGTGACTTTTTAGAAAAGCACACCCCGTTTTCGAAAGAAGAACACGAAGCGATCTTGAACTTTGCCGGCCACTACAGTATCAACCCTGCTGTGTTGGTGGCATTGATGGAAGTCGGCAACCATACCTTGAGCGCAATAACTGATGAAAAACGTCTTCAGCCTTTTGGTACGCTCTCAGATAAAGTCGGCTTTAACGAGCAGCTTGAGGATGTTGCGGGCTTTATCACACAGCGTTTGTATGCATATAAAGCATTTGAAATTGAACAGACCAGCGCGAACCATTCAATTAATCGTAAAACTTCGGCAGGCAATGTCGCGATTGCTTCATTTTTAGAACGCCAAAACAACAGTAACGTTCTGGCTGACTTAGTGACTGAGTACAATCGTTACTATGAACTGCTTGGTCACTCACTGACCGAAAAAGTGACTGTGTCAAAAAAAGCGGCTGATATGACAACTCAAGCGGCTAGTTTTTCGATGATGTTGCCGTGGCCTTATGGCAACGGATGGTACAGTGGTGGTGCGCATTCTAATACGGGTTCTGGTTACCCTTACTCATCGCTTGATTTCAACAATGGTTCGGGTGGTTGGGGAAGCAATACTCCTTGGGTGCAAGCTTCTCATTCAGGGACGGTGACTCGATTCTCAAGCTGCAATATTCGCGTGACGCATGAAAGTGGTTATGCAACTCAGTACTATCACATGGACAGTTTGCAATATCAAAGCGGTGATAGGATCAATCAAGGTGTTTGGCTTGGTCGTTACGCCAGTAATTATAATCAAGCGCTTTGCCAAGGTGGACAATCAAGTGGGCCACACGTCCATTTTTCATTGCTGCAAAATGGGTACTTTGTCTCGCTTCACAATCAATACATCAGTGGTTATCGCATAGATGTTGGTAACAGCAACTACGATGACAACTGCAACAACTTCTATTTTGAGCGTAATGGATATCGTACTTGCGCTTGGCGTAGGCTATACAACAATTAGGTTGAATGTAGTTGAAAAATAAAAACCCCAGCCAAGGCTGGGGTTTTTAATCTTGATTAGCTAAAGCTAACGACTTTACGTTCTTTACGTGGACGACGTTCTTGACGTTGACCACGATCACCTCGGTCGTTTCTCTCGCCACGGTCACTGCGTGGACCACGTTGCTCTGAGCGTGGCGCTCTGAAGTTACGCTTTTCACCACCTTCACGGTTTGTATCCGCAGGGTGCGTGCTTTTTGTTAACTTCATAGGACGTTGGCAGATAACTACATTTTGGAAATGAGCTAATACGTCTGCTGGCATATCCTGTGGCAACTGCACTGTACTGTGCTCATCAAACAAACGGATGTCGCCGATGAACTTGCTAGAAATATCTGCTTCGTTCGCGATTGCACCAACGATGTTTTTAACTTGAACACCGTGATCACGACCTACTTCAATACGGTAAGTATCCATAGGCGTGTCCGATTGACTGTTGCGTCCACGACGCTCGCCACGTTCACCACGTTCACCACGTTCACCACGTTCGTCGCGCTCGCCGCGTTCACGACCACGACGGTCACCACGTTCATTACGCTCACCACGAGCACCATCTCTAGCACCATCACGTGAACGTTCACGCTTAATTGCAATTTCTTCTACTTTTAACGGAGAAGATTGCTGTGCTAAACCAAGTAACGTGCCTGCTAGTGTTGCAACATCGATTTCCAATTTCTCAGCAAGTTCAGTTGCTACAGTATTGAAAAACTCGATGTCTTTGTGTTCAAGCATCGCAGCAAGTTTAGTTTGAAGAACGTGCTTACGCTTTTCTTCAACCAATTTCGCGCCAGGTAGTTCAACCTTTGCGATCTCAGATTTAGTGTGACGTACGATGTTCTTAAGAAGGTAACGCTCAGAGTTCTTAACGAACAAAATTGCCTTACCAGAACGACCCGCACGGCCAGTACGACCAATACGGTGTACATAAGCTTCACAGTCTTGCGGAATATCATAGTTGATAACAAGGCTTAGACGCTCTACGTCAAGACCACGTGCTGCAACGTCCGTCGCAATCACGATATCAACTAAACCGCTTTTCAAACGCTCAATTGTACGCTCACGTGCTTGTTGGTTCATGTCACCATTAAGTGGTGCAGCATTGAATCCTTCGTGCTCAAGTAGTTCAGCAAGTTGAACGGTATCGTTACGAGTACGTACGAACACAATTGCGCCATCGTATTCTTCCGCTTCTAAGAAACGAACGATCGCTTTGTTCTTGTGTACATCCGCGTGCCAATACACTTGTTCAACAGTTGAAACTGTTGAGTTGCGTGGAGAAATACGAATTTGCTCCGCGTTATCTAAGTATTTTGAACAGATCGATTGGATCTGTTTTGGCATAGTCGCCGAGAATAAGCATGTTTGCTTTTCTTCAGGCGTCTTTTCCATGATGTTTTCAACATCTTCAATAAAGCCCATACGAAGCATTTCGTCTGCTTCGTCTAATACCAATGCTTTCAAGTCTGACAAATCAATGGTTTTACGGTTGATGTGGTCAATTAAACGACCTGGTGTTGCTACGATAATTTGTGCACCACGACGTAGAGCACTTAATTGGATACCGTAGCTTTGGCCACCATACAACGCCAAAACTTCTACACCTTTGGTGTATTTCGCATAAGCTTCAAACGCTTCTGCTACTTGGATTGCCAACTCGCGAGTTGGCGTTAAAACTAAAATTTGTGGTTGCTTGACGGATGCGTCGATATTATTTAACAACGGCAATGCAAATGCTGCTGTTTTCCCCGTACCCGTCTGCGCTAGTCCCAGCACGTCCTTTCTTTCTAGCAATAACGGAATACATTGAGCTTGGATTTCAGATGGCGTCTTATATCCTAACTCTTCAACTGCTCTCAAAATTGCAGGAGAAAGATTCAAAGATTCAAACGTAACTGGTTCTGACATTAATGCGCCTCAACGATTTTAAAGAGGCGCGCATTGTACAGGAATGAAACAACAAAAGCTTGTATAAAATAGGATTATTTTATATGTGGTTGTTATTGGTCAAAATTTAATCAGTTTGACTTTTTCAAAACCGATAAAATTATTGGTAAAGCCCTAAATTCGCCTTTGCGTAAGCTTCAAAGTCTGTAAAACCGCCGATATGGTCTTGGTCTACAAAAATTTGAGGAACGGTAGGGCAAGGTTTACCAGCTGACTTTTCTAAATCGGCTTTACTCACGCCTTCGGCGATGATGTCTACGTATCGATAATTGAAGTCATCACGCTCATTCTTTAAACGCTCAGCTAAATCTTTTGCTCTTACGCAATACGGGCAGCCTTCACGGCCAAAAATTACTGTAAACATGTTCTCTCCATTTAGTATTCAATCACTGGACACAGTGTAGCGTAATTCTTTGTCAGCAAAAGCGAATTAAAACGATAGTTTTAATTCAAAAAAGCGATTAGTTCCGATATACCGTTTTGATCAGGTGATAGCCAAATTGGGTTTTCACGGGACCATGTACTTCAAACAATGGCTTTTTAAACACTACATCATCAAATGGTTTAACCATGTCACCTTGGTTAAATTCACCTAAGTCGCCACCACGTCTTTTCGACGGGCATGTAGAATGTTGCTTTGCGAGCTTATTGAAGTCAGCACCTTTCGCTAATTTCTCTTTTAATTCTAGGCAAAGTTTTTCACTTTTGACGAGGATGTGGTAGGCACAAGCTCTTGGCATGATGTAATTCCAAATAACATAGGATAGTAATCCCAAATTTTACCAGACTCAGGATGTTGGTTGAATCGCAATTGTGAGGTTAACCCCAAGGGGAGTACACGGTGAATTCAGTTTATTGCTTTTCTCAAGCGCTGTGGGGACTGCGCTTGAGAAAAAATAAGTGGTAGCGCAAAATGTAGATCAAACACGCCCTAACATTCGCAGAAGTGTGGCATCTTTATCAACAAAATGATGTTTCAGTGCAGCAGCGATATGTCCAACCACAAGAGCTAAAAGAAAATATCCATTGATGGTATGAACTTGAGCACCGAAGTCAGATATCCCTTGATGGTATGCGATAATACCGTTGTCAGTATGTTGGCTCGGAATAAGTGGCACACCGAAAACATCTACGCCATAACCACCGAAGCCTGAAAACAGGAGTCCGCTGAGTGGCATTGTATGGATAATACACCCATCTTAATTACTCTTTTTATACCGATTTAGGGTAAGGTGAGGCCCAAGCTTTAGCTGCAACTAAAGCCTTCTTTTACAGTAGTTCGATTGAGTGATGGCTCCTCCATTGAGAGACCGATAACAAGAAAGAACGCTGTAAAAGACTCCAAGCATCACACTCGAATAGTCTACTGGGCCTCGAGTCTCGCATTATGCAAGCAAGAGTTAGCTTATATGAACACGAAACCAAATCAAAGCATTAACATTGGCGTTGATACCGGTAAATTTAAACTTGATATTTACATCCGTCCGCTGGATATCTACTTCACCGTTTCTAACGATGACAAAGGGATTAAAGAAGCTATTAGCAAGATTAAAAAGCACCAGCCTGAGCGCATTATTATTGAAGCAACAGGTCGCCTTGAAATGTCATTCATTATGGCATGCGCTAAAGCTGGTTTACCTTTTGTAATTGCCAATCCTGTCCACGTAAAACGCTTTGCCGGGGCGATTGGTCAACGTGCAAAAACCGATAAACTCGATGCTAAGCTGATAGCCCATTATGGCGAGGCTATTAAACCTGCACTCTCTCAGCTCAAGCCTGAGAATATGCAGCTTATGAGTGATTTAGTCGCGCGTAGAAATCAATTGCTCGTTATGCAAACTATGGAGAAAAATCGACTCCAAATCTTGCCAAAAGAACTCGCTACAACGATTAAACCTATCCTGACTGCATTTAAAAATCAGATAGCTAAAATAGAAAGTAAAATCGTCAAATTAATCGAGTCATGCCCTGAATATCAAGCAAAAAATCATCTACTTCAAAGTATGAAAGGGATCGGTAAAATAGCTGCTGCATCCATCATTAGTAACCTACCTGAGACTCGGTTATATGACCAATAAACAAGCATCCGCATTAGTGGGGGTTGCACCAATAAACCGAGAAAGTGGTCGCTTTAAAGGGATGCGAAAAATACAAGGTGGGCGTCATCAAGTGAGGACCGTTTTATACATGGCCATGATGTCGGCAATACAATCTAACCCGGTTTTTAAAGGCCAATATCAAAAACTAGTGGCCGCCGGAAAACCGAAGAAAGTAGCACTCATTGCCTGTGTTAGGAAGATGATTGTTATCTTAAATTCGATGCTAAGAGACGGGGTAATTTGGGAAGCGCCAAAAGTCTAAATTTAACTATTGACGCCATAGTCTCTTGTTAGGGTGCTGGCTAGCAGTAGCCAATGAGCGTATTTAGCCACCTTATGCTGCCAATTAGGCGTTTGTTCTACAGGCAGCGGCATACCTTGTTTTAGGCGCATGACAACACGCGGTATAATGACGAATAACGCAAGTACGCCAAGAGCTTTGTGAATTGGGTAAAGCGGCCAAATTTCAAACTGCGCCATCGTGATTCCGACCCCAAGTAGTCCTACCATGATAAGGGCAATCACCCAATGATAGAAACGGGCTGATGCCGATACGGTATGTGAATTCATCTCAGTATTCCTAGTTTTAGTTAGCGGAATATGACGATAACCGTGAATCGGTGTTTAGCTGATGAAAATGGGGTGTTTACTCGCACTTTGGGACAAATGGCGTATGCATCACCGTTCGTCCCATGATTTAGGGATAAGTGGTGACGTATTGATGTGCTTGTGCGCGCTGTGATTTACTGACTGGAACAGATTGTCCATTACGAAGTCGAATGAGCCCGTGTCCAGCTCGTTCATTGAGCACGGTTTCGCAATGAGTTAGGTTCACTAAATACGAGCGATGACTTCTAAAGAACTGGTGTGAAGGCAACAGAGTCTGTAGTTCTTTCATGGTTGCTCGTACTAATACATTCCCATCATTGGTAAATAGGTCTACGTAGTTGCCTGAGGCCTGAGCGTAGTGAATATTATCTATCTCAATAAGGCGACCATCGAGTGTAATGGTTGTTCTTGCTTCATCAGGTTCATGCGTTGGCGGTGAAACACTGGCTTGGTTTTCTTGAGTGGTTTCACTGTTTGTGGCTTGATGAGGACAAGGAAGTGCTTTATTCGCTTTAGCATGAAAACGCCACAATAAGTAAATCGCGATGTAGGCAATTGTGTGTTTGTGCCAATTAAAGAAAAGGAACTCTTGCCAAGAGACGCTTTGTTCGCTGCCGAGTGTAAGTAATACATTGAATATTAGGGCAATGGGTATGTAGACAAATCCTAACAGTACACCCTTAGATACGTTGAATAACGATACTGGTTGTATCGTTCGACAAAATAACGGGGTTAAAACAAGCCAGATCCCATATTCTCGAAGTGCCCAAAATAACGATGCGGCGAAATCAGCGCGCTCTTTAGCGATAAAAACACTGTAAATGGTGCAGTTTGTACAAATGATACAAAGCAGCAGACTCCAACACAGCAAAAGCCATTGATAATCTTTTAGACGGACAAGTCGTTTGCTGAAGTGCGTTAATGCCATGATTGCCAATTACCGTATTCTAAATGACGTAAACGACAACATGATAAAGGTATGGGGAGCTTGGTTCAATCATACCTGTTAAGGTAACTAATCGTGTAAAAAAGGGAGAACGAGTCTCCCTTGAGGGTTGCTCATACTAAAATTTGAAGCTGTAACCAATGGACGGTCGCATCGCGAAATCATCTTCCTCTTCTTTGATGATGAGGTCACTGGTCGAATGGACTTTGTCGTAGTCTAAATCGATGTAAGCGATATTTTCTTGTCCATAGGCATTCATTAACTCAAAAACAAGTTTACCATCAAGACCAAACCAATCTGTCTTTCGCTCAGCTCGTATGTCTAAACGATGTGACAAATCGTGGCGTTTTGAAAAGGGTTCACCGTATACCGGAAGAAAATGTCCAGGAAAGTCAGGGTTTTCTCGAACGGCAACAATAGGCGTGTAAGCTTGCCCACTTCGCGCCGTAAAGTTAAAGCCAATATTCCAAATTTCATTTATGTCATATTGTACAACGGCGTTGATCACTAAAGGTGTATCTGCAAAGTAATCTCGGGTTGTGTTGGTTGGTAATTCCGTACGTTCACTCTTTGACGCGCTTATTGCGAGCCAACCGTACCAGTTATCCGTTTTGTTTTTGTTGATAAGTAGGTCAACACCGTAGGCTTTTCCTTCTACATCGTTACTGTAAAGCGCTGAGTTTGGTGTTGAACTTGTGTCTAGTGCATACGGCAAGTCTTTCATGGTTTTGTAGTAGGTTTCTAAAGACCAAGACCATTCGTTTGCTAATTGTTGTTTGTAGCCAAGCGTTAAGTGCTGTGCTTGTTGTGATTTAAGTGCCGGGTTACCAACTTCTGGCAGTAAATAGTTGATGTCTTGCTCACGATTGTAGGCACCCGCTTTTACACTAATCGTTTGTGTTGGAGATAAAAAGTAATCTACGGCGACCCTAGGGGCAACGAAGTTTTCCTTTGAGTACTGATAGCGAGTAAACTGAACGCCGACATCCGTTTGCCATTTGTCATTTGGGTTCCACACGTGTGCGAGGCTACCACGTATGATGTCGTGTGAGGCCTCTTGAGTGCCATTAATGCGTTCGCGCTTATTGATATCACAATCTGGGTCTTGTTCCGTACAGACGTATAAAAACGTGTCGTAATTAAACGTTGTTTGGTTATCTTCATAAGCAGCATCAGCAACTAAGCGATGTTCGTTAGTAAATCGATAGTTGACGCGAGTTTTAAGGGTGTTTTTCCTGAATTTGGCTTGTTCGAAATAACCATCAGTTAGGGTGGCTCGTTTACCATAGGCCAGTTTTTCATCACTAGAAAGCGTGCCTAAACCGGTTTTTACGTATAACTTTTTGCTGAAATATTCCCACAGTACAGACTGGCTATTGAACTTACGAATGAATCGAGCATCTCCCTGAAACTCAGGCGTTTTCTGAGCAAGATCTGCCCGTTCGTTAAAGCCCGCGGCGGCAGAGTCTTCCGCTCCTGTGACGCTAAAAGACAAGACATTATGGTCATTCATGTCCCACACCCATTTGCCTTGATAATCATAATCATCAGGCGCTTCATTCACGATGACACCGGTTTTTTCACCATCATCATCTTCAAGTTCTTCGCCTTCTTTGAAGAATATCGGCAGCATACTTTTACGATAAGAGAAATAGAAAGCACTGTTTTCAGTGGCTTGACCTTCGATAAATGCCCCCGCATTTAACATGCTTAAGTCGACGGTGGTGGTGATTGGTTGATATTTAGGGTTGCGGAGTGAAACGTCAAACACGGCACCCGTTACGTTCCCATAAGATGCGCCATAGCCCGCAGAATAAAGTTGGAAATCCTGCACCAAATTTTTGTTAAAAATTGAACTACCAAAGTCGTGGAAAATATAGCCAGCAGGCATAAAGTCCACTTCGAAAATATTGTCATCTGGTGAGGAACCTCGCACAGCAGGCGCTCCCATCGCACCGCCCGCGCCGACTACACCGGGAAGTGCAAAGGCTGCGCTTAATGGATCACCCATAGCACCTGGCATATCCATCAGTTTTTGGGCATCTTCGGTGATTTCACTCGTTATGCTACTGCGTTTGTAAATGACTTCAACGCGTTCCATGCTTTTTTGAGACGCGCGTGTTTGACCATCTTCTTCGGCTGCAACAATTGAAGTGAAGCATGTACAGGCAAGTACAATGGCTTGTGTAATGGGAGAGAAAGACGTTTTCATGATTTTTCCTTGAACCAATGCTGAATAACCTTATTTTATTCAAGGAAACACGTTTAAATATTTGATAAAGATGTGTTTAAGTGTGCGAATTCATTACAAATTCTCACATTATTGAACTCGACTTCGGATACGTAGGCCGACCTCACTGCTGTAACCGACGCTTTTTGCAGTGATTTTTAGGCGTTCGTTAATAACATAGTAAGAAGGAAACGCGGTCACTCGATAATCATCGGCCGTTGTTTCGGTGCCGAGTAGTATTGGCATGGTCAATGATAATGATTTGGCAAATGCATTGACTTCGTCTTGGCTGTCGTAATTCAGAGCGATTGCAATGGCGTTAACCTCGCCTTGTACATAAAGCTTTTCTAAATTTGGCATGCTATAACGACAAATGCGGCACCAAGGTGCAAAGAAATAGACGACAGTTTGTTTACCTCGCAGTGCTTTTAGCGTGATTCGAGAAGCAGGGTTTTGAAGCGTCGATAAATTGAAATAAGGTGCTGGAGAGTCGTTGGTGGTCAACATGTCTTTGCTTTGCCACCACGAAAGTCCGATGAAAACCAGAATGATAAGTAAATACTGTAGAACGGACTTCATAATGTTTATCGATAAAAAAACGCCATTTGCTTATCGCAAATGGCGTTTGTAATTGCAAGTGGAATCGTTTGGTTAACTCTTCACATCCCCAAGGTACCGTTTCGCTTTGTTCGCTTTAATACCTTGTAAATCAACAAGTACAAGGCCATCAATACAGTTATTAAACTCTGGATCGATACTAAAACTCAAAAAACTCACGCCGTTGGGTTCACACAATTCAGTGTATTGCTTGAAAAGAGTCGGAACCTGAGCACCCATATTACCTAAGATATATTTCAGTTCTGCGAAATCTTCTTTCATGTCATCGCCAGCAAAAACTTGCTTGCAATATTCTAACTGTAATGGCGTGAGTTTGAATTCATGATTTGGCTTAGCTAAGGCATTTTGATTGCCATAATAGTGTTGGTAATAGTGTACAAGCAGTGCTTTGGCGTCTTCGGGAAGCGCATTAGACAAACTTACCGCACCAAACAGATAGCGATGTTCAGGGTAGCGTTTTATAAATGCACCAATGCCATACCAAAGATAGTCTAAGCTTTTTCTGCCCCAATACTTAGGCTGGACGAAACTACGACCGAGTTCTAGTCCTTCTTTAAAGTAGGGTGCCATATTGTCTGAGTATTGAAAGAGTGTGTCGGTGTATAACCCTTCTTTACCATAGAGTTCGAGCACTTTCGCGCTGCTGGCGAAGCGATAGGCGCCAACAAGTTCGAGTTGGTTCGCATCCCATAACAAAAGATGGATGTAGTGCATATCATACTTATCAGTATCTCGGCGTTTTCCACTGCCTTCACCAACAGCTCGAAATGCGACTTCGCGTAGGCGGCCCAATTCGCGGAAAATAGTAGAACTACCTTGATAATTGTATAAATAAATGTGCATGCCATCTTGTGTCTCGCCAATACGCTCACACGCTTCAATTGCTTTTTTAAGCTCTTTGCGACATTCAGGCTGTGCGATTGGCGATTGTGTTTTTAGCGGCAGACTTTTTTTCGAACCTAAACGGTACAACTGTTTGCGGATGAGATTCACAATCTCTTTGTCATCTACGCCGCCTACTTGATAAGACTCTGGAGGAATACATGCGCCAATTTCAAATTCTAGCGATTTTTGGCGTTGCTTGAACATCTCTTTAACGAGCAACAGACTGGCAAGCGGTTTGTATATCATGGATGTGCCGTAAAACAACGGACTGTTTTTGGCTTTAACTAAGATGGGTAAAATCGGGCAATTGGCTTTTTTAGCCATACGTAAAAAGCCAGAATTCCATTTGCAATCTTTAACACCAGTTGGACTTAAGCGAGATACTTCACCCGCTGGGAATATCAACAAGGCACCATCATTTTTTAGATGGTTGTGAATGTTTGCGAGTTCTTGCTTTTTACTTGAGCCAGATAAGTTATCAACTGGAAGCAGTAATGAATGCATCGGGGTTAAAGACATCAGCATTCGATTGGCGACCACTTTAATATCGGGTCTAACTTTAGCTATCATACTGACTAGCGCGAGCGCATCAAGCGAACCGATAGGGTGGTTAGCAATGATAACGACTTTTCCTTCACTTGGAATATGCTCGACTTGTTTGGGCTTGAATCGAGCATCGAAATTTAACTCTTCCAAAACCTGTTCAACGAACTCCAGCCCTTGAAGATGAGGGTAAGTATCCGCAAATGCGACAAATTCTTGCTCGTGAAGTAGATATCCGAGGCCTTTTTTAACGAGTCCTTTTATTTTGGGAGAGTTTTCAAGTTGTGGTAAATTGGTTTCGATAACCTTATCGACGCTAAGCATACGGACCTCAAACATCGTAGAGAGAATGCTGCAAGCCTAAAAAGAACACATGACAAGCATGTTGCAAAAATGTGGCATTTTTTTGTCGATTGTAGCGGTGCTGGCGCTTAATTTCTTAGGAAACGACTATGTCATTGTTAGTTTGTGTACCAAATCGCGATAATTCCAAGCTGATTGATAAACTTCAACAACTCTTGCCTGACACCGATATTCAAATATGGCCTGACATTACTTCCTTTGAAAAAATAGAAGTAGTCTTGGCTTGGAATGCGCCTTCAAGTCTTTGGTCTCAATTACCAAACCTGAAACTTGTCCAGTCTTACGGTGCTGGTGTAGACAGCATCGATTTTGACTCTTTGCCTGAGGGTGTGCAGGTTGCTCGCATCGTTGATACCAGTCTCGCGACTGATATGGCTGAATATGTTTTAACTCATGTGCTCGCGCATAAATTGCGCCTTTCCCAGTACATTCGTCAGCAAAAAGAGCAAATATGGAAACCAAACCGCGCATTCCCCCACAACAAGGTTGGTATTCTTGGGTTTGGGCAGTTAGGGCAAGCCGCTGCTGATAGGTTGTTACAAAATGGCTTTGAGGTGAGTGCGTGGTCTGCAAGTGAGAAACAGCATAATAAAGTGCATTGTGTTCATGGCCAGGAAGGACTGTGGTCACTCGTTGAGGCAGCCGATTACGTCGTATGTTTATTGCCATTAACGGAAGAGACAACGGGCATATTAAACCGAGACTTTTTTAGCAAAATGCCAGAACATGCTGTGCTGATTAATGTCGCGCGTGGTAAACATCTTGTCGAACAGGATTTAGTGGACGCATTGGATGCGGGGGAACTCCGAGCTGCAACATTGGATGTGTTTACCGTTGAACCTCTTGTGGCAGCACATCCATTCTGGTCGCATGAGAAAATAACGATCACACCACATGCCGCTGCTTTGACTTGCCTCAATACGGCTATCCACCAAATCGCTGAGAATGTATTGAACGTGGCATCGAATAAAGAAATTCAGCATTTAGTCGATAAAAGAAAAGGTTACTAGTCAGCGAAATTGATTCGGAAATATCGTTGCCTATTAGAAAACAATCGGTTTTATTGAGATTGCGCTTAAACTCACACTTAATTAGGTCAATTACTGTATAAAAAAACATATTGATGATTTTGTAACCATTAAGTAACGTAAGCGTGATAATAAAAATAAAATAAAGGTGCAAGCGATGAGAAACAACCAAGGTGGGGTTAAGTTCGGTTTTGTTCTGCTGTCTGTTTTAGTCCTCGGTGTCTCGGCTTGGTTTACCCAAGCACAGGCAAGTGAACTTCCAGCAAGTACCTCACACGTTAAGTTGAATCATCAAAAAAGCCACAATTAATTGTGGCTTTTCAATTTAATACTATTAAGTAAATTTATAGAGGTAGGCGTAAGCTCTTGCCCCTGATATCCTTTTCATTGAGATCATCGTTTTGCGTGAAGCTCTCTGTTTTCTGCTTTTTTCTCATCACTTTTTTTCAGTAAAACATACGCAGAGCCAGTTCCACCATGGCAGGCCATCGCACTGTGAAACGCGAGCACTTCAGGCATTTCCTGAAGCCATTTATTCGCGTAGCTTTTTAACACAGCTGGAAATGGTTTACTGTTGATCCCTTTCCCATGCCTTACAAGGATAACGCGAATATTACGCTGGTGGCAATCGCGGATAAACTCGAAAAGGGTTTGTCGTGCTTCTCGGAAGGGTTTGCCATGTAAGTCCAGCGTCGCATCAATTTGATACTTTGCCAATCGCAAATTTTTATAAACGCCATCTTGAACCCCTGATTTTTTGAAGGCCAAAACGTCATGAGGATCGAGAAAGTCAACGTATTCAGTAGACAAATAATTAGGATCGAACTCTAATTCTTTTTCCGCTGCTTCACGTCTTAGCAATTGTGATAGGGTTGGGTCGTGCTTTGCTTGTTTTAAGGCGACGTTGTTGTCCTTTGCTAAGGGAACGACATCGCCCATCGAAGCTAAAAAAGTTCTGAATCGGTCATCGCCATACAATCGCTCCAGATAAAAGCTCAGATGCGTTGATTTTAGCGAACAACCGACAGGATGCAATCTTTATGCGTGTTTGCCAAGACTAAGTGGGCTATAAGTGAACACTTTAAATAAATAAAACGTATTTATTAAGATAAGGCTCAAGTTAGACACAACACTGGTATTCATTAAGTCAAAAGCAAAAGACAAAAATAGCATACTACATGCTGCGGTCGCAGCAATGCGCAGCAAGCGTACTTGGGTGATGAAAAAGGCACCTAAGCCAAGTACTAATAGAATTACATTTACAAGCCAGTGAAGTTCGTTGAGCATTTTCTCGTTTAATCATGGTGGTCAGGAAGGTGGCCATTATGGTGATCCTTTAACCACCTTTCAAACGAGTATTTTTCTCTATTTCGGATTAGTTATTTTAATTCGAAATTAATTTTATCATCGCGGCGAAAAAGCCTTTTTTTGCTACAATTTGATAACGCTGACAACTGTCAGGATTATTTTCTTCAACACATAAATACAGAGTGTTGCGATCAAGCGCTGGCCTTGGGTGTAAGTTTGAGTCGAATAACACAGGGTTTAAGCCGGGCAAGCCAGGCCAGTAGACACTTTCGGCAACCATTCCCAACTTTTCGTACGTAATAAGTTGTGGCTTTGGAAACAAGATAGCGATAATGAGCAAGACGGCAGCGGTTCCCCAGCGTTTCGTATTAAATTTCTTCGGTTGTTCAGCCTGAGTAGCTTGTTGTGCCAATTGCTGTTGGCGTAAAAGCTGTTGTTGGCGCTGTAATTGCTGAGGTGACGGCTTTTTGTTCGCTGGACGCTTTATTTGCTTTTTTGCCGACGTTGCACCAAGCAGTGCTTGTTTTTTTTGTTGTTGATTTGCCATGAGAAGCTTGTCGCCTTTTGTTGCAGGACTCTATAATAGTTCTATGCTATTAATATAGCGTATTTTGCTATGTCAGCCTATGGGAAAGGAATATGGAATCACAAATCTCAATTTTAATTGTTGATGATGTAGGGACAGTGCGCAGTTTTTTACACCAAACGCTCACCCATTTGGGGATTGATAATGTTAGAGAGGCGTCTACGGCGACTCAATGTGTAAAGGCATGCGAAGAAAGGCATTTTGATATAGTGTTTCTTGATATTGAGTTACCTGATGGTGATGGTAAAGATCTGATTGCGCGTCTGAGTGAAATAATTCCAGATGTGAATGTCGTGATGGTGTCAGCTCATTCAACCGTAGAAAATGTAAAAGATGCAATTGAGCGCGGTGCGAAGGGGTTTGTCGTAAAACCATTTTCACCTAAGAAAATAGCGGCAATGCTAAAGAAATTCTATCCAGACCTTGAATTAGCGTAATGTATTGATGTGATTTCGTATCGGTAAAAGAGTAGGGCTTTAAAAAGCAAAAAACCGGCAAAAGCCGGTTTTTTTAGTCTTGCAAAAACAAATTATAGTGCTTTGATTTTAGCAACTAGACGGCTCTTGTGACGAGCAGCTTTGTTTTTGTGAATAAGACCTTTTGACGCGTAACGGTCAAGGATTGGCGTAGCTACAGCTAGTGCTTGAGTTGCAGCTTCTTTATCGCCAGCTTGGATAGCAGCGATTACTTTCTTAGTGAAAGTACGCATCATTGAACGACGGCTTGCGTTGTGCTTGCGGCTTTTTTCGCTAGTTACAGCGCGTTTTTTTGCAGACTTGATGTTAGCCAAGGTATGCTCCTAACAATCTTAAAATAAGCTTAATTTAAAGGCCGAGGACTATGCCTGTTTTCACCATGAAAGTCAACGTTAATTTCACTTTCACGCGCCTTTTACTACTTCATTAATTGGCCTGTAGTACACTTGCTCGTTGACCAATTTGGCAATGAAGTGTGGGTCACTCAGGCACTTGAACTGCTTGATTTCACCATCACCTGGCCGTTTAAGCAGTTATTGGCGCGCATTGTAACAAAGCTGAAGTATGCCGCATAGTCTAAATTCTAATAATGTTGTGGTTTTTAATCTCTGACGTTGTAAAGCTGTGGCATAATGCGTCGGTTAAGGTGTTTTGGGAAGAGTAGTTGTGGCCAAAGGCTTATTTCGTTCTGGGATGATTGTGAGCGCGATGACAATGATATCGCGCGTGATGGGGCTAGTGCGCGACTCCGTGGTTGCGAATATTTTAGGTGCGGGGGCGGCGGCGGACGTCTTTCTATTTGCTAACCGAATTCCTAATTTTTTGCGCCGTTTGTTTGCTGAGGGCGCATTTGCACAAGCATTTGTACCCGTACTGGCGGAAATAAAAGAACAACATGGTGATGACAAAGTTCGTCTCTTCGTTGCTCAAGCTGCGGGAACATTGGGCACAATTTTAATGTTGGTTACGTTGCTCGGTGTTATTGGTTCCCCCATAGTTGCTGCACTATTTGGAACTGGGTGGTTTATTGATTGGTGGCAAGGCGGGGAAGATGCTTATCGGTTTGAATTAGCCTCGAGTCTATTGAAACTCACGTTTCCTTATCTTTTTTTCATCAGTTTAGTCGCACTCAGTGGTGCGGTACTGAATGTTTACAATCGCTTCGCCGCTGCTGCATTTACGCCCGTGCTTTTAAATATCTCAATCATATTGTGTGCAATTTATTTGCACGATAAGTTTGAAGTGAGTGCCTACGCGCTTGCATTAGGGGTGTTTATTGGCGGAGTGGTTCAATTTTTGTTCCAATTACCGTTTTTGGCGAAGCTGGGTATGCTAAAAATGCCAACCTTTGCATGGCGCTCACCTGAAATCACAAAAGTCCGTAAGCTGATGATCCCTGCGCTATTTGGTGTATCTATTAGTCAAATCAACTTGTTATTAGATACTGTCATTGCGTCACTTTTGGAAAAAGGCTCTATTGCTTGGTTGTATTATTCCGATAGGTTGATTGAGTTTCCACTTGGATTATTTGGTATCGGTATTGCGACCGTTATTTTACCGACGCTATCAAAATTGCATGCAAATGCGAAACTTGAGGATTTCCAACACACGTTGGACTGGGGGGTTCGCTTTGTTTTATTGCTCGGCTTTCCGGCGATGTTAGGGTTGTCGGTTATTAGCCCTCTCATTATTACCGTGCTTTTCGATCATGGTGCGTTTAGTGCCTCTGATGTCGACAACGTTCGAGCGGTATCGCTCGGCGTGATGGCCTATTCGGCAGGTTTGGTCAGTTTCATGCTTATCAAAGTATTGGCGCCTGGCTTTTATTCACGTCAGGACACCAAGACCCCGGTAAAAATCGGCATCAAGATGTTGGTGTTGAATATGGTGTTTAATTTAATGCTCGCCCCATTCATTGGTTATCTGGGTTTAGCTTTAGCAACATCGCTATCAGCAACGTGCAATGCTTGGTTATTGTATCGTCATTTGAAAAAACAAAACGTCTACACGTTGTCTCATTTTAGCGTGTGGTTCACGGCAAAATGCGTGGTCGCCAGTGTTGTGATGGCGTTCGTGGTCATGCAAGTGTCACAGGCTTTTTCATGGCAAACTTGGGCTTTGGCTGAGCAGATTGGTTTACTGTGTGGTGTGTTAATGGTGGCTGGCATTGTTTACTTCAGTATTCTCTTTATATTAGGCATTCGACTTAAAACCATCAAAGACGTGTCAAATTCTACCCTGTAGTGTGTGTGCAAATGGGCATAACTTGGGTATAATCGGGCACTTTAGTGAAATTTTTGAGCGGCCAAGCAGGTTAAAAATGCAGTTAATTCGAGGTATCCACAATATTCGTCCTTGCCACTATGGTTGTGTACTGACGATTGGAAACTTTGATGGTGTGCATTTGGGCCATGCAGCAGTGATCAAAGGTCTAATGCAAGATGCAGAAAGGTTGGGGTTACCAAGCACCGTGATGCTTTTTGAACCTCAACCGCAAGAGTTTTTTGCAAAAGACAAAGCGCCCGCGCGGTTGACGCGTTTAAGAGACAAATTGAGATTGCTTGCAGAGTTAGGCGTAGAGCGCGTCATCTGTGTGAGTTTTAATCACCGCTTCGCCAATATGGCGGCAGAGCAATTTGTTGACGATATTCTTGTAAATAAGTTGGGTGTCAAAGCATTAACGGTAGGTGATGATTTCCGTTTTGGGCATAAGCGTGTAGGTGATTTCGATATGCTGCAATCGCTTGGTGAACAAAGTGGCATGGCCGTGAAAAGCACAGCTAGTTTCAAGAATTTAAATTCTCGCGTTAGTAGCACCCTAATACGCGAAGCGCTTGCAAAAGGGGAAATCGGTCTTGCCAATGGCATGCTTGGTCACCCATATGCGATTGCAGGACGTGTTATACATGGCTGGAAGAAAGGCCGTGAACTTGGTTTTCGAACCGCCAATGTTGCACTGAAACGTGAAGTGAGTCCCGTGCACGGCGTATTTGCCGTTCAGGTATCTTTAAACGGCAAACAGTTTAAAGGGGTTGCCAATGTTGGCACTAAGCCAACATTGAATGGCACAAAAGCGTTGTTAGAAGTCCATCTTTTTGACTTCGAACAAGAGATCTACGGTCAGTTTATTCATGTGGAGCTTCTTCATAAGCTTCGCAACGAGAAAAAAGTTTGAAACCTTAGCGCACCTCGTCACACAGATTCATCAAGATGTGGCAGATGCACAGCAATGGTTTAGTGTTAATTAATCAGTAGCCGATACGGAAAGTAGGATAAATGAGCGACTACAAACATACTTTAAATTTGCCGGAAACAGAGTTTCCGATGCGTGGCAATTTGGCGCAACGCGAACCAAAAATGCTTAAAGCTTGGTACGAACAAGATTTATACGGTCAAATCCGTAACGCAAAGAAAGGTAAAACGCCGTTTATTCTTCATGACGGCCCGCCATACGCAAATGGTGATATTCACCTTGGGCACTCAGTAAACAAAATCCTTAAAGACATTATCGTTAAATCGAAGACATTATCCGATTTCGATGCGCCATACGTTCCTGGCTGGGACTGTCACGGCCTACCAATCGAGCTACAAGTTGAGAAAAAAATCGGTAAGCCAGGCGTAAAAGTGACTGCTGCTGAATTCCGTGAAGAATGCCGTAAGTACGCAGCGAAACAAGTGGAAGGTCAAAAAGCCGACTTTAAACGCCTAGGCGTTTTTGGTGATTGGGACAATCCGTATTTAACAATGAACTTTGATTTTGAAGCTAATGCAATTCGTGTACTTGGCCGCATTATTAAAAATGGTCATCTACACAAAGGTGCAAAACCTGTTCATTGGTGTACAGATTGTGGTTCGGCCCTTGCAGAAGCGGAAGTGGAATATCAAGACAAGCAATCACCAGCGATTGACGTACGTTTTAGCTTTATTGATGAAGCAGCCGTTGTTGCCGCGTTTGATACCAAAGATGGTCACAACGGCAAAGGTCTTGTAAGTACCGTTATCTGGACAACAACACCGTGGACACTTCCTGCAAACCGCGCAGTTGCCGTAAACGCGAATCTTGAATACGCATTGGTTCAAGTCGAAGACGAAGGACAAGAGCAACGTCTGGTACTTGGTTCTGAGCTAGTTAAAGACGCGATGGACCGTTTTGGTTTTGCGCATTACCACGTTCTTGGTTACGTAAAAGGTGCAGCGCTTGAGAATTTACGTGTAGCGCATCCATTTTATGAATTTGACGTGCCAGTGATCCTAGGTGATCACGTTACAACTGATTCGGGTACAGGTATTGTTCACACAGCACCAGGCCACGGTCAGGAAGACTTTGCAGCCGGCTTAGGCTACGGTCTTGAAGTAGCAAATCCAGTTGGTGCAAATGGTGTGTATCTCCCTGATACGCCGATTTTTGCAGGCCAGCACGTTTTCAAAGCAAACGATAACGTAATTGAATTACTGAAAGAGAAAGGTGCTTTGTTACGTCATAAAGCCCTTAACCACAGTTACCCACACTGTTGGAGACATAAAACGCCTATTATTTTCCGTGCAACGCCACAATGGTTTGTCAGCATGGATCAGGCTGGTCTTCGTCAGCAGTCGCTTGCCGAAATCAAGAAAACACAATGGCTGCCAGAGTGGGGCGAGAGCCGTATTGCGAACATGGTTGAAGGCCGTCCAGACTGGTGTATTTCACGCCAACGTACTTGGGGTGTGCCAATTGCTTTGTTCGTTCATAAAGACACTGGTGCATTGCATCCAAATACAGAGGTACTCATTGAAGATGTTGCGAAGCGCGTAGAACAAGCGGGTATTCAAGCTTGGTACGATTTAGACGCTGAAACGTTGATCGGTGATGATGCACAAACGTATGTAAAAGTATTAGACACGTTGGATGTGTGGTTCGACTCGGGCGTGACGCATGCGTGTGTCGTTGACGCGCGTGAAGACTTAACGGGTCCTGCAGATCTTTACTTAGAAGGTTCTGATCAACACCGCGGTTGGTTTATGTCTTCAATGATGACGTCTGTTGCAATCAATGGTCATGCGCCATACAAACAGGTGTTAACGCACGGTTTCACGGTTGATGAAAATGGCCGTAAAATGTCTAAATCATTAGGAAACGTGATCTCTCCACAAGACGTGATGAACAAAATGGGCGCAGATATTCTGCGTTTATGGGTTGCTTCAACGGATTACACTGCTGAAATGACCGTGTCGGATGAGATTTTCAAACGCTCTGCAGATCGCTACCGTCGTATTCGTAACACGGGTCGCTATTTATTAGCGAACCTAAATGGCTTTAATCCTGAAACGGACATGGTTGCAGTAGACGAACTGGTTGAGTTGGATCGTTGGATCCTAGCTCGTGCAGCAGATCTTCAAGCAGAGTTGATAAAGTCTTACGACAGTTACAAGACTTTGGAAGTCACTCAAAAACTAATGAACTTCTGTACTGGTGAACTGGACCATTCTACCTAGATGTTATCAAAGACAGGCAATATACCGCGAAGAGTGACAGCCACGCTCGTCGTTCTTGCCAAACTGCGTTGTTCCATATCGCAGAAGCAATGACACGTTGGATGGCACCAATCATGAGCTTCACCGCTCAGGAAATTTGGGAATTGTTACCGGGCAAGCGCAGTGCGTTCGTCTTCACAGAAACTTGGTATGACGTAATAAACTCGGTATCTGAAGGTTCACTCAATAACGACTTCTGGCAAACAGTGTTACACGTTCGTGATGAAGTAAACCGTGTCCTTGAGAATGAGCGTAAAGAAGAGCGTATCGGTTCTGCACTTCAAGCGGAAGTCACCTTGTACACAGGCGGTGAGCTTGCTGAGCAGCTTGCTTCGCTGGGCGACGAGTTGCGCTTTGTGCTACTAACATCGAAAGCTTCTGTCGAAGTGGTACAAAATAAGCCAGACCATGCCGTGGACTCTGAAATCGATGGTCTGTTTATTGCGGTTGCTGCAACGGATGCGCAGAAATGTGAGCGTTGCTGGCACTACTGTGATGATGTTGGTGCACATGCAGGTCATGAAACAATCTGTGGACGTTGTGTTAGCAACGTAGATGGAGATGGCGAAGTCCGCCAATTCGCTTAGGAGTAGCTGGTGAGCGATACACCATTGAAAAAAAGCGGCTTAATTTGGTTATGGTTTAGTCTGCTGCTACTTGCAGCAGACATGCTGACTAAATACGTCGTAATGAACTCGATGCAATTGGGCGAATCAATCGAGATTCTTCCAGTATTTAATTTTACCTATATGCATAACTATGGAGCGGCCTTTAGCTTTTTGAGTGAAGCTGGTGGCTGGCAACGTTGGTTCTTAAGCATTATCGCCGTGACGGTGAGTGTGTTGCTAACTTATTGGCTTAAAAAGTTACGTGCAGACCAATGGCAGTTGTGCAGTCGCGTATGCCATGGTATTAGGTGGCGCGATTGGCAATTTATTAGACCGTTTAATTCATGGCTATGTTGTCGATTTCATCCACTTTTATTATCAACAATGGCACTACCCAGCATTCAATATTGCTGACATCGCCATAGTTTGTGGTGCAGGATTGTTAATTCTTGATGCTTTTCGAAGCAACAACGATAAGCAGGAGACTAATGCATGAGTGAGCAAGTGATCGGCGCAAACTCGGAAGTTGTATTTCATTTCTCAGTTAAACTATCGGACGGTTCGGCCGCGGATTCTACCAAAGTCCATGATAAGCCTGCTAAGTTGGTCATGGGGGACGGCAGCTTAACCGCAAACTTTGAAAAGTGTTTACTCGGTTTAAAACAAGGTGACAATAAGTCATTCGAACTTCAGCCTCAAGACGCGTTTGGCATGCCAAATCCAGACAATATTTACTACGTTGACCGCAGTAAATTTAGCGTTGAAGTTGAACCAAAAGTCGGAGCTATCATTGCTTTTACTCAGCCTGATGGCACTGATTTACCGGGTATTGTTCGTGATGTTGCTGGTGACTCTGTAACGGTTGACTTTAACCACCCGCTTGCAGGCCAAGTCGTGACTTTTGAAGTCGACATTTTAGAGGTCAAAAATTAATGGATATTTTGTTGGCCAACCCTCGTGGTTTTTGCGCTGGCGTCGATCGTGCAATCAGCATCGTAGAACGTGCATTAGATTTGTTTGAAAAACCAATCTACGTAAGACATGAAGTGGTTCATAACAAATACGTTGTTGAAGGCCTTCGCAATCGTGGAGCGGTTTTCGTCGAAGAGTTACACCAAGTACCAGATGATAGTATCGTTATCTTCAGTGCGCACGGCGTGTCTCAGGCAGTACGAAGTGAAGCAAAACGTCGTGAGTTGAAAGTGTTCGATGCGACCTGTCCGCTTGTCACAAAAGTCCATATGGAAGTGACACGAGCCAGCCGTAAAGGGACGGAATGCGTGCTTATCGGGCACCATGGTCATCCTGAGGTTGAAGGCACAATGGGGCAATATGACAACCCGAAAGGGGGAATATACCTCGTTGAAACGCCAGACGACGTTGCGAAACTTGAAGTAAAAGACGCAGATAACTTGTTTTACTGTAGTCAAACCACGTTATCGGTCGATGATACTTCAGAAGTGATAGATGCATTGCGTGCTAAATATCCAAATATCCATGGACCGCGTAAAGACGATATTTGTTATGCAACACAAAATCGTCAAGACGCTGTACGTGATTTAGCTGAAAAAGTAGAACTAATACTAGTTGTAGGTGCTAAAAACAGCTCAAACTCAAACCGTTTACGCGAACTGGCTGAAAAAATGGGCACAAAAGCGCACCTAATTGACGATGCCAGCTGCTTAGACCGTCAGTGGTTTGATGGTGTACAGAAAGTTGGTGTTACCGCCGGCGCATCCGCACCAGAAGTGTTGGTACAAAATGTTATCACCCGTTTGAAAGAATTCGGTGGTCAAACAGTATTTGAAAACCCTGGCGAGAAAGAGAACATCGTGTTCGCCGTGCCAGTGGAACTTCGTTAGTATTGTAGGGCAAGAGAAATGCGCTCAGTCACTCAACTTGAGCTACACCTCTTGCCCGCTTTGTTCAGCTCTCGAGGTGTGTTAGGCGCAATAGTCCTCATCCAACTCCTCAATTTTATACTCGCATTTTCACCTTTAAACGAAGCAGAACCATGGATAGCCCTTGGGACCGTAACGTTATTTTCCCAATGTGTTTTGCTTATTTCGCTGACACTTTTGTATTTTAGTCAACGCTTCGTTATGCGTTTTGAGATCCATACTGCAATGTGTAGCAATCACGATAAGTGTCATCTTCACAACGGTTTCGTTCAGTTTGGGGCTAGTCACGTTCGAGCCAAGTTTAGTGACACAAGATTCGTCAACATTTGTTCTGAGCGCCGTGTTTGTGAGTATGCTTGTTGTCGTGTTGATGCTGTTTGTGTTGTCGTTTTACGCTGAAAACATTCATAAAGTTGAATTGCTTGCTGAAGCTAAATTACAGGCATTACAAGCCAGAATGCATCCCCATTTTCTGTTCAATAGTTTAAATGCAGCCGCCGAATTGACTCATATCAACGCACAAGCGGCTGAAAATATGTTACTCGACTTAGCTAAGTTGTCACGAAATGCGCTAATGGAACGAAGTCACACCACTTTAGAAGAAGAAATTGAAGTGGCTCATGCGTTTGTGAATATTGAAAAATGGCGGATTGGTGAACGCTTGCAGGTAAATTGGGACATCGATACTAAAACTAATTCCGTCGTTGTTCCTTGCCTCATTCTGCAACCACTCATCGAAAATGCGATTAAGCATGGTATTCAAACCTCGTGCGCAGGTGGCTTTGTCGATGTGGTGGTGACATCTAGCAATACGCTAGTAACAATCTCGGTGAGTAATCCGAGTGCGAAACAACCGACAAGCCAAAAAGGCAGTGGCATCGCGCTTGATAATCTTCGCGCAAGGCTTGCGTTGTTTTACAACATGAAAGCAAGTTTACAGATCCACGAAAGTGATAGCATATTTAGAGTTGAGTCTCACTATACCGAGGGATTCTCGACAATGAAGTACGTCGTCGTTGATGATGAAATGTTGGCGCGTGAAAGGCTGAAACGATTGCTGAGTGAGTTTAATTGGCAATGTGTAGGTGAAGCTCAAAATGCTAAACAGGCGTTTGAAGTCATCCAAAGTACTTCTCCCTCGACCGTGTTTTTGGATATCAATATGCCAGAAGAAAGTGGTCTTGAACTGGCAAAAAAACTAAGTGCGTCGCTGCCAACGCTGAATCTTGTTTTTGTGACTGCCTACCCAGAACACGCATTGGATGCGTTTGAGGTCTTCGCTAAAGGTTATTTGCTAAAACCAATTGACCCAAAAAAACTTGAGCAACTTGTTGGACAGTTCCCTGCGGGTCGGTCTCAGCACCCAGATAAAATAACCGTCCAACTTGGCAATGTGACAAGTTGGGTCACTATCAACGGTATCATAGCTGCCTTCTCGGAAGATAAATTAACCAAGCTCGTTCATCAGGAAGGTGTGTATTACGTTGACATACCATTAAAGCAATTTGTTGCAAAATACAGTGATGTATTTATTCAGATTCATCGCAACACAATAGTGAATCGAGCATTTTTAACTGGGATTAAGACAGTCGAGCAATCTCATTTCGCGTGCGTGAAAGGCATTGCCGAACCTTTAGTGATAAGTCGCAGGGCGTATCAAGAGTTAAAGACCATTCTAGCGCGTTAGACGCTTGTCATTGTAAATCGTACGTCGTTCAAATTTTTAATAGCAAATAGACAAAGAGCAAAACGGAATGCAAATTCGTTCGACAACGACCGTTTATCCGAAGGAAGAACCTTCCATCCGATACTTGTTGGTGTTTAGATTTAGCTAGATTATGGTTACCGTGTCGAAAAGTTTGAGTTTAATTATGAGATCAAATCGCGGATTTACCTTAATTGAAGTGTTGATTGCATTTTTTGTGCTGAGTTTTGGTTTACTCGGTGCCGTAGCGCTTCAAGCTAAAGCCAAACAAGCCAGTTTTGATTCGATGCAACGCGCGGCGGCGGTAGCATTAGCAAACGACATTATGCAGCGTATTCGAGTCAATGATTTCAGCACGTTATCAAACCTCTATAAAGTCACCTTTACTAGTCAGACGGCACTTTCTCAGTCAAATAGTTGCTTTTCAAATTCTTGCACATCACAGCAAATAGCAAACCTAGATATTGAGCAGTGGAAACTCGCGATCCGCGCTCGAGAGAATACAGGGGCACTCGAAAACACCACCGTGTGTATCACGCCAACAAAGGCGGCGGGAGGTAAAGGCAACCGTTACAATATTGAAGTAGTAGTCAGTTGGGAAGGCAGACAAAAATTAGAAGGAACAGATGCCACAAATGCAATTAGTTGTGGCACTGCTTCCAATAAACGAAGAGTGGTCCAAATGACAAGCTTCTTATTAGTGCGAGTGTAAAACATGAATAAAGTACGGGGCTTCACACTGATCGAATTGATGATCTCTTTGTTCATTGGGGGATTAATTTTAGGGGGGGTGATGTTCACTTACCTCAGTATGAAATCCACCACTCGAGACACCATGACGATAGGTGAGCTGCAAGAAACTGGGCGTCTTGCAATGACGATAATGCAGCGAGACATCGAACAAATTGGTTTCTGGGGCACATTTTATGAAGATGGGTTTACCAATCAAAATAATTCATCCCCAGGTAATCCTGCTGGCGATTGTTTTGGTGGGTTGAATAACGGAAGTTTTCCCGACACAGAACCGACAAATTTTCGTCCAATATACGCGGACGTAATAACAGGCACTACTGCACTTAGCTGTATAACCAATGGGAAGCAGGGCACAGAAGCCATTCAACTCAAATTTCTAGAGGGGAGTCCGCTTGCGAATCAGGGTAGCGCACTGATAAATAAATATTATTTTGTTGCGGAATTAGAGCAATCGCAGTTTATGACAGGGGCTAATTTACAAGCCGCGATTCTAAATGTGAACGCCACGCTTTGGCCTTATAGCCATCATGTTTATTACATCGCCAACGAGACCTTAATTCTAAGTGGCAGGTCACTCTCGGTGCCGGTGCTGCGCCGCAAAAGATTAACGGTGAATGGCGGCATCACAGATGAAGCGATTATGGAAGGGGTCGAAGACATCCGTTTGTTATTCGGTCTTGATACCACCGCGGATGGTCGTGTAAACCAATATAAAGCGACAAGCGCAATGACCGCGTCTGATTGGGAAAATGAAGATGCTATTTTAACGGTTCAATTATTTATCTTAGTTCGGAGTTTGGAACCTGATGCAGACTTATCCCTTAAAAACCAAACGTATACACTCGGCCACGATCCGAACAAACGTGTTCATACGTTCACAGATAAATACCGCCGGACGGTCTTTAGTACCACTATAAAGCTGAGTAATATGGGGGCAAATTTATGGCGCATGTAATGAGACGTCAAAAAGGTATCGTGTTAGTTATGGCGATGGTCATGATTGTAGCCGTGACCACCGTGGCAGTATCGCTCATGAGTAGCAGTAGTATCGATTTAAAAATAACCAATGCGGCTCAAGAACGTGAAATGGCCGAAAATCAACTGTATGGTGCGGTGCAAGAAATCATTTCTGAACAACAAGACATGAAAGGTAACTTGAGTGTTTTCATGCGTACTCAGCCACAAATGCCTGGCGGGAAAATAGAGTTTACCGAAGGAAAAACAAACAACGTTTTAACCAATTTGAACAATGGCCCTCTAGCGTTACGTTGCCCTCGGAGTTATGGCTATACCGAAGGAGTGGTTTGTAACATGACACAATTAGAAACTTCGGTCGAATATGGCTCGAAGAGCAGGCATCGGGTTACGGTTGTGTCGGGGATTGCTCAAGAAATGTTGAGTACGTCGGAGGTAAATTAATATGTTTCGTAAGCTTGTTGTTTTATTGATGTTGCTTTCAATTGTGTCCAGCCCTTCTTTTGCAGAAGACATTGAGCTATACGTGACGCACAACTCGAGCACAAAAGAACGTCCGCGAGTAATGATCTTGTTCGATACATCAGGGAGTATGGCGTGGGATGTAAATGATGGTGAGGCGTGTTATCTCTATGACAGAAGAAACCGCTATTACTATGGCGTTTATTGTTTTGATAGTACTAAAACTAGTACCACCTGCTATAAATACAACTCAAGAGGTCGCTATTATTATTCAACAACTTGTGGTCCAAGCCGCTTGTCTGTTGCGCAAAGCGCTATAACTAAACTTGTTCAAGAAAATAGCGACATTGATTTTGGTTTAATGCGTTTATATAGCGATAAGGGGGGTTATATTCTGAATGGACTGGGGGCGTCGCAATCGAGTTTAGTTAATCAAATTGCCAACTTACCTGCCGATGGCTCGACACCCATATCGGAAACGTTGTGGGAAGCGTATCTTTATATGACTGGCCAAAATACCTACTATGCGTCAAGCCACAGTGATAGAGATAAGAACGTCGAAAGTAGTAGTCGGTATATTTCCCCTTTTTCAAATACGACACTGACTCGTTGCGATAATTCGGTCAATATGATTCTAATGACCGATGGTGATCCGACTAATGATTCGGAGCAAAACTACAATATTTACTATAAATATCACGATTATTTTGGCTCGTATCCAAGCTCAACATCTGGTAGTTATCTCAATTCGTTAGCAAAAATTTTATATGGTTCTTCAGACCAAATTGTCGATCTTTATCCTGCAACGTCGACAACCAAAGATTTTTCACGTGTTTACACCATCGGCTTCGGTACTGGTATGTCATCGGGAGGCAAAACGCTGCTTGAGCAAACTGCAAAAGATGGCGGCGGACAGTATCTTCACGCCAATACAGCGTCGGAATTAGTTGAAGCGCTAGAAAAGCAAATCAACAACATTCGGAAAGTTAACGACAGTTTTAGCTCACCGGCAGTTGCTGTGAGTAGCTCGGATCAAACTCAAAGTCGAGATTCTCTCTATTTCACGATGTTTTATCCTGAAACGCATGCGAGATGGGGTGGAAACCTTAAAAAGCTGAAAGTTCAAAATGCGCAAATTGTTGATTTGAGCGGTCAACAGGCACTTAACGACGCAGGACTTATTGACCAAAAGACCACCACTTTTTGGTCTACGCCGCAGTCTCAAGATGGTAACCAAGTGCGCCAAGGTGGGGTTGCTGAAGTGCTCGCTAAACAGACATCTCGCACTGTCTACTCGAATTACAATGGCTCTAGTCTCAAAAGTTTCGATTACACGACGGCATTAAATACTTACGGAACAACATCAAAGTTAGGTACTGCGTTCAATGCGAATGCTGGGGATGTAGCCAACATTATTTCGTGGGCTAGAGGTATTGATGTTAATGATGAAGACGGTGATAAGAGTTATACCGACAGACGAGAAGACATTTTTGGTGACCCATTGCATTCCAAGCCCGTAACGATGGATTACGGAAATAATGATATCCGAGTGATCGTTGGCACAAACGCAGGTTTTGTGCACATGTTTAAAGATAACGACGAAACGGCTTCTGAATCATGGGCGTTTATACCAGGCGAGCTTTTACCTATTCTTAAACCGACAATGGATAAAGAGGCAAGTAAGAAGTATTACGGTATGGACGGTCCTCTTTCGGTTCATTTTGATGATAAAAACCAAAATGGTGTTGTGGATTCAGGCGATTCGGTTGTTGTTATCGCTGGTATGCGTCGGGGTGGCACGAGCTATTACGCGATTGACATTACAAAACCTGATCAACCTTTTCTCAAATGGACCATCAAAGGTGGTGCAGGTGATTTCCAAGAGCTTGCACAAACATGGTCTTCTGCAAAGTTTACTTACATCAAAAAATTGGGGAAAACCCCTGTGGCAATCTTTGCCGCTGGCTTTGATACAAACAAAGATAATGTAACTAAGTCAAATGATACTAAAGGTCGTGGGATATACATCGTAGAGGCGTTAACAGGTAAACTTGTTTGGGCATTAACACCATCAACCGGCTTTAAAGGTAAACACAGTATGGCTGCGGATGTTGCACTACTTGATTCTGATTACGACGGTTTTACGGATAGAATATATGCTTCGGATCTCGGTGGTGGGGTCTGGCGGGTTGATTTACCAGGAGAAAATCCAACGGATTCGAAAACACCTTGGACGCATTTTCAACTAGCGGATCTTGCAGGGTCCAATTCTGCGGGCGACCGAAAATTCTTCTATCGCCCAATGGTTGCACGAACTGTATTTAGTAAAGTGACAAACAAAGTCATTGATGGGAAAGTGTTCAAAACACGTAGAGATACGCCGTATGAGGCAATATTACTGGGATCCGGTAACCGCTCTCATCCAAATGAGACCTCTGCAAATGACATGCTTTTTGCGATTCGAGATGAAAACACAGTTACACAGTCCTTTACGTCAAATATTCCTGCAGCCGTCACGATAAATGATCTGATGGATATAACGAGCGATCCATTCAAAGGACAAGTCGATGATTACAATGGCTTTGTCAACATTGAAGTGACTCTAGCCTCGTTCAAAGGCTGGAAATACAGTCTGGGTGTTGGTGAAAAATCACTAGCCGCAGCTGTCGGTTGCTGGGGGGATTGCGTATTTCACAAGCTTTACACCTGCAGACCTTAATACTAACCAGTGTTCACTTTCAGGTGGTAAAGGGCAGCTTTATGCGTTTCATATGCACTATGGAACACAGGTATACGAGCAGCTGAAATATGAAACGAGCTATGATGTGCCAGATACACCCAAATTATTTTTTAGCTGTGAAAAAAATTCGGGTAGCGAAGCATGCACGGCGACAGTTCGCATGGTAGGACCTGCAATAAAGAAAGTGACGACTGATGATGGCAGTCAAAAAGCGAGCTCACAAGGCGGCACTCCTTGGGCACCTGTGGAAGTCTTAGGGCCTGAACCTGTCTTTATTGATGGTAAAGCTAAGTTAACAAATGATAATGCGCCAATTGGCTTTGGCTTAAGAACAATCCAAATGTATATCTATAAGAAAGAAGAACATGATGAGAAGAAATAATAAAAGTAGCTACGGATTCTCCTTAATGGAGCCTCATGATTACGATTGCTATTGTTGGGATCCTCGCCTCTGTTGCGGTGCCCTCGTATCAACATTATGTTATCCGTTCGGCTCGTTCAGAAGCCATGACGAGCTTACTTGATGCCGCAAACAAGCAAGAACAATACTTTGTTGATAACCGCGTCTATGCGACAGACCTAGCGAATTTAGGCTTGAAAACAACGACGGAAAACGGTTTTTATTCTCTTGCAGTCAACGTGGTGGGTAATGAATTTACTATCACAGCAACGCCCATAGCGGGACCTGTGCGTGGAGATTCAATTTGTTCGACGCTAACTATCAATGAAATAGGGGTGAAAGGTGCAACAGGATCAGGTGGTGCTAACACCTGTTGGGAGCGTTAATCGACTCATTATGGCGACGCAGGTCAAAGGTAGCCTAATTTACAGCTATCTTTGACTTGCTAGTCTGTAAATCACTCTTCACATTTTAATTCATCTCGAAGCTTTGTTCTTCCGGAATGGTTTAGTGACAGTGATTGTCCTACTTTTTCCCCATTCAATAATTTTATGCAATACGTAAATGTTCCGTTGTGAAGCCCCCTAGGCGTGCCATCAGGTCTGAAAGTAATGGCTTTTCTAGGATATTCAAATTCTACGTACTCATGTAGAGATTCACCGATGTGTATGACTTTTTCATCTTGATCAAGTTCGCTATTACCATTGCTATCGACAAATATAGTGGGACTCTGACCCCAATCGGTTAGTTTACAGCGTTTTTCAACAAGTGGGCAAAATGTTACGAGGGCGGTGTGAGTGATAGCATGATGACGCGTTAAATGTACATAGTGTTTGTAGATCAACATATCGTTTTGCATGCGATACTTAAGCAGTAAATCATGGATATTAGGCAGGCCGATACAGGTTAATATAACCAAAATAGCCATGCTCACGATGGTTTCAAGGAGCGTGAAACCGCCTTGTTTGGAAAAATGCATCATAAACAATCCTTGTTTTGATAGAGGTGTATTTTCTGAACTTCACAGTGCGCTGTTGTAGCGTCAGGCAGCTGAAAAATCGTATAAGTTACTTTTTTGGCGTGGACTTACCGTTTCTGAAATTACTAAGATACTAAGCTGTTTATTCTTAAAGCCGCGAGTAGCCGAACGATAAGAAGCTAAAATGGTGGAAGAAAATCTAGTCGAGAATAGGTGGTTTGCAAGAAGCTTGAGAAAAGATCAAGCTGGTGATTGTTGTGAACAAGCAAAATGACACCAGCTATGTAACGTCGAAATTATTTTGCTAACCGCAACTCGATGTTGTATCGCCATTAAACAAAGCTGTACCGCCTTGCGAGACGGTTAATTGTTGGTTATTTTCATTGTCGGTATTGGGGCAATAAACAATTGTGGTTGCTTGCCCATCCGCCAAACGGCCACTTGAATCGTATTTGAAACGCGTGACGCTCATTTTCAAGTTATCGTGCGTTGGAATTAACTCCATCGTTCTTAAAAGCACATCTGTACCGCTATCAAAGTTATAATCTTCATCGTAGTCTACGAATACAACAACCTGATTAGCCTGCCAATTTCCCTGACAAGTAAAGGATGACCGTGCGCTGATGTTTGCCGGTGGCGCTGCACACAGTACGATAATTTCATCTGAAGCGGTTGATTTCGCGCGTGCAAACATAAAATTGCGTTTCAGCTCGAGCAAAAAACTTTCTGCTCTGTTTGTCTCTAACAAGGTTTTATTACTGATGAGAGCAAAACTTGCAATAATCGCCAAAATTGCGATAGCAATAATCACTTCCATAAGCGTAAAACCACTGGCCGACTTTTTCATACTTACTTCCTAGAAGCTGAATATAATTCATTATGACGCGATTTTTGTATTAGGTTCAATGAGTTTGTTTGCGAACACTCTCGAGATTGTCTAAAATCGACGCAACTAATAGAAAATAAAGCTCAAAAGATGAAAAAGATCGAAGCAATTATTAAGCCCTTTAAGCTAGATGATGTTCGAGAAGCGCTCTCTGACATTGGCATTACGGGTATGACTGTGTGCGAAGTGAAAGGGTTTGGACGCCAAAAAGGCCATACTGAGCTCTATCGTGGCGCGGAATACATGGTGGATTTCTTACCTAAAGTGAAGCTCGACATTGTGCTTGCTGATGAAGACGTAGACCGTGCTATCGAAGTGATACTTAAAACGGCGCAAACCGGAAAGATTGGCGACGGTAAAATCTTTGTCACGGAAGTTGAACGGGTTATTCGTATCCGTACAGGCGAAGAAGACGAAGAAGCGATTTAATTCGTTCAGAAATTTAAAAGTTGATACTCATACATTTAACGTTAAAAAAAGCGCACTAGGCGCTTTTTTTATTCAACCGAACGAAGTAGGGCGTTAATACCCACTTTTTCGCGAGTTTGCTTGTCTACTTTTTTCACGATGATGGCTGCATATAGGCTGTGAGAACCATCTTTGCTCGGAAGTGAACCTGGCACAACGACTGCACCTGCTGGCACTCTGCCATAGTGAATTTCACCCGTCTCACGATCATAAATACGGGTACTTTGTGAAATATACACACCCATTGAAATAACCGCACCTTCTTCAACGATGACGCCTTCGACGATCTCAGAACGAGCACCGATGAAACAATTGTCTTCGATAATGGTAGGATTCGCTTGAAGGGACTCTAGAACGCCGCCTATGCCAACGCCACCTGATAGGTGAACATTCTTACCAATTTGTGCGCATGGTTCCACTGTGGCCCATGTATCGACCATTGTACCATCATCAACATAAGCGCCAATATTGACATAGGAGGGCATCAATACGACGTTTTTCCCCACATAACTTCCTTGGCGTGCTACAGCGTTAGGTACAACGCGCATACCTTCTTGTTTAAACTGTTCCGGAGTGTAATCAGAGAACTTCAGTGGGACTTTATCGAAATACTGATTAACACCGTCGTGCATGGGTTGGTTGTCTCGAATACGGAATGACAGCAATACTGCTTTTTTCAGCCACTGATGTACAACCCACTCACCGCTAATCTTTTCAGCCACGCGTGCAGCGCCTGAGTCCAAAAGTGAAAGTGCTTGGTTAATTGCAGATGCAACATCTGGTGCAACAGTGCTTGGGCTAATACTGTCTCGGTTATCCCAAGCTGTTTCAATGATGGTTTTTAAATCAGACATAGTTTCCTCTTATTCCGATTCGGCATTTAATTTTTTAAGTAATGCACGATGAACTTTCACTTGCTCTTCATCAGAAAGTGACAAGTAAGCTTTATTTGATACGACGAAAAAGTCTTCCGCTCGTTCGCCAACCGTCGTAATTCGAGCGGCGTGAATGTGTAATTCTAAATCTTCAAATACTTCTGCGATTTTCGTCAATAAACCTTGAATATCGATTGCTTGAATTTCAATTAGGTTCCGGTCTTCACGTGCATGAGGGCGCACGATGACTTGCGGTTTAATATTAAAGTCTTTGAAACGCTGTGAACGATTTTTCTTAATCCGAACTTTCTTTTTCGGGTCGGCCAGCATTTGTTCAATCCCTTTGTGAATGGATTGAGACTCGACTACTGGAAATCGCATCGCCGTTGGTTTCCAAAATAACGAAATTGTAGACCACATAGCCATCTTTAGTCGTCATCACTTGAGCATGCTGAATTTGAGCCTTTTTGGAACCAATGACGCTGACTAATTTTACGAACAAGCTCGATTCGTAAGGACTATAAACAAATACTTGCGTACCACCATGGAGAGGCTTCGAAGACACTGTCACGCTAGGTTGACTTAAATCTTTAGATTCCAATAGGTGTCGAGTATGCCAAGAAATTTGCTCTTCACTGAACGCGGTAAAGTAATTCGCTTTAAAGCGTGTCCAAATTAAATCGACTAAATCATCTCGGAAGCCTTTTAAGACCAAGCGCTGCTTTGCTTGCTGCTTTTTATCACGGATTTGGTCACGCATGTCCATCGGGTTTTCAAGGCCAAGTCGCAGGGCGCGCTGCGTATGGAGATACAGCTCTCTCAACAGCGTATTTTTCCAGTCGTTCCACAGGTTATCGTTGGTTGCGCGTATGTCTGCCACCGTCAAGCAGTACAAGTAATCAAGTTGACGCTCGTTCTTAATTTTTGAGGCAAATTCAGCGATAACATCGGGATCATTGATGTCTTTTCGTTGTGCTGTAACCGACATCAATAAGTGGTTTTCAACCAGCCATGCTACTAGTTTTGAATCTGAAGAGGTGAAGCCGTGCATTTTACAAAAGGCAAGCGCATCAACCGCACCGAGTTCGGAGTGATCACCTCCTCTTCCTTTCGCAATATCGTGGAAAATAGCGGCAAGATAAAGGAGTTCTGGTTTGTCCATACGCGTCACAATTTCGGAACACAGTGGAAAAAGAGTTTGCTGTGCTCTATCAAAATATTGGTAAATATTGTTGATGAGCTTATGGGTGTGTTCGTCTACTGTGTAGGCATGGAAAAGGTCGAATTGCATTTGACCGAAAATATTGCGCCACTGCGGTAAATATGCCGCAATAATGCCATGTTTGTGCATGAGTGTGAACGCACGCCCCATTCCATTGGGGTGTTTAATCAACCGCAGTAAGGCATCGCGGCACGCTGCATAATCCTGTAGATCACCAAGTAAGCGGCGACGCACTTGGCGCATGGTTCGAATAGTGTTGGGTTCAATTTGGGTAATGCTAGGGTTTTCGGCAATGTGCTCAAACAACACGAAAAGTTGTTCACGACGGAAAAACACCGATGGGTCTTTTACCCTAATTTTGTTGCCAACTTTCTCAAAGTTACGATCAAGCGGGACAGGAACATGCTGATGTTCTTCAGGAACGATGCTTTCTTCAAAATAGGCAAGCAGCATTTCATTCATTTCGCGAATGCGACTCATGATCCTAAATAGGCGCTTCATCATGCGTTCAACGGACGCTTTGCCTTCAGCACCGAAACCAAGAAGTTCTGCGGCATGAGGTTGATGGTCAAACAATAATCGGTTTTCTGAGCGTCCAGCCGCGAGGTGAAGTGCGAAACGGATGTTCCACAAGTTTTCTAGACACTCGAGTAATTCCTGCGACTCTTCGTGAGTTAAATAACCGTGGTCTATTAACTCTTCAAGCGTTTCAGCTTGGAAGTGCTTTTTCGCAACCCAAAGAATGGTTTGAATATCGCGAAGTCCACCTGGATTTTCTTTGATGTTTGGTTCGAGGTTGTAGGCAGTACCGTGGCACTTCTTATGTCGAAGGTTTTGCTCATTGACTTTCGCAATAAAGAAATCATCCGAACGCCAAAGAGGACTGTCTTGAATATGGCGTTTCAACCGTTCGTACGCGATGTGGTTACCACAAATTAGGCGGCTCTCAAGCAGGCTGGTGGTAAAGTGGACATCATGCTGTTTTTGTTCAAGCACTTCTTGATGAGTACGAACACTGTGGCCGATATCGAGATTGAGGTCCCAAAGGAACGTCACGAACTGCTCCAACTGCTGGATAACCGTGTCGCTTGGTTTATCGTTGACCAATAATAAAAAGTCGATATCGGAGTAGGGGTGCAATTCGCCACGGCCATAGCCGCCGATTGCAATTAATGCCATATCCGCTTGCAAAGCAAGTCCACATTGATTGAACAATTTTATGAGTAGACGGTCGACAAACTCGGCGCGAGCATTGATAAGGTTTCTGACTGGCTGCTTGGTAAACTCGTTATGCAACCATTTGTAGAAGTAAGCTGAACAATCTTTGTATTCTTGAAGCTGCTCGGCAGAATCGAGCAGCTGTTTTAATTTATTCGGCAAGGCCAACGGATAAATTCCTAGTGTTCGATGATCCTCTCAATGGTGTCATCTTTACGGTGAGTAAGGATTTCCACGCCATTGTCAGTGACCAATAATGTATGCTCCCATTGAGCTGATAGACTACGGTCTTTCGTGACAACAGTCCAGTCGTCTTTCAATAGTTTACAATGACGTTTACCCGCATTGACCATAGGCTCAATCGTTAAGCACATACCCGCTTTTAGCACATCCCCCGTGCCCGCTTTGCCATAGTGCATAACCTGAGGTTCTTCATGAAATTGCGCACCAATGCCATGACCACAGTATTCACGAACGATAGAGTAGCTAAACCCTTCTGCGTACTTTTGAATCGCGGCGCCGATATCACCTAAGCGAACGCCTGGTTTAACCATACGAATGGCAAGATAAAGGCTTTCTTGCGTCACTTCCGTCAAACGTTTGCCTTGAATTGTAGGCGAGCCAACATAGAACATTTTTGACGTATCACCATGGTAACCATCTTTAATAACGGTGATATCAATATTAATGATGTCGCCGTCTTTCAGCGGTTTGTCATTAGGAATCCCATGACAAATAACGTGGTTTACCGATGTACAAATTGATTTTGGAAAACCATGGTAATTAAGAGGAGCAGGGATCGCTTTTTGTACATCGACAATATAGTCATGACAAATCGTGTTCAGCTCGTCAGTTGTTACCCCAGCTTTGACATACGGCTCGATCATTTCCAACACTTCTGCTGCAAGACGTCCCGCAACGCGCATTTTTTCAATTTCATCAGGGGTTTTAATCACTGCGCTCATTCAAGCTCCCATTTTTGTTTACAGTTTTCGTGGTATAAATTTTATACGTATCATTGAGTCGACGCGATTTATATGGTATAAAGCGCGCCGTCTTTTTACAAATAAATTCTCGGTCGAAATCGACTTTGTGTTTTTTGTTTGCAAGACACTTAACTTAAATATTAACACACACACATATCGACACATACACTTGGGTGCATGATTACTGAAAAGTAACGTGTTGGTGCTATGGGATATGTGGAGGCCTAACCCTTAATTGAGGAAAATACAAATGGCAAACGTTTCAATGCGCGATATGCTTCAAGCTGGTGTTCACTTTGGTCACCAAGCTCGTTACTGGAACCCTAAGATGAAGCCGTTCATCTTCGGTGCTCGTAACCGCGTTCACATCATCAACCTAGAGAAAACAGTTCCAATGTTCAACGATGCACTTAAGTTCCTTACGAACGTTGCATCAAACAAAGGTAAAATTCTTTTCGTTGGTACTAAGCGTGCAGCAAGCGAAGCAGTGAAAGAAGCAGCTCAAGGTTGTGATCAATTCTACGTTAACCACCGTTGGTTAGGTGGTATGTTGACTAACTGGAAAACAGTTCGTCAATCAATCAAACGTCTAAAAGATCTTGAGATCCAAAGCCAAGACGGTACTTTCGAGAAGTTAACTAAGAAAGAAGCGTTAATGCTTACTCGTGAAATGGAAAAGCTTGAGAAAAGCCTTGGCGGTATCAAAGATATGGGCGGTCTTCCAGACGCTATCTTCGTTATCGACGCAGACCACGAGCACATCGCTATCCGCGAAGCTAACAACCTAGGTATTCCAGTAGTATCTATCGTTGATACTAACTCAAACCCAGATGGCGTTGACTTTGTTGTTCCTGGTAACGACGACGCTATCCGTGCTATCCAGCTATACACTGGCGCAGTAGCTCAAGCAGTTACTGAAGGTCGTGAGCGCAACATCGTTGTTCAAGCTGAGAAAGACGACTTCGTAGAAGCTGAGTAATAAGCTGTCATCAAGTCTTCATCTAAAATAGGTGAAGACTTGATATTCTTTAAAAAGCGGATAACCGCTTACAGAAAACCGAATTCAGATTTGAGGATATTCAAATGGCTGTAACTGCTGCCCTAGTTAAAGAGCTACGCGACCGTACTGGCGCTGGCATGATGGATTGTAAAAAAGCGCTAACTGAAACTAACGGTGATATCGAGCTTGCGATTGAAAATATGCGTAAGAGCGGTGCTGCTAAAGCTGCAAAGAAAGCTGGTAACATTGCTGCTGAAGGTACAATCCTTATCAAGCAAGCTGCTGGTGTTGCTGCACTAGTTGAAGTTAACTGTCAAACAGACTTCGTTGCTAAAGATGCAAACTTCCTAGCGTTCGCTAACGAAGTTGCAGATGCTGCAATCGCGTCTCCTACAACAGTTGAAGAGCTACAAGCACAATTCGAAGAGAAGCGTGTTGCTCTAGTTGCTAAAATCGGCGAAAACATCAACGTTCGTCGCGTACAGTACATCCAAGGCGAAACACTTTCTGCATACCGTCACGGCGACCGTATCGGTGTAGTTGTTGCTGGTTCTGCTAACGAAGAAGTGCTTAAGCAAGTTGCAATGCACGTTGCTGCGTCACGTCCAGAGTACGTGAACCCAGAAGACGTTCCAGCTGAAGTTGTTGCTAAAGAGCGTGAAGTTCAAATCGACATCGCTATGAACGAAGGCAAGCCTGCTGAAATCGCTGAGAAGATGGTTGAAGGCCGTATGAAGAAATTCACTGGTGAAGTTTCTCTTACTGGTCAAGCTTTCATCATGGAGCCTAAGAAATCAGTTGGTGAATTCCTTAAAGAAAGCGGCGCTACAGTTAGCGCATTCGTTCGCCTAGAAGTAGGTGAAGGCATCGAGAAGAAAGTAGATGACTTCGCTGCTGAAGTTGCTGCACAAGTAGCTGCTGCAAAAGGCGAATAATCGCTTAGCTTGACGCATTGTTTTGCAGGTGGGACCACCACACTTTACTTTGCGTCAAACGCGAAAATTCTTTAAAATAGCCGCGCTTGTGTGTGAACATAAGCGCGGTTATTTTTTACCTCACTTTTAATTGGCCCGGATTTTATGACTATCAATCGAAAACCTGTTTTTAGACGCGTTCTTCTCAAATTAAGTGGTGAAGCTTTAATGGGAGACGAAGGCTTTGGTATCGATCCGAAAATTTTGGATCGCATGGCTCAAGAAATCAAAGAACTAGTAGAACTCGACGTAGAAGTGGGTTTGGTTATCGGCGGTGGTAACTTCTTACGCGGTGGTTCATTGGCACAAGCTGGTATGAACCGCGTAGTGGGTGACCACATGGGGATGTTAGCAACGGTAATGAACGGTCTGGCGATGCGTGATGCACTGCACCGTGCATACGTGAATGCTCGCTTGATGTCTGCAATTCCGCTTAATGGCGTGTGTGATGCATACAATTGGGCAGAAGCAATCAGTCTTCTTAAATCTGGCCGAGTTGTTATTTTTGCTGCAGGTACAGGTAACCCGTTCTTTACAACAGATTCAGCCGCTTGTTTACGTGGTATCGAAATTGAAGCTGACACAGTAATCAAAGCGACTAAGGTTGATGGTGTTTACAGTGATGATCCGGTGAAAAACCCAGAAGCAACACTTTACCGTCATTTGACCTATAATGAAGTTATTGATCAAGAATTGAAAGTGATGGACTTGGCGGCGTTTACGCTTGCGCGTGATCACGATATGCCAATCAGTGTATTCAATATGAATCAACCGGGTGCGCTAAAACGCGTGATTATGGGTGAAGAAGAAGGCACGCTTATTTCTTCACAAGCCTCTGAATAAAATACAGACTAGGATAGCATTGTGATTAACGATATTAAAAAAGACGCCCAAGAGCGTATGCAAAAAAGTGTGGCTGCGCTTGCAAGCCAACTTTCTAAAATCCGCACAGGCCGTGCGCACCCTGCGTTATTAGATGGCATTTCAGTGTCTTACTACGGTGCTGACACGCCGCTTAACCAAGTTGCAAACGTTTCTGTTGAAGACGCGCGTACGTTGGCAATCAGCGTATTTGACCGCTCTTTAGCTCAAGCTGTTGAAAAAGCGATCATGGCGTCAGACTTAGGTTTGAACCCAATGTCAGCGGGTGCAATTATCCGTGTTCCACTTCCTCCCTTAACGGAAGAGCGTCGTAAAGACCTTATCAAAGTTGTACGTGGTGAAGTTGAAGCTGGCCGTGTGGCAGTGCGTAATATTCGTCGTGACGCAAATGGCGACATTAAGTCATTGCTTAAAGATAAGTCAATTTCTGAAGATGAAGCGCGTCAAGGCGAAGAAGACGTTCAAAAGCTAACGGACAAGTTCATCAAAGAGATGGATACACAACTGGCTGCAAAAGAAGCAGAGTTGATGGAATTCTAAGCAAATACGCTTCGCAGATTTTTCTGCATCCTAAATTTATTAGGTTAGAAACGCCACCTAGGGTATACTAGGCGGCGTTTTTTTTTACTCACGAAATAGTATGGCTCTGAACGCGGAAACAATTTCACAACAGTCATTACCTAAGCACATCGCGATTATCATGGATGGTAATGGACGCTGGGCGCAAGCGCGTCATCGTCCTCGAGTTTTTGGCCACAAAAAAGGCGTTGATGCTGTCCGTAGTGCTGTTCAGTTTTGTTCAAAATTAGGAGTAAAGTCACTAACTCTATTTGCATTTAGTAGTGAAAACTGGCGCCGTCCTGAAGATGAAGTGAGTACATTAATGGAGCTTTTTTTGTTCGTGTTGACAAAGGAAGTAAGGAAACTCCATAAAAATAATGTCAAGCTGACTATCATCGGTGATTTGTCTAAATTTCCAGAAAACTTGCAACAGAAAGTGGTCGACAGTGAAACATTGACCCAAGATAATACTGGGTTACAGTTGAATATAGCGGCCAATTACGGTGGACGTTGGGACATCACGAAAGCTGCGCAACAATTGGCAAGTGATGTTGCAAGCGGTAAGCTGCAACCATCTGATATCACAGAAGACGCAATTACCTCTCGCCTATCGATGGCGGAACAGCCTGAGCTGGATCTGCTTATTCGTACCGGTGGTGATTTGCGAATTAGCAACTTTTTGTTGTGGCAAGCGGCTTACGCCGAATTGTATTTTACTCAAACATTGTGGCCTGATTTTGATGAGGCTGCCTTTGCAGAAGCGATTGCCTGCTATGTGTCGCGTGAACGACGCTTTGGCTGTACTGGCGAACAAATAAAAGAATTACTCGCTTCAAAGCAAACCGAGTTGAAGGTATAGAATTTGTTAAAACAACGTATTTTGACGTCAGCAGTGCTTGCACCGCTGGCTTTACTGTTGGTGTTTTATACACCTCTTGCGCAATTTAGTTTTATTGCAGGTCTCATTGTTCTTCTAGGTGCATGGGAATGGTCTGCGTTCATGGGATTATCGGCAAAGCGTGCACGATTTGGCTACACGACTTTAGTCGCTCTTATTCTTGGTGCGCTTCATCTTCATTGGCCCATCGAATCTTTATGGCAATCATCAGGCCAGCTTACCGCTGATGCGAATTACATTTTCACACTGTCGTTTGCTTGGTGGATTGTCGCAACGATATTGGTCGTCAAGTATCCACGTATGTCCAGTGCATGGAGTGAAGGGATTGTGCTTCGAGGCGTTGCAGGGTTATTAACACTCGTGCCATTGTGGCTTGCATTGAATACCTTGCGCAGTGCCCACTTTGCTGATGAACACCATTTTGGTTCAACGTTAATTATGGTGGTTCTGGGTATCGTGTGGAGTGCTGACATCGGAGCCTATTTCACAGGTAAGAACTTTGGTAAGCGTAAGTTAATGCCAAAAGTAAGCCCAAACAAAACGATAGAAGGTTTGTTAGGTGGCTTGGCAACATCAGTGGTCTTTGTCGTGGTGTTTTGTTATTTCGCAGCGGTACCTAAAAGCCTTTGGGCAGTTTATGCGGGATTAACGATATTTATTGCACTGTTCTCTGCCATTGGTGACTTGCTTGAAAGTATGTTTAAACGTGAAGTTGGACTTAAAGATTCTGGCTCTTGTTTACCTGGGCATGGTGGCATTTTAGACCGCATTGATAGCCTAACCGCGGCGGCGCCAATTTTTGCACTTTGTTATGCCTGGACGGTTACTCTATGACAGAACAGGTTGTTGTTCTTGGGTCAACAGGGTCAATAGGGCAGTCCACCTTAGATGTGATTGCCCGTAACAAAAGTGCTTTTCACGTCTTTGCGCTGGTTGCAGGCACGAACGTTGAACGGTTACTACAACAATGTATTACGCATCAACCAAAGTTCGTTGTGCTCAGCGATGAAGTGCATGCCCGTGTATTTGAAACACGCCTTAAAACCGCCTCTATGCCATTTAAACCCGAAGTGCTATACGGGGTTGAGGCAATGCAAGCCATGGCGTCTCACGCAAGCGTAGACATCGTTATGGCGGCGATCGTTGGTGCCGCGGGGTTACTGCCAACATTGAGTGCGGTTGAAGCGGGCAAAAAGGTTTTATTAGCAAACAAAGAGGCGCTGGTCATGTCTGGCCAATTGTTTATGGATAAAGTCCGTAAACACAACGCGACTTTGTTGCCTATCGACAGTGAACATAACGCAATATATCAGTGTTTGCCGAACTGCTTACAACAAAACAGCCAAGGTAATATTGCGGACGTTGGCATCAGCAAAATTCTCCTTACGGGCTCTGGTGGGCCATTTTTGACCCGAGCTTTGGATACCCTTGAGCAGGTCACTGTGCGTGAAGCTGTAACGCACCCAAATTGGTCTATGGGTCAAAAAATATCGGTTGACTCTGCGACAATGATGAACAAAGGACTCGAATTTATCGAAGCAAAATGGTTGTTTAATTGCCAAGTCGATGACATTGAAGTTGTGATTCACCCTCAAAGTATGATCCACTCAATGGTGCAATACAAAGATGGTTCAGTGATTGCGCAGCTAGGTCAGCCAGACATGCGCACACCGATTGCTTATGGCCTAGCCTACCCAAATAGAATCGATGCAGGTGTCGCACCAATCGATTTTTCAACACTCATGAATTTCTCATTCACAAAACCTGATTTTGAGCGCTATCCGAACTTACGTTTAGCGATGGAAGCGTGTAAAGTGGGACAAGCCGCCACAACCACGGTGAATGCGGCAAATGAAGTTGCCGTCGCGGCATTTTTAAGGGAACAAATAGGGTTTTGCGATATTTATCGAGTCAATGCGGAATCACTGAGTCGTCAATCGATGACTGAGACTGATTCATTGGACGCGATATTGGCTCTGGATGCACAAGCGCGTCGTATTGCCCTAAACGTTATTGAGGAATTGAGGTAGCTATGCTGGAATTTTTGTGGAATCTGGGATCGTTTATTCTTGCGCTTGGTATTTTGGTCACGGTGCACGAATATGGACATTTCTGGGTTGCACGAAAAGCAGGGGTGAAAGTTCTGCGCTTTTCAGTCGGTTTTGGTAAGCCAATTTTCACTTGGTACGACAAGCTCGGCACAGAATACGTTATTGCGCTTATTCCTCTTGGTGGTTACGTTAAAATGTTGGATGAGCGGGTAGAAGAAGTCGCCGAACATGAACGACATCTCGCGTTTAACAATAAACCTGTCTCCAAGCGCATAGCCGTCGTCGCCGCAGGACCAATGGCTAATTTTCTTTTTGCAATCGTCGCGTTAGGTGCAATGTACATGCTAGGTGTACAAAGCATTAAGCCTGTTGTTGGCAGTGTCGCAGAGCAAAGCCGCGTCGCGCAAGGCGGATTGCAGCCTCACGATCTCATTCTCGAAGTAAACGAAAAATCGGTACATGATTGGCAAGATGTCATGTTTGCCTTTATGTCTTCGCTTGGCGAGAACGACATGACATTGAAAGTTACCGATGAATCAGGACGCATTCAGTATCGCCGTCTTGATATTCAAAATTGGAAGCTAGACCAACAAGATGTTCCACCAACTGAATCTTTAGGTATCACGCCATTTCGTCCCGCAATTACTCTTAACCTCGCTTTGGTAAGTAAGGGGTCAGCGGCAGAGAAGGCAGGTCTTTTGGTCGGTGACCAAATTCTAGCTGTAAATGGTGCTCCAGTGAGTACTTGGCAGGAACTTGTAGCGCTTATCCAACAATCAGCCAATATTCCATTAGCTATTGACATAAAACGTCAAAGTCAACAGGTTACACTAACTGCTATACCTGCGCTACAAGTAGCTGATAACGGGACTGAACAAGGCGTATTAGGCGTAGCCCCTGCATTAGAAAATTGGCCAACAAATTACATCGAAACTAGACATTTTGGTCCATTGGATAGTATGGTGCTTGGCGTGAAAAAGACGTGGGAATTAATCACGCTCAGTTTTGATATGATAGGTAATCTTCTGACCGGTCAAGTTTCAGTTAAAAACCTCAGTGGGCCGGTTGGCATCGCGGTAGGTGCTGGAGCTAGCGTTAGTTACGGTTTAGTTGCCTTTTTAAGTTTTTTAGCGCTAATTAGTGTAAACCTAGGTGTTTTCAACTTATTGCCGCTGCCCGTCCTCGATGGCGGGCACTTAATGTATTACATAATTGAACTAATTCGCAAAAAACCAGTCTCTGAAAAGACACAAGAGTTAGGTTTTAAAGTCGGTGCAATGCTTTTGCTCGCTTTAACCTGTTTTGCGTTAATGAATGATGTTGCGAGACTTTAGGTTTCTTACCTATTAGTAAAAAGAATTTAGGCGCAATACCGCTAGAAAGTTGTAAAGGACAAAGATAATAAAATGCCTATAAAAAAACATTTAGCAGTTACCAGTTTACTTGGCGCAAGCTTTGCGGCCTTGGGGCAAAATTCCTTTATCGTTGAAGATTTAAAAGTTGAAGGTTTACAACGTGTTGCATTAGGTGCTGCGCTGACTCATATCCCTATCAACATCGGCGATACGATTGACGACTTTACTGTATCAAAAACAATTAAGGCGCTTTATCAGTCAGGTCACTTTGACAACATCAAAGTATTACGTGATGGTGGATTACTGGTTATTCAGGTTATTGAGCGTCCGACAATTAGCTCGATTGAATATGATGGCAACAAAGACATTAAAGATGAGCAGCTCACGCAAAGTTTAGAAGAGCAAAACATCCGTCAAGGTGAGCCATTAGATAGAACCGTACTTGATAACATTGAAAAAGGTCTTACCGAGTTCTTCCACAGCATTGGTAAATACAACGCCAAAGTAGACATCAAAGTGACTTCGTTACCGCGAAACCGCGTGAAGTTACAGTTGAACTTTGAAGAAGGTGATGCCGCCTCTGTACGCCAAATTAACTTAGTTGGTAACGAACTATTCTCGGATGAAGACCTTCTTCAGTTGTTCGAATCACAACAAGATTTGCCTTGGTGGCAATTTCTGTCGAACGACCGTTATCAAAAGAAAACAATTGAAGGCGATTTAGAAAAAATTAAGAGTTTTTATCTAGATCGTGGTTATTTGCGTTTCAATATCGATTCAACGCAAGTATCGGTCAGTCCTGAAAGGGACGCAGTTTACGTAACAGCCAACATGACCGAGGGCGAGCAATATACCGTTAAAGGTTTTGACTTTATTGGTGATTTACTTGGTCGCGAAGAGTTAGTACGCGCTGTATTGCCACTGCGTTCTGGCGAACTTTACAACGGCTCAGTTGTCACATCGTCTGAAGAGTTCATCAAAAGCTTCTTAGCGCGTTTTGGTTATGCAAATGCGGAAGTTCGTACGATCCCTGAAATCGACGATGAAAAGAAAGAAGTAAAACTGACGCTATCAGTAAACCCAGGCAAGCGCGTTTATGTACGTCGCATCATTGTCGAAGGTAACCAAATCACGGCAGATGAAGTTGTGCGCCGTGAGATGACCCAGTTGGAAGGTGCTTGGTTGTCGAACCAGCAACTTGAACGCTCGAAGTTACAAATTCAACGTTTGCCATACATGGAAACGGTAGACTTCGCTATCAATCCAGTGCCGGGTCAAGACGATTTGGTCGATGTCGACTTTAAAGTGAAAGAGCAGCCTGCGGGTAGTTTCCAAGCTGGTCTTGCTTATGGTTCTTATGCGGGTCTACAGTTTAACATCGGTGTGAGTGAATCTAACTTTTTGGGAACGGGTAACCAGCTTGCGTTTAACATCAACACTGCGCGTGGTTCAAACTCATACAGCATTTCTTATACTGACCCATACTTTACGCCAGACGGTGTCTCTCAAGGCAGCAGTATTTTCTATCGTGACTTCGATGGTAGCGATTTTGGTATCGTTGGGTATAACTCAAAAACATACGGTATCGGTACTAACATCGGTTTCCCAATTGATGCGGTAAATCGTGTGAACTTTGGTCTTCGTTGGCTTGAAGAAGAACTTGATAACATTACCGAATTTGAACAAAACCGTGTTTTACGTGAATCGTTTACTGATCCATTAAACCCAGACGCACCATTTAATTTTACGAAATATGAACTGAGTGTCGGCTGGTCACGCGTAACGATTAACCGTGGTATGTTCCCGACGGATGGTTCTCGTCAATCTGCATCCTTTATGATGACAACGCCAAACTCAGATTTGAACTTCTTTAAGATCAACTATGATTCGCGTTTCTACTGGCCAATCACTAACGACCACAGTTGGGTATTCTCAGCAAGAGCAGCGTTTGGTTACGGTAATGGTTACGGCAAAACCAATGGTGCAGAACAAACCTTGCCGTTCCAAGAGTTTTTCCGAATCAGCGAAATGGAATTACGTGGTTTCAAACGTAACACTATTTTGCCACAAGCAATCCGTCGTGAGCCTAACTTAATTCCAGGTACGCCGAATGCCGATGGTTCGTCAACGACCGGTATCGGTGGTGACGAGCAGTTTGACGTTCTACAACCATACGGACGTATTGGTGGTAACGCGAAGGCACTTGCTGGCGTTGAACTTATTGTGCCGACACCGTTTATGGATGAAGACAAATCAAGTTCAGTTCGTACAAGCTTATTTGTCGATGTGGCCAACGTCTGGGATACCGAATTCGATTTAGGTCGTTATACCGAATTACAACGAGATCAAATTGCGAAATTGGATGATTACTCAGATCCATCTCGCTACCGTGCATCTGCAGGTCTCTCTGTACAGTGGATTTCACCTATGGGACCTATGCTAATCAGTTTCGCTTATCCGCTCAAAAAAGAAGAAGATGACGACACTGAAACGATTAGCTTCAATATTAGTAACACTTTCTAAGGAGTATTATTGTGAACAAATTTGTAAAGACTTCAGCAGTTAGCCTGCTAGCAGCATTTTTAATGGGTACATCAGCAAGCGCACTTGCACACAAAGTAGGTTTAGTTGATATGCAAAAAGTGTATCAACAAATTCCACAAATGGGCAAAATCGAGCAAGCGCTTCAAAGCGAATTTGCTGAGCGCCGTCAAGAGCTTGAAAAGATTCAGGGCGACATCCGTTTTGAAGCTGAAAAGTTCAAGCGCGAGCAAACAACAATGAGCGAAGACCAAAAAGAAAAGCTTCGCGATAAAATTCAAGGTTTGCAAAAAATACTGACTGAAAAAGGTCGCCCACTAGAGCAGGAACTTAAAACTCGTCAACAACAAGAATTGCAAAAGGTACAAACGATCATCGTTTCTGCTATCGAAGAAGTTGCAAAGAAAGGCAAGTTTGACGAAGTGAAAACGAAAGACACGACAGTTTACTTTAACCCAGAAAAAGTAACTGACTTGTCTGATGAAGTTGTTGCAGTGGTAAGCAAGAAGTAATGGAAAAACACTATACACTCGCGATGCTCGCGAAACTGATTGACGCTGAGGTACAAGGAGACAGCAATTTTGTGGTAAGCAAAATTGCAACACTGGCGAATGCATCTAGCCAAGACATTGCGTTTTTGGCTAATAAGAAATACCGCAGTCAGTTATCTACTACTCAAGCGGGCGCAGTTATCCTAGCACCGAGTGAAGCAGAGTTCTTTTCGGGTCATAAACTCGTTACAAGTGACCCATACACTGCTTATGCCATTATTGCTCAAGAATTAGATACAACACCTGCATCGGCAAGCGGTGTGCACCCAAGTGCGACTATTGCTTCCGATGCGGTTGTGAGTTCGTCTGCACACATTGGTGCAAATGCGGTGATAGAGTCTGGAGCAATAATTGGTGACAATGTTGAAATTGGTGCTAACTGTTTCGTTGGAAAGTATGCCAAAATTGCCGCCCGCACAAAATTGTGGGCAAATGTAACGGTTTACCACGAAGTTGAAATAGGCGAAGACTGCTTGTTTCAAACGGGTGCGGTCATAGGAAGTGACGGCTTTGGTTATGCAAATAAACAAGGCCGCTGGATTAAAATCCCTCAGGTTGGTCGAGTCATTATCGGTAATCATGTTGAAGTAGGCGCAAACACGGTAATTGACCGTGGAGCCATTGATGACACCATAGTACACGACAACGTGATCATTGATAATTTATGTCAAATTGCGCATAACGTTGAAATTGGGTCAGGTACTGCTATCGCAGGCGCGACTGTTTTAGCGGGGAGCGTACGCATTGGTAAGTTCTGTCAGATTGGCGGAATGGTTGCGATTAATGGACATAATGAAATCTGTGATGGTGTTGTGATCACTGGCATGTCGATGGTCATCAGTTCCATCACTGAGCCTGGTGTTTACTCCTCAGGTGTGCCTCATAGCACAAACCTTGAGTGGCGTAAGAGCATGGCCCATTTACGAAATTTATCGGATTTTAAGGCGCGCATTAGAGTCCTTGAAAACCAAGTCGAACAACTTAAACACCCTGAATAAAAGGATGCTATTTTGGCTAACGAATTAAATAGCTTTGATATTCAAGAAATCTTGAAATTATTGCCACACCGCTACCCAATGCTTTTGGTCGATCGCGTGTTGGATTACAAACCAGGCGAGTATTTACACGCCATTAAAAACGTGACGGCTAATGAGCCAATTTTTACGGGCCATTTCCCAGATCAACCAATTTTCCCTGGTGTGTTAATTCTGGAAGCATTAGCGCAAGCGACGGGCCTATTGGGCTTCAAAACGGTCGAGAACCGTGGCGATAATGAGCTATACTTATTTGCAGCAATTGACGAAGCACGTTTTAAACATCCTGTAACACCAGGCGACACCATGCATTTGCACGTTCAATTTTTGAAAGAGCGCCGCAATTTATGGAAATTTGCAGTAGAAGCAAAGGTCGAGGGTAAGACAGTGTGTACTGCTGAACTTATGTGTGCAAGAAGAGAGTTATAGAGTGATACATCCTACAGCGATTATTGAGTCAGGCGCTAGGCTCGGCGAAAACGTAAAAGTCGGCCCTTATAGCTACATTGGAAATGACGTAGTAATTGGTGACAATTGTATTATTGAATCGCACGTTGTGGTGAAAGGCCCAACAACAATCGGTTCAGGTAATCATATTTATCAGTTCGCGTCGGTTGGCGAAGCTTGCCAAGATAAAAAGTACAAGGATGAACCCACTCAGCTAATTATTGGTGACAACAACATTATCCGTGAATGTGCGACTATCCACCGTGGTACGATTCAAGATAAAGGGATCACTTCGATTGGCTCCAATAACTTATTTATGGCGTATACCCACGTAGCTCACGATGCAGTTATCGGCAGTAACGTTATTTTTGCAAATAACGCGAGTGTAGCAGGCCACGTACACGTTGGTGATTGGGTCATACTTGCAGGCAACACAGGCGTACATCAGTTTTGTAAAATTGGTGCACATGCCTTTATCGGCATGTACTCTGGTGTGAATAAAGACGTCCCACCGTTTGTTACGACAACAGGCACGCCAGCAAAGCCCGCTGCTATTAATACTGAAGGCATGAAGCGCCGCGGATTTTCATCTGATGAGATCATGGCGACACGTCGTGCTTACAAAACACTTTATCGTAAAGGGTTAAGTATCGAAGAGGCGACAGCGGCGCTTCAGGAAGATGCGCAAACGTACCCAGCAGTAAAGTTAATGCTCGATTTCCTGAGCACGTCGGACCGTGGCATTATTCGTTAAGCAACGGTTGAACGAGTCAAACGCCATACCTTTGCGAGTATGGCGTTTTTGTTTAGTGTACTTAAAAAAGATATGACAGACACTCCAATCACAATCGGCCTCGTTGCAGGCGAACACTCAGGTGATATCCTCGGTGCAGGTTTAATTCGCGCGCTCAAAGTCCATTATCCTAACGCAAAATTTGTCGGTATTGCCGGCCCTAAAATGCAAGCAGAAGGCTGTGAGTCTTTGTTTGATATGGAAGAGCTTGCGGTAATGGGCTTGATTGAGGTACTTGGCAGACTGCCCCGTTTACTTCGTATTAAGAAGCAACTTGTTCGATATTTTATTGATAATCCACTGGATGTATTTGTGGGTATCGATGCACCAGATTTTAATTTGCGAGTTGAAAAATCACTTAAAGCCGCTGGAATAAAAACCGTGCAATATGTCAGTCCGTCCGTGTGGGCATGGCGAGAGAAGCGAATTTTCACCATTGCAGAAGCGACCAATTTAGTATTGTCGTTACTGCCTTTTGAAAAAGCTTTTTATGACAAGCATCAAGTACCCTGCACGTTTGTGGGACATACATTAGCGGACGAGATACCACTAATCAACGACACCTTAGCTGCAAGAGCAGAACTTGGTTTGTCTGCGGACGACACTGTCCTTGCCTTGTTACCGGGCAGCCGAGGTTCTGAAGTCGGTTTATTGAGTGAGTCCTATTTGTTGGCAGTGAAGAAATTACTGAACCATCTGCCTCATCTCAAAGTGGTCGTGCCTCTTGTGAATGATGCGCGCAAACAACAGTTTAGCGAAGCTTTATCGCGCATTCTTCCGGACTTTCATCCGATATTACTTGATGGCCAGTCGGCAACAGCGATGAAAGCAGCGGATGCAATTTTACTTGCGTCTGGTACTGCAACGCTTGAAGCGATGTTGTACAAAAAGCCTATGGTGGTGGGTTACCGCTTTAAACCGCTGAGCTATTGGATTTTTACAACGTTCTTCAAATTCAATATTAAGTATTTTTCCTTGCCCAATTTATTAGCTGATGCCTCTTTAGTCCCTGAGTTTTTACAAGAAGACTGTAACCCAGATGCCTTAGCCGATGCGCTTTTACCAATGCTGCGACAAGACAACAGTGCTTTGAAAGCTAAGTTCATGGCAATTCATGAAAGCATTCGCTTAGAAGCAAGCACACAAGCGGCACTCGCCGTTAAGGACCTTATTAATGCAAATTGAACGCCCTAATATTTCTTTGATTGCCGGTGTGGATGAAGTCGGACGAGGCCCTCTTGTAGGGGATGTCGTTACCGCAGCGGTGATCCTTGACCCAAATAATCCGATAGACGGATTGGCGGATTCTAAAAAATTAAGTGAAAAAAAGCGTCTATTACTTGCTGAAGAGATCAAAGCGAAAGCCTTATGTTACTGCATTGCTCGCGCTTCAGTTGCTGAAATTGATGAACTAAACATTCTCCACGCCACGATGCTCGCAATGACGCGCGCGGTGGAGGGTTTATCCGTCAAAGCCGAATTTGTGTTTGTGGATGGAAACCGATTGCCGACATTAAACGTACCTGCACAGGCTGTTGTGAAAGGGGATAGTTTAGTGCCTGAAATCAGTGCGGCATCTATTTTAGCTAAAGTGACACGTGACCAAGAAATGGTTGACTTGGATGCGGCGTATCCTGAGTATGGGTTTGCAGGGCACAAAGGTTATCCTACAAAAGCTCATTTTGAAGCGCTTGAGAAATATGGTGTTACGCCACATCATCGTCGTAGCTTCAAACCTGTTCAACAAGCGTTGTTGAATAACTAAATAGTAGACAAATAAGAACAAAGATTACTCGTTAGGAGAGGTAATGCCGGAACCAAGGTTTGTACACCTTCGCGTGCATAGTGACTTTTCGATGGTAGATGGTTTGGCTAAAACCAAGCCAATAGTAGGGCATGCGGCACAACTTGAGATGCCCGCCTTTGCAATTACCGATCAAATGAACTTATGTGGATTGGTACGGTTTTATGGTGGCGCACATGGTGCGGGCATCAAACCTATTATTGGCGCAGACATATGGCTTCGTTCGGAACAATTCCCTGACGAACCATGTCGTTTAGTCGTACTGGCGAAAAACAATCAAGGTTATCAAAATCTGACGTTGCTGATTTCGAAAGCTTATCGACGAGGTCATGTGTTTCAACGTCCTGTTGTAGATAAAGCGTGGCTTGAAGAATACAAAGAAGGGCTTATTTTGCTCTCTGGCGCTAAAGACGGGGACGTGGGTAAAGCACTGTTAAAAAACAACAGCGCTTTGGTAGATGAAACGCTTTCTTTTTATCAAACGCATTTCGCGGATCATTTCTTTTTAGAACTTCATCGTACAGGCCGAGCACAAGAAGAAGAATATTTGCATGCCGCAGTTGCCCTTGCCGAGCAATACGATTTACCCGTTGTTGCAACAAATGAAGTGGTTTTCTTAAAAGAAGACGAATTTGACGCACATGAAATTCGTGTTGCGATTCACGATGGCTATGCGTTGGATGATACCAAGCGTCCAAAGCGATTTTCTAAAGAACAGTATTTTAAAACACCAGAGCAAATGGCGGAGCTATTTGCAGATATTCCTGAAGCGCTGCAAAACACCGTTGAAATTGCAAAGCGGTGTAACGTTACGGTGCAGCTTGGTAAATACTTCTTACCTGATTATCCTACTGGCGATCTAAAAATCGAAGACTTCTTGGTCAAGGTTTCTAAAGATGGTCTGGAAGAACGGTTGCTCTTCCTTTTCCCTGACGAAGATGAGCGCAAAGAAAAACGTAAAGAGTACGATGAACGTTTAGACATCGAATTGAACTGTATTAACCAGATGGGATTCCCCGGTTACTTCCTCATCGTTATGGAGTTCATTCAGTGGAGTAAAGACAACAACATACCAGTGAATCTCAGGCCGTGGCTCTGGTGCCGGTTCATTGGTTGCTTATGCGCTTAAAATCACCGATTTGGACCCGCTGCAGTTCGACTTACTTTTCGAACGTTTCTTGAACCCTGAACGTGTATCAATGCCCGATTTTGATATCGACTTCTGTATGGATAGACGTGATGAGGTAATCGATCACGTTTCTGCACTATACGGTCGAGACGCGGTTTCCCAGATCATTACCTTTGGAACGATGGCGGCAAAAGCGGTAATCCGCGACGTAGGCCGTGTTCTTGGTCACCCATATGGGTTTGTTGACCGAATCTCCAAGTTGGTTCCACCGGACCCCGGTATGACGCTTGCGAAGGCGTTCGAAGCTGAACCTCGTTTGCCTGAAGCCTACGACAATGATGAAGAAGTTCGTGAACTCATAGACATGTGTCGCAAGTTAGAAGGGTGTACGCGAAACGCCGGTAAACATGCGGGTGGTGTAGTGATTTCTCCCACCACGATTACGGACTTTGCAGCCATATATTGCGATGAAGAAGGTAAGTTTCCGGTTACTCAGTTCGATAAGAACGACGTTGAAACCGCAGGATTGGTTAAATTCGACTTCTTGGGCCTTCGTACGCTGACGATTTTGCAGTGGGCACTGGATATGGCGAATGAGCGGCTCGTGCGTGATGGTAAAAAGCCTGTCGACATCGCCGCAATTCCACTGACAGATCAACCGAGCTTTGATCTCTTGCTGCGTGCTGAAACAACCGCAGTGTTCCAGCTAGAATCGCGCGGGATGAAAGACCTTATTCGTCGTTTGAAACCCGACTGCTTTGAAGACATGATAGCTCTCGTGGCGCTATTCCGACCGGTACCTTTACAATCAGGCATGGTAGACAATTTCATTGACCGAAAACACGGACGTGAAGAAATCTCGTTCCCAGATGCGCAGTACCAGCACGAAAGTTTGGCACCAATACTCGAACCTACTTACGGCATCATTCTTTACCAAGAACAGGTAATGCAAATTGCGCAGGTGCTTGCAGGTTACAGTCTTGGCGGCGCTGACTTACTCCGTCGTGCGATGGGTAAGAAAAAACCAGAAGAGATGGCAAAGCAACGTTCGACCTTCGAAGAAGGCTCTGTGCAAAATGGAGTCGATGGCGAACTTGCGATGAAAATTTTCGACTTGGTAGAGAAATTCGCAGGTTACGGCTTTAACAAATCTCACTCTGCAGCCTATGCACTGGTATCGTATCAAACGCTTTGGATGAAGACGCATTATCCGTCTGAGTTTATGGCGGCGGTAATGTCCGCGGATATGGATAACACCGATAAAATCGTAACGCTTGTTGACGAATGCGAGAACATGAAGCTTACGTTGTTGCCACCGGATGTGAATGCGGGGATGTACAAATTCACGGTGAATGAACAACGTGAAATTGTTTATGGCATTGGTGCAATAAAAGGGGTCGGTGAAGGCCCGGTTGAAACCATCCTAGAAGCGCGTGAAAAAGACGGACCATTTAAAGACTTGTTTGATTTCTGCGCACGCGTAGATTTAAAGAAAATGAATCGTCGCGTCATCGAAAAGCTGATTTATGCCGGTGCGCTTGACAATCTAGGGCCAGATAAAACCCAAGGTGGGCGCGCGATTTTATTAGCAAGTTTACCTGATGCAATGAAATCGGCTGAACAACACCATAAAGCGGAACAACTCGGGCAAAGCGATTTATTCGGCTTACTTGCGGTTGAACCGGAAGAAGTTGCCAATGCTTTTGTGATTGTGCCGAAATTATCAGATAAAGAATGGCTAGAAGGTGAAAAAGAAACATTAGGCTTGTATCTTACAGGGCATCCAATCAATCAATACAGGAAAGAGCTGAAATATTATACCTCTGGAAAACTGGTTGATTTGCAACCTACCCCAAGAGATGGGCAGGCTACCGCAGCGGGCTTGGTAATTAGTGCAAGAACCCTTATTAATAAAAAGGGCGCGCGTTGGGGACTAATTACGCTTGATGACAAAAGTGCGCGATTAGATGTACGATTATTTCCTGAACAGTTTGAAATGTACCAAGATTTGCTGCAAATTAACCAAATATTGGTAATATCTGGACAGGTCAGCTTTGATAACTTCTCTGGTGGCATTACAATGACCGCTAGAGACGTCTGTACCTTAGCTGCAGCGCGCGAAAAGCGGATTAAAGCGTTAAGAATGACGCTGAATATGACGCAAATTGATGCGAACTTCATTGAAAGTTTGAAAAAAGTGTTAGAACCATACAAATTTGGCACTTGCCCTATAAAAATTGGTTATCAGCGTCCAGATGCATGGGCTGAGCTAACACTCGGTACAGAATGGTGTGTGACGCCAAGCGATGATTTGATCCGTCGACTATCGCTCTTGGCTGCACAAGAAATAGAATTAGAATTTAACTAAAAGGTAGTTTAGAGCATGAGTCTCAATTATCTTGATTTTGAGCTTCCAATTGCGGAGCTAGAAGCAAAGATTAAAGAGTTACAAAACGTGAGCCGATCGGGCACTTTAGACTTAAGTCTTGAAGACGAGATCAGCAAACTAAAAGAAAAAAACGTCGAACTAACACAAAAGATTTTTGCTAACTTAGGTGCATGGCAAGTTTCTCAGTTAGCGCGTCATCCACTTCGTCCTTATACACGTGATTACATTGACCGCATTTTCACTGAATTTGATGAATTTGCAGGGGATCGCGTGTTTGCCAACGATCCCGCTATTTTAGGTGGTGTTGCGCGTTTAGATGGTCGTCCAGTTATGGTTATCGGTCAACAAAAAGGCCGTGATACTGCTGAGAAGATCAAACGTAATTTCGGTATGCCAAAACCAGAAGGTTACCGTAAAGCATTACGTTTAATGGAAATGGCTGAGCGCTTCAAAATGCCAATCATCACGTTCATTGACACACCGGGCGCGTATCCAGGTGTTGGTGCAGAAGAGCGTGGTCAAAGTGAAGCTATCGCACGTAATTTAAAAGTGATGGCGGCGCTTAAAGTGCCAACTATTTGTACGGTGATTGGTGAAGGTGGTTCAGGTGGTGCTTTGGCAATCGGTGTTGGCGATCGCGTTAACATGTTGCAGTACAGCACGTACTCTGTTATTTCACCTGAAGGTTGTGCGTCAATTCTTTGGAAAAGTGCAGAAAAAGCGCCTCTCGCGGCTGAAGCGATGGGTGTTTCGGCGTCTCGCGTTAAAGAGCTAGACCTTATCAATAACATTATTGATGAGCCAATGGGTGGAGCACACCGTAACTACGATGCAATGGCAAAGAATCTTAAGAATCAACTTAAGCGCGACCTTGCCGATTTAGATGCATTAAGCACAGAAGACATGCTAGACCAACGTTACAAACGTTTGATGTCGTTTGGTTATTGCTAATCGACTTGCACTTGCATGCAAACTGTGAGAAAAAGCCGCTTTAAGCGGCTTTTTCTATTTCGAGCCTTTGTATTTCAAACTATGTTGTGTTCAAGCCAAAAAAAGGAAGATGATGACACTATTAATTTCTTCACATCCTTTGTATAAAAGCGTGGAGTCGAAACTAGCGTGTTTTTTGTCTCAACACCCCTCCAAAACGAAACTGCTGGTTGCGTTGTCGGGCGGCGCGGACTCAATGGTACTGTTGCATCTTTGCCAAGCGTTTTGTCAATCGCATTTGTTAGAGATGAAAGCTCTATACGTACATCATGGTTTGTCGATAAATGCCGATGCTTGGCAAGCACATGCGCAGCATAGTTGCAGCTCGCTGAACATACCTTTTTATGCAGAAGCCGTACACGTTGTTGAAAAAGCTCGACACAGTATTGAAGAACAGGCTCGAATCGCACGATATGCCGCGTTTGAAAAGCACTCAGATGAAACAACGATTATTTTGCTTGGACATCATGCAAACGATCAACTTGAAACCGTGCTCCTTCGATTGCAACGTGGTGCTGGAAGCCTTGGGCTTGCAGGTATGGCCGAATCTCGTTTATTAGGTAATGGAGCGCTGTGTTTCCGACCGTTATTGGAGTCTACCCGAAAAGAGATTGATGCGTTTGTCGAAACTTTTCAAATTCAACATATTGAAGATGAATCCAATTCTGACGATAAATACGCACGCAACTTTTTACGCAATAATGTGATCCCATTGTGGGAGCGTTTGCAGCCAGGGTTGCTGCGAACGATTACGCGAAGCGCAGCACTTTTGCGAGATCAGCAAAACTTGTTGGATGAATATACGGAGCTTGATTTGCGGGCCGCACTAGATAATGGCACGCTCTGTTTAAACACCGTGCGTGGCATGAGTGTATCGCGGCAACGTAATGTACTGCGCGCTTTCATTAGGCTTGGGCAGTTACCCATGCCTTCTTTTGCCATATTGGAACAAATCCGTCTTCAAGCGGTGTCCTCGAAAGACGACGCACAAATCGACATTCAACTAAAAGGTATGTGTGTAAAGCGCTACCGAGATAAGCTCTATTTAGTCAAACCAAGTAAACAATACTCAAATCAACCCGTAGAGTTAGGTCTTCAAATTGATTTAGGGGCCATGATTTTAGAGCAAGTTCACACAACCAAAGGGCTTCGATTACCGCACGAAGACGAAACCATCAGTGTTCGTTTCAATTGTCCATTGGTTCGCATTCACTTGAGTCACAAACCGGGTTCAAATACCATCAAACACTGGTTAAAAGACGCGAAAATTCCGTCTTGGGAGCGTGGCAACATTCCGGTGATTTTTTATAACGATACACCCGTGCAAATTGTCGGGGTTGGTATCGCACACTCCCATTTAGTCGACAATGGGATCCGTTGGCAATTGAGTCCAAAATCCCACGAAGCGTTAGCGAAGTAGAGAGGCAAGGGTGGAACAAAAAATAGGTTCAGGCATTATTCGTAAATCACCAATGGGTTTGGTCATTTTAACGTTCATCGCAGCAGGGTTGTTTGCTTATTCAGCTGATTCTTGGCCGGTTGGTTTACAAGGTGTTGGGTTTGGTGGTTTGTCAGCCTTAATGTTACTTGGGTATTGGCATGGTAAGGGCGGTGTTTGGTTTATTTTGAGCCTACTAATGCCGTTGGTGCATATCGTGTTTGCACAGATCCCAAGCGTCGTTGCACTTGTTTTTGCGGTTGTTGGTTTTTTCTTTGGCTTTGCATTATTGCTGGCAGGAACGGCCTTGCTGCAAAAAGGTAAGAATTAAGCGGATAAAAAAATGGCTCAGCAAGGGGAACTGAGCCACGTGAAAATCAAAAGTGTGTTAGGCGCTTCGAGCGCAATTTCGGCCAGCGTTTTTCGCTTGATAAAGGCCTTTATCTGCGCGGGCAAACAGCTCGTCTTCTTCATCTTTGCTAAGTGCAAGTGTATAGCCGATACTGCTGGTTACGCCATAGCGGTTCATCAGTGCTGATTTTGTCACCGTTTTCATAATGCGCTCAGCAACCACTTTATTGGTCATGATAGCTGGATCATCAATGAGAATGGCAAATTCATCTCCACCGAATCGAAACACGGAATCCGTAGCGCGGACACTGTTATCCAAAATCGTCGCAAATTCGACAAGCACTTCGTCTCCGGCTTTGTGGCCGTACACATCGTTAACTTGCTTAAAGTTGTCTAAATCCAACAGCATTAAACCAAACGGACGATGTTGACGACGCGCTGTTTCGATTTTCTGTTTCAAAATTTCATTAAACTGACTGCGATTGTTAAGTCCGGTTAAAGAATCTTTGGTCGCAAGTTTTAGTACACGCGTGTACATCAACGCATTTCGAAGCGGATACAAAAGACATTGATGAAATTTAGCTAATTTATCGGTAATGCTTTCAGACACTGGATATTGGCTAAAATAAACCAGTTGACCTAAATGCTCGCCGCTTAGATGCAATTCAAATGTTGATGGGGTATTGCTCAAATCAGCGTTTTTCATTGGAAACACGCCTAGTGAGCAGTGAAATTGCATTCCACTAAATTTAAAAACACGTGCAGCAAAGTCAGCATAGATTGTAACGAGTTCAGTTAAATCTAAAGATGTCTGTAATTTCTCAACGAGTTTTTGATACTCGTTTAGGCTTGACTGTGATTGCAATGCAGACCCAAACGGCAAAAATTCGCCGCGTGTTGGCATGCGCTGTGACAGAATATGGACATTTTCCATCGTTAACCCCTTTAGTACAACTTTCGTATTGGATTAAGCGAATACTGTGCCAGTTTTTTAAACTGGATATAAAACAGCTGGTTGCTATATTTAATAAGAAATGATGCGGCAATGAGGCGGCAAAACAGGGGTGATGGCGTGTAAACGACTGTCACGTAGCCAAGAGTTTGACGGAGACAGCGTTTGCAAAACATATTTGCGCAAATCTTTGCGTTAATCGCAGCGGCCGTAGTGCTTGTATGGGTATTTAAGCGCATCGGTTTACCCGCGATTTTAGCCTATTTGGCGACAGGACTATTAGCAGGCAGCCATGGTATTGGCTGGATGACCAACAGTGAGGAAATACACCTTATTGCCGAATTAGGTATCGTCTTTTTGCTATTTAGTTTAGGCCTTGAGTTTTCGTTGCCGCGTTTAATGGCAATGCGCAACATTGTGTTTGGTCTTGGCACGTTACAAGTGCTCGTTACCACCGGTATTGGCATGATGGTGTTGAAACTTATTGGTTATAATACGCTCACGGCATTTACGATTGCGGCGTTAATGGCACTTTCGTCAACGGCCGTGGTTGTTAAGGTATTAAAAGAAAGCGGCACACTGAATATCCGTCGAGGACAACTCGCCATCGGCGTATTGCTGTTCCAAGATATTGCCGTTGTACCATTATTGATAGCGTTACCACTTCTGGCTAATTCGGGTGGCAAAGATGTGGCTGGTGCCATTTTATTTGCATTCGCGAAAGGTGCATTTGTGTGTATCTTTCTTCTAGCTGTGGGTAAGTGGTTACTACCAAAAATATTCAATGAAGTCGCATCTGCACGGTCAGATGAACTGTTTGTACTGACGACCATTCTCGTCGCACTTTGTGCTGGCATGATGACGTACGCCTTTGGGTTATCTATGGCGCTAGGGGCCTTTTTAGCGGGTATGATGCTAGGTGAAAGTCACTATCGGCATCAACTTGAAGCCGAAATTAGACCATTTCGCGACATCTTGATGGGGCTGTTTTTTGTTACTGTAGGCATGGAATTAAACCTAAATTACCTTGCCGATGTGTGGGGCTGGGTTGTTGTCTCGTTGATAGGGTTACTCGTCTGTAAAGTGATTATATTGGCTGCCGCTGCTCAAACAATGGGAGAGCGAAAGCGTGATTCCATAGCATCAGGATTAATGCTATGGCAGATGGGGGAGTTTGGTTTCGTGTTAGTGGCTTTGGCGAGCAAACATCATATGTTTGATGCGGGTACGGCATCATTTCTCATTGCTTTAGGCGTACTATCTATGGCCGCTACACCATACATCATTGATAAACTGGATTTTATTCTTGATACGCTGAATGTCTCGGGTGGCCACGATGAAGGTGAGCAACCTCAAAATAATGACTTAAAATCGTTGTCGAACCATGTTGTCATTGTTGGATTTGGTCGCGTTGGGCAAACTATTGCCCGTTTTTTAAAACCAGAGGCAATCCCCTATGTCGCGGTCGATTTCAACCCAACCTTAGTTCAAGAGGCAAAAGCCGCGGGAGAAACGGTTTATTTCGGTCATGCAGGTCAAAAAGCCATCCTTAAGTCAGCTGGAATTGAGAAAGCGCGGCTCGTTATCATCTCCTTCGTGGAATATGAAAAGAGTTTAGAGATTATTGATACCATCAAGCGCGTTGCGCCTGAAGTGAATATTCTCGTGCGGACTCGTGATGACACTCATGTAGAACAATTGAAATTAGTGGGCGTAACGGAAGTCGTGCCAGAAGAATTGGAAGCGAGCTTGATGCTTGTTTCTCACGTGTTGTTTATGTCAGGTGTACCGATGAAACGTATCCTTAGACGTGTTAGCAAGGAACGTCAAAATCGCTACGCGTTTTTACATGGGTTCTTTGCAGGAGATACGGATGATTTGCGTATGGAACAGCAGGACCGACTTGAATTCTTGCACGCCATTGCGCTTCCTGAGAATGCATTTGCAGTAAATAAAACTATTAAAGAACTTGGACTGTTGCAGCGCAAAGTCGAGATCAGCGCGTTGAGGAGAAACGGCACGGAGATATCGATGCCTGATGAATCAACGGAGATTTTGCCGCACGATGTTGTGTTATTGAAGGGAAAGCCGAGACGGGTGGAAAGGGCAGAACAATTTTTGCTGGATGGCTTACCATAAAAGTGGATTGAACTATAAAGACATTTGATTCAACTTCATTCAACACGACAATCGTTGCCTCTATGAACATGCAAAGTTGGCAATCGGTAAAAAGCGACTAATTTAATTCGAGGAACGCTCTAATTTCAGGCAGTTTGCGCAGCCCATCTTGGTAACCAATTTCAATCAAACGTTGGGTAAACGCTTTTTCGAACATCAGATAGCTTGGCAAACTGGAATCAGTTGTTTTTTTCACACCAATTAACCGAAGCATAGACCGAATAGCCAAGGGCATGTCATCGTAAAGCTCCTGCGCTATTTGGTTGAAGTTTTCCGATGGATTAACTAATAACGTATCTATACGCTTTAATTCGGTTTTGCTTTCCTCTTCGCAAACGGAATCGACCGTGCGATTGATACGAGATAAACGCTCTAAATCCGATTGGAGTGTGTCACTGAAAATACTATCAAGCAAATGACCCGCAACCGCAGACATACCTGGAAAATGAGGCTCATACCCAACGGGAGTATCTGGTTTTGGTTGATCAACACCAATGATGAAAATTTTGTCCGCGCCTAAATGTATCGGTGGACTTAAAGGCGAGAGCTGGTGGATTGAACCGTCACCGTAATAATGGTGCTTCACTCTTACACTCGGAAAAACCAGCGGAATGGCGCTCGATGCCATTAGGTGGTCAATAGTCAGTTGCATATGTTGGCCACGACGACGTGCACGTTTCCAAGGTTCTGCATCTCTGGCTTGATAGAAGGCGACCGATTCACCCGTGGAATAACAAGACGCAGTGACCGAAACAGCATCTAAAAAATTGCGATGGATATTTCGGTCAATACGCGCCAAGTCCAACACTTCACTCAGCAATCGACGAAGAGGTGCATTATCCAATAGACTCGCAGGTGGATGATTTAAATGTTCGGACTGAAAACTACGCAGCATGTTGCCAAAGATATTTCGGTACACACCCACAAAATCACTTCGGTATACCATTGATGTGTGGAAATTTTTCCACACCCATTCAATTTTCCGAACGGCCAAATGCATACAGGATGCATAGCAAGCCAATGCGCAGGAGTTTATCGCGCCCGCAGATGTACCATTAATGATTTGAAAGGGAAGGGGCGCAGTTCTGGCCATACTGTGAGCGAGAGCTTTTAACACGCCAACTTGATAGGCAGCACGTGCACCACCACCCGTTAATAGCAGGGCAACGTTTGGTTTGTCTTGGTTTTGTTGCTTTCTACCCATAATTACCATTAAATGTGAGTGAACTAATTGGTTTTGCCGCGCTCATACCTATAATAAGTATGTGTGCTGTGAGAGTAAGGTTGCATTCAGAAAACGCACGTTACTTTCTGATTTAATTTTAGTTTATGCCAATACTGGAGGAAGCTCCAGCATCGAAAGTGAAGAAGTTTATATAAAGGGAGACTTCATGTCAGAACAACAATCCGACCATCAAGCTGCAAACAATAACAAAAAAGCGAGTTTATTGTTTGCGTCAGCCATCCTTGTGATTTTAGCGGTGGTTGTCGCGTATGTAATGACAAAGCAAGGGGAATCAATCGCATCGTCTGAACCCGTACCTGTGCCCGATGTGATCCCAACCAAACCACTTGAATCTCAGGTTGAATTGGTTGAACCTACAACAACGATACCTGAGGCTCTGCATCGGTTGAACTGCCAGAACCTGAACAAACCGTTTCAACACCACGTTTAGAGCCTGAACAACCTACGAAGCCAGCGCTTCCAAGCCTTGATAACAGTGATGCGACGGTTATTCAAGCTATAGAAAATAAAGTATCGAGTCTCAGCGGTTAAGTTACTTGCAAACGACGATTTAATCCGTCGGACAGTGGTTTTTATTGATAATTTAGCGAAAGGCGACATCGCTAAAAAACACAGCCCTGTACAGCAGCCAAAAGAGAAGTTTACGGCAATTGAAGGAGACATCGTCACGATTGATCCAAATAGTTTTGAGCGCTATACACCGTATGTTGAGTCTCGTTACTCGTTTTAGCGGTGCACAACTGGTGCGCATGTATAACGAGTTCCAACCATTATTTGTCGAAGCCTATCAGGAGATTGGTTATGAAGGAGACCAGTTCGAAGGTACGCTCGAAAGTGCGATTCAAGAGCTGATAGATACACCCATTCCAAAATCACCGCTGCCACTTATCAAAGAATCAGTGACATACAAATACGTTAGCACAGAGTGGGAGCAACTCTCTGACGCACAAAAACTATTTTTACGAATGGTACTCTGAAAACATGGAAAAATTGAAAGTGACACTTCGCGCTGTACAAAAAGAATTAAAGCATCAATAAAACGACAATTTGTCCGATATTTGGTCAGTTGACGTTTTTCTTGTGGTTTTCCCTTGAAACTCGAAGGGAAACCCGAGATAATCCATCCCGCGCCTAAGACGGCTCTCTATGGTAGTCTTATTGGTCCTCTCGCAACAATAGTACGTGAACCTGGTCAGGTCGGGAACGAAGCAGCCACAGCGTATGACTTGTGTGCCGGGATGTGGCTGGTAAGACTGCCACCCAATTCCCAAAACTGCTGTTTGAAGTATAATCCTGCAAATTTGAAGTAAAACCCCGCATAAAATTTGAATAATAACTCTGCATTGCCTATTTTTAGACCGTCGCGTGTTTTCGGTGATGGTTATGATCAGGCGTAAACTAAAGCACTCCAGAGTCAAAAACCTCTATAAGTTTGCAAGTCAAAAGAACAAAGGCACTTGCTTAGTTGAATCATCCTTAGAATTCGATGCGTGCTTTCACTTTGAATACTCTCGTGAAATAAAAACCTTTGAAGCTCAACCGTTAGGGTTTGAATATGAGTTTGACGGCCGAGTTTGCCGTTACACGCCAGACTTTTTGATCTCACATCACGACAAGCCACAAAAATTTATCGAAATTAAACCTTATAGCAAAATCGCGAATCCTGACTTTAGAGCGCGCTTTGCGCAAAAACAGCTCGCTGCCAAAGCGCAAACTGGTATCGAGCTGATATTAGTGACCGACAAACAAATTCGTGTTTATCCAACCTTAGATAATCTAAAACTGCTTCATCGTTACTCTGGTTTCCAATCTTTAACTGATCTTCAGCTTTCAATCATTCAGTTAGTGAATCAATGGCGCAAAATCACCATTCAAGACTTAGTAATGACCCTAAAAGCCTCCATTGGTGAGGTGCTTGCCTCGGTATGTCGTTTATTGTCTTTAGGCAGTGTTCATTCAGACTTAAACACAGAACTTACTTTAGAGTCGGTGATTTGGGCTGATGGAGTTTGAAGACGAGTTTAACTTTGAGGAAGCACTAGTCATCCATAAGCTGAGCAAGATCGATCAAAGCACAATGCAGCTCATCAACGTTATCTGCACAATTTATAGATACTAGATTTGGTATAGAAGTATCGCCATAACGATTTACTACCTTAGTCGAAAATACGTTAATACTAGATGAGCTTACACCAAGGTTGCTTTTAAATCTTATTGACGATGTAATACCCCTTGAAGCATTCGCCTCTATAATACCCATGCAAATCGAAGACTGGCAGGCTAAACTAAAACTCTCATATCTCTGAGCTGACTTATCGAACCCGAACCACCTACCTACCAAAAGATGACGAGATTTATCCGATTCTAAATTTACTACGACGACGTATTTAACTTTATTTTCGTATTCTCTGATTGTTAAGTCGTTATTTTTCTTTATAACATTAATTTGTTCATTTTTTTCCCTAATTTCTTTTTTCAAGTTGGCTTCTTTTTGTTTGTATTCATTAGCCAAAGCCAAATAGTCGGTGGACGTTTTCTCTTCTACTTCTTGCTTGCTCAACGCTAACGCGCTGAGTTGTTCTAATATCTCCTTTTTCTCATTCTCTAGTTCATTCTTTCTATCCAGAGCTTTTCTTAAACTAATCGAAGCTTCAGCAGCCCATTTTTTACCTTCAGGATCATCGAGCACTCGACTCAAATAGTTAAGGAAAAAAACCCTCTCTTCACCATCTTTTTGCTGAGTCTTCTCAATAATTGAAAACTCCTGAGCTAACAGCTCACCACGATTCTTGGTTTTGGCTATTTCAATATCTTGCTGCTTAGAAAAATAGTCGCCAATAACATTTGGAACACTTAATACAACTGTAATAATTGTCGCTATTGCAGTGAGCCATGCAGGCCTCATCCAAATTGGTTGAACTGTTTCAGAATTACTATCCCTTTCCATACAATGCCCTTACTCTAAACACCTATAATTGAAGTTACAATGTAACTCAAGCCCGACACCTTGAATAGTGCCAGCAATAGGTTAACCAATGAATGTCTGGTGCCCCTGCTGTCAGTAAGGATTGAATCGCCACCAATAAACTAGACACTTCCCAGCCGTTCTTGGTAACGGTTTTCATACTCTACCGGTGACAGCAGATTATTGGAACCATGTTTTCGTTTGCTGTTATAAAACATTTCTATGTAATCAAACACATCACTTCTGGCTTCATCCCGTGTTGAGTAGATCTTGCGTTTGATCCGTTCACGCTTCAGCAGCTGGAAAAAGCTTTCGGCTACAGCATTATCATGGCAATTTCCGCGTCGGCTCATACTGCCTTGCAAGCCATGAGTTTTAAGGAATGCCTGCCAATCGTGGCTGATGTATTGGCTTCCTTGATCGGAATGCACCATCACCTGCTTTTTCGGCTGACGTCGCCAAACCGCCATCAGTAGTGCGTTTAATACGATGTCTTTGCTGATTTGGGAATGCATCAACCAACCAACAACTTTGCGGGAAAACAGATCCACCACGACGGCCAGATACAACTAACCTTCGTGCGTGCGGATATAGGTGATATCAGTTACCCACACCTCATCAGGCGTTACTGGATTAAACTGGCGCTGTAAACGGTTAGGCACAACGATATGGCTATCACCCTTGCGATACCTCGGTCTGCGGTAACCAACCTGTTCTTTTAGCCCTCAGATTGCATCAATCGATACACCCGGTTAATACCGCAGACGTTCGCCCGTATCACGTAAATCAGAATGGATCTTACGGTAACCATACACGCAACCAGATTCCAGCCAGAACTGCTTGATTAACCCTGTCAGCCGACGGTTTGCCTTGTCACGTTTTGAAGATGGTTGCTTGCTCCATGCATAAAAACCACTGGGATGAACATCCAGCATGTTACACAGCCAGCGTACCGGCCACCGATCATTGTGCTCCTTAATAAAGGCGTACCTCAGTCGGACAGCTTTGCGAAGTACGCCGCGGCTTTTTTTAGAATGTCGCGCTCTTCAGTGGCCCGTTTTAGTTCTTTTTGCAGGCGTTTAATCTCTGCCTGCGCCTCAGATAAGTCGTTGTGTTGTTTGTTATCAGGGCCATACTTCTTCACCCAAGCATATAGGCTGTGTGTGGTGATATCTAGTCGCTTAGCAACATCAGCGATGGAATGACCCCGATCAACAACTTGTTTAACCGCTTCGATTTTGAATTCTTTAGGATAGCGTTTGCCGCTCATAAGCACCTCTCTTTGAGTTAGTTTATCTAACTAAGAGGTGTCTAGGAAACTAGTGGCGATTCAATAAATGGGTTTCTTCGTATGTTGTCGAAACGCTGTCTGGCCTAGTTCTTATCGATTCGCTTGATTTCCCATACAGCAAATGGATACCTGAAAATTTGAAAAAACTGGGTTTGGGGGGGGAAGGAAATAACCCATATTCTGGTAACGCATGGGCATTCCGATCAAGTTGGCGGCGCTGAATATCTTCAGTCTATCTTTGGCTCTAAAGTGATAATGACTAAAAAGGGCCTCGAACTAGCCATAGAGCAATCCGGAAAGAGTAAGGGTAAAAATAAATTTCTACCCCCTAAAGTAGAAGCGTTCGCAACAGATGGTTCAAGTATTGTAATTGGTGGAACTGAGTTCAAGTTCTACATCACACCAGGGCATACACAAGGTGACTTATCAATCGACTTCCTAGTCAAAGATAACAATATGAATTATAGAGCTTTTATCGTAGGCGGGCATGGGGTTAATTTTCAAAAGCCGAGTCTTGTAAAGGCTTTTTTGTCTAGCATGGCCCGAATAAAAAAGCTGGCAAATGAGAGTCCTGTTGTGGCGGTTAATCTAAGCAATCATCCTCATAAAAACAATTTGTTCGCCAACAGAGACAAAATACGCCAAGGTGAATCAGCGAATCCATTTATTAGTAGCAGCAATTTTTTCCAATTTATAGAGCTGCAGGAAGATTCAGCGTCTAAAAAAATAAAGGAAAACGCACCACTCAAAAAGACTGGCAATCCTAACACGTCAATAGAACTGAACGTTAAAGCGTTGGTTGATTGAGGTGAGACAGTATTTTAAGGCTTCAATCTGAAAAACGCGCCTTTAACTTGATAAAAGCCGAGTCAAAAGTAATATATTTCCAATATTTCTTAAGCCATTCACAATATCTAATTATTTAAATTCGCAGTCATGGTAGCAGCCACGTGATTAAATGCTTCCAATTGTGCTGCCGAAAGACCAGTTTGCATTTTTTGTATTAACTTGGCTTCAATGGCATGCACTTGTTCTAATACCGCTTTACCGTTGCTAGTTAAACTCAGTAAATGGCTTCGAGTATCATTTGGATTCATTGTTTTTTCAATTAAATCTTTATTAATCATATCTTTAATTAATCTTGCTAATTGACCTTTGTCTCTATTCATCCGTTCAGACATAAGTGCTGCTGTACAATTATCTGTGCTACTGATGAGATGGAGAGATTGTATTTCCATAGGGACAATATCGATTCCTTGTTCTCTAATTGCTTTTAGAACCAAAGACTTAAATTTAAAGGTTAATGTTAAAAAGCTATGAGGTAGGTTTTTGTTCAAAACGTCACTCCTTATATAGTTGACAATATCAACAGTATCATTTAACCTTTGTGTTTTCAATGGTTGATAATGTCAACTTTATTGCGGAGGTTATTTTGAATTTACTTAGAAAGATGCTTGTTTTAGTACCATTGATATTTACCTTGATTGGTATCCTAACGTTTGTAATGACTTATCAAAACATTGGGTTTTCCAATGCGTTTGTTGAGCAATGGTTAACTTCAACCTTGTGGGCTGCTACGACTATGGCGCCGATTGGTTTTGTGATGGTAACGATCATATCAAAAGCGGTTGGAACACTGATTCCAAATACAAGAGAAGTCACAAAGAACACAGTAATTGGCATATCAATGGCCATTATTATGGAAGGAATTATGGCCGTTGTGACCACGATAAATAATGTCCACTACACCTCAATAATTGAATTTTCAGGTGCTTGGTGGCAGGCATTTATTGTTGCCTTGCCTGTCGGGTTGTTAATTTCAGTCTTTATGACTTTGACTGTAAAACCTCGCCTTGAGCGTTTTATGGCTAGCTAGAGACAAATTATGTGGATGTATCGTTTAATCATAAGTAAACACAATGCTCGGTATAAGTATGACGGGAATAAAGCGTAAGTCGTCGAAGCCGCACGTTTTTATGAGGCGAACCTACGACCGTTTTTTAGCTGACTTTACGATGTTCAACACAACAATTCTCTTCTTTTGAATTACTACATAACTTTTTACTTTTGGCTGCCACATGCTGAATTCTCAAAGACTCCAGAGTTGTGGAAGAGTTAAAAGACTCGGGTCTTGACGTGCGCAAAACCTGCACGTTGCTGGGCTTGCTGTACAGACTTTATTTCAAACGTCATGATTGCGCATAGTTTGTCTAAAAACCTTCGTATTCATGACACGATGACTGCATGTGCCATGAATACCTATTTTAACGAAGGTTGAGGTTAATCTGTTTTACTGAAAGTGCGTGCTAGTTTATTTAGTTGCCCAGCTTGAGTATTCAAACTGTTTACACGGTCAACCGTGTTTTGAATCGCTTTTTCAAGGATTTCTGCACTTTTGTTTATTTCATAAAGGTTTTGCGAGTTATCACTAACGACTTTGGATTGTTGTTCCATTGAGCTGGCCACACTAAAGACTTGCTCCCTAACAAAATCAGATTCTTTTAGAGATGACGTCATCGCGTCTTTGCCGGACACCCTAAGGTCACGCATCCATCCACTTCTCTAAGGCTGACGCCCATAATATCGACGGCATTACTCGCTGAGCTTTTTAGTGATTGGATAATACTGTTGATTTCAACGGTGGACACTTGTGTTCTCGAGGCGAGCGCTCTTACTTCGTCAGCCACAACCGCAAAGCCTCGGCCTTGTTCTCCAGCTCTAGCAGCCTCAATTGCGGCATTGAGAGCAAGTAAATTGGTTTGTTCTGCAATCGCTCTTATGTTGTCAACCATGGCGACAATACTCGTAGTGTGGTTTTCAACCTGATTGATGACGTTAGACGATTCGTTTATGCGTTCTGATACCCTGAGAGTAGCTTCTTGAGTTTGTTCAGATAAACTGTGTCCGTTATTTAAATAGGTATTCAATCCTTCGACATTCCCTGAGGTATTTTCCATTGCGCGTGCAACGTCTTCAGAAGTGGCAGCAAGTTCATGCATGGCTGAAGCAAGCAACTCAACGCGCTTGAAGAGTTCTTGGGTTTGTGCACTGACATCCGATGCTGACTTGTCCAAAATCTCGATATCTTGGTAAATCACATCCACTTTTTGGGTAATCGAATCGGCCATACTTTGTAATTTTGCTAAAAACTCGTTGAATGCGTATTGAATGGCACCCAGTTCATTAGGTTCAATATTGTCAAAGCGGAAATGTAAGTTTGCATCACCTTGATTCAACTTTTTAAAGACCAGTTCTAACGATTTAATCGGTGCGATTATCCATTCTTTGAGTAAATAGACGAGCAATACAATTACAGAAATAGAGATAGCAAATGAAATCAAGCTGCTGGTTGAAGCTGATTTTACATCCGCTAGAATGTTGTGGTTACTCGAATCCTTGAGCTGATTGATGTAACCCGTCAACGCCTCGGCATGTTGCTGTAGGGTCTCCGACGCTGCATCAAAATCGGACATCGTTTTGTTCCCTTCATGAGGCTCCGCCAGTAATATAGGCGTTTGCCATGGTCTTCCCTGTTTCAAAATAAGTATCCAGCGCGTGTTTGATCTTAGCTAAATCTGCTGACTTTTCGGGAAGAAGGCGCTCTAATTCAATGATTGTTTTTACTGCTTGATTGTAGCTTTTGGTTGCTTCGTCCAGCCCGTCATTCAATCCGTACATTGCTCTTGTTGCACTGATGTCACTTAACCATTGTTGAATTTGGATGATGTTAATTTTTAGTTCGTAAGACGCTTCAAGTGTTGGTAAGGTGATTGATTGTTGCTCGTCTACATTTTGACTTATTGAAGACATTAAAAAGTGGCTAAAAACCGACTGAACCAATAACACAGTTAAAATAACTGCACTGATTAGATAGCATTTCGTAATGATTTGGAGCTGTTTAAGCATAAAGAACACTTCTTAGATAGGACTACCGCAAGACTGAATTATAGCTCATCCCCTAGTGTGTAGCATGGGCCAGAACAGGCGATTAGACTATTGGATAATAAAGTCTGGTTGTTATTTATGAAGAGTATTGTCGGGATGCCCAAAACAATGGGTAAGTTGTCTGTACAAAAGGTGACTAATTTAAATGTTGGGAAGGTGTAGTAAGTGCCAATGGCAATGATTTTTATGGGATGTAAAAACAATATGCAACTGAATGAACACTTAAGAAGAATCGCGATTGCCTCGCAAGGATTGAAGTCGGAAGTTAAAGCGCATGACGATTTACTCGCAACTAAACAAGCCATTAAACATTTAGGTTATGTGCAAATCGACACACTGAGTGTTGTTGAGCGAGCACACCACCACGTGTTGTGGAGTCGAGTTCCAAGTTATCAACCTGACTATCTAAATCAACTTGTAAAACAACAATCTATTTTCGAATATTGGTTTCATGCAGCGGCGTATTTACCGATGGACGACTACCGATTTGCACTCATCAAAATGAACAGCATACGAAATGGTGAAAGTCCATATCATCAAAATACCAACCCTAAGTTAGAGCGCGAAGTCCTCTCTCGTATTAAGTCTGAGGGGCCTATGCGACTTCGAACACTGGATAACAAAGGTGGGGGTGGTGGCAGTGGCAGCTGGTGGAGTTATGGCCCAGTGAAGCGCACCGTTGAACACCTCTTTATGCGTGGCGACCTGATGGTAACGCAGCGATATGGAATGGAAAAGGAGTACGACCTAGCAGAGCGCTGTTTGCCAAGCGAGCTTAATACCAGAGTACCCACAACCAGCGAATTCGCAGAATATTTATTCAACACGACGAAACGGGCACATGGCGTATTCAATTGGAAACAACTTGTTCATTTACGTAAAGGACCGGCGCTGAGAGAGCAAATGCGGCAGATCCTTATTGACCATGTGCAGACTGGTGATATTAAGGTCATTAAACAAGAAACAGGGGGAGATCTTTATGTTGAAAGTCAACTTCTTGAGCAGACAACTTCTCCCAACAAGTTACTTAAGATTTTATCGCCATTTGATAACTTGGTGATCCATCGGGAGCGACTAAAAGAATTGTTCAATTTTGACTATAAAATAGAGTGCTATGTGACGGCGAATATACGCCAATATGGGTATTTTTGTTTGCCTATTTTATACGGCGATAAATTAGTGGCGCGATTGGATTGTAAAGCGCACAGAGCCGAAAAGCGGCTTGAAGTCATTAGTTTACATCTAGAAAATGTGGTTTTTAATGAGCGGGTATTCTTCAATGCCTTGTTAGCAGAGCTCGAAAATTTTGCACATTTCAATGGCTGTGTCACGCTCAGTCTCGATGCCATTGGAGAACATGCATTGAAATGGCAAGCCTAAATAAAATTGCAGGCATTTTAAACCTTTCGAAAATCGCGCTCGTCTTATCCAAAAAGAACGGTATGCGAGATTGTAGATCGTTAGGTTATTGAGTCCTTAGTAGTTACACGCGAATTCACACTGGCCATCCTTAAATCTCAACTTATCGCTATTGAAAACAACAACTGGCCTTGCCAACTATTTAGGGATAAGAACATGAATTTAGTTACCCGCCTCAAGCGAAGTGTGATTTTTGTCTTAACACTCGGTGTATTCGGCTGCGCATCTGACAATCAAAATGAACCTCAGGCCAAGTATTTGGTAAGCGATGTGGCGTTTGTAAATGGTCACGTTTTTAACGCGGAAGATGGCTTTGTAGATAATGTATTCATCGTAAGAGAAGGTGCTGTTATCGCTAATGTTAAAAATTTAACGTCTGATTTTTCAGGAAAAATTGTCGACTTAGCAGGAAAGTGGGTGATCCCCGGACTTATTGATATGCACACGCACTCTTATGGCAACTTCATTCCCAATGCGAAAAATGACTCTCCCGGCACAGAAGTCATTGCGCAACGTATACTTAAAGCTGGCGTTACCGGGTTTGTAGACTTGTTTGGCTACGAAAAAAAGCTGTTTGAAGTAAGAGCAAAGCAACGCAGTGGCGCATTTGTTGGCGCCGACATGTATACCAGTTTAACCTGTTTTACTGCGCCAAAAGGACACTGTTCTGAGTATGGTATTCCAACTCGGACCGTCACGACGGTTGAAGAGGTGAAAAGTCAAATGGACGATCTCGCGCAATATAAACCCGATGTAATTAAAATTGTGTACCAACCCACTGACGACCAACCTTCAATATCCAAGGAAGTATTTGCGCAATTAGTAAAATCGGCAGATGAATTTGGCATCAAAACAATTGTACATATCAAAACCTGGCAAGATGTACGAGATGCTGTTGAGGTTGGAGCGAGTGCGGTTACGCATGTCCCGCGGGGGAAAATTCCTTTGGATGTGCCTGTTTTGATGGCACAGTCAGGGATGGTAATGATACCGACACTGGCTGTTCACAATGATTTTGTAAATTTTCTGTTCGACGAATCCGTGTTAGATGCTCCGTTATTGAAACAGTTGGTGCCTGAGTCGCTCATCGCAGCCTATAAATCCCAATCTCTTTTGGAAAAATATAAAGATCGTAAGGCTGAAGTTGAGGTACGTAATCGAATTGCATTTGCTGCCGTTAACGCAATCCATAAAGCGGGTGTTCGTGTTTTAGTGGGTACGGACGCTGGAAATTGGAATACAGTTCAAGGTTATTCCGTGCACCGTGAAATGAAATTACTGTCTGAAGCTGGCTTTACACCAGAGGAAGCAATAGCGGCCGCATCAACGTACGCTACTGAATTCTTGGGAATGAAAGTCGGTACAAACGAAGGAGAGCGAGCAAATTTTGTCGTGCTAAACACCTCACCAACCAAAAATATCTTAAATACTCAGGACATCGCTTTTGTCGTGAAAGATGGCAAGGTGGTTGTTCCAAAAGAATAGCATTGTTGACGTTTTGCGAGGTTTAGTTGCATACATTGAGCGTCGTCTTTTTTCAACGTAATCCTTTTTAATTCAACGCGAACAGATAGCGCTGTATTAGATTTGGGTAATTCTTTGTGCTAATGGTCTCTTGTTTGTGGTAAAACAAAAACAGGGGTGTCGACAAGAACATAGAATTCATTCGAATTTGTGGGTTTGATAATTCATCTGAACAAAAAGCGAGTTGAGAAATGGCCATTAATTTAAGAGACATTACGAAAGACAATTGGGTTGATATGATTGACCTTGAAATTTCAAAAGAACAAGAGCGCTTTGTCGCGCTGCCCTCAGAAGCGATTGCTGCGTCTAAATTCTATGACCACTATATAAACCGTGGTATTTACTCTGGTGATAAACCTGTTGGTTTTATTCAATATTACCCAAATTTAGGCGATGGGAAACCGAACGAAATTTTCATTGATCAGTTACTCATTGACGTTAGTGTACAAGGCCAAGGTTACGGTACCGAGGCGATCAAATTAGCTTTAGAGGAAATTAAACAATTAAAAGGATTCAATTCAGTCTCAATTTGTTGTGTTGAGGGTCATGATGTGATGAAAGCCTTTTTTGAACGTTTTGATTTCAACGTGGTAGAACAAGACGAATATGATAAAACCATTATGGAATTGCATTTCGCGTAAGCCTTTTAGCACCATTTGTAAAAACGTTTAGTTTTAATCTGAGTTGGAGATGAGCTTTTGGAAAACGTTCAAGCGTATTTAGTGAATGCCTTTACAGCCGATGGAATAGGCGGTAATCCAGCCGGTGTTGTGTTACACGCGGATTCATTATCAAACCAACAAAAATTGGCTATCGCGAAGGAGGTTGGTTTTTCGGAAACGGCGTTTGTATGTCAGGATAACGAAGTCGATTTCGCCGTGTCGTTTTTTACCGTGACTGATGAGGTCGACTTCTGCGGTCATGCAACGTTAGCCGCGTTTTCAACAATGTATGCTCAAGGTTTAATTAGTGAAGGTCAATATATCCAAAGAACTAAAGCGGGTTTACTTGGTGTATATGTCGATGCAACGGGGCATGTAGTGATGGAGCAACGACTGCCCGAATTTAAAGGCGTATTTGACTCCGAATTAATTGCGCCGCTCATTGGTCTTGAAGCTGAACGTTTAGCGTCAACCAATCTACCTATTGAAGTAGTTTCAACAGGGTTGTCAGACCTTATTGTCGCGGTTCCTCATGGCAGTCTTGATAGTCTAGTTGTTGATGAATCGAGGCTTGTGGCATTTTGCAAGGAGCATAATGTGGTGGGGCTGCATGCGTTTGAATTATGTAATCAGCAGCTCAGCGTCACAGCGCATTGCCGGAACTTTGCCCCTTTGTTTGGTATTTCTGAAGAATCGGCGACAGGGAGTTCAACAGGTGCGCTTGCCAGTTATTTGACCAAACACTTTGACGGCATAGAGACGCAATTTTTGTTTGAGCAAGGCCGAGCAATGGGCTGTATTTCGAGGTTATCGGCGTCGATTAAGCTTCAAGGACAAACAATCACTCAGGTTAAGGTCGGCGGTTTTGCTAAGCAGTTTGATACTCAAACAATTCACGTTTAAGGTGATTTTTGAACTATTCTTTGAATTGAGGGAATAGATAAGAACAATTAAAATCAGAACCGTAGCCCGCAGCATAGAATAAAACAACGCAGTAAGAGTGTTTAAATATGATCACGAAGTTGAACCAAGCCAATAAAGATGTTGCTCGTCAGATATATAATGTTTTTCAGCGTTCTTACGCTATAGAAGCCAAACTCATAGGCACACAACATTTCCCCCCATTGTCACGTCGAGTTTTAGATATTGCTGAATCAACCACTCAATTTTTTGGCTATTTCGAAAATGAAGTGCTGGCGGGGGTTATCGAGGTCTCACTTCAGCATGAACAGTTAGACATAGACAGTTTAACGGTAGACCCAGACCATTTCAAAAAAGGAATAGCGACTCAGCTGATTAACTTTGTTCTGGTGAATTTTGAACATACGGAAGCGACGGTGGAAACGGCAGTTGCCAATGCGCCAGCCATTACTTTATATCAAAAACAAGGGTTTACAGAATATAAACGTTGGACTCCGTCTCACGGTATAGAAAAAATCGCATTTTTAATGAAAAACTCTGCGACCGAGCCAATGTAAGTTGAGTTCGTAATATTCATTTGAAATCCAATGTATTAAAGCACTAAACAGAAAATCAAAAGAAGTGTATGACACAACAAAGGAGAGCAGCACGTGCCTGCTCGTCTTGTATTAACCGAATGATTATTGGGTCTGATTAGCGACTTGAAATAAATCCATCTTCATCACGCTTGCTCTATTCAAAAGACGACTCTACAATGCCGCGCCCCTGATTCTGGGGTCTTTTTTGGAGTGTTATCGTGAATCCCACTTTTGCCAATCCAGCCCCTCTCGGTTTAATGGGCTTTGGAATGACAACCGTTCTTTTGAACATTCATAATGCCGGCTTTTTCCCAATTAGCGCCATGATTTTGGCAATGGGGTTTTGTTATGGCGGACTCGCTCAGATAATCGCTGGTATCATGGAATATCGTCGCAACAATACGTTTGGTATGACAGCCTTCCTATCTTATGGCTTGTTTTGGTGGAGTTTAGTGCTGACTTTGGTTTTACCTAAAATGGGGCTGGCAGAACCAACATCACCAGAGTACATGGGATGCTATTTGTTTATGTGGGGTGTGTTTACCTTGTTTATGACGTTAGGTACGTTTAAATACAACAAGGTGGAACAGGCTATTTTTGCCGGTTTAACGTTGTTGTTTTTCTTGCTGGCCATTCGCGATTTCACGGGTAATACATTGATTGGCCTCATTGCGGCGTATGAAGGTATTTTCGTGGGCAGCTTGGCGATTTATCTTGCTATGGCGACCGTTTTGAATGAACAAATTGGTCGTACGGTGTTGCCAATTGGCATGCCAAAATAAAGATGATTGATCTGCGTGTCTACGCACCCTAATCACTCGGCGAGCGTTTATTTTATGTCAGACCACACTGCAGAATATCGAGTATATTAAGCAGTGTGGTGAATCCCTCATGTTACCATTTGGGGCGTGAAATCTTAAAACGTATAAGAGAGCGCTAGATATGTGGTTCTTGGGTCTCCAGGATGGATCTGAGTTTTTCCAAAACGGACTTCGTTTTGGAGAATGTACTTGTCGTTGCTGAGGTTTGCGATTCGGGCATTAATCGCGAATGCATTGGTTAACCGATAGTTTAGCTTCAAATTCGACGTGATATAGCCATTGAAACGACGTTGATTTACTTCATCTCCATAATAGTCACCAATACTTTTTATCTCAATCTGTGCAGAAAGTCCCGCGATAAACGTTGGCGTGTAAATTAAGCGCAGATTAGCGATGTAATCAGGCGCAAGTGGAAGGTCGTTACCATCTAATGTTATTGCCTTGGTGTCGCCTGTATTGGTATCAATTCGGCCAACATCTTGCGTGTAATCGACGTAGGTGTGACGTGAACGGCTAGCAGCGAATGCGAGTTGCCATTGTTTGGAAATAGGGTAGGTTAACGCCAGCTCAATGCCTTGATGTCGTACTTTGGCTGCATTGACGCGATATGATGAGCCGAGGTCGTCGTAGGCGGTCACAATGGCATCGTCTACATCCATGCGATAGAACGCCGCTTCGACGCTCGCATTAGTAAAATTATGTTTATAGCCAACCTCATAGGTGTTTGACGTTTCTTCTGAAATTTGTCCAACTTGCGCACTGCTATCTTGCGTTTTTAATTGGTACAGTTCTGCTGCAGTCGGGATCCGGATTGCGTTGGCAAAACGTGCATACACGTTAGCATCCTCATTCAATCGATAGTTGATGCTCGCTTTGGGTGATAAGTGGGTGATGCGATCATGACGATTGGCAAGAGAACGATTACCAAAACCATCGTCATCGTATTCTGGTAAATGATTATTTAATTCATATTCATTAATGTCATATCGCACCCCAACCAACAACGACAGTACTTCAGATAGCTCTGATTGATGCTGAAAATAGGGTGAAATATTTCTGAAAGTGACGCGATTGTCGTAAAAAATGTGACCTTCAGGATAAAGTTTAGCGTTCCAACCAGTGGTTGAAATGGTGTTTGCTTGATACGAAAGGCTATCGCCTTGAGTAAATTCTAGATCGAGACCCAAAATACTTTGCTGTTCGCGTGAAAAGTTAACACGAGACATGGCGAGCAAACCTGCACTTTTTATGGTCGTTTCCATTTGCGGCATGTTAGGTTGCCATGTTGCAATGTAATCATTGGTACGGTAACGCAAAAACGGTATAGCAGACCATTCAATGTCGCCATCGTTGACCACCACTGAACTAGTTAATCGGAAGTAATCGGTCTTACGGTGCGGATCAACGGCCTCAATGGCTTCGGGTAACGCGGATTGTGTCGGATCGTTGGCGTATTGTTCCGGTGATAATGCTCCGGTCAGTTGTTGGTCCAACGTTGACGCTATCAGGTGAGTCGTTATTGCCGTATTGGTGTTGATGAATGTGCGGTGTTTAGCGTTGAGTTCGTATTTATCAACAGCAGAATGAGCCTCGCCAGCCGCCATTATTCAAAGAAGCAATCGATACACCAAGACGGTCTTTCTTTTCAATCGCCATTTGAATCCGTTGATAACCAAAATCGCCAAAGGTGGCGGCCACATGTTTACGGTCGCTAACGAGCGGTGAAGATAATACATTGACGGTTCCTGCGACGGCTCCAGAGCCATAAAGGCTAGTGCCAGCACCTTTGATAACTTCAATACGTCCTAGATCCGCATTACTGCTCGACCACCAAAGCGCGTTATGGCTATAAAAAGCGGCGCTTTGCAGCGGCACGTTATCCTGTAAATAAAGTGTGTAACCCCCATAGTTCATTGGCATACGAATAGCTGAGTTATGGCCTTGCCCGCCAGCTAATTGGTTGACTAGCACACCTGCGACAGACGCGAGAGTTTCACCAATATGCTGTGGGTTGTCTTGCTCAATCGTGTTGTTGGAAACAACAGAAACACTGAGTGCTTGGTCTACGTTCGCCTCTGCAACTCGACTTCCAGTCACCGTAATCGTTTCAATAGGTTCAACCGCATCACTGAAGGGAACAAAGAGGAAAGCGATGACTGAGAGGCAAACAACAGATAAACGCATGGGTTAAGATTTCCTTGAGAGCCGAATAAAATGCGTTGGGCGTAGAAGTCGAGTCTACGATGACATTTCAACGTGCAAATATGTTGGTGCGCACAATAACATAAAGCGACACATTTGAGTGTTAGAAAACTTGATTAAGTATTTAAAATTCATTTGATTAGCTTATCCAACTAGCCGTTCTCTCGCCTAGTTTTATTTGTTATAGTGAGCAAAAGGCGATTCAACGCTATGGGCAAAATTGTTCACTATTCGTGATAGATATAGCCGCCAAAGAAGACGAAACATCAGGACATCACGCGCAGAGTTCGTTGCTATTCGACGCATAAGGAGAGCGAATATGAACACATCAATGACGATTTCAAACGACATACGAACACTGGATGTGGAGACTATTCATGACTATCTTGCCAATCAATCTTATTGGAACTCAGGGTAGAACTAGAATTTCAGGTGCAACAAAGCATAGAGCATTCCATGTGCTTTGGTGCTTATATTGATGGCGAATTAATCGCCTTTGCACGAGTGATCACCGATACAGTCGTGTTTGCGTACTTGCTTGATGTATTTGTTTTGGAGAACCATCAAGGAAAAGGCGTTGGGAAACAATTGTTAGGTCATATTTTGAACCATGAAAAATTACAAACGGTAAATTGGTTACTGCGTACGAACGATGCGGCAGCGCTGTATGAAAAATTCGGGTTTAAAGTCATTGATGCACCTGAAACGTATTTACGAAAACCCTGTTAATTTGACGAATAGTCAACGAATGAACTTTAGATTTTGGGCTGTACTTTTAACCATAGCCAATTGAATCGCCGGTTCATCATACCATTGTGGTATGCCAATCTTCCGCTTAGCCTGCATGCTCGTCCCGCATTGATCTATCACTTCAAATCTCAACATTTTAGCAATTTTATACTCTGCATTTTTTAGCCAATCGTCGTTGTTCAAGTCCAAGATTCAGTTAACTTTTCTCTGATTTCAAATAGCAATGATCTCAGGGCTTCGGCTACTTATCCAATTTTTAATTAACATAACAATCGTTGTGTTAATTGTTTTAGTTGTTCTATAATCGCCCCCGCTGGGCGTCTATTGTTGCTTTTATCATCAGGTGAGAGGCATGAAAGTCCCTGCAAATAACGTCAATTTCCTCGTTGTTAATATGGAGAACTGCATGAAATACTTTCACCGTCTGCTGCGAATGCATGCCTTTGTACTCGGTGTTGCTACTTTACTGATGGGTTGCGAACCGTCAGACCAGTATGATTCCAAACCGGTTTCAAGACCGGTCAAACTGTTTACTGTAGGCAGTGAACACATTCAAAAATCGCTCCGCTATCCGGGTAGTGTTTCAGCGGTTAAGCAATCGGTACTGGCATTTGAAGTGCCGGGAAAAATCATAAATGTGCTAGTCAAAGAGGGTGACTTGGTCGAAGCAGGTGATGTATTGGCCACTCTCGATGCTAGAGACTACCAAGCTCAACTTGAGCGAGCTGAAACGGAGAAAGACATAGCCAAGTTGGACTTTGAGCGTTTCAGCACAGCCATTAAAGTGAACGCGGTAACCACGCAAGCGTATGAGCAGGCAAAAAGTGCCTTAGAGGTAGCAGAATCAGCATTAACCCAAGCGAAAAAAGCGCTCGACGATACGCGATTAATCGCTCCATTTTCTGGTCGAATCACCAGTAAAGAAATTGAGCAATTTGCAACGGTTTACGCGAAACAACCCGTCATGCACATTCACAGTGACGCTGAACTTGAAATGGTAGTTGAAGTGCCTGAAGTAGATTGGGCAAAAGGGCGCAATGTTCGGTCTGCGAAGGAGATCAAGTTGAAAGATCAGCTTTTTGTCGAAGTCAGTGCACTACCTGAGGAACGTTTCGACGGCCAAATTACGGAGTTTTCTGGCAAGGCAGACGCGATAACGCGCACATTTAAAGTGACCGTGGGGTTTTCCTCAACCTCCAACCTTTCTATAAGCCCAGGGATGACAGGGCATGTACTTTACCAACCTAAAAACAATGACGATAAAGAGGGAGCGCTCTATATCCCCGTGGATGCTGTACTTGGGGAAACGGACAACACTTCGTTTGTTTGGCGTTTAGACAACGAAACAGGCGCAGTTTATAAAACCCCTGTGGAGCCTCGGAGCAATCTCTGCGAATTTGGTTGAAGTGAAAAAAGGCTTGGAAAAAGGTGACCGCATTGCGACTTCTGGGCTATATAGCCTTCGCAATGGCGCACTAGTTCATGCTTTAGAGGGTTAAAGGCATGAATTTAGCTTGTATCGCAATTAAAAATCGAATTGTTACGTTAGTTTTAACCGTGGTAATGCTGGTGGCAGGCCTCATGGTTTTCTCATCGATGAGCCGTTTGGAAGACCCTGAATTCACGATTAAAGACGCCTTAATTGTTACTTCGTATCCAGGTGCATCCGCCGAAGAAGTCGAGCAGGAAGTCACCGAACTTTTGGAAAAAACGGTGCAACAGCTTGGCGAACTCGACAAGGTCGTGTCGAAGTCAGAGCAGGGGCTGTCTACCATCACCGTAACGATAAAGGAGCAGTACAATAAAGAAACGCTGCCACAAGTTTGGAATAAGCTGCGTCAGAAAGTAAGTGATGTTCAGCCGTATTTGCCTCCAGGCGCTTCGACACCATTAGTGATGGATGACTACGGTGATGTGTACAGTATTTTTATGGTTGTCACTGGCGATGGCTATGAATATCACGAGCTGAAACGTTACGTCGACAAGTTGCAGCAGCAATTGTTACAGGTGAAAGGCGTTGGAAAAATCACCACATTTGGTGAGCGTCTTGAGGCAATTTACATCGAATTCAACCGGGACAGATTGGCACAACTCGGTCTATCTCCCGACATGATCACTCAGCAATTAAGTAGCAAAGGGCTTGTCGTAGATGGCGGTCGTGCAAAATTAGGTGCGGCTTATGTGAACGTTGCACCAACCGGTGGATTTGATTCCGTAGCCGATTTTGAGTCGCTATTAATCAGCGATGGCGCTGAGAAGCAATTTTATTTAAGAGACATTGCATCCGTAAAACGAGGATATTCAGATCCGCAAAGCGCCATTATCCGTTTTGATGGCAAATCTGGCATCGGACTCGGTGTGTCGACAGTGTCCGGTGGCAATGTAGTTGATATGGGGGAAGCCGTTCTAAATCGGCTGGCTGAACTTGAAGATGCGCGTCCGATTGGTATTGAGTTTGGCTATGTGTCGCTGCAATCAGAAGCGGTGACTGAAGCCATTTCAGGGTTTGTTATCAGCCTTGTTGAAGCCGTTGTAATAGTGATTGCAGTCTTACTGCTTTTTATGGGTATGCGCGCTGGCATGTTGATAGGGTTTGTTCTTATTTTGACCATTGCGGGTTCATTTATTTTTCTTGAGCCTATGGGCGTTGCACTTGAACGAATTTCGCTAGGCGCGTTGATTATTGCACTCGGCATGTTAGTCGACAATGCAATCGTGGTCGTGGATGGGGTGCTTATCCGCATGCAAAAAGGGGAAAGCGCACGCAATGCTGCCCCGAAAGTCGTCAGCCAATCGGCTTGGCCATTACTCGCGCCGACATTGATAGCCATACTCGCATTTGCCGCGATTGGCACCTCCAATGACGCAACAGGAGAATATTGTCGCTCGTTGTTCCAAGTGGTGATGGTGTCGTTGTTATTAAGCTGGGTTACCGCGGTCACCGTCACGCCATTATTGTGCGTACTCTTTTTAAAACCACCCGTACAAAATGATGCACATAGAGACCCCTATGGTGGTGCATTCTACTCAGGATATCGTGCGTTTTTAACGCTATGCATTCGACACCGTTACCTTAGCTCAGCTTCTGTCACGGTCATTTTTGCATTGTCGCTTTGGGGTTTTTCTTTTGTAGAACAGAGCTTTTTCCCAAGTTCAACTCGGCCACAATTTATGGTGGACATGTGGTTACCTCAAGGCACGCACATTGATAAAACCCATGAGAACACAAAAGAGATTGAACGCTATTTAAAGCAACAAACGCATGTCACACACGTGACAAGTACAATTGGTGAAGGAGGGTTACGGTTTTTGTTGACGTATCAACCTCAGCTTTCAAATAGTAGCTACGCACAGTTTCTTGTCAGCGTAGATGATTACACCGCACTTAGTGAACTCATGCCCCAAGTTGAGCAGCAGTTATCACAGCGTTACCCTGACGCGCTAATTTATACCGCACCATTTGAGCTTGGCACAGGGACCGTAGGAAAAATTCAAGCCCGTTTAAGCGGTGAGGATATTGGCCAACTTAGGAAAAGTGCGCAAGAAGTCATAGCGATTTTTAATGAGGATAGCAACACGAAAGCGGTGCGAACGGATTGGCGACAAAAAGTCAAAGTAGTGAAGGCTATATTGTCTGAAGAGCAAGCCAATCTTAATGGTATTTCGCGTGCGATGGTGGCACAAACTATTCGAGAATCCTTCGAAGGTGTAACAACGGGTGTTTTCCGAGACCAAAACTTATTGCTTCCCATCATTGTACGTGCCGATGAGCAATTCCAAGCTGACATTAGCAATCTTGAGAATATTCAAATTTGGAGTCCCATTGCCCAAAAGATGATCCCTTTACGTCAAGTCGTGGAATCGTTTCAAACGGAATTTGAGGATGGCATTATTTATCGTCGAAATCGCGCGCGCACGATAACGATTTTTGCTGATCCAACTGAAGGTACTGCAAATGAATTATTAGCGCGACTGAGACCAAAAGTGGAAGCGTTGACACTGCCCAAAGGATATACATTAGAGTGGGGAGGGGAGTTTGAAGACGCCTCTAAGGCTGAAGAAGGGCTAAGTAAAACGATCCCTGTGTTTATTTTGGCGATGATTTTATTGACGATCATCATGTTTAATTCCCTAAAACAAACCTTGGTTATTTGGCTTTGCGTGCCACTGGCCGTAATTGGTGTCACGGCGGGATTATTGGCGACAAATCAACCATTTGGTTTTATGGCTTTACTTGGCTTTCTCAGTTTAATTGGTATGCTTATCAAAAATGCGATTGTCCTTGTTGAAGAAATCAACCTCGAGCAAGGTGAAGGTAAACCTCTTTTGCCAGCCATTATTGATTCAGGTGTTAGTCGTTTACGTCCCGTTGCAATGGCCGCATTGACGACGGCGCTTGGGATGATCCCGTTGATTTTTGACGCATTTTTCGTGTCGATGGCTATCACTATTATTGGCGGACTCGTCTTTGCCACGATACTCACAATGGTCGTTTTACCCATTCTCTACGCCTTGATTTTTAAAGCACAAAGCAATTAAGTGAACTGTGTTCCGTTCTTGCGCGGCGAACAACCGCGCTGAGCTTAGGTCGGGGAAATCAACGTTTTAATGCATTGTTGCAGGGCGTTGATTTTCTCGCTCGAGAGTCTATTTGGGTGGATAGAAAGTGAAATCATGAATCCATCTCCCATGGCGCTGAGTTGTTCAGCAAGAATGTCGGCTGGAATATCATTTCGAACGATGTTGGCCTGTTGGCCTTTCTCTATCATCTTGATGAGCTGAGATAGGATCAGCTCGTTTCGCTTTTGCACAAAATCAGCAAACGTCGGCTCAATCGTTGCGTAAGATTGGAGCTGTAAGAAAGCCCTTACCAGGTCCGTATTGTCAGCGCTACTCCACAGAGACCATTGTTCTATAGCCGTCGCTATATCCGTCGGTTCACCTTCGCTAACCAATATTGCTTCAAAACGTTTAAATAACTCATCAGCGATACCGAGTATTAACTCGTCTTTGTTTGCAAAGTAATAAGTAATCGTTCCAGTTGAACCACCTGCATTTTGAGCCACTTTGCGGATAGATAAACCCGAATAACCTTCATGCGCGAGCGTTGTAATTGCAACATCGAGTAATTCCTCTCTTTTTTTATCCCGATCACCTGTCGGCCGACCTCGTTTGGCTTTTGTCATTTCTTCAGATAGAGGGGATTCGAGAAGAGGTTTGGTCATCATAATTCTGGTCATGGTCGAGCAAGCGTTTAACATGTTCGTTATCATAACATTGATTGGGGCGAGTACTAACGCAACAAGTTGTTTTTATTTACAGCAAATAATTGTGTTAAGGTGAACAGACATCATTTAAGGATAATGACTTTGAAAATATTAGCAATATCAGGAAGTTTAAGGAAAAAATCTTATAATTCTGCGCTCTTAAAGGCGTGTCAATTGCTGGCGCCAGATTCAACCGAAATTATTCTCTTTGACGGATTGGCAGACATTCCACCCTTTAATCCAGACATTGAAGCGAGTAGCGTAGAGAGCGTCTTGAAACTTAAACAGCTTTTAGCGTTATCTAGCGGGCTGATTATTTCCAGTCCAGAATATGCTCATGGCGTAAGTGGTGTGCTAAAAAACGCCCTAGATTGGTTGGTCAGTGAGCCTGAATTTGTCGATAAACGGGTGGCCATTTTTAATACTTCACCGCGAGCTTCACATGCAATCAATGCACTCCATGAAATTATTCGTACGATGTCGGGCAATATTGAAATACAGGCTTGTTTAACGCTCCCTTTACTTGGTTCTGAACTGTCGTATGAAGGCATTTTAGAAGATGAGCATATGGTGCAACAAATTCGTGAAGCGCTAGATGTATTTTGTTCGTTTGGATAGCGTAGTCTAAATTAAGACGACGAATCACGATGAGAAGGAAGAAAAAATGGAAAAAGTTACGGGTATTGGAGGTTTCTTTTTTAAGTCAGAAGATCCAGAGACGTTGGCAAATTGGTATGAACAACATCTAGGGGTTAATCTTGTGCCGAAAAGTTATGGAGAAACACCGTGGACACAAGACGCAGGCCCAACCGTATTTGCGCCTTTTGCAAAAGACACGACTTATTTTGGAAGAGACAGCCAACGTTGGATGATTAATTTTAGAGTGACCGATTTAGGTAAAATGGTTGCTCAGTTGCAATCGCAAGGGATAGACGTCACTGTCGACCCTGAAGCCTACCCGAATGGGTCTTTTGCGAGACTTTACGACCCAGAAGGAAATCCTATTGAGCTCTGGCAACCTAACTAATATGTCCCGTTAATACTAATTTATATAAGGAAATTACGATGATATGTGTGCGGTTGGCACAGCCTGAAGACTTGGTCGGAATTCTATCGCTTTATCACGAATTGCGACCTCTTGATCCCACGCTCACTCAACAGCAAATAGACCTTCACGGTGAACAATTGTTGAGAATCACAAACACGAAGTTAATTGTAGCGCTTGTGGAAGGAAAAATAGCATCAACATGTCAGCTTGGGATCATTCCTACGCTCACTAATGGCGCGAGGCCTTTTGGCGTGATCGAACATGTAATAACGAGTTCTTCGTTTCGGCGGATGGGATTGAGCCAACGTGTAATGGAACATGCATTGCAATTGGCTTGGGAAAACTCGTGCTATAAAGTCATGCTGCTGTCAGGTGAGTTAAGACCTGAAGCACATCGATTGTACGAAAAAATCGGTTTTCAAGCGGGTATTGAAAAAGGGTTTGTCATTAAAGCACCATCGAAGGACTGAGAAAATGTATTGGCCTCTTTTGTTGTTTATACCAGCGTGCTTTGCACTCAATATGGCACCAGGTCCAAATAATTTATTAGCGATGAACAATGGGCGCAACTATGGTTTCAACATTGCCTTTTTGGCTGGGTTGGGTCGTATCGTTGCATTTGTCATTATGATTACTTTGGCAGCATCAGGACTTGCTGCTGTTTTGTATGCATCAGAAACACTGTTTTTTACGATTAAAATGTTAGGCGCTGTTTACCTGTTTTGGCTTGCTTTCAAACTCTGGCGTTCAAGTGAATTGCGCATAGCTACAGCCGCCAATGGTGCTTGCAATAAAGAGCTAATTAAACAGGAATTTATGTTAGCTGCTGGGAACCCTAAGGCGATTTTAATCTTCACCTCATTCCTGCCCCAATTTATTGATGTAAACCAAGATGTACGACAACAGTTCGTGGTGTTAGGAAGCCTATTTTTGCTATTAGAAATGGTAGCACTGAGTTGTTATGCATTGTTTGGTATATATCTAAGCCAGTGGTTTACTCGACCAAAAACAGCAAGTCGTTTTAACAAAGGCTGTGCTGTGTTGTTGTCGTTGTCTGGATTCAACTTACTGTTTAGTAAGAGTTAAACTTGCTCTTGTCGGTTGTTTCTAAATTGAACATTGGTAAAAAGTACTAGTACTTTTTTACTGCTTCAGCGTTTTCTCTGCTTTTATTGCTAAAACTGGAATGATTGAAAGGGTGTTCTACGCTTCATTGAGTGAGCGCGATCAGTCAATAGCATCAACCTAGGGCCAAGGAAGAAGTTTGTAATAGTGCATCATCACGGAATTGCTCATACATACAAGCGTATTATTGAGGTAAATACAATGAAAATGATGGTAGCGCCAGTCAGAACGGCGGTCATAGTAGGATGCTTGATAGGGTCGTTTCAAGTATTCGCAAATACAGTTTATACAAGTGACTCAAGTGTAACCGCTTGGGATCCGATTTATCCTACCTCAGCCTATAGCAATTGGGCTGCACCGTGTGTTGTCAATCCCGAAATCACCTTAGCGGACAATTGGGTTAATCCACATTCGGCCTATTCATTTGGTACAGCAGCTCATCCTTGGCAAAATCAAAACAATAATTACGCAAGTTGGATTAACGCTTGGAACAATCTAAGTTCACAGGGACCACAAGGACAAAGTTGGACTCGCTACACGCAAGAAGTTTCGGGAACCGGCGAATTTGTATTAGATCTATTAGCGGATAATTGTTCATGGGTTTACATTGATGGAAACTTAGTCGGGTTTCAAGGTGTGACATCGTCTTCGCAACAATACCCAGTTTCCTTAAGTGGTACGCATACGTTGGATTTTCTAATTTATGATGGTGGCGGTTTAGCGGGGGGAATGTTTAAACTTGAAACAAATACTGGCACGCAATTTCCTGATACGGACGGCGATGGTCTTACCGATCCAGAGGAAGTGCTAACGCAAACGGACCCAACTAATCCAGATAGTGATGGCGATGGGTATAGCGATGGTGAGGAAGTGAGCGCAGGCAGTGACCCTAATGACGGCACTAGTACACCTGTCGTGGATTCTGATGGGGATGGTGTGATGGATGGTGATGACCTGTGCGAAGGAACGGCAAGCGGTGCTTCAGTCGATCAATATGGGTGTTCAGGTGAACAGAATGTCGGCAATTCATGCGGTTGTAGTGGACCTGAAGAGGGTGTGCTTTGGAAAAATCATGGACAATATGTGAGTTGCGTTGCTCATGCGAAAAATGCACAGATTAATATGGGATTGCTCTCGGAAGTGGAAGGAGAAGCCTTGGTAGAGTCTGCAGCACAAAGTAGTTGCGGTAAGAAGTCCAAAGGTAAAAGATAGCGGTAAAATCTAACTCGTGTTACTAAAATAAATCGAGAAGGGCCTTTTGAAGGCCTTTCTTTATGTGTCGAAAATATTCAATACCTGAGTTGGTAAAGTCAGTATCTTGGTGCTCATCAAAACAGGAGAATAGTCATGAGTAACCGAGCAAACTACATAGAACTTGCACCACAAGGCCTGAAAATTTTATTGGAACAGGAAGGCTTTTTAAGAACGCAATTTGAACAGTCTGATACGTTGACCCTCTCTATTTGGGAACTAGTCAAATTACGTGTATCTCAAATCAATGAATGTGCATATTGTCTTGATATGCATTCTAAGGATGCGTTAAAACTAGGCGAAACGTGGTCACGTATCGTCGGGCTTAGCGCGTGGCGAGATATGCCACAGTATTCGAATCGAGAGCGTACCGCACTCGATTTGGCCGAACAATTGACATTGGGTAAAACAATTGATGAGACAAATTATCAAATGGCGATAGAGGTGTTTGGCGAAAAAGCGTTAGTGATACTTACGTTCGCGATTAACGCGATTAATAGCTGGAATCGCATTGTTAAAGTATTTAAGCCAGAGGTGGGACATTATCAAGCCTAAAGATTTGAACCTAAATCCATTCCATTTTGAGCTGTCCCATCCGTCGGGGCAGCTCAGTGCTTTGTTTCAGGGAATATGGGCTGCAAAAGTGACTTCACAGAGTGACGTCATCCGCAAGCCATTGCATTGTGACGCAGGCAGTGGGCTGATGTTTAATTTTTCAGGCAAGGTTCAAGTCGGTGAACAAATCTTACCTCGAGGTGTGATTTTATTGCCTGTGAGTAACGTTACTCAGCACATTACTTTTGGAGCTGATACGCGTTTGGCCGGAGTACGATTTCATCCGGCAATTGGATTTGGGTTGTTGGGTTCTCATGTTGAAAAACATCAAAGGCTGGAGGAGTCTGAGGATAACCAGTTTCATTTATACTCACTATTTCATTCACTCGACAAAGAACCAAGTGTGAAAGGCCAAATTGCCTTGTTAAACAAGTGGGCGAAGACCTACCTTGACTTATCGGTAGTGTTACCTCACTCACTTGACAATGCGCTCGAGAGTATTAGACAGGGGCATCCTGTTGGAGATCTGAGTACGGTTGCAACGCTTAGTCAGCGGCAAATTGAACGCTTATTTAAGTTATGGTTAGGCATGACTCCGAAGGCGTATCAGCGTCTCATCCGCGTGAAGCATGTTATCGACTATTTAAAGCACAATAGCGGAGCAAATTTGGCTGACGTGGCGGTTCAGTTTGGCTTTAGCGATCAGGCACACATGACGAGGGAGTTTTCTGCGATAGCGCGTACGACGCCCGGAAAATTGTAGCGCATGCAATTAGATACCAAAGTGAGCTGTGTTGTGAACAGAGCGGTGAATAATCATGTGAAGCGCAGGGAATAGGTTGCTAATCAGGAAAGTTCAATCACTTGGCAAATGCACCGAGTTATGCTGTTATCTCATTCGCGCTTAATTGATATCTAATTCAGGCGTTTGACTCGCCATCACTTTCAACAAAGCTTCATCCATTTGTGCAATGAAATCAAGTTTATAAGGATATTGTTCAAGCCCATCTTTAACGTAACCAATGTGTGCAGTACGCCGTAGTACTACGCGGTCTTCTAGAACACCATTTAAATCAATATCGGGTTCACTACGTTTTATGTTTCGCATGACCAGTACGGTAGACAATCTGTCGTTCAGGTAACAATCTATGCGTCCTTTCACTAATTTCATTACGTTGGAATAGGTGTCTTTGTTCTCCCATACTTGGATTTTATTCTGTGCCAGTGCTTGGGTCAGTACATCATCTAGAATCAAATAACCGGCATTGATACCAAGATTTATCGGAGTTTCTGACGTATCTCGATGTTCGATATTTTTTAGGGTAAAGCCCGAGTTGCAATAAGCCACCACAACTTCTTCCAAAAGCGGTACCGAGTATGGCCAAATGTATGGTCGTTTTTGAATGTGTTTATACGGTGGCATGATGGCGAATGCGGTACCATGCTCAAGGTCAGCAAGCCCACGTTTCCAAGGTACAGGTACAAGTTCCACCTGATACTTACTATCGATTAAACGTGCAGCTTGTCGCACGAGATCTACATAGATACCGTTGAGTTCACCGTTAATCATGTAGGTGTAAGGAGGATAGCTTTCATCCACCATGATACTGACGCGATATTGTGGCTCGGCAAAGGATCTTGTTGTAAAAAGGAGCAACATCAGCATTAATTTGCCCATGCAACTGAAGCCATTTTTCACTACGTGATGTACTGCACTATTCGTTGTCAGAGGGGCAATGCGAAATCTCAATAGATTGCACACCACCGTTACACCTTAAATTTCGATAGAAGACTTTCTTGCTCATGCGCCTGTTTAGCGAGTTTATCACTGGCGCAATATTGCTTATCCGCAAAACTGCCAACTTCAACACTGATATCGTTAATGTAGTTGGTGTTTTTGTTTATTTCTTCAATAACCACACTTTGTTGCTCAATGGCCGTGGCGATTTGAATATTGCGATCCATCAGTTCTTTAACTGCCTCTGAGATCTCATTCAACATATCTGTCGCTTGTTCAGTTTGTGTTACACAGCTCAAGGTTTTATCTCGGCTGCTGCCCATGGCTTCTTGAACTTGACTTGACGATGCTTGGATTTGGTCAATCATGGTCTTGATTTCAGTGGTCGATTGTTGAGTTTTTGACGCCAATGATCTGACCTCATCAGCCACCACTGCAAACCCTCTGCCTTGCTCACCTGCTCGTGCGGCTTCAATTGCCGCATTAAGCGCTAGTAAGTTAGTTTGCTCAGCTATCCCATTGATAACAGAAAGAATATTTTCAATGCTTTGGCTGTACTGTGCTAATTGGGTACTCAACTTGTGAGAATGGTTAATATCGTCGGCGAGCGCCGTAATTTGGTTCTTTGCTTGCAAAAATACTTCTTGCCCTTGCGCGGCTTTTTCATTGACCGACGTAATTGATGCTCGCGGCTTGTTGCGCGTTACCCGCAATTTCTATCGACGTGGTACTCATTTGATGCATGGCCGTGGCTAAACTTTCAATCAAACTCACTTGTTGATCTAACTTTTTCATCGATTGCGTCGACAGTTCTTTTGCCGCGTCGCTGCTGCCAAGTACTTGATCAGCTCGTTCTTTCACGTCGCACACTAATTGCTGTAATGAAGCTAAAAAGCGATTAAATTGACTGGCAACAACACCACATTCATCACTATTTTTAATGGTTAACCGCTGAGTAAGATTGCCTCCACCACTGGCCATACCGGTAATTGCAACCTCTAAATCTCGAAGCGGCTTGAGCAGGTGCAGTGCTAATGCTCGCATACAGATCACGCCAAACAACACGGCAAGTACAGCGATGACAAATGAGTTTAAGGTGATATCAAATAAGGTTTTGTACGCGAGAGACTTGTCAATTAACACGGCAAGGTACCAATTTGTACCAAAGCGGTTATCAAGTGCATGTAAGTAAAACAATTTTGTACCGTCAGCTGTCTTTATCTCTGTAATTTGGTCGGTTTTTGAGAGGGACAATTCCGGGTATATTTTGCTCATCGGTTGACCGTAAAATTGTTTTTGGGGATGGGTAACAATAGCGCCTGTGCTATCAACTAAGAAGGCGTACCCAGTGTTATCAAAATTGATCGTATTTACACTTTTTGCAATAGCCTCAAGGCTTAAATCCCCTCCAATTACCCCTTGAAATCTGCCTCCTACAATAATCGGCGATACCACCGACAAAAGCAGCTCACCACTTGCTGCGTCTGTATATGGACTCGTAAAAACCGTATTTTGTTTTTGTTTTGCTAACTGATACCAAGCTCGTTGCCTAAAATCGATCTCTTTGGGGTTACGGCGATTCAGGTCGTTAGAGCGCAATTGCGTCTCGTTGTCTAAGGTCCCGAAGGCGAGTAGAAAAGATTGAGTGAAAAAAGGCGAATTCAGCGCAGCTTGAAAAGCCTCGGAGCTAAAATGTTGCTCGATTTGGCTTTTGACTAAATTGATTTGATCAGCTTTTGCCGTCAACCAGTTGTCGATGCTGATAGCAAGCAATTGTGTGCTATCGCTTACATAGGCATGATTTTTAGTTTGGAGCGAATCACTCACAAACCAATAGGTTGATGTCGTAGTGACGCAAATAATTATTAGTATCACAACAGCGGAAGTCACCGAAAACTTAGTGCGTATCTGCATTTTTTGTTGCCTAAAAAATTATCCCAACTTCAAAAGTGTTGTCTATTATTTGGTTATTGGCAATAATTGAAGGTGAAAAACAATGTCCTTCTCTCGCTGCAAAGAACTGCTGTCGCTCTGCTGCCTTTTAAGTTTCGCAGTCTCCGCTTCCAGCACGGAACGTCCTGTTACGATGGCTGATATTCAAGCTTTGGAAGCACAACTGGTCGAGTTAAAAGCTAGGCTGCAAGCACAGCAAGCACAGCAAGCACAACCCCCGCAAAGTACGCCAAATACGCCTTCTTCATCAAAGACTGAACTAACTTCAACTAACTCGTTTGTTGATTTATACGCCACAGTGCGTCCGACATTTGGTTATCTCAAAGAATCAGGTGGCAATAATTGGGATGTACGTGACGCTCTTTCCCATGCAGGGTTCAAAGTAACACATGAATTTATGCCTGATTGGCAGGTTGAACTGCAAGGCGAATGGGGAATTGATTTGGCGAATGAGGGGAATTTCGGCAAATCGAGGCGTGCTTATACCGCACTAAAAACGCCTTATGGTCGATTTGGTATCGGGAAACAAAGACCAGCCCAATATTTGTTTATTGCCGATCCGGTTGATATTTTTAACCACTCCAGTAGCCCGTTTTCGTATGATCCAGAAAGCTTATTTTTCGTCGATAATTTACTGTCATATCGCTATGAATATGGAGCTTTAACCTTTATCGCGGTGAGTCAATTTGATGGTCAAAAAGGCGATGATCAAAGCGATATGTTTAACGCTGGGCTGAGTTATGATGCGAATGGTCTTCATGCCGCAATTACCTACCAGCAAAGTAAGGTGTATGACGCAGACACTCGGCTCGGTGAAAATCAAATCTGGGCAGGTGCTTTAGCGTATCAATTCACCGACCGTTTTTATGCGGCTGTTGCGTACCAAGACAAAACGTACCAGCGATTGACGGCAGATCTATCGCGTGACGGCCATACTTTTGACTTGTCATTGGCTTATCAATTATCACCACACTACAAACTCAAAGCGGGTATCTTTGACTTCGAGGACGGTTTTGCCAGCACCGCATTGGAGAATCAAAGTTTCGATGGCTATAACGTGACGCTTGAGTGGTTGCCAATTGCGCCTCTACGCGTTCATTTGGAATACCTATCCAAGTCATTTGTAAATGATACTGAGTTTGACTCTATTTCTATTGGCTTTCGCTATGATTTCAAGCAGCAGTGGTCGTTCAAATGATGTTTAAACAGACCTGAAAGGATTTTTCGCAAGCAAAAGGCCTATTTTTTGTCAAAGGAGCAAATGAAAAAGGCTGAAAGTTAATTGCTAATTGTCGAATTTTTCGCTTGCGAAGTTTCACTTTTGGGGGCATTTTAATGGGTGTTTAATAATCAGTATTGTTATAAATAGCACCAATGCTCAAAGCATAAAGGAGTAACCATGTTTCCAATGGATGTTTGGCTAGCCTATACGTTGGCATGTTTTCTTTTAGTACTCTCTCCAGGTCCCGATAATTTGTTGGCCATCGGTAGAGGACTCAGTCAAGGTAAAGCCGCTGCGGTGGTGTCAGGGTTATCTTCTGGGGCGGGTATTTTATTCCATGTGTTAACAGCAACGTTTGGTCTTACTTTGCTTTTGCAAACGTCCACGATTGCGTTTTACATTGTAAAAATTATTGGTGCCGCTTATTTAATTTGGTTAGGGATTAAAGTGCTTAAATCCAAAAGCTTGTTTTCTTTGGAGAAGGCTCAGCAACAGTCGTTAAAAACTATCTTTTGGACAGGTTTTTTATCGGCAGCTTTGAATCCAAAACCTGGCTTATTTGTCCTCGCATTTGTCCCTCAGTTCGTTAATCCGGAACTGGAACTCAGTGACCAGTCAGATGCTGGTATACGGAGGCTGGTTCGCCCTTCTCACGGCCATTGGTTTTTCGCTTATGGGTGTGTTTGCATCTAAATTGAGCCGTTGGCTACAAAATAGACCTAAATTTGTAAATGGTCTCAACGTTGGAGCGGGAGTCACTTTTGTCTCTTCGGGATTAGCCGTGGCCTTTATGAAACAACGTGGTTAATTCGTTTTGACCCAACGGATTGCTCCCATGAGGCAATTTACGATTAATCGACTCACTACGAATTTCGGGATTTTCAAATTGTCAGGGACGTGGTGTGACACTACCTCCTTTAGGTGCCAAATTGACTCTCTCGAAATGATGGGCACTGACGGGTGGTTCTTGTTACAAAATAATAATAAAACCAAAATCTTAATAGAGAAACTTCAATTGGTATTACAACAATATCTACCAGAATTCGAGCGCTGAGCGGCGCTGGAAAGTGGTTTTTATATTAAGGAGAATAACTAAGAAGGAAGCTTATGTTGAAATACATACTATTCATTTTGGGTTGCATAGCAAATTCGGCGTTTGCGACTACTTCGTTTGTTGATAAAGAACTTCAGCTCTTTGCGACGAAATATGAGCTGGATTATAAAGTTGATATCAAAAAACAAACTTTGTCTGCGACAGGTATCATCACCGTAAAAAACAACTCAGCAAACGTCGCGGATCATATCCCAATGCGCTTGTATCGATTGCTTCATGTGTCAGCTGTTAAGAACAATGCAGGAGCACCATTGGCATTTTCACAACACGTATTGAGTAATGAAGATTGGCCCGTGTTGCAAACCAATTATGTCGAAGTTCAGCTTAAGAAGGGTATTGAGCCGAACGAGTCATACACCTTTCAGGTACAGTTTGATGGCTCTCTCCTCGGTTATAGTGAAACGGGGATGAACTATGTCAAAGACTCTATTTCAGCCGACTTTTCAATACTAAGAATGGATGCTTTCGCCTATCCAATCATTACGTATCCCAATGATGACGTAAATCACAAGGCGAAGTTTTGGCTGCATACCTATGATTACGATGTTCGTGTGACGGTTCCTACGGGTTACGTGGTGGCGAATGGCGGATCGTTACAGCCTGTGCTACAGAATACTGAGCAAACTACGTATCGTTATGTGAATAAATTACCGGCTTGGCGTATGGATTTTGCCATTGCTCGTTACGAGCAATACTCAAAAGGTCGATATTCCGTGTTCAGTTGGGAATCACCAGAAGATTCTAATGCCTTGTTGCAAGAGATAAATAATACGTTCGAATTGTATTCGAACTGGTTCGGGCCGCTACAGCAAGAGCTTGGCTATACCTTCATTGAAGTACCCGAAAATTATGGTGCACAGGCCGACGTGACGGCGGTTATTCAAGATGCGGAAGGGTTTAGGGAACTCGGTCGCGTTTATCATGAAATCAGCCACCAATGGAATGTGAAAACGTTGGATACCTTTTCTCCCAGATGGAATGAAGGGTTAGCAACTTACTTGCAAGCAGCCACAACGGACTTAGGCAAACCGGGTCATCTGGAGAGTAAAACACAGACTTTTATGAACCAACTACGAGATAGATTTAAGGATAATCCCATTTATAGCAAAACGGCGTTCATTGATTATGGTAAAGCTGATTTAAATTCATACGCTGTGGGTATGGTCTTTTTCCGTATTATGTCTGATTTATTAGGCACGGATGAATTTAACGCGATCATTGGAAAATTTTATCGTACATACCACAAACAGGGCGCAACTACACAAGAATTTATTGATTTTATTAATAAAAATTCTAAGGTCGATTTGACGACGTTCTTTAATGAATGGGCCTACTCTGGCAAATACACCGAACGTGTTTTATCAACAACGTCATACCGCGACTTGATTGACTACTATTCCACAAGTCTCTCAAAGCAGATGGCTTCAATACCAAAAAATGTGCGTTAGAAGATTCCGATATCTGATTGGCGCCGCAATTTACTCAAGGAATTGATATGAACTTTGCTTTATACATTTCAGCCGTTTTGTTGTTGGTGATTGCGTTTGTTCATTCGTTCCTTGGCGAACGTTACATCCTGACGCGCTTATTTAAGCGAGATAACCTCCCAAAGCTATTTGGAAGTGATGACTTTACTAAGCGCACGTTAAGATTTGCTTGGCATATCACGTCAATTGCTTGGCTGGGCTTTGCCGCGATCCTCGCACTTCTGGCCACTCCAGGGACTGAAAAAGCCAGCTTGATTTATGTTATTGCGGCGACATTCATTGTGCATGGTCTTGTCGCGTTACTCGGTTCTAGAGGCAAACACCTATCTTGGGTTGTGTTTTTAGCGATCAGCGTGTCAGCTCTCATCAGTTTATATTAAACGTTAATAATGCATCGTCGAAGGAAGTCATATGTACGCAGTTATATTTAGGGCAAAGCCGGGTGTTCAAGATGAAGAATATGGAATTACGGTCGCAAAAATGCGTGAGCTGGCATTTGAAAAATACGGCTGTCTTGAGTTTGTTGCTGCCACTGCTGGCGAGGAAGAAGTGACTATTTCCTATTGGGAAAACGAAGACGCGATTAAACACTGGAAGAATGATTCAGAACATGCGTTGGCTCAGTCACTTGGGCGCAAAACATGGTATGAATCATATATAGTTCAAGTTGTTGAAATTAAAAGAGAGTATAGCTTCAATTAATAAAGCATAGCGAACAGCGGGTTAGTAGGTTCTGACATATGGAGTGACTAATGGAAAGTCAAAGAGAGTTAGACTTCATTGAACAATTGACAGCATTTAATAGCAAAGAACGCTTTTATTTACTTGGGCACATTTTAGGTAACACGTCATTTTCGCCTTCGAGTGAATTTTTAAGTCATCTTGAAGAAGTGTTGGGAATTTCGTTTCCTGACGCACTTTTTTGTGCAATGGATTGCCACCTTGATTGGATTTACGCAGCTCTTTGCAAAACCTACCAACCACAATCGGTATACGACAATCACCGTGGGGAGATTAAAGGTCAGCAAGAGGACGTTGATTTTCTTATCGCTTATGAAAGCCATGGACATGTTCATGTAATTTGCATTGAAGCGAAAGGGGTCACGGGATGGTCGAATGCGCAGACCATTTCCAAAGCGGGTCGCCTACGCCATATTTTCGGTGCTAATGGTAAAAACTGGCTCAATGTAACCCCATACTTCGTATTAATGTCGCCAACTCGACCACAAAAATTAACCATGGCACCGCTCTTAGGATGGGTCACTTCACCGCCGAGTGGTTACCACTGGATTGAGTTACCAATACCAAAAAACCTGCAAAAAGTGACACGCTGTGATTCACCGGGACAGGCAAATCAGTGTGGAGGATATTGGCGTGTAACAAAACGAAGGTAATGTGGTTTGTAACGTTCATCTCTTTGAAAGTAATAGATTTTAGTCCATTTGGAGCAAAATGGCCTATGTATGCGTGGCAACAAAGGTGTGTTTCTATTTTGGGTTCGATTAGCGACTTCTTGTAAGTCACGAAATTTATAAAGACGCCGTTAAGAAAATAAAAATGAGATTAGGTCGTGGAGAAAAAATGCAATTTGAAGTGATACCTGCAAGTTTAGACAACACTGATGCGATTGCGCATTTGACTTTGGAATTAGGTTACGAAGTAAGCGTTGAAGATACACGTGTGTGGTTACGTGAGTTAATCGCGTCTCCCGTTCATCTGGTATTGGTCGCGGTAACAGACTCATCGGTATGTGGCTGGTTAGTGATTGAGAAAAGGCTGTTTTTAGAGTCTGGCTTTGCAGCTGAAATTACGGGATTGGTGGTAGGCGTAAATTTTCGTCGTCAAGGTATTGCTGAGGCGCTTGTGAACTCTGCGGAATTATGGGGGCGAGAACATGGTTTAACGCGGCTATTTGTAAGGTCAAATGTGGCTCGCGATGCATCCCATGCTTTCTACCCATCGATAGGTTTTAACTTGTCTAAAACGTCACACGTTTACGTGAAGCCCATTGACCTTTCCCATTAATGTATATCAGAACGGTCTACCTTAATGAGGTTAAAACTAGAATGAGCAAATGCTCTTTCCGACTCTATTTATATTAACGCAAGGAGGTTTTGTGCGATTGTTACTTACATTTCTGTTACTCATTACATCGATTGGTTCACAAGCAGCAGAGTCGATTTTAAAAATTGACTCTGCACGATTGAATCAATCGATTAATGTTAAAGTTTATACGCCTAAGTCGTATGACGTGGTTAATAAAACAACCTATCCGGTTATTTACCTCTTAGATGGAGACACACACGCAAACCATACTGTGACCAATTCAGCGTTCCTGAATTCAACAGGCGTCATGCCAGAGCTTATCGTGGTGGCGATATCAACGGTAGAGCGATTTACATATTTCACGCCGACTTTGGACAAGAACAGCGGACGTGATTCAGGAAAGGCAGATCTTTACGCGCAATTTTTAAAGTCGGAATTAATGCCAGAGATAAATAAAAACTACCGAGTTTCTGGTTTTAATATGGTAGCAGGACACTCGTTAGGAGGGCTTTTCTGCGCATATATCCTACAGTCTCAACCCGATATGTTTGATGCTTACTATTTGTTTAGCCCATCTCTGTGGTGGGATAACGAAGTGTTAGCTAAACGTACTGATTTCAAATCAAAAGCAAAGTCGCCATTTGTGTATATGAGTATTGCAAATGAGCAAGGTAAGCAAAGAACAGCCTATCAAAATTACCAAGCAAAACTTTCAGGCGTCTATCCAAATGCGATTTTTCAAGAGTTTCCTAATGAAGATCATATGACGACGCCTTTATTGTCGCAAATTGGGGCATTTCGAGTCTCAATTTGCTGATTGGCTGCTTTCTTTTGACGACGTAGTGAATAACCCACAACGATTTATCACACATTTTCAAACATTAAATGCGAAATATGGCACGACGGCTCAAGGTCAGGAGTGGGAAATCGGACAACCCGTTCAGCATATCGTGAATGAGTTGAAAGACGCGAAAAAGGCATTGGTCGCGAGTGATGTTCATCTGACGATGTTTCCACATTCTCAGTGGGCCTACAAATCAAAAGCCGATGCACTGGCGCTTAACGGCGATAGGTCTGCGGCGATTACACACATGGAAAAAGCGGTGGCGATTGCAAAGGAACATAACGATAAATACCTTGAAATGCTGCAAGCAAGCCTTACTTCGCTAAAAGAAAGGCAATTCTAGATAAGTAAAACATCGTGAAAAATTATGTTCTCTCGCTTCTACTCGATTCGAAAGCTGGCATAGGAATTGACTCATTTGTTCTTCAAGGTTGTTGATGTTGCGATTACAAATGGGTCAATTTTCATAAAAAGGGAATGAATCATACAAGTCTGTGCAAATTGTCTAATGAGCTATCTTTCGCCTTCTATCTTTAGCAACAGGAGAAAAAGCGGGGTTCGATAGGACGTAATGCTCGGGAATTGTATGAGGTTCGCTAGTATCAAAGCATTGTGAAACGCTGTCATATTATTAAATAAACTTTGATAAAAGACGCAGTTTGTTCGTAAGCAACCAATCCGACATAAGAACTATTATGGTGCAGTAGATGCACCAGAAGGGGGCAAGGTGAGTTATTACGAAGTCAATTTTGATGGGTTAGTGGATCCAACACACAACTACGCAGGATTGTCGTTTGGCAATGTTGCGTCAAAATCGAATGCAAACAAAGTGGCAAACCCAAAGCAAGCGGCTCTGCAAGGCTTAGAAAAAATGTGGGCTTTGACCCAACTCGGGTTGCATCAAGGTGTATTCGCGCCCAATTGTCGCCCGGATCTGCACACATTGCGGTCACTCGGGTTTAATGGCACAGACGCTCAAGTGATTAATAAGGTTGCCAAAACAGAGCCTTACCTTTTGAAGGCCTGTTATTCGGCCTCATCAATGTGGACGGCCAATGCGGCAACGGTCTCGCCTAGTTGTGATACGTCTGATGGGAAAGTCCATTTCACTCCCGCCAATTTAAGCAACAAACTTCATCGAGCGATAGAAGCCAAGACAACCAGTTTAGTTTTAAAAGCAACCTTTCCAGATGAGCAGATATTTGTTCATCATCCCAGCTTACCTCAGCATCCACTGTTTGGAGATGAAGGCGCGGCCAATTACACGCGTTTGGTCGATAGCTATGGGCACACAGGGTTGGCGATATTTGTCTACGGAGAAGATGCGAATTCAAACGTAAAACCGCAGGTGTTCCCAGCAAGGCAAACAAAGCAGGCGAGCGAAGCGATAGCACGTAGCCATCTACTTGACTATGCGCATACACTCTTTGTACAGCAAAATCCCGATGTAATAGATCAAGGTGTGTTTCACAATGACGTTATCGCAATCGGAAATGAAAACATGTTTTTATTCCACGAACAAGCATTTTACCAACAAAGACAGGTCATCGAGGAAATTGGTCGCAAGTATCAAGGATCGCGACCGCTACATTTAATTGAAGTCAGTAGCGATGATATCAGTGTCGATGCAGCGGTGAAAAGCTATTTGTTTAATAGTCAATTAGTGAGTTTGCCAAATGGTGGGATGGCGATTGTTGCTCCAAGCGAATGTCAGACGATTGATGGCGTAGAGCGCTACTTGGCCTCGTTGTGTAAAGCTAGCAACCCGATTGAGGAAGTGATTTACCTAGATCTTAAACAGAGTATGCAAAATGGTGGCGGGCCGGCTTGTTTAAGATTACGCGTAGCGCTTTCAAGCGAGGAACTGAATGCGGTAAATAGCCAATGCCTGTTAAACGAATCTCGCTACCAAACCCTAGCTGCTTGGATAAATAAACACTATCGTGATCGACTTGCTGAATCCGATTTGGCGGATCCGAATTTATTGCTTGAAAGTCAGTCAGCATTGGATGAATTGACCGGCATTTTAGGATTGGGATCTGTCTATCCATTCCAACAGGTTTAAGGTATCCAGTCACCAAATGTGACTAAAATAAAGACATAATTTGTTCATGGTAGTTTCAGACGATTCAGGTCAAGATGCGCGTTTTCAACGCGGATAAACAGATCATGAACAAATTCATTTCTTTGGCACTTACGCTGGGTGCGACGTTTTCAGCAATTGCCGCATCCGAAATGCCAAAATTCGACATTAAGCCTATTGGTAAAGGGGTCTATCAACATACGTCTTATCAAGATGTGCCTGGATTTGGTGTGGTAGGTTCAAATGGTCTCGTCGTTATTGAAAATCAAAAGGCCTACATTGTTGATACACCTTGGTCAGTTGAAGACACAAAAACACTCGTTGATTGGATTCAAGCGCAGCATGCTGAAGTGAAAGCCTCTTTATCAACACACTATCATGAAGATCGCACTGCTGGCATTGCGTGGTTGAATGAACATGGCATCGCAACGTATGCAAGCAGTCTGACGAATCAAATCCTTTCTCAAAAAGGCAAACCTAAAGCCACGCACGAGTTTCGCTCCGAAAGAGAAATACATGTCGCAGGTAGCAACTTAGAAGTGTTATTTCCAGGGGGCGGACACACAAAAGACAATGTTGTTGTTTGGATCCCAAATCAAAAAATGTTGTTTGGGGGTTGTTTTATTCGCAGTAACGGGGCAAAAAGTCTCGGTAATTTAAAAGACGCGACGGTGAGTACATGGTATCAAAGTCTTGAGAAAGTTACGGCGACATACCCTGATATTCAATTTGTTGTACCTGGGCATGGCGAAAGCGGAACTTCAGCTTTAATTTCAAATACAAAACAGCTGGTTGAAGCAAAGTTGCACGCTGACCAAACATCACATTAGCGCCGACGCAAAGCAAACAGCTCGAACATACGTTTAAAAAGCAAAGGAGTAAAAGTGGGAAATTTATTTAATGCAATCCCTACGGATTTAGCTGAAGAAGTGTTTGAATCAATTATCACCAGCCAGTCTATTCGTATAGAACGAATTGTGTCAAAAGGGCATGAGACACCTGAAAATTCTTGGTACGACCAAGACGAACATGAGTGGGTTTGTATTTTACAAGGCAGTGGAACATTGGAGTTTGTTGATGGGTCGACAAAAACTCTCAACGTTGGGGATTATGTCAACATTCCAGCACACGTGAAACATCGTGTCAGTGCCACGAGCGTTGACCCAATCACAATTTGGCTGGCGATATTTTATCGCTAAGTAAAATGGCTTCAAATGCCATATCAACAAGTAATGTCATTGTTCTTTAACGTTTTCTGACCAATTTCGTCATGTTTAGGTTTTATCTTGATCCGATTTTATTGCAAGGACTCAAGGTTAAACATAATGAAAAAGACAAATTTGATTTGGTTGCTCTCAGCAAGCTCCGTATTGCTAACGGCATGTAATGACGGTAGTGATGGTAAAGCTGGGCTAAATGGTACAGATGGCGTCAATGGGCTAAGTAGTTTAGTGCTTCAATCTAAGCTGAATGCAGGCAATACACACTGCTGGCTTGGTGGCGTGCAAGTGGATTCTGGATTAGACAAAGACCGTAATGGCTTGCTGGACAGTAGTGAAGTCACGCAAACCTCTTATCTGTGTAATCCAGATAATTTTGCATCAAGTGGTGTGAGCTTACCGTACTCTGTACTTCGTAACGATTTAGAAAACGGTGCAATCCCAGGTTCTACGTTTGAAATCCGAAACGGTGGCTATGGTTCAGATTTAGACGGTCACCCAAGTAATCCAATGCAGTTTTATGCCTTGACAGATCGTGGGCCAAATGCGGTATTTTCTGGTGCTCAGGGGAGTGGAAAAATGTTCCCTGTCCCAGATTATACGCCGAGAATTGGTTTGTTTGAAATCCATGCTGGTGGCACGATTTCCCTTGTTAAAAATATTCTTTTAAAAGACCGTGCTGGCAATCCAATTAGTGGCTTGCCGAATAGTTCAGCTCTGGGTGGCACGGGAGAAACTCCCTATGATGCGCACGGCGAAGTGATCCGTGTTGATATGAACCAACCGTATGATGCACTCACTAACCCAATCAAAACAGACGACTATGGATTAGATTCAGAAGGTCTTGTTGCAATGAGCGATGGTACTTTTTGGGTCAGTGACGAATATGGTCCTCACATTGTGCACTACAGCGCAGACGGCGTTGAAATTGACCGTATCAATGCGTTTCCAGAAGATGAGCGTATCCACTTCCAGTTGCCAGCTGAATTTGCTAATCGTTGGGCAAACCGTGGGATGGAAGGATTAACAGTCACGCCTGACGAAAAAACCTTGGTCGGGATTATGCAATCAAGCTTGGATAATCCAAGTAAAAATCGAACCGATCTTACTCGTATTGTGACCATTAACCTCGAAACCGGTGTGCAAGCACAATATTTATATAAGCAAGAGAAAGGCTCGAACTCGAATTCAGCCATCAAAGCACTCAGTGCGACGCAATTTTTGGTCCTTGAGCGTGATGGTGCATTTTTCAATAGCACGCCTAGTGCGATGAAACACGTGTATAAAATCGACCTAAGTAATGCAACAAACCTTGAAAGCATTACAGACACGGGCTTCAATAACGCAAGATGCGGCACTCGGACTGATGGTTTCGGGTGAAACACTGGAGCAAGTGGTAAAAAACAGTGCGGTAGGAAATGATTTTTCTGCGGGATGGGCAAAACTTGCTTCGCTTGGCATTACACCTGCAGAAAAAGTCGATTTAATCGTTGATATGGTCAGTACGGTTCAATACCCACATGACAAAATGGAAGGGCTGTGGGTGATAGATGATGGGCGGTTAGGCGTTTTAAATGATGATGATTTCGCTACATGGTCAACAAACGGTGTTCTGGAACAAAAATATTTAGATAACACGCAAAGCCGAGTAGACAGCAACACCTTGTACATCGTCAATGGTTTGGATTTGTCGACAAATTAACGACCATTCACGAACGGGACAACTTAGCAAAGGATGAACGTTATTGACGTTTATCCTTTTTACCCAATAATTAAACAAGCAGTCGCGTTCCCACAAAGTGGGAGAGGGAGAAACTACCTTCATTGGAGTGAACGTTATCATGGAAGCACGTTGTCATTGTAAAAACATTTCAATCCGTATTGATCATCGGCCGAGTCAACTGACGAGCTGTAACTGCTCATTTTGCTATCGAATTGGCGCACTGTGGGGCTACTTTGAGCCTCATGAAGTTGATGTTTATGTTGAAGATAAAACCGCTGCTGGGGCTTATTGCCACGGCGACATGTATATCCGCTTTCATCACTGTTCAAGCTGCGGATGCACGACGCATTACACCATGACGGATAAGTCACAAAAGCAAAAGGTTGCTGTAAACTTTCGTATGGTCGGTTCCGCGCTTTGCGATGATATTGAAGTAAAACTCTTTGATGGTGCAAACCGTAGCGGGTTTGTTCGATAGTCACTATTTGGACTTGTACTTTGCCTAAAATAGGTAGGTAAAAAGGCAACCAATCTTGGTTGCCTAACAATCCATCTTATTCAAGATTAAGTGCCGTTTGCAGCTTTTTGCCGAGTTCAACATGGGTTTGCATTTGACCGAAAGGACGAATCGCTTCCTTTGGTCCAAAAGTAAAGACACCAACCGGGGTGTGAGTATGTGTGCCGGTTGACCACACAATATTTTGCTGTGCAGAAAGAGCGCGTCCAATAAGGTTTAGCGGACGCTCAGCCAAGTAAACATAAAACGACGAAAAATCATTGATAGTGCTTGCTGTTTCACTTCCAAGAGACGAATGGCCGCGTTTGAAAAAGGCGTTTTTAGAGGTCGCAAGAATTGTCTCAGCATCTGTTTTGGCTATTTTAAACTCACTGGCAGCGTTAACAACATTGACAAGGTTCTCGGCTAATGGTGTTTTCAGTGCCTGCGCAGCAGACCACATATTCTGGTAGCTTTTTGATTGTGTAAACAGTTTATCGAGTACCTCAAGCTGTCCGAAATTGAAGTTAGGCTGATAGCGGTCATGATTCGGATTTGCCAGCACTTCGGCTTGGGGCAAATCAACCGCATTGTAACTAAAGCCAAAACCTCCTGTTTCATGGTCAGCCGTTACGACAACCAAGGTGTCATCACGTTTTGCAGCCCAATTTAATACGGCTTCAACGGCAGTATCAAATTTAACCATTTCGTTGAGTAAGGTTCCTGCATCATTGTTATGGCCAGCCCAATCGATTTGGCCACCTTCAATCATCAAAAAGAATCCGTTGTCGTTTTGCGAAAGCGTCTTTACCGCATGCATCGCCATGTCGGACAGCGTTGGTTCGTTTGGTTTTTCACCTTGTTTGCTTTCAATCGCATCGGCCATTGCACTGCTTGCAAAAAGTCCCAAGACTTTAGTGGACTTTGCCTGATTTAACTGTTGTTTGCTAAAGGCAAATTCATAGCCCGATTGCTCAGCGAGTAACAACACGTTTTGCGTGTCGGTACGTTTTGAGGCAAGCGGCAACGCGGCTGCTTTCAAACCTTGTTCGAAGTGATGGATCGGCGTTGATGGTAGCGTGTAGCCTTTCGGTAAAAAATGCCTAAGCCCCCCAGAGAGCATCACGTCGACTTGGCCGTTGGTTAGCATTTCAAGCGCAATGTCATTCTCTTTCGAGCGATGAATTTGATGCGCAGCAAATGCTGCTGGCGTCGCATGAGTGATTCGGGTGTCTGAAACCAATCCCGTTGCTTTGCCCTTGGCCTTCGCTTTTTCCAAAATAGTGTGTACCGCCATGCCTTGACGATTGAGGCCAATCATCTCATTACCAGCAGGCTCACCCGTTGCAAGTTGTGTTGCGGAACAGGCAGAGTCCACCACCAGTCTATCGGCGGGTCCATGCAGCGACATGCCAACCACACCAAGATTTGCGAGCTTAGCAATGGCACTGTCTTGACCATGATAAATCGACTGTGGTGCACGCTTCGCATACTCTTGCAAAAGCCCCACTTGCTGTGGCCCCATACCATCGCCAATCATTAAAATCACGTTTTTAATCTTGGCGCTGGTTTTAACTTGCGTTGTTTGGGTTGGGGTGGCTGATGAGCAGGCACAAAGAAGCGCAGCCCAATAGCCCAACATAATCATTTTAATAAACTTCATAGTGTCTCTGTTTATTTAAATTGCAGTGATGATAACGACACAGACTGATGATGAGTGACCGTGCCTTTAACGTCTTTTAAACCAAACTGGATAGTTGGGTCAGACTTAGCCCAGTCTATGTCGATGAAACCATAATTCACGCTTGAAATTGGCTCACCCACGCGATGTTGGTTCGAGTACCACGTCTTTCCATTCTTGTGTAAGACCCGAGCTAGTTACTTCCCAAAACGGATAGCTGTTATTGATATGATACTTAGAAAGCTCGCCCCAGTGAGTGTCTCCACTAATCATGACGACGCCCCCAATTTTATGTTTCGCGATGAAATCAAACAGGCGTTTTCGATCATAGGGGAAATTGGCCCAACTCTCCCATCCCGTAAATTCAGGGATCAGTTGTAAACTTGATGCGATGATTTTGACTTTGGCTGGTTTCAATAGCTCTTGCTCAAGCCACTGCCACTGCGCCTCACCGAGCATGGAAGTTTGTGCGTCTGCTTCACGATAAGGTCCTTTGTTATTAAAGAAACTTTGCAGCCAATAACCCCATTCGCCGATTGAATTAAGTGCTGGGCGATTCCAGCGCAGATCCGGCATGATCACTTGTACAGTTTGTTCATTTTCACCATAAAAATAGGATGTATAAATGCCGCTGTCGCGTGTTCTGCGCTCGCTGCCTTGTGGTTCATTCCAAAAATCCAGCATGATTTCTCTAGATGTTTCTTTGAATGGATATTCGCGGCCTGCGTCATTCTCGCCGAAATCATGGTCGTCCCAAATTGCAATCGTAGGTACTTTAGCGGAGAGTTCTTGGAAGCCTTTTTTTGCTGCGAGGCGACGATACTTATCGCGTAATTCATCCATATTTTCTGTGTCGCCATACACGTTATCGCCCAGAAAGATAAACAAGTCGGCATTATCTTTATTGATGGCGTCGAATATTGGCATAGGTTTGTCTTGATGGCTGCATGAACCAAACAAAATATGATCGAGCGTTTTTGCGTGGCCAACTTGTGTCAGCAATAACGCACTAAGTGCTAATAGGGATTTTTTCATTTTGCCACTATCTCATTAATTGGTTTGCCAATGGTGTTATCAAACGTTTGATAATCTTCGCCAAGCAACGTCAATACAGTTGCCGCGATTTGGTTTTGTTTAATTTCACTTTGCGTTTTCATTACGCCAAGCGGCTTGATTTGAGGTCCAATGGCGGCCATCCAAATTTCGTTAGCCCCTACAATTCCTTCAGGAAAAGTATCTAAGTTTTTCATATAACCGAGCACCGCTTGCTTTGAAGCGTGGTGCTGCCAGTCTTCAAGGCGTTGACCTCGGCCGTGATCGGTTACCACAATCATGACCGTGTTATTGCGATAGCCGGGTGTCGTTTGGATGGTTTGCCAAAGTTGCGCAAGGTAAGCATCAGTGCGTTTTGCAGCACGTAAATATCGATCATAATGACCTTCATGCGCAAAATCGTCTGTTTCACCGTACGAGATGACTAAGGTTTTTGGCTGAATGTGAGTGAGATAATCAAGTGCAAACAGATGTGTAAAACTGTCTTGGCGAACTTCTTGCCAAGGGCTTGGTGTAATAGTCTGCAACGTATTCAAAATAGCCATTTTCTCAGACTGAGGTTGAATGTCGTAACGGTCACCATTTGCGTTGACGTATAAACCCGAACGAGATTCGTTATAAATGAAGGGAAAGGCATCCCAACTACCAAATGCCGCGAGTTTCTGTTCGTAGCGTGGTTTATGATTAAGCCATTCTAAAAATGTGATATTGGGATTGTTTTTCAGCGCATTACTATCAATTTTAGGGTCGGCTTTACCGGTTAAAATTTCATTGTAGCCGGGGTACGAAAAGTACCAATTGTTCGAAACGGACATACGTGAGTCAGTATCCCGATCGCCAATTAACACGCCTTGTTTTGACACTGTTTGCCAAAGGAATGGCATCAATTTTTCACGTCGTTCTGTTGGTTTGTCAGCCCAGAACTCGGTTTTTAATTGTTCAGGATGCTTAACGGATTCTTTATGGGATAGCAAGGTTTCATCAGCGCCACGAAAGACTTCTTGCCAGCGAAGTCCATCAATTGTCACTAAAACCACGTTTGGAGCAGCACTACAAAGGGTAGAAAAGCCAGTTAATAAAAGGGCACAAAGCGTTCTCATCGTTATTCCTCTTACTCGTTTATGAAAAAAGTCCGACTCAGGGAAGTCAGACTCTTAGTGTGGGCAGAAGGGGCATCCATTGCCCCAAACTTTCTGGTTAGAAGCGAGCTTGGAAGTTGATAGCCGCTGTGCGAGGAGCGCCAATCCAGCCACCCCAGCCACCGGCAACGCCACCCATGTAGCTCTTGTCGAACAGGTTGTTTACAGTGAAACGAATGCTTGCACCGTCAAATGCTGCACCTAAATCTTTCAGGTCAACACCAACGTACAAGTCGCTCACAGCATAACCATCGATACGAATAGTGTTTTGTGGGTCCATCCAACGGTCACCTAGCCATTTTGTTGAAACACCAGCCGAATATTGTTCTGATTGCCAATCAAGTGAAAGCACGCCCATTTTCTCTACAGAGCCAAATACCGTGTTACCTGCGGCGTAGCCGATAGTGCCTGTTGAGTATTCTGAATCGTTGCTGGTGTATGAAGCATAGATTGAGAACTCATTCGTAGGGTAGTACGTTACAGCCGCTTCAACACCTGACGATTTAATACCACCTGTGTTGACATAGCTGCCGTTTGTTCCAACAAGATAATCGTTGCCAGTTTGTGAGCCTGGCGCGATGAACGTTAAACGGTTTTCGAAATCGATGCTGTACACGGTAACACTTGCGCTTACCGTCGCGTTGTTAAAGCGAACACCAAAGTCTTTGTTTTCAGCCGTTTCTGGCTCAACGTTGCTAAGTGCTGATGAGTCTGCTTCAAGCACTTGGTCTTTAATTGCGGCGAAGTTTTCTGCATAGCCGGCGAATACTTCTAAGCCTTCAACAGGCGTAAACCACACCGCACCTGCTGAGAACAACAAATCAGAATCTGAGTTAACCGATTTTGATGCATTGCTGTAATGGTCTTTGCTTTCTAGGTCAACGAAGTATTGCTTCACGCCAGCACGGAGTGTCAACGACTCCATTTCATAAGAATCTTCAAGGTAAGCCATCATCGTTTCTACAGGGTATGTACGGTCGTATTGTACCCAGTATGGAGTATGGTCAAACTCGTAGCTGCTCTTAGAGTCGAGAATCTTATGCCAATCACGGTGCTCTGAACGCTCGTAATCTTCATACCAGAAACCCGCGCGAACGACGTTTGTGTCTTCGCCGATTTTCTTTTCCCATGTTAAATCCGCATTGATCCCGTAGCGGTCTTTTTCATAGTGTGTATGACGGTAAGAACCCACTGGGATTGCGCCATTTTCGTAACATGCAGGGTCGTATTCAGCACCAGCTCCGCCGTAAGGGAAGGTGATAGCACTTTGGCAACCCGCATTTGGTGCAAGTGCTTTACCATCCGCATCAACGAAGAAAATTTTGCCAAGTGAGCTGCCACCATGAACCGTATTACCTGAAATCAGTTCGCTGTTGCCATTCGTGCCATCGTTTGTAACGTCGACTAAGTACGGTGGTACCCAGTCACCACGGCCTTCGTTATTGTGGAAGTAAGCATTCGCTTTTAGCTCTACTTCACCAATCATGGTGTTAACTTCAACATAACCAAAAAGGTTTTCACGAAGAGTAGACCAACCTTGACGGTACACTTGGTCGACATACGGAATACCAGTCCATTCGCCTAAAAGACCGTCTGACTCTGGGTTTTTCTTGAAATCAGCTAACGACACACGTTGGTAGTTGTCTTCATGCACGTCGTCGTATGATAGGTAAGCCGTTACTTCAAAGTTGCTGTCCATGCCGTTGACGAATTTTGCAGCAAAGTGGTCACGTTTGTTTTCTGCTGTGCCTGTGATCCAGTCGCTGTTGGTTGAGTTCGAGTAGCTAACCCAGCCATAGGTATCTTTAAACAGTTCACCTGTTTCAATACGCATGTAATATTTTTGCGCGTCAAAATTACCTAATGAAAGGCTGGTAATAATCGCTTTTTCAGTACCTGGATTAATGGTTGTAAAGTTAAGGGTACCGCCAAGTGCTTCATTAGAGCGCGAGCCGATGTCCGCAGTACCTTGCGATACTTCAACTGTTTCTAGGTTTTCTGTATCAATATAACGATTCGCTTTTGCGCCACCGCCGTAGTTTGAGTTGCCATTCGCGATACCATCAATCGTGATACCCACTTGCTGTTCATCCAAGCTCAACTGGAAGCCACGAATAGACACCGTCGTTGACCAATCGTCTGAACCAAATGTGTCACCTTCGTTAACCAAAACACCAGGAAGGTTATCAATAACGGCAAGCGCACTTGTCATTGAAGATTGTTGCTTGAACATTTCTTCAGACGTCGCGTTGTTTGCATAAGACACGCTTTTGCCAACGGCAACGACTTCTTCGATTTCTTTGTCCGTCGTTTTTGTTGTTGTTTCTTCAGCAAACGCGTGCGTTGTAAAGGTTGCCGCAATGGCTAAAGCAAGTAAATTAGGTCTAGAGAGCGCAGAGAGAGTACGTGTTTTCATTTTATCCTCGTAACGAATTGGTACATACCAAAGTAGAAAGCGGGACAAATACTAATCACGTCTTATTACAGAGAGTTTACAGAAATATGTATAATTTAATTTTTTGGTACATACCAAAAATTTTATTTTTGGGCTGGAGTTGTTGCTCTAATCTTTTTGTGCTTACATATCACGTCGATGATTTACGATGAAAAGTTAAAAGAGTAATGACCACCCCAAACTATGCCTATGCTCAAGTTCGAGAAGCGATAACACAAAAAATTGTGGAGCAAACCATGTCAGGGAGTTTGCCTGCTGAACGTGAGCTGTGTGCCGAGTTTAATGTTGCAAGGTCAACGCTTAGACAGGCTCTTGGTCAGCTTGAAAACATGGGGTTAATTTATCGCAAGAATCGCAGCGGGTGGTACGTATGCCCACGAAAACTTAAATATGACCCCATGCAGCACGTTTCTTTTTTGCATTACACCACCGCACAAGGTTTTCAGCCTTCAACGGAATTGATTGAGCAGCGAAAACAAAAGCCTACAAAAGAAATTGGCGCGGCACTGGAGCTAGACGGGCGACAAAGCATCACCAGTATTTTACGTGTTCGCTCTGTTGATGGGCGGGCGGTTGTGGTTGAAGATCTTAATTTCTCAAACAAATTATTACCTGATATTGATAAACATGATCTGTCGCTGTCTATCACCTTATTATTAAAAAACCATTATCACCATCATGACGTGTTCTATGATATCAGCGTAGAATCTTGTTGTTTGTTTAACCCAATTGCGCAGCATCTTGATACCTACGATGGCGCTTTAGGCTTGAAAGTCACGCGTATTGTGCGTGATAAAGACGGAGTGCCTTTTGAGTATGATCGTGAATTTTGGCGACACGATGCGCTTATGATTGAGAACAAAACCAAACTCAACTTTTAATGCGTGTGGTTGCTACTTAGTATGGCGTTACCTTGGAACCAACGTAATCAAGGTCAGTCCTTTAGTTTACTCTACTACTTATATTGATAGCCTAATGAGCTAGGCTAAGCCGTTTTAGCACGGTTGTTATTTACGTTATACCTCTTTTTCCATGCTCACTGTATTGCCCGACTGACGAATGCGAGGCGTCCCTTAAAGGTGAGTGGATTGGCTTGTAAAACAACTGCAATAATTTTTCAGTACACTTTTGATGAAGTAAAGATGACGTATTGGTCCATACCAAATCCGTCTAAATGCCTATTTCATCGAAGTGACGTGCATGAATTTTCAACTCCAATCTTATCTCAGCCGAAATAGTGTGTTGTTTTGTATTTATACGATTATTGCAGCATGCAGTACGTACGCATTTATGTATGGTTTTCGTAAGCCCATTGCAGTTGGTTTATTTCAAGAAGAGTCTCTTTTTGGGTTGTCATTGAAAGCCTTGTACCTTGCGTCGCAAATATTTGGTTATGCGTTGTCCAAATTTATCGGCATTAAAATTATTTCCGAATTACAAAGTCACGGCCGTGAAAAAGCGATTCTCTTCCTTGTAACGGTTGCGTGGCTTGCTTTACTAGGATTTGCACTCATCCCTGCACCTTGGAACAGCGTATTTATGCTTATCAACGGTCTCCCGCTTGGCATGGTTTGGGGAATTGTTTTTAGCTATTTAGAAGGACGTAGAGTGACAGAAGTCCTAGCGGCCGGTTTGTGCACCAGCTTTATCGTGGCATCAGGATTGGTGAAAAGTGTGGGCAGCTATTTGATGTTAGACTGGTCGGTATCGGAATATTGGATGCCATTTGCTACCGCAACGGTGTTTTTTCCTTTGCTTGGATTGTCGGTTTGGATGTTAAGCCAAGTACCTCCACCGAATCCGCAGGATATTGCTCATAGGAAAAAGCGTGAGCTCCATGACCAAGTCAGATCGCAAAGCGCTGTTGCATGCTTTAGGCTTTGGTTTGACCTTGCTAATTATTGGCTACATTTTGCTGACTATTCTACGTGATTTGAGAGACAGCTTTATGGCGGACATCTGGCTCGAAACCGGATTGTCAGGCACGCCAGCGCTCTTTACGTACACGGAAATTCCAATTGCACTTGTCGTGCTTGCTATCGTGGCGTTGCTCAAGCTTATTCGTAATAATCATGTGGCGATGGTGGTAAACCATGCTCTGATATTGGTCGGTTTTTTACTTTGTTTTTGTACGTCCTTGGCTTACGCCAATCAAATGCTTGAACCCATTACTTGGATGGTTCTAAATGGCATTGGGCTTTATTTGGCCTATGTGCCGTTTACCTCCAGTCTTTTTGAACGCTTAATTGCAACATTCAATCGACCAGCCAATGTCGGCTTTCTAACGTATCTTGCTGACTCGTTCGGTTATTTGGGTACGGTTGGTGTCATGCTGTATCAAAGCGTTTCAACTTCTGAAGTGAATTGGAACACTTTCTTGACACAACTTAGCATCGTTAGTGGGTTGGTAGGGGGCGTTCTGACGCTTGGTTCGCTCTTGTTTTTCATCAAAAAAGAGCGTGAAGAGCGTTCGAATTCGCCCGCCTTACCGCTTGCCGGTGCAATTAATTAAGCGCAAAACTGTAACTTGATTGTTTCATTTTTGTGGTTATAGTCTTTGTTCGCTCCTATAGGAATTCGAGCGATTTGCAGTCGCTTGTTAGGTTACTCAAACACGCATTGGCTCGCCAAATTGAGGCGGTCAAACAAGGATGCCCATTATGACAAAGCAAATCGATTTACAAACCTCTACCGCTATTTTCAATACCCTAACGTCCTCGCTTGGTGATTTTGCCAAACAAACTGTCTTTGAAGAAAACTTGCCGATTGAAGCATGGAATTTTGATTTTGCTGCAGGAAAAGGGAAACTTTCTGGTGACCTTTCTATTGAGTTATTCAACTCAAAAGATGATACGGACAGTGACGCCATTATCGGTGTTAAACCCAGCAAGGTTGATATGACGAGTCTTTCGCCTGCCATTGAATTTGATGGTAACGCTTGTTGGATGAAATACAAGGTGAAAACAACGTTGAAAGGGTCTGCACAACATTCGATAAATGACTTAGCGATTGGCGCCAATGCGAATGTCACCTCCTATGTATCTGCCTATAAAAGACACGATGCGAATAAATTTCTTGGACAAACGATTGTTAGCGACCTTCAAGTGATGCCGTTTGTTTTTGATCAAAGTGATTTAGAAAACTTGTCTGACGCGGAAGCGATGGTTTTCGACACTGTGGGCACACTAAAGGCGGAAGCGACGTTTAGTTGGGGCGATATATTTGCACAGCGAATGAGCCTTTTCAGCAAGTGGTTAGGTGAAGGTGAGGTGATCAACCTGAAACTAGACGCCTCACTAAAAGCAAAAATACATGTAGTGATTGAAGGTGGATTTAAAGTCGTGTTTTCCAAAGACGCCGTTACGCCTAGCAACCTGCGTGTCGGTATTAAACGCTCAAGTAATCGAGGTGTTGGTGTCGATGTCAGTGCAGGTATTACGGCACAATTACAGGAAACTCTACAATTCAATAGTCTTGTGGATGAGACGTTAGAGGCCATTTTTAAACAGCCGCAGGCTGTAGTTGATGCAATTGCAAATTATGTTTCGTTAGAGACGTTAGAGGATGGCGACAAACAAGTTGTTGAAGCGTTGTTTGTTCGATTTGGGATTGATGATGAGGTTGAACAACTTCAGAAATTACAAGCCAAAGTCCAAGAAGTCAAAGAGAGCGTTGCCTCAGAGACTCAAAAAGGCGGCGAGTGAAAAAGCCGAGCTTAGTTTTGCGTATGAATATGCTCGCTTGTCAGCGAGCAAGTCGATATTAGAGGTTGTTGTGAAACCAGCGAAGTTTGGTGATGTACATCAACTCGCTATTTCTGGACGTATTTTAGACATTACAGCGCTGTCGCAGCAAAGTGAAGACATTGCCATTGAGCATTTCTTTTGGCAAAAAAGCACCACGATTGAACAGTCTTGGGGTTTTAATCTAGGTTTCGCAAAATGGAAAGCATCGAGTAAAGACTTCGATAAAATTCAATATATTGAAAACCGTGACACATCAGGACTAGTACAGTTATCAACGGTCGCAAAACGCGGATACCAAGATAAAGTGGGTGGGAACAAACGCAATTTCTATATCGAGTTTGACGCAGTCATGCCGGACTATGAGGCACTTCAAGCGATAACGGTCAATTCGTTTGACTTGAGCTTGAACCTTGCTCATATACTGGAAGAAGGCGCGGTTGACGCAAGCGACATCGAAAACATCGTAGATGACCTTATCATCTGGGATCTCGCCAGCCTTGAACAAATAAGCGAATTGAAGCAGGAACTTGAAACTAATCTTGTTCACGCCAGCAATATTAAATTTATCAAATTGCTTCATGTTAAACCGGAAGGGTTGCGAAAACTTTTGCCATTGATGGCTTCTTTGCCTACAGAGCTGATCGCTAAATCTTTGGCTGTAGCGCTTCCTTTGAATAGTGGATTGAAAGAAGTTAGGTCAACCGGTGTGCGTGCTTTCTTTTATGCCCCTATTTTTGACGCTATCTTGCAAGGAAGTTTAAAAACAACGGATGAAATTGCGGATAGCACCAGTAGACTACTTAGAAAATACGGCTATTCAGACGCAGGGAAAAAAGAAAAGGATTGGAGAAAAAAAGGAAGCCATTCTCTTATTGCTCACGTTTGCCAAACGCATCCGAGTATCCGAATTGATGTTGAGCATTTAATTGAAGGTTTTGCGCTAATTAATCAAGCTGTCGCATTGAACGGCAAAAAAGAAGTCTTAGTAAAAGCTTACCGTCTTTTTGACGACATGGGCGAGCACGGTTTCTATGTGCGCTTTTTTGGTCATTTGCTGCTTAATATCGCGAAACAAGACGAGCGTGTTTATAACCTTATTGAACGCAGTTTAAAAGTTGAGTACACCCAAGACGGTGTGCCGAAAGAATTTGTGTTGTTTAGAAGATAACAACTGCTGTTTTGGCCTCGGGGTTAACAACGAGGCCACTCCCATTAAAGCAGGCATTTTCTGCTTTTCTGACAAACCTTCCTTTTTAATCGTATGTTCGAGTAGCGCAAATATCGATTGGCCAAGCAAAGAATTCGAAATAGTCCAAGACTAATGCCCCAAAAAACTGGATAATTGCTACTATTGAGAACATCTAACCAGCATGCATTCGGCATCGAGTTTGATTGTAACGATCTCTTGCTGGCCTAAACTGACCAAGTCGGGACACATTCCATGGAAATTAAAGTTAATTTTCTTGATAACTTGCGCTTAGAAGCCAAGTTTGATGATTTTACGGTTATTGCTGACCAACCAATTCGATATAAAGGCGATGGCTCTGCGCCAGGTCCATTCGATTATTTTCTAGCTTCGTCTGCGCTGTGTGCTGCGTACTTCGTAAAAGTATATTGTAATGCGCGTGAGATCCCAACCGATGGGATCCGCTTGTCGCAAAACAACATCGTCGATCCTGAAAACCGCTACAACCAAATCTTTAAGATCCAAGTTGAATTACCTGAGAGTATTTCGGAAAAAGACCGTGAAGGAATTGTGCGTTCAATCGACCGTTGTACGGTTAAGCGTGTAGTGCAAAATGGGCCAGAGTTCCAAATCGAAGTCGTTGAAAACTTGGATGAAGATGCTCAAGCAATGCTCATGGTACATCCTAATGATGACGCGAATACGTTTATTCTAGGTAAAGATCTGCCACTTGAACAAACGATTGCCAACATGACTTCAATCCTTGAAGACTTAGGCATGAAAATCGAGATTTCATCTTGGCGTAACATTGTGCCAAACGTTTGGTCTTTGCATATTCGAGATGCAGCGTCTCCAATGTGTTTTACTAACGGTAAAGGTGCGACGAAAGAAAGTGCGTTGTGTTCTGCACTGGGCGAGTTTATTGAACGTTTGAATTGTAACTTCTTCTACAATGATCAGTTCTTTGGTGAAGAAATTGCCAATGCAGATTTCGTGCATTATCCAAATGAGCAGTGGTTCAAACTAAACGAAGAGGATGAATTACCAGAAGGCATTTTGGATGAATATTGTTTAGAGATATACAACCCAGACGGCGAGTTATGTGGTTCACATTTGATTGATACGAATTCAGGTAATGCTGAGCGTGGAATTTGCGCTTTGCCGTTTAAACGTCACTCAGACGGTGAAACGGTGTATTTCCCATCAAACTTAATTGAAAACTTGTTCTTAAGTAATGGCATGAGCGCGGGAAACAATCTGTTTGAAGCGAAGGTACAGTGTCTGTCTGAAATCTTTGAACGCGCTGTTAAACGCCAAATTATTGAACAAGAAATTGTGTTACCGGATGTACCGCAAGACGTTCTTGCGAAGTTTCCAAAAGTTGTTGCGGGTATCAAGGGACTTGAAGAGCAAGGCTTCCCTGTAGTCGTTAAAGATGCATCACTTGGCGGTCAATTCCCCGTTATGTGCGTGACACTCATGAACCCGAAAACAGGCGGCGTGTTTGCCTCATTTGGAGCGCATCCAAGTCTTGAAGTGGCACTCGAGCGCAGTTTAACCGAACTGTTGCAGGGTCGCAGTTTCGAAGGCTTAAATGATGTACCGAAGCCAACCTTTAATAGTATGGCAGTTCAAGAGCCAGAGAACTTTGTTGAGCACTTTATCGATTCAACCGGTGTGATCTCGTGGCGTTTCTTCAGCGCGAAGAAAGATTATGACTTCGTAGAATGGGATTTCTCGGGCACCAATGAACAAGAGTGCGAGCGTTTGTTTGCTATCTTAGAATCGATGGGGAAAGAGGCGTACATTGCTGAATTTACGGACTTAGGCTGCGCTTGTCGTATTCTTGTACCGGATTATTCAGAAGTGTATCCAGTTGAAGACCTAGTTTGGGACAACACCAATAAAGCCTTGGCGTACCGCGAAGATATTTTAAACCTGCATTCGTTAGACGAAGAGCAACTTGTTGCGCTTGTTGAACGTTTAGAAGAGAGCCAGCTCGACAACTACATTGACATCATCACACTTATTGGTATTGAGTTCGATGAAAATACGGTGTGGGGTCAACTGACCATTATTGAACTTAAGATTCTGATTTATCTTGCACTTGGTGAAATCGAAGAAGCGCATGAATTAGTCGAAGCCTATTTGCAGTTCAATAGTAATACAGTAGCACGTAATTTGTTCTATCAAGCGATGCATGCAACATTGGAAATCGCGTTGGATGAAGATGAACTCGAAATGCAAGATTACATTCACAACTTCACGCGGATGTTCGGCAAGGAAGTAATGGACGCGGTTATCGGTTCTATCAATGGTGACGTACGATTCTATGGTTTGACGCCAACAAGTATGAAATTAGAGGGATTAGACCGCCATTTACGCCTAATCGAAAGCTATCAAAAACTTCACAAAGCGCGTGCAGCGATCGCTGCGAAAAAATCGTAACGCTTGAACAAAAAGAAAGCTAAGGCGAATGCCTTGGCTTTCTTTTCCCTTCATTGTTTTAAACCCTACTTATCCCCAAACTTCCTTTCGTTATATGCCTCAGGTACTGATGTTTAGTGACCCCCATTGAAGTGTGATTTAATCGGACATTCGTCACCTATCCAAATCGACAGCGGTCTGTAAAGTGTGTCGTATTTGCATGTATCTTGAATGCATTTTTCATTATATTAAATAGACTCTTAGGAGGGATGAGATTTCTATGAAACGGTTTTTAGGCTTGATACTGGTGATGTTGTGCACGTCTGTAAGTGCAAATGACTCGCTTCAATCTACGGTAGATGCGTATTTCTCAACGTATGCGAAAAGAACAGACTTTGAAACGTTTATGGCATTCTATGCCGAAGAGGCAACATTGAAAGATGTTGTTTATGGCTATGTTGCGAAAAATAAGGCGCAAATTGCGTCGTTTTTTGACTGGTCTTCGGGGCAGTTTTCAACCCTTGATAGCCAACCAACGCTTACTATCACCCAGCAAATGATCAACCAGCACAGCGTGGTGACAAAAGGGACATTTAACGTGTTTTCTTTCAATGGAAAGACGATGGGTCCATGGGAATTTGTAATTTGGCAAGAATTTAACGCATCTGGAAAAATCGTTTTACAAGAGGACTGGATTAACTATACGCCAAAGAAAATTATGGTAGGCGAGTAGGTCAATATTAATGACGTAACCTCAATATTGGTTAATTTAAACCTTGTTCCTTTTTTGTGTTTATGTTAGTTTTATTTAAATAATATCAAGTGGTTATACGTTATTCCTCACTTTATATTTGTTCAATAATAATAAACAACAAGGAAAAAGAGTTTTGAAAAAACTATTTAGTCTTTTCTTCTGTGTCTGGTCTACCAGTCTGCTGGCTGCAACGTATGAAACAGAACATTTTACTGTTCAATACGATGACAATGTGCCTCTTGAAATCGTCAAGAAATTCTCGCAACGCGTTGAAAATAACAGACAAGTTGTGCTCGCTTACCTAACTCAATCAGTTGAATACAAAGGGACACCCATTAAAGAGCGATTGATTGCGAACATTTCAAAAAAGGAGTATATACCTTATCAAGCTAAAAATCAGATCTATATTCCAGAAAAGCGCGTACTGGCTGCTTTTGGAAATGATCAAAATAACGCCGAACGGACTGGATTAGCCGTTATTCATGAATTGACACATGTCTACGCCGTCAGCTCGTATCGCCAAGGGGAAGAGGAAGGTAAAGGCCATCGTTTCTATGATGATGGGCTGGCTGTATTTTTACAGCACCGTTTTGGAGAATCACAAGAATATCCTGACTTTGGGCGCGACCTTTATCAGGTCGTCGCTGAAAAAGCCTTGAAAAATAAAGGGCTAGTACCACTGGCTGATTGTGAAAAAGTACGTAATAAATCGGAGTCGGGCTTAGGTCGCCACCTTGCTTATGCCCAAGAAGGGGCGTTTACTCAGTTTTTAATTGAGCGCTTTGGCTTTGATACCTATTTGAAAATTTATCACGGTGCAGACATAAAAGAGGTCACTGGGGAATCCTTTGAAGAACTGGAAATCGCGTTTGCCGCATTGATCCGTATTATTCAAGCTTAACTCTCTAATGTGATTCACCGAGTCTGCCGCTCGGCCCTTGTTGGCCGAGCGTTGTCTTTTAATAACAAGACTATCTTTGTAATGCTTCCACTTTAGCCTCATAGACAAAACGTTTTTTATCGGTAACGGTAAGGCGTTGTATCGTTTCTTGATAACTGCGAATAGCCAAGGATTTTTGGTCATTCATTTCATACATTTGTGCAATCTCAGCCCAAAGTTGGGGAGACTCCGGATTTTCGTTTAACGCATCTTGGTAAACTCTAATGGCTTGGCTAATGGGCTTAGAATCGATAGTTCGAGCCTCTTTATTTCAACAAAACAAGGGCTGATTATTCGTGTTTACGACGATAAACGAGAAATAGTGGATTCAATAAAACCTGGTGTTTGGCTTCAAGATGTTCGAGGTAGTACTCTGATTTTAGGAAAGCGGTACTCAAGAAGCCGCGATATAGTGTTGCTTGCTACAAATGAGTTTTGATGCAATTGAACATTATAAAAGCATAGAAACGTCTGAAAATGTAAAGCAGCGTAAATGCACATTGTTTGCACACTTTATGTCCAAAAACGAGATATAACTAATGTAGTTCAGTTAATTCGTTAAAGGGTCGCAAAATGAAAACTCACTTCCAACTTCAGCTGCTGGTGATGGCAATCAGTAGTATTTTATTAAATGGCTGTGGTGGCACCAGTAGCTCAACATCCAATGACGTTGCTACACCTGTTGTAACAGAGCCTTCAACGCCGAGTACACCTACAACGCCTGTGGCAAATGCGGGGATGGATATTCAAGTTAACGTTGGTGAAACGGCAACGTTAACTGCCAGTAGCAATGCGCAAACGGGCGATAGCGTAAGTTACCTTTGGACGTTAGAGAATAAACCTGACACGAGTAATGCCGCTATCCAGCAGGCGACAGCACAACAGGCTACACTTGCGGTAGACAGCCCAGGGGCCTATGAAATTGGATTGCAAGTGACCGTCAATGGCACTCAATCAGAAAAAGATTTTGTGATAATAACGGCAAGCAGTGATTCGATGGACATTACCAATCGAATTTTTGAAAATCGCTCCAATGATTGTCGAAATTACATTGGCCAGTTTTACGCGAGTGCGACAGACATTAAGCGCAATGCGGCATTTGTTGGTGACGTAGAAATTATAGAGAACACAACTTATTGTGTGTTCAATTCAAACGCGATTCCCAACCACGATTTTAACGACCAATCTGCCGCATTTGCGACCAATGTGAGTGAACAATCCATGACTTTCAAAGTAGCGGTGCAGCCGAGTATGGCGGCGTCATCCACGGCATTGTCACTCGGTACGACCGAGGCTATTTTACTCAATGGCGTAACCGTCGACTTACTTGCTGCAGCCTGTTATGGCGTTGGAAATGAGCCTTTAGGAGAGGAAAAAATTGGTTGTGGACCAAATCAAAATGCTAATCCATGGCGCTATGATCCCATGTCTTCTCTAAATCAATTTGGCACGGATGAGCATCATGCTCATGTCCAACCGTCGGGCGAATATCATTATCATGGCAACCCAATGGCGCTGTTTAATCAAGACTGTAATGGTAAGGAGTCCGGTGTTATTGGGTTTGCTGCAGACGGATTTCCACTTTTTGGTAGCTGCATCATAGATCCGCAAAGTGGAGACATTCGAAAAGTGGTCAGCAGCTACGCACTCAAAGATAACGGTGGCATAAGGCAAAGTGTCAGTGGCTATCAGACTCCGGTCGCAGGGCAAGGTTCAATTGCGAGCAACCGTTATGACGGACAATTTCGCGGTGATTGGGCCTATCAGGCTGGACTTGGCGATCTCGACGAATGTAATGGGATGACACGAAACGGCGTATATGGTTATTACGTTACAGACCAATACCCGTGGGTACTGAATTGTTTCAAAGGCACTATAGACACCTCGTTTTCAGCGACTCCTCAATTGGCTCGACGCTCTCACTCGCATGAGGAGGCCAATGTGCATACCCATGAAAACGGTGAAACACATTCGCACTAGTCCATTGTAGTTAACTAACTTCAGTTAAATAAGCCGCTGAATTGCCCGGTCTCGACGGGCAATTTCCTTTGCGGCAGCATTTTTCCAAACGAGAGAAGTGGTCATTCGCACTGTCTTTCACAATGTCACCGATGAGGCGTCTTAACCAAATAAGCCCTTGATCGTTGTCCTGTCGTTTGTGCCAAAGCATCCCAATCTGATTGTATTGCATATTGACGGGCGTTTCATATACCGCCAGTTCACCATTAAAGATCTCCCTGTCGACAGCCATTGAAGGAACAACACTTATCAAATCTGAAGATTTCACTAAAGGCGCAACGGCTGAAAAATGGTTGACTGTCATTGCAACACGGCGTTGCAAACCCATTTGCAACAAAGCGACATCAGTCAGACCAGTCGTATCGCCAGACATAGAAACCAACACATGGTCGGCACTTAAAAACGCATCAAGACTGAGAGACGGTGTGGCTAAGGGGTGTTCTGGGCGCATTACACACACATAACGAGGGTTAAATAGAAACTCTGAGCGAAGCACGGTGTCAACCACCATGGGCGTACCGCACACTAAATCGACTTCTGCATCGTGAAGCACTGACTCATTGTTTATGATGGTGTTTGGAATCGCGTAGACGTTCACATTGGGTGCGTGCTGTTCAAGGTGTTTGCGAAGCGGTGCCCAAATGATGTTCACCATTATGTCTGACACGACAACACGGAAAGTACGCTTAGCTGTAGCAGGATCGAACTGTTCTGGGTCAACGGCTTCTTCGAGTAAACGCAATGGATCGCGGATCTGAGTCCACAAGTTGCGAGCGTACGCAGTGGGTTGAACACCTCGGCCATCTTTTACAAATAACTCGTCTTTCCAAGCGACACGCATGCGCGATAACGCATTAGAGACGGCTGGTTGCGTCATGGCTAAGCGATTGGCAGCCCGAGTTATCGAGCCTTCAGTCATGATGGCATCAAATACCATCAATAAGTTCAAATCTTGTGTTCGCATCACGATTATCCTCTCACCTCATTCAATATATAAAAATATATGATGAATGCTATATCAACAAATCATTTTTTTTATTTTTCGAACTTGGTCATAATTGCGTATCAGTAAATACTGAGACCAAACCAGTCTCAACTTGAAGAAGGAAAGACGATGATCCCTAGAAAGTACGAGAATCTATTATTCCCTTTTCTAATGGCTTTGTTTATGTCATGCATCATGTCATTTGTAATCACGGTTATGAATGCCGGATTCGTGAACCATCTTTTAACCATTTGGCTTCGAGCATGGGCTGGTGCATTTGTTGTTGCATTTCCCACAATCCTTATAGTTGGGCCGATGGTTCGTCGATTAGCCGCTTGGCTATTAACGGATGAGCCTAAAACGTTGGAAGCCTCCGAGTAACGAATTCTTACCTATGAAGGCAAGGGATTGCTTTCTTTTACTTTTTCTCATGTTATGACCTCGTTTAACACGGGGTTTTTGCATTTTATCCACTCCATTATATATCATAAACAATGATGTATTTCATATAAACAAATAATTATTTTTTATTGTTTTGTTCTGTTCATAATGCACTTATTGAAAAATGGTCATCAATGAGGAAGGCATCATGAAACTAAATAAATTGGTCAGCGCGTTTGCAATGTTAGGGATATTAACTTTGTCGGCGTGTAGTGATGTATCAAGTTCAGAACCTACACCACGCGCCGCACCACAAGTGTCGGTCGCACAGGTTATCAATGAAAAAATCAGTGATTGGGACGAATTCACAGGTCGTCTTGAAGCGCCTGAGCACGTGGCGCTTCGTCCACGCGTTTCAGGTTATATCAGCCGTGTAACATTCGCAGAAGGTGCAATGGTAGAAGAAGGGGAGACGCTTTTTGTTATCGATCAAGTGCCTTTCAAAGCAGAAGTTGCGCGATTAGAAGCAGAACTTGTGCAAGCGAATAGCCGCCTACAACTTGCTAAAACAGAGTTTGCTCGCGCCAGCAAATTACGTCAAAGTGCAGCGATTGCAGAGGAAGAAGTCGACAAGCGCAAGGCTCAAGTCCAGCAAATGGAAGGCCTAGTTAAATCAGTACAATCATCACTACAACTTGCCTTACTTGATTTGCAGTACACTGAAGTAAAAGCGCCAATTAGCGGTCGAGTTTCACGAGCGCTTATCACACGTGGTAACTTCGTTAATGCGGGTCAAAGCTTATTAACCACGTTGGTTTCCAGCGATCGTGTATACGCTTACTTTGATGCGGATGAACAAACATTCTTAGAGTATATGCGTTTTGCTAAAGCAAATAGCCAACAAGAAGTCCGTGAAGTTGCACACCCTGTCTTTATGCAACTGGCGGGCGAAGATGAGTTTACCCACGCTGGTGTCGTTGATTTTATGGATAATCAAATCGACCCAACGACGGGAACGATCCGTGCTCGCGCCGTCTTTAAAAACCAAGATGGTTCATTCTTACCCGGTATGTTTGCCCGCATTAAACTCAGCGGTGGTGAGAGTTACAATGGTGTGCTGATTGAGGATAAGGCCATCGGTACTGATTTAAATCATAAGTTTGTACTGGTTTTAGATGAATCAAACACGGTGCAATATCGTGCGGTTGAGCTTGGTAATAAAATTGCGGGTCTTCGCGTCATCAAATCTGGCCTCACAGGCAGTGAACAAATTGTGGTTAATGGTTTACAACGTGTACGACCAGGTACGCCAGTTTCGCCACAGCAAGTCGATATGGGAAACGCCTATAACCTTCAGCAGCTCAACAAATTGCAAAAGCGTTTAGATGATCACTTGGAGGACTCGCAAATGGCGCTGTTAACTGCGACCGCGGGTTTAGGTTTGGAGGACTAAGATGAAGTTTTCTCAGTTTTTTATTCATCGGCCGATTTTCGCTGCGGTAATCTCACTGCTGATTTTCATCGGTGGTGCAATTTCCGTTTGGCAATTACCTATTACGGAATACCCAGAAGTAGTGCCACCGACCGTTGTGGTGACCGCTAACTATCCTGGTGCAAACCCAAAAGTCATCGCGGAAACCGTAGCAACACCGCTTGAGCGCGCTATTAATGGTGTTGAAGACATGTTGTATATGTCCTCTCAAGCAACCTCCGACGGCCGTATGACGTTGACCATTACCTTTGCGATTGGCACTGATCCGGACAACGCCACAACATTGGTGCAAAATCGTGTTGCTCGAGCAGTACCTCGTTTACCGCAAGAAGTGCAGCGTTTAGGTGTAGTTACGGAGAAATCGTCACCTGACTTGACCATGGTGGTGCATCTAACATCTCCTGATAATCGCTACGACATGCTGTATCTATCGAACTTTGCTGAGCAAAACGTCAAAGACGAGCTCGCACGTATTGATGGTGTTGGTAACGTACGTATGTTTGGCGCGGGTGAATACTCGATGCGCGTATGGCTTGACCCACATAAGGTCGCGGCAATTGGTTTGAATCCATCGGATATTGTAAATGCGATACGAAGCCAGAACCAACAAGCAGCTGCGGGCAGTTTAGGTGCTCAGCCTACAGGCGATAGCGATTTTCAATTGTTGATCAACGTTAAAGGACGTTTAGCGGATGAAAACGAGTTCGCGGACATCATCATCAAAGTGGGTGAAAATGGGGCGGTAACGCGTCTGCGTGACGTGGCGCGAATTGAACTTGGTGCTAGCACCTATGCGCTGCGGTCATTGCTCGACAATCAACCCGCCGTTGCGTTACCAGTTTTCCAAGCTCCAGGCTCTAACGCTATCCAAATCTCGGATGACGTTCGTGCGAAAATGGCTGAATTGAAGAAGTCGTTCCCTGAAGGCGTGGATTACAGCATTGTTTATGACCCAACGGTGTTTGTGCGTGGCTCGATTAAAGCGGTTGTAAATACCTTGTTTGAAGCCATTTTACTGGTTGTACTCGTCGTTGTGTTGTTTTTACAAAACTGGCGTGCGTCTGTTATCCCTCTGGTGGCTGTGCCTATTTCACTTGTCGGCACGTTTGCGTTTATGCACATGATGGGATTTTCACTCAATGCGTTGTCCCTTTTTGGTCTGGTGCTGGCGATTGGTATTGTTGTTGATGACGCCATCGTTGTTGTTGAGAACGTAGAGCGTAATATTCATGAAGGGCTTACGCCAATTGAGGCAACAAAGCGTGCTATGCAGGAAGTGACTGGGCCTATTGTGGCAACGACACTTGTGCTTGGTGCGGTATTTATTCCAACCGCATTTATGTCGGGATTAACGGGTCAATTCTACAAACAGTTCGCCCTGACAATCACCATATCGACGGTGATCTCTGCAATAAATTCATTAACGCTGAGTCCTGCATTGTCCGCGTTATTGCTAAAGTCACCAAATGCACCGAAAGATTGGCTTACTAAGTTTATGGACAAAGCGTTTGGTCGTTGGCTCTTTGCACCGTTCAATCGTTTGTTTGATCGTGGTGCGTCGAGTTACACCAAAGGTGTCGGTAAACTTGTCCGTATGAGCGGTATCATCGTGGTGTTGTATGCTGGACTCATTGGTTTGACATATCACCAATTCTCATCAACGCCGACAGGCTATGTACCAGGGCAAGATAAAGAGTATTTAGTGTCGTTTGCTCAACTACCAGATGCTGCATCATTAGACAGAACCGAAGAAGTAATTCGCCAGATGTCAGACATTATGTTGAAACACCCGGGGGTTGAACACGCGGTAGCGTTTCCTGGTCTCAACATCAATGGCTTTACTAACAGTCCAAGCAGCGGCATTGTGTTTGTTCGTTTGAAATCGTTCGCTGAGCGACAATCACCAGAGCTTTCTGCGGGGGCAATCGCTGCACAACTTAATCAGCAGTTTGGTGCAATTCAAGGGGCATTTGTTGCGATATTCCCACCGCCACCAGTACAAGGCTTAGGGACGATTGGTGGATTCCGATTACAGATTCAAGATAAAGCAGGCTTAGGTTTTGAAACGCTGTATCAAGTGACTCAGCAAGTGGTTGGAAAAGCATGGGCAGCGCCAGAGCTGACGGGCAACTTTTCAAGTTTCCAAGTCAATGTGCCTCAACTTGATGTTGATTTGGATCGCACGAAAGCGATGAGTCAAGGTGTTGACGTCGATACAATTTTCGACACAATGCAAGCGTATTTGGGTTCGCTGTACGTGAACGATTTTAACCGCTTCGGTCGTACTTATCAGGTGAACGTGCAAGCCGAGGAGTCTTTCCGTCAAGAGCCGGAGCAGATCCGCCAGATAAAAGTACGTAACGAATTTGGTGAAATGGTACCACTGGGCGCTTTCCTTTCTGTGAAGCATGCGGCAGGACCTGACCGAGTGATGCATTACAATGCGTATCCAACCGCGGAAGTGAATGGTGCGCCTGCGCCAGGATTCAGTTCAGGTCAAGCGCGTGCAGCCATTGAGAAAATCTTAGACGAGACGTTACCACTTGGTATGAGTTACGAGTGGACTGAATTAACGTATCAACAGATTCTAGCCGGCAATACCTCGTTACTCGTGTTCCCGTTAGTTGTCGTGTTGGTGTTCATGGTGTTGGCTGCGCAATATGAAAGTTTGTCGTTACCGCTTGCGATTATTCTCATCGTGCCCATGACACTGTTGTCTGCGATGACAGGGGTTATTATGTATGGTGGTGACAACAACATTTTCACGCAAATTGGTTTCATTGTCTTGGTGGGCCTTGCAACGAAAAACGCCATCCTTATTGTTGAGTTTGCCAAAGAGCTTGAAGACAAAGGCATGTCCACGCTCAATGCGATTAAAGAAGCGAGCCGCTTACGTCTGCGTCCAATATTAATGACGTCTATTGCCTTTATTATGGGTGTACTGCCGATGGTTACATCGACAGGAGCAGGTGCCGAAATGCGTCAGGCCATGGGTATTGCAGTGTTTTCTGGAATGATAGGGGTAACCGTATTTGGTTTAATTCTAACGCCGGTGTTCTATTTCCTCTTACGCCGTAAAAAAGCAAAAGCAGAAGCAGACACGCAAGACACAGCGCTCACGTCTTCAGCGCAACATTCTTAATCCGCTATTTTGAGGCATTCGATAGATTTGCAAGGAATGCTCGATGACCAAACGTCGAATGCCTCATCCATAATATGAAAACGAGTTGAATCGCAGATTACATTTCGCTATTTAGATGATTGCGTAAAGCGTGTTCATGATGCACTTTGCATCTCGATGATTTCCAGAAAATCTTTGCACATAGGGTAAACCGTTACCGCAATACCAGCACCAATGTGCGCTGCAGAAACAAGTGTATCTGCTCGTATTTCGTCCGTATAACTTTGATGCGCTGTACCGCCTTCATAACCAATGTCAAAGGTCTTTGAATAGCATTCATTCCATAGTCTACGCTCATCTGGATTCAGTGAATCAACGAGTTGCGCAAAATGCGTAATAACGGAATTTGGATGTCTCAGGTTCTCATCTATGCTCTCGAATACCGTGTAGTAGTATCCGGATCGTTTATCATTGTGCAATACAATGACATTGTGAGCGAATGCATTAACGATAGGCGTTAAATCATTGGGGGATTTTAAAATTAAATCGGTGTTCAGGTATTGAATTTTCATAGGAGATTAAATTTATTAAGGGGGTGTGCTTTTTAGTTCCTCATTCCCTAGTTTGATTAAAAAGCACACATAAGAACTTATTATTGTGAAACGAGCGAGTATTTCTCCATTTCCGCGCGAGTCATTTTGTGAATTTCGTCAGGATTTGCTGCATTAATGGTAAAAAAGTAAAATTCAGGTCCTTTCGTTTTACCTAACATCTCGCGGAAATAGGTTAGTTGCGCACCATGTTCAGGGTGATTTTCCGGGAGCTTATTCGCTGGCTTACCATCAACAGAGCAGCACCAAGAATGTACGCCAAGGATTGCGTTAGTTTCAGCTGTTCGTTTAGTGCCTGCAGCAAAGAGGTCTACACCACCAGAATACGCTTGGTTGCCATTCGCAATATAGGTTTCAAGTTTATGTTGTCGGATTAAGCGGCCTGTGTGCATATTCACGGAATCATCGACTGAACCTGACACGTTTACTAACTCAAAACGAGTAGTGTTAGGGTTATCTGCTAGCAAATTTTCTAAATCTACATAGGTTTTCCAACCAAGTGTACCAGCTACCTTAACGGTATCACCTTCTAGTTCAAGCGTTGCATTGCCAGCTTCAGTTATTGAGTCATTGAATCTTAACGTTACAGTGTAAAGTTCACTTGTGTTCGAGTCTGCCAAGTTGGCTTCAAATGCGACAGTATCTTCGTTTAAATCTGTCGAGATACCGTCTCTGAATTTAAGTATTTGTGTCGTCTCGAACTCGCTTTGCTCCACATAATTCCATTTCTTAGGCTCTTTGAACTGACCGAGTATTAACGCCATTTCTTTTATTTCATCGTCAGCGAGCGCAATTTGCACGATACCTTCGCTGAATTTTAGATTGATTATTCCGGTTTCCTCATCTGCTGATAGCAATTGCAGATAGGTGTATTCTTTTCCTTCAACACTTAGGCCCACCTGCACGTATTGCTGCATCAGTGTAGCTAAATGTCCCTTTAGATCTTCTGGTTTAATTAGGTGCACTTCTTTTTCACTGACGACAGGCGTGACTTTTGAGTCGCTTGTGCCACCACATCCTGATAATAAAACTAGAGTAAGTGCTGATAGGGTTAAAAAGTGTCTCATTTTGAATACCTCTGTCGATAAATGATGTGTGCATGGTAATACGTTGAGGTGGTTTTTTTCTGTACAGACATTGTTTTCAAATGTTGTTTTTATCGTTATCGAATAACAATTCACAACAGAAACGGCCTTTTTATTTTGTATGCAGTTGTATCTAATAAAGGTAAATTTATTTGATGGAAATTAGGGATGTTCATTATGTCGTTGCCACCAATCAATTTATCGTTCTCGGAAAAGATTGCGGAGCGTCAGTACATACTGAAAACGCGGACTCAAAATTGGAAACTCACCGTGTGCGTTGGCTTACCTGTTCAAGATGTTGAAACGGTTGTAGGCCTTGACTGGCGTTGTCCAATTCAAGTTATATTTCAAAACGAAAAAATCCATGACTATGCTTGTGGAGTCGATAGTTTCCAAGCTTTAGAGCTGGCGATGAGTTACTGCGTGACTAAATGGGTGAGCGAAATTGCACAGCGTTTCAATGCGCAAATTGAGCTTTTTGATGAGTTTGAAATATAACCAAGTAAATAAATATTCGAGAAGGCAGCTCTAGCAGTAATATTGAATTCATTGTTTGTTACTTAAACATTGATTTTTAATTGAAATTAGCACGAGTCTCTCTTTTACTAAATGTCTGGAAACGAAAAAACTAAGCAGGGATTCAAACTAGAGTCGAAATCAACGGACTTATTTACTTGATAAATTTTAAATACACGCAGGGAGTTTTATTATTCTGATTAGTGTACCAAGCTATGGGTCTGAACTTTATTTGTTATATTGTGTTGTTAAGTCTTTTTATCTGACCATGCAGTGGGGTAGTTTTGGCAAATTATAATCAAGGGGAAGACTGTGAAAAGACTTTTGTTGCTTGTGTTTGGCTTATTGATAAGTCAAGCCTCTGCTAGAGAATTGGAATGTGACGAAAACAGTCCCTCTTGTCAGCGCGTAGGTGAATGGAAGTTCAATCTTGCTCTCGGGTACGGGCGGCTAGACAATCCTCTAAACGGTGGTGAAGATTTTCCACTTGTTGTCATACCCAATTTTAGCTACTACGCTGAATCTTGGTACATCGAAAATACAGAAATCGGATATACCTTTATAAACGATGAAAAATACGACGTAAGTGTGGTTTCAACACCCAACAAACAAGCATCACTTTTTCATCAATTCCATCCATCAAACCTGTTTTTAGGCATTGATGGAGTACTCATTAACTCAGTGTACTTTGATCCAAAACGAGACCTGCCACCATCAGTTGATACGGTGGGCAGTCGAAGTTTTGCATTAGATGCAGGGCTTGTCAGTAACTTTTATTTGTCTCAATCCATGAAGTTGAGAGTGAATTGGCTGTATGACATTTCCAACGTTTATAAGGGATATCATGTAGGTGCTGATTTTACGAAATATTTTAGTTCAGTCATTTTTAGTGATGACGCCCTTGGTCTTGGCGTAGGGTTCGATTATTCAAGCAGCGGATTAAATGATTACTATTATGGAATAGGTCAAAAAGACACGGATTATAATGATGATTTTATAGAGTTAAATGGCGGGTTGTCTCACCATTTTGGGGGGAGTTACACGAGACCGATTAACGAAAAATGGCGGTTTAACATGTTTATACGTTATCAAAAACTCAGTCGCGAAATGTACAGAAGTCCGCTTGTTCACCAATCATCTACGTTTGACTACTTTATTTCTGCGGTTTATGAATTTTAATTTAGTAATGGTACTACTTTTCTTATTTTGCGGTTGTGTGGATGCAAATGAGGTATCAAAAGCCTCTTCTTTCTTAACGCCGAGAATCTGCATTGTTCCAGAGCAGAAAGTGACGTGTTCAATGCAAGTCTCCGTAGAATGGGATTTTAATCAAGAAGGCAGTTATTGTTTGTTTCTCGAGGAGGTGCCTATGAAATGCTGGTATACCGTATCGAGAATTAAAGAAAGTTTTGATATCACTTTTTCTAACAATGATTTGGTTGCGTTGAAAAGTAAACAAGGAAATACGATAAAAACGGAAAAATTGCGTGTAGTCTCCGCAACTAGCAGAAAGTTTAGGCGCAAACTAAAAAACGATTGGAGTATTTTCTAGTGGCTAAAATATTACTCGTTGAAGATGATCACCGTTTGGCATCATTAACTTCTGACTTTCTGAAAGAAAATGGGCACGAAGTACGGACTGTAGATAATGGCAATGCCGCTATTAATCAAATTATTCGGATGCAACCGGAATTAGTTATTCTCGACGTAATGCTACCAGATATAGATGGTTTTACCGTTTGTAAACATATTCGACCTAACTATTCAGGCCCTGTTTTGTTTTTGACCGCAAAAGATAACAATTTTGATCAAGTCAAAGGGCTAGAACTTGGAGGAGATGATTACGTTGTGAAGCCAGCTGAACCTTATGTTCTCTTGGCTCGCGTTGGGGCACTTTTGAGAAGAGCGCATACGGCTCAGTCTGATACGTCAGTGATTGAGCTTGGCGTACTTCGACTTGTACATCAGGCAAGGCAAGTTTATTTGGGTGATACCAACATCGAGTTAACCACTCAAGAATATGATTTATTGTGGCTTCTTGCGAGTAACGCGGGACAAGTACTAAAACGCGATGACATATACATGAGGGTGCTTGGTCGAGAATATGATGGACTAGACCGAAGTATCGACATTCGGGTTTGCAAATTACGTAGAAAGCTCGGTGATAATTTAACGAACCCACAGCGTTTAGTGACCGTGTGGGGGAAAGGCTACATGTGCACAACAACAGCGTGGGAAAATGTTACGCTATGATGCGTCTTTTTGTCAGTTTGTTGACTGTTGTTTTTGTAAGTATTTTCGTTATTAATACAGCGAGTGAATTTGCTTGGAATAAACTCCAAGGCGATAACGATACTCTGAGTGTTGCTCGACAAATGGTCAAAGTGACAAAAGAAAAATTGTCTGTTGGCAATCACGCGGAAATTGATAGTTATCCAATCGAACATTTTGCTTGGTTGGAAGACCAGCGAGATAGATTGATTAAAGGAGATATTATCGAACTGTTTTCGGGCGAAGAAGTAAGTTTCTTCTTTTCTAATGATGGACTTCGCGTTTATGAGCTTGGTCCGTATTATGTACCTGCACCTGATTTTCAAATGAAAATAGTCTTTAATCTGGTGTCATATTTTGCACTAATTTGCTTTTTGCTATTGTGGCTCAAACCTTTATGGAAAGATCTAAATCAGGTTAAGTTAATTTCCCAAAAATTATCTGAAGGTAAACTGGATATTGAGTATGTCCCTGTGCATTTTAGCGCTATCGCATCTCACACTCATGAAATTCAAAAACTGACTTCAAAAGTGGCGGGGCTAATAGAAAATCAACGATACTTAGTGAACGCCGTCTCTCATGAGTTACGAACCCCATTGGCGAGGTTGAAATTTGCGCTAGCGATGCAAAATACCACAAAAGATAAACACTTCAGTGAGGTACAAAATAATATCCTTGAGATAGAAGCGTTAATCGATGAAATGTTGAAATATGCTCGACTTGAGGAGGTTGTACTAAACGAGATAAGTACGCCTGTGGAATTAAAAACATTGTTATCTCAAACGGTGAGCAAAGTTAATCAAGTCGACATTAAGTTTACCGACAACATTGAAATGGAGGAAGTCTGGATAAAAGGGGAAAGCACACATTTAGAACGATTATTTTCGAATCTACTGTCCAATGCTGTTAAGTACGGCAATGGTATCGTTTGGCTAAGCTTAAATCAGTTACCAAATGGGTATGAAGTGATAATTGAAGACAATGGTGATGGTATTGATGAAGCTCAATATGACCGTGCATTTGAACCCTTTTCTAGACTCGCAAATCATTCCCCTGATAAAAAGGGTTTTGGGCTAGGGCTTGCAATAGTGAAGCGCATAGCCGACTGGCATGGTGCAACTTGCTCTATCGGGCGTTCTCATCTTGGTGGTGCCCAATTTACGCTATTGTTTCCAAAACCACTTGTTATTTAACTTTTACTCGATTGTTGGTATCGCGATTTTTTAATATAAATTCACGTGAATAGTCCGTATGTTGGCTCTTGGCTGTGCGGTCATAAAGCACCACATTCACCGTAGCGGCGAGATTCATACAGCCAGTGGTAGGAATGTAAACAACATCGTCGCAAATCGACAAGACATCCTGTTTTAATGAGCCATCTTCTGGGCCAAATACATAAATGGCGTTTTCAGGATGTTCGTAAAATGGCAGCGGTGTTGCTCCATCAACGAGTTCTACAGCGACGATACGAGTTTGTGCAGTCTTAATGTCTGCTAGGCTCGCAAGGGCTTCGAGTGGAATTTCATCTACGCGTTGTTTGGTGTCCGTCGCAAATTTCCGTGCATAACCGTATCGTTCTCCGGTATACCAAACTCGTTGTGCTCCATAGCACCCCCGCAGCGCGCATTACTCCGCCGACATTCGTTGGGCTTTTTGGGTTAATTAGAACTAGCTGCGTCATGGTGATTTATACCTTCTGTATTCATTATTCTTTGAGAAATTTAGGACGTTCTCAATAAATAAATGCCAATCTAGGCGGTTGAACGGACCATCGGCCCGACATTATCTAAAACTATTGCACTGGAGTCGAACTTAATTCTTGCGTTTTTCGCGTCCAGTAATTTGTGCGAATTCAATGTGTTGATTTTTTATTCAGCTTTTCGAAACTTTGTCAGCCGGGTTTAAGTCTGGTTTTTAACAATAATTTTCATGATTACAAAGGGTTACGTGGTTGTTCTTTAACTGGAATATTTCTTTTATTCGCTTGTTTCTTAGAGCAATATTCAGCTAGTATTTGATTTGGAAACATTCGCATGGATAAGGATAAATTATGCGTAAGCTCTTAATTGCTAGTCTGATACTTACATTAACCGCCTGTGGTGGTGGGGGAGGCGCTTCAGGTACGGTCTCTCCGGGTGACACAAAAAATCAAGCTCCAACGATTGTGATTGAAGGCGAAACTAAGGTGCAAGCCGAGTCGCATTTCTTGTTACGGACTCAGCTTAACGATAGAGAAAATGACGTTTTACAGGTTCAGTGGTCAAGCAGTCTGGCGGGCGTTGTTTTTTCAAATGTCACCAATACACAAGCTGAAGTATCAATGCCAGCCGTTCAGACCTTAACAACGGTAACGCTCACTTTAACCGTGACAGATTCCGCGAACAATTCGACGGTGAAGACGCATGTTGTTACGGTCACTCCGAAGGCATCTAGCAACGTGGCCTTATTTGACTTGGCCACAGCCTATTCGGTGAAGCAAAACGATGTGATTAAAATTCCAGTCAAATTTGATAGTCCCTATCCAATTACCGCTGTTGATTGGTCGTTTGTGGGCTTTACTCCACGAGAACTTCAAAAGGTGAACGATTTTTCAGATTATTCAGGCACCACTTCGGCAGAATTTCGCGCTCCAACGTTGAGCCAAGATGCCGACTTTGATGTTGTCGTTACCTTGTCCACAACCCAAGCACTGTATGAAGCCAAAACAAAACTAACCGTCAAAGCCGAATCTATTCATTCGATTACGGTCGATTTGCCCGAGCCAATTGAAGTGATTGAAGCTCAAGAAGGGGAGCTGGTTGCAAATGTTGTGACAGACGAAGAAATTGAGTTTATTGAATGGGACTGGCAACCAAAACCAGAACCTGAAGTCATCAGCATTGGGACAAAGCAGTTTAAGTTTAAAGCGCCAGACGTGGAGAATGATACCACCTTTGATGTGTCGCTTAAATTGACCACCAAATCGGGATTGCAAGCGTCGGATACCACGAAAGTGACAGTGAAAAACGCAACGGCAGCCTCTCCGATTATTTTAAAAGCGGATAGACAAACAGCAGCGACAGGGCATAAAGCGGTGATTTCCGTCACTGAAATAAACCTCGATGAGATTGCTGAGTTTCAGTGGGAAATTGGCAATATTGGTCAACAATTTGTGGTCAGCAGCAAAGGCAAATTGGACGTGACTTTCCCAAGTGTGAATGCCGAGGCGTTACCTTATCTCTTTACCTATAAAGCGAAACTCAAATCAGGACAAACACAAACTGCACAAACCACTATTACGTATTATGGCGATGCAGCTGTAGCGAGTCAGGTTGCCCTAACTAGCTCAAGTACGATGCACATTTATCCTCAAGAACAAGTTGAACACGTTTACACGTTAAGTGACCCAAACCATCTTGTTGATTCAATTACCCTTGAATCGAGTCTCGAGTCTAAATACATTTAATGTACTTGAAGCAAACCAACAAGGTCGTTACGTCACGGTGACTGCTCGCATTGACTCACCACTGCGAGCATCTTCCGTGCCCATTGTTGCCTTGCTGAAAACCGGCACAAACGTGTCTCGACACAATTTGAATGCAGAGCTTTCTACGTCCAAGTTGAAGGCTTACGCAGGTCTTGAAGAGCAATATCTGCAAGGTAGTTCATTTTACCTAACCGGACTGGTACTCGATAAAGACGTTGTGTTGCCATTCAATGGGACATGGAAAGTGACGAACAGCACGAAACATGTTATCCAAAACCCAACTAGCGCCGTAACGAAAGTCACGGTGAGTGACAGTTATTCGTTAGCGCCTTCATTCAAGCTAGTAGCAAAAGACGCAAATCAAAACGAGGTAGAGACGAGCGTATCCATTAACACAAGCAGCTATTACACGGTAAAAGGCGAAGTGTATCAATGTACGTGGAGTGCGCGAAACGTCCAATGTAAGGATGACCGTTATCAAGCTTTGACCTTCGCTAAGGTGTTTACTGCACCGCGGCAGGTTATTACCAAAGGTAATTATGCATGTGTGTTGGATAGCGATGACGTTGCCTCGTGTGCTGGTCAAAATACGAAGATTAATTCAGCAATTTTAACGTTGAGCAACGTGCTCAAACTGGACGCAGTAGACAACACCACGGTGTGCGCTCAATTCGTTGATTTAAGTTGGGCCTGTGTGGGAGATAATGCAGCGCGTTATCAAACCCAACTTAAAGGGTTGAATACCGTATTCGGTATACAAGCCGACGGCACCACGACCTGTTATGTTGAAAATGGTTATTTAAAATGCAGCAAAGGAATAGCACAACCATACTTCACGAGCAGTCCAGCGCTAGTTACGTGGTTTGAAGTCAATGCGTCGGAGCATAAACTCTGCTACAAGGAGCCTCGGTCAAGTTATCGAACAATGTCATTCATTGATATAACTTAATGACTCGACAAATCTTCGTCAGACTATCTGTGGCGGCAGAAATACAATGTGTTTCTGCCGCTTATAATGCCGGTACCGTACTTTTCAGCGCAAGCATCATCATAAATGCACTCTCTCCCGACATGTCATAAGGCGAAAAAATACTGGTGCCGCCAAAATTAATGTTGATGTCATTCGTGAGTTTTGATTCAGGGATGTAACCCATAGACCAATCTGAAAATTCCCTCACCGCAATTTCTTTGTAGTCCAATATGATTAAGTTGTGGTGGCGAGGATCGGTCACAATGCGGTTATAGGTTTCGTTAACACTCTGCCTCGTACCTTCAATACATTGTAAAAAATACTTACGGTTAAAACACAACATACCGGTGACATACTTCTTCAGGTTGTTTTCTCGAGATACATTGAGAATTGCTTCAATGTCCTGACTTTGAAAATCTTTACTAAAAGTACTGACGTAGACCAATCGCACTAAAAACATAATCCAAATCCTGAAAAGGAAGGGGTTTTTTAATCATAGCCAGCGCGCGAACTCGTGCAACTCGAAATAGAAGTAAGTTTGACGGCAGATGTCGAATTTCTGCATCCACCGTCTAGGGAGAGGAAAGGCGAGTGGGTTGAGATTTAAGTTAAGTCACGGCCCACTGGCGCAATAAGTTATGGTAAACACCCGTCAATTTTACAATTTCAGGAGAATCTTGTACTTGTGTACGGAGCTGCTGAATAGCCATGTCCATGTCAAATAAGATCGTACGCTTCTCGTCGCTGCTCACCATAGACTGCAGCCAGAAAAATGAGGCTAGTCGGCGGCCCGCAGTCACAGGCATAACCCGGTGTAAACTGGTGGATGGGTATAACACCATGTCGCCCGCCGCGAGTTTCACTGAATGTGCGCCGTAGGTATCTTCGATGACAAGCTCGCCACCTTGGTATTCTTCGGGTTCTGAAAAGAACACCGTCATACTCAAATCTGTACGCACCTTGACGGGGGTCCCTGGCACTTGGCGTATCGCGTTGTCTACGTGAATACCGAAATTTTGGCCACCTTGATAGCAGTTGAAAAGAGGTGGGAAAATCTTTAAAGGGAGGGCCGCCGACATAAACAAATTGTTTTGTGCAAGCGCTCGTAAAATGACATCACCAATTTCAATAGCCGTTGCAGATTGCTCAGGTAGTTGTAAGTTGTTTTTTGCTTGGCTTGATTGATAGCCAGCAGTGACGTTTCCGTCTAGCCACTCAGCGTCTTCCAGCTTTGCTTTACACTGGGCGACTTGTTCTTTGGTCAAAACACCAGGGATTTTAAGTAACATTACTACTCCTCAACATTCTAGATTTAATTGGGGTAAAAGACATGCTTTTACCCCAGTACAGCGATTAGAACTTATAGTTCGCTGATAGACCCATGTAACGGCCTTCGCCAGGTACAAAGTGGCCACCACCAAGTTGTTCAATGTATTCTTTGTCTGTTAGGTTTGTTGCGTTGAATTGTACACCTAAGTCTTTGTTTACTTGATAGGTTACCATCAAGTTAAGAAGTGTATAGGCATCCGCTTCTTTGCGCGTGTTTGCATCAGCACTGTTGTAACGTTTGCCTACATAGTTTGCACCCAAGCCAACCGCAAGTTTCTCAGAAATTTGGTAGCGACCCCAAACTGAGCTTGAGAACTTAGGCGTACGAGCTAATTCAGAACCAACCGTTGCAATCTCACGCTCGCTTGCAGACAACACTTCGCTGTCTTGGAAGCTAAATGAAGTCACGATGTTAAAGTCACGGTTAACCTGACCCATCGCGCTAAATTCAATACCTTGAACGCGTTGACCGCCATTTAAGGTATATGTGTCATCTAGTTCACGTGTACGAGCATTGTCTTTCTCAACACGGAAAAGTGCAACGTGAGTGCTTAAATCACCATCAAACCATTGTTGTTTGATACCGAATTCAGCGTCGCGTGTTTCTTCAGGGTCAAGATCTTCAAGGCCACGACCTGTACGGATAGTTAAACCTTCCGCAGACGGGTTGAAGCTATTGCCCATCGCAAAATACAGGTTAGATTCAGCGTTTAGCTTGTAAAGGGCTGCAGCATTCCAGCTCAGTTCACTTTCTGTTTTTGATACTGAAAGCGATGGGTCGTCATAATCGTATTGATAATCAACATCAAAGTGATCTAAACGAAGGCCACCAGTCAGTTGCCATTGCTCATTAAGTGTAATGGTATCGAAAACGTACGCCGCCTTTGTCACACCTTCCGCTAACGTACTGCCAGGCGCGCGAGTGTAGCTGCCTGTAAAGTCAACTTGAACTGGATTAAACAGATCAATTGTTACTTTGTCGTTCTTGTAGTTGTCAGTTTCGCTGACTAAATTCCAGCGCTTGAAGCTTTCTTTTGAATATTCAACACCAGCAACCAAGTCATGTTGTATAGAACCAACAAAATAGCGGCCCGAAAGGTCTGCTTGGATTGCGGTTAGGCTGTCCTTGGTATCACGTGTTTTTTGTGTATCTAGACGAATTTCTGCAGATTTTGACGCATCTTTAAAACGTGGTGCCGAAACAATCGACTCACGCTCAACAGAGCCGACACGGCCTTGTACGCGAACCGTTGTGTTTGCAGACAAGTCGTGCTCGAATTTCGCGGTGATAGAGTGCGCATCAATTTCTTCGTAGTCACGGTCAACGCTACCGTAGAAGTTAGAGAAAGGTACGTTTGGCGCGCTGTTTTCTTGCGATTTAAGTGCGTCAATTAACGGCTTTTCATCAGTACCCGTTGGTACCCATGGTAAACCATAATCTGGCAGGTTGTCCTGTGATTGGTATTCACCATTGATTTGGAAACGTGTATCTGTGCCAAGGCCCGTAGCTGCTGAAAGGGCGATAGCATGTTTGCTGTTATTAACAAAATCACGGCCTGACACGTCAGCATCGTCGATGACCGCGTTTACGCGCACTGCACTTGTGTCATTAATTTGAACGTTTGAATCGATAGTTGCACGGTAATCACTTTCGCTACCAAGACGCGCTGAAACTTCGTTGAAGTTGTCTAGTTTAGCCCCTTTGGTTGCAAGGTTAATGCTACCACCAGTTGAACCTCTGCCAGCTTGCGCAGAACTTGGGCCTTTGCTTACTTCAACCGCTTCTAAATTGTACGTGTCACGATAGTAGCCAGCAACATCACGGATGCCATCGATAAAGATGTCTGTGCTTGCACTGAAACCACGAATAGACAGGCTATCACCTGTTGGCGCACCACCTTCACCAGCCGCAAGAGAAATACCTGCAACGTTGCGAAGCGCGTCACGTAGGCTGTCAACACCTTGGTCTTGCATAAGAGATTGCGTGATCACGCTGACTGTTTTAGGCGTTTCAGCAAGTGATTGTGTGTTTTTGTGGTTTGTAGATTGCGTAGCTTGGTAACTCTGCTGCTGTTCAGCTTTTGCTTTTGACACTGCAAGTTCTTTAATTTCAGTCGCATGAGCGGTGCTAACTACACCTGCAACAGCCAATGGTAACATCGGTGCTAACTTCACCAATTTACCTTTTGAAGAAACAGAATTAGACATTTTGACTCCAATTATTCGAGCGCGCCGTCAAATTGATAACGGCATTATTGTTAAAATCGGAGCGAACTCTAGCAAACATAAATACCAATGTAAATGAGAATAATTATCGCTTGAACTATTATTTTATACAGGGCATAATTCTGACCATCATCCTATTAGACTGAATAATAACGATATGAAGGTAATTAAAGCGTTTACATTTTTGGGACTTGTCGCGAGTGCCGCGGCAAATGCAACTGCCGTTGAATATGAATTGAATGTCGAGTTGCCTGTTATTAGTGAAGGCCAGTATCACCGCCCATACGTGGCTATCTGGATTGAAGATGACAGCAAGCAAGTATTGAAAAACCTAGCGCTTTGGAAACAAAAAGACAAATGGTTGCCTGATCTTAAACGATATTACCGCCGAGTGCTTCGCGCGAATGAAACGGTGCTTGATGGCTTTACTGGTGCAACAAAGTACTCAGGTCAACATCAGATCCTATGGAATGGGCTATCGGATAACAATGAAGTGTTGGCACAAGGTCGCTACAGTTTGTGCGTTGAAGCTGCACGTGAAAAAGGTGGGCGTGAAATTCAATGTTTACCTTTCCAATACGGCAAAGATGCCAAATCAGTACAAGGTTCGCATGAGCTAGCCGCTATTTCGTTTGTTGTTAAGTCTTAGGAGTCCTCATGAAAAAATCTATCCTTGTTGCTGCACTTGCATTGATGTCGACTACCGCAGCTGCCCACACGATGTGGTTTAAGCCTTCAGTTTTTAATCTTCCAAAGGAGGAGCGTGCTCAATTTGTTGATGTAGATATCGCGCTTGGTGAGCATCCCTTTGAAATTGAACGCGCATTGAAACCAGATGCTGTAAAACTGATTGACGCAAAAAATACAGTGCACACATTAGAGGTCACGGAGCTGAATAGTTTAAAAAGCAACGTGCTTGTTGAGCTTCAGCATGAAGGCACTCATAAGCTAGTTGCTGAATTTGGTCCAACCGTTCGTAAACCAAAGCCAGGCACGAAAAGTAAACGTCCACCAACGCGCACGTTCACTCGTTTAGTGAGCTTTTTGACCGTTGGAGCACCAACAGCATCAATGGATGTAGCCGCGAATTATTTGGATGTTAAAGCGTTAACCTTGCCTGCGGATATCGTTGCAGAAGAAGCGTTTGAACTGCAATTTTTCAATCAAGGCAAGGCGGCAAGCCAACTTGAAGTGACGTTTGTGAAAGAAGGTGGCGCGTATCTTGACCAGCCACAATCATGGACGTTTACCACGGATGAGGCGGGTAAGCTGAGTGTAACGTTAGATGATGCTGGTCGCTATTGGGTTAAAGCGGGTGTATCTGAAGAGCTTGAGAACGATGCAGAAGCCAAATTCCTTCGCAGTTCACTGGGTCTTGCCTTAGAAGTGCAGGTGAACTAACGCAATGAAAGGGATGGGGAAAAGTAAAAAAGCGATACTAATCGTGACGACAATACTGGCTATGCCAGTATTGTCGGTTAAAGCCAATAACCAAGCTGAAAGCATGCCAAATTTAGTTGAGAAGTGGTTGCAATTAAGTGCGCAGCAACAGCGAGTTGAAAGCGAATGGGCGGCGGAAAAACCACTGCTAGAACAACAGTTGCAATTGCTTCAACAAGAGTTTGAAACATTAAATCGGAATGTTTCCTCGAAGCAAGGGGGGCAATCGGAAGTCGCTCAGAAGCGTGAGTCGTTGGCCAGTGAACAGCAACGTCTTGAAAAGCAACAATTCGAATTGCAATCCGCGTTGAAATTCCATCGTAAACAATTGAGTCAAATTGTTTCTCGTTTACCGCCAGTACTGCAAAACGCGTGGAATGAGACGTTGCTTAAATGGCAAGGAGACATCAGTGCACAAACGGATGCCAATCAGTTACAGGATGTACTTGCGCTTTATCAACAGTGGGCAGATTTTCAAAAACGCATAGTGGTACATGAAGCGCCGATTCAGCTCAATGGCGAAGAGTTTATGGTGGATCAGCTTTATGTTGGCGTAAGCCAAGCGTGGTTTATTAGTAAAGATGGAAAAACCACTGGGGTAGGTGCGCCTAAGGGAACATCATGGGTTTGGACTGCCGTGAATGACTTAGATACCGCAGCACTTGTAAGTGCGATTGCAATGTATCGCAAACAGCAGCCGGCGTCTCTTATCCAGTTGCCTTACGTTGCGACACCGACGTTAGGAGGCCCTTCAAATGGTTAAGCTTAGTTTTGCATTACCCGTACTTTTGGCTTTTTCCGGCGTGTTTGCGAGTTTGGATGTGAATGCAGCATCTACCGAGCAAAGTCTAATAAACGATATTCAAAAAAGTCAGCAAGCGCTTGCTAAAACAACAGAGCAAATTCGAGCGGAACGTCGTCAACTTGGAAAAGCGTTATTTAAGCAATCTCAAGCAGTCGAAAAGTTGCGTGAACAGGCTGCGGTTGCTCAGCGCGTGTTAGACGAACAAAATTTAAGTTTGAGTACGCTGGAAAAACGTTTACAAACGTGGAAAGAGCAAGCTCAGTACCAGCAGCATATGCTCTCTACTTTTGCACGTGATGTTAAAGTCGATACAGGCTCTGATTTTGAAGCGCAGTTAGACGCACTTAATGTTGTTGCCAAACACATGGCTGCGAGTTTGGCACCACAATGGCAATCTCAGTCTTTAGTACTTACAGATGGTAAAATTGAGCCGGGGCACATTCTAGATTTGGGTCCTGTAAAACTTTACCAACATTCCGGTGAGGTTGGACTGGCGTCGTTCGTCGACAACACGTGGCGCGCTGAATATGGCTATTCAGACACGCAATCAGCGTCCTGGCGGGGTGAAAAAAATGCTCAGCTAGTATTCGATCCAAGCCAAAGCCGAGTTCCTATTGCAAGCGCAAACCAAAGAAACCGTTTATCAACACCTAACAAAAGGTGGTGTGTGGGTTATCCCAATTGTGCTATTTGCACTGTTCGCGTTGTGTATCGCGGCATACAAAGCGCTGCAATTGTGGCGACTTCCTAGTCTGCCAAGTGTTGCAGGACTTCGTGTATTGCAATCCTCTCCTGAACGATTTGCTGGGATGGGCATCGCGGGTCAACTTTTACACGTGTGGCATCAGTTTGCCCCTGGTCAGCAGCGCGACGACGAGTTATACAACACTTTGTTAGCCGCGCGAGAGAAATTAGAACGTTATGTCGGTGCTATCGCGATTACAGCATCCGTTGCGCCATTACTTGGTCTACTGGGTACTGTTTCTGGCATGATAGACACCTTTAAAATGATGACGTTGTTTGGAGCGGGTGACCCTCAAGTTGTTTCAGGCGGCATTTCACAAGCGTTGATCACAACAGAGCTTGGCCTTGTGGTTGCGATCCCTGCATTGATTTGTCATGCCTTACTAAATCGTAAAGTGAAAAGTTACTACCACCAATTAGAAAGCATCGCGTTGTCGCTCAGCCAGCAAGTAGTGAATGCTGAAAACACCGCGAAGGAGGCCGCATGAATGAGATCCTAACAAATCCACTATGCTGGTTTATGTTTGCTGTGGCGGCGGCAAGTTACTATTACAGCTTTGTGTGTTTATTCAGTGAACAAGTTTGCCCAAAAGTGATGTTGGGGCTTGATACCGCACAAGTCCTGACGGCTGCGTTGCCGCTACTTGGTCTACTCGGTACGATTGTGGGATTATTACAATCTTTCAATGCATTATCTTTAGGGTTAGGGGCAGACAGCGCCAGTTTAACCGCAGGTATTGCGGATGCCTTGTATACAACAGAACTCGGTTTACTTTTGGCTATCCCTGGTTGGTTACTCGGTTCACAAAAGCCTAAATCAAGCGGAGCCTTGAACTGATGCAAAGCCGGCTCCAACATCGTTTAGAATCGCAGGATAAAGGCATTGATATGTCGCCGTTAATCGACGTTGTATTTATTCTGCTGATTTTCTTTATAGTTACTACTGTATTTGTGCGTGAAACAGGGGTTGAGGTCGATAAACCTCAATCCATGACAGCGAGTCAGATACCAAGTCGAGTTATCTTACTTGGTATTACCGCGCAGGGTCAGGTGTTTTACGACGGTGCAAACATTGGTGTCGCGGGGGTACGGGCTACGTTACAACCATTGCTGACACAAGATGATAAGCCGGTGCTGTTGCAAGTTGATAAAACGGTCCCGACGTCACTGCTTGTTCAGGTGATGGATGAGGCCAAATTGGCTGGAGCCGCTGCCGTTAGTATCGCAACAAAGCAGTAGGCGCGCATTGATGAAATCAAACGTAAGTAAGCAAGTACAGCAACGGGCGGTTGCCGCCAGTTTGGTTTTAGTGGCTGCCTTGATGATGCTGCTCAAAGGAGTCCAATTACTGCAAAGTGAAGTGGAACCAACCTATACCGTTCGAGAAGTGGAACTGGCTTTGCCACTTCCACCGCCACCACCGCCTCCACCTGCAGCAGAGCAACCGCAGCAATCGCAAATGTTGGCACTGGCAGTACCTGGCGCGGGCGCAAGTTTGCCTATCACGCTTGATTTAACTGCGCCTTCGTTGGACGTCACCATTGAAACACCTCAACTGAGTATTACAGATCCTCAGTGGCAGGACGTAGAAGTCGATTGGCAAGCTGTGAATCTAGATTCACTGGATGGGCTGCCGAGCCTGCTGACGCCTTTACGCGTGGTGTTTCCTAAGTCATTGGTAAACCAGGGCGTTAAAACGGTTCTGGTTAAGCTGGATGTAGTGATAGACGAGCAGGGGGCTGTAACACTGGTGAGTGTTGTAAGCAATCCGTACCCTGAACTGAAGCCACAAATTGACAAGTTGGTGAAACAAAGTCGATTTACGGCCCCAAAACAAAATCAACAAGCGGTCAGAGCGCGTTTCGTCTGGCCAATTGAATTAACTCAATAGTAAGAATTTAGATGGTTAAGTTTTCTTTTATCTGGTTATCTCTCGGTCTGTTTAGTGCTGTGCCAAGCGCTTTTGCAGGTATTGATTACAGTCGCTCGGAATTGTTGTTAGAAGCCCCTTCAGTGTCTGTTCCTGTTTTTACTTATCGAGACAAACAACAAAGTTTGACCGTTGCACCTCATGAAGCGGCATTTATGACTGATCTAAAGCCGCTACTCGAAAAACAACAGTACGCAAAAGTGGCAGAGGCATTTTCAGGTCGAGTCATTGAAAAAGACAGCCCAGCCCTTTTGCAGTTACAAGGACAGGTTCTACTTACGTTAAAACGTTACCCAGACGCCATTAAGGTGCTGAGCGCAGCCGTATCGAAAGCGCCGGAATTGGTCAGCGCACAGCGTAGTTTAGCGCTTGCCTACATTTTAAATAAGCAACCAAACGAGGCAAGAGCACCAATCCAAACAGCGTTAAGTTTAGGTGCAAACGAAGCTGCGCTATATGGGCAACTGGCGTTTTTAAATTTACAGCAATATGGGCCTTGGAGTGCGATAGCCGGTTACCGTCAGGCGCTTTTTTTAGAACCGACCAACGCGCAGTGGAAACAAGGTTTGGCACATGCGCTAACTCAAGCCCATGCCTACAGCGAGGCAGGAGTCTCTACTAACGGAACTAATCAATCAAGATACGGACAATGTGCAGTGGTGGTTACAAGCCGCATTCTTAGAATTGAATCAGCAGCAATTCGAAAAAGCGTTACATCGCTTGGACGTAGCGATGCGATTGGCCAAAATGCAAAAGTCGACGAGCTACAACGCGGACAATTTGTTGCTACTCGCAAAATTACACATTCAATATGGCAGTACGCAAGCGGGTCTGACGGCACTTGATTCTGCACTTAGTCAAACGGACAAAAAAGACACGGCAAAAGCAGAGCATGATGTGGTGCAATTGGCCGCGTGGTTTGCGTCTCAAGAGAAATGGAGTGCCTTGCAGGACTTATTTACTTTGAGTGAAAAACGTAAACTGAGCAAAGCGTCATCAGCAATGTGGCTCGCGAAAGCAAAACACGAATTAGCGACAAAACAAGTTTCAAAAGCGGAAAAGCTATTACTAGATGGATTATCGTCGTCGCCGAGTGATGGAAATGGCTTGCTATTGCTTGCTAATTTATATCGTGAAGCGGGCAATCGTGTGGATGCCGTTGTTTATTATCAGCGTGCCAGTGCTATTGAAGAAGTTAAAGAAGCCGCGCTGTTGGGGCAAGCTCAACTTTACATTGATGGAAAAGACTACGCCAAAGCGGTAGCGCTACTTCGACAAGTGTTAAAACACAACCCTCAGCGTCATGAACTTCGTGCGAACATTAAAAACCTAGAACAGTTGATGCGTTATGAAGGTTAAGCATGCTATTTGGCCAGTAAAGGCAAACAGTCAGGCGGTTAAGTTAGCGCGCAGTATTCACATTTATACCGCCGTGTTGATGCTGTTTGTCTTGTGTTTCTTTGCAATTACGGGCATTACACTAAACCATGCGAATTGGGTCGGTGAGCCAGTTATCACCAAACATACATGGACAATATCGAGTGTCGAAGACACGTTAAATAAAGCGAATATTCAAGCCAGTGTTGAAGCGAAAACCAATTTTGCTTTTGCTGATGCGACCATCGAGCAAGATGAGGGATTATGGTTGATTGATGCTCAGCTCGCCGGAGAGCAGTGGCAACTTGAAATTGACGGAGAAACAAAAGAGGTTGTTGCGACCCATATTGACTATGGTTGGATGGCAAAATTAAACGATTGGCATAAAGGTAGACACACACCCAAGTTGTGGAACTGGATGCTGGACGTGATGGCCGTTATCATCGTTATTTTCTGTTTGTCGGGTCTTTGGTTGCTACTACCAAACAAGAAAAAGTTGCTCCCAGTCTTTTTATGGGGCACCGCGGGCACGGTGTTGTGGCTGCTAACTTTGCTCTAATTCTCTGTTATTACGTGAAAATAGATTGACTCAAAAGGAATTGAACATGACTCAGTTGATAGAAAACAATGAACAATTGGCTTGCGTGAATTTAAAAGTGGTGAAGGACGGAGAAGTACTTCCATCGGTGATATTAAAAGATGGTACTCACGTTCAAACCGGAACGGTCGCAACGATGCTTCACAATGTTGCACTGTACAATCGAGGTGAGCGCGGTCAGGTTGAAGAAGAACTTCGGCTTGCTGTGCCAACACTTATTAAAGTTGGCCTGTTCGAGTTGTTCTCGGTAAATGAATGGATTGAGGGTGAAAACCCCGGAAGGCGCTTTGTTGGAAAATGTGCCAAAGACTATCTTCACAAATAGTCATCTAGATCATCTAACACTTTGTTACACCTTATTTATTTTCTCTTGTTGTGGAACGCTTGAACTGTAACTTTTTAAATAGTAAGTTGCATTTTTGGTTGTTTTTCACACAGCGCAAATAACATAAGGATGCACACAAATGTTGAACCGTTTATGGCCTGTCTTCGCCTTTTTAGTCATCGCAATGACTCAGGCTAATGAAGATGCCGCTCCACAATATGCGGTAAACAAGATAAATGACAGAGTTTACGTGTTAACGGAACTCTGGAATGGTGATAACAATGGCAATGCAGGTGTTTTAATCACGGAAAAGGGCGTGTTACTTGTTGGAACATTAATGACTAAAAGTGCTCCAGCGCTTGAACACCAGCTAAAACTAATTACGGATAAGCCAGTTCGATATGTGATTAATATTGACTCCGACCCCTACAATCACCATGCAAATCGCTATTTTGCAGAGCGTGGAGCTACAATCATTTCACATGAAAACATGCGTTACGAAAAGGCTTATTCCGAACTGTTGGTAAACGAGCAATTGACCATGCAGTTCGGAAATGAAACGGTTAAAATCTACCATTCGTCAGCCCATCAGTTGAATCATATTGATGTGTTTTTCGAAACCAGCAACGTGCTGTTTATGAGTGACGGTTACAAAGCACATTGGCTCACGTCACACGGACCAAATGGTCTAAAAGGATTACTAGACACCTTTGACAAAGCTATTGCACTGGCAGATGACAAAACAGTTATCGTGACAGGTAATACATCTAAGCATCCGGATTTTTACCTAAGCAATAAGAAAACACTTCTAAAGATCCGCCAAAAACACATTGCTTACACTCACCGCATTGGCGAGCTTTTCAATGAAGGGCAAACAGCAAAAGAGATAGCAAAGGATGAGATAATCAATCGTCTTTTATCAGACTTTGACCTGTATCCTAAGGCAAAGCAGTGGTTATCAGAAGATATTGAGTTAGTCATTGAAACGGATTTCACAAAGCCATTTCCTTTAAGCCTAGATACCTTGCAGCACTATGTTGGCGTTTACGCCTTAGCAGACGGTACACAAATTGAAGTGTTAATGAAAAACGAGCGTATCTTCGCGCGCTCAGAAAACGCGTTTCTGTTTGAACTTTTACCTCTTTCAAAAGAAATATTTGATTTCAAAGGGACTTTGGGTAAAAACAATCTACTTTTCGGTGTTGAATCAAATGGTATGGTAACGAGTTTGACGACACGTTTGGAAGAAGATGGTTGGTGGTCTAGCCGAATCAAGGCAGGCACACACAAACGTATTCGGCACTAGTTTGTAGACGCTTAGCCTAGCGTCACCCCTGTTTTTGTCCCGTTGATTTACTGGTCGGCTTTCTTTATGTCACTTTTACCATAGGGTTAATTCTCGTCATTTATCCTGTGGTCCTTTGCTAAATGTACGTTAGCAAATAATGCTGAAAGCATTTGAGCGGGTTCTGACCAGTCTAGTTAATTGCTAAAAGTCTTTTTTCTGCCATTAAATTGTCATATCTAGCGGGTTTAATATCTGGTATAGACCAGTTAGAGGCAAAGCAATGAAAAACGAATATTTACTTTTAACCCCTGGGCCATTGAGTACATCGCAATCGGTTAAAGCGGTTATGATGCAAGATTTTTGTACTTGGGATGACGATTACAATGTTGATGTGGTTCAGAAAATTCGTACTGAGTTGGGCCGACTTGCGTCAAATAATGCCGAATATACAGTGACGTTAATGCAAGGCAGTGGTACCGCAAGTGTCGAATCGGCTATTGGTTCACTGATCCCACAGACAGGTAAGTTGTTGGTAGTGAACAACGGTGCCTACGGTGCTCGAATTGCGGAAATTACGGAGTATTTGGGCATTGAATCGGTGGTACTCGAGTTTGGTGAAACAGAATCACCGAGCCTCGCAGTCATCGAGCGTACACTACAAGAAGAGGAAGGCATTACTCACTTGGCGGTAGTCCACTGCGAAACCACAACGGGGATGTTAAATCCTGTTGCAGAGATTGCGTTACTTGCAAAACGTTTTGGCAAAGTCATGATTTTGGACGCAATGAGTAGCTTTGGTGGGATTCCATTTGATTTAGCCGACTGGAACATTGACGTAATGATAAGTTCGTCCAATAAGTGCATTCAAGGTGTCCCTGGATTTGGTTTTGTAATCGTAAAAAACGCCATTATGGCGTCATCCAAAGGCATTGCGAGGTCGCTGTCGCTCGACTTGGTCTCACAATGGGAAACAATGGAAAAATCTCGTGGTAAATGGCGTTTTACTTCGCCAACACACGTCGTTCGTGCATTCAGTGCCGCGTTAGATGAGTTGGCACAAGAAGGCGGAATAGAAGCGCGTTTCAAACGTTACCAACAAAATCAGAGGTTGTTAGTGCAAGGGATGCGTGAATTAGGATTTGAAACTTTGCTCGCAGATGGATTGCATTCACCTATCATCACTTCGTTCTATTCGCCAAAAGCATCTAATTACGATTTTAAGCGCTTTTACGATGCGTTGAAGCAGGAAGGATTTGTTATCTATCCCGGCAAGGTATCAAATGCAGATTGCTTTAGGATTGGTAATATTGGTGAAATCTATCGCGAAGATATTGAGCGATTACTGAGTGCGATTGCAAAAGTAAAATTCTGGTAGTTTTTGAGTGTAAAGAGAGTAACAAGCTGAAGGCGACTAACGTCAACGGGTTTAATAACGAACTAGGTGGACGGCAGTTGCCTTATTTCTTAAGACTGAAAGGGCAAAGATAATAGAATGTTTTGTCGCCTTTTTGTCACACGCTCGGCATTAATGGCCTTCAACAATCATCTCAATGGCGTCGTGAAGCCAATATTCAATATTGAAATCGATTAAATCATTGTCCGCACTATAACGAGAGCGAGTGATTTTTAAGCAAGGAGTCCCATTATTCTTTTCGAGAATTTCGGCAACATAATCAGGTAACACGGTCACACTTATCTGACAGGTTTCATGGCTTATTTCTACGGCATAGACGTTTGCCATCACCTCAGTAATCGAACCGTCTAAGCGTTGTTTTTCTAAATCGACAAAACGCGCTTTGGCACAATGGATCGCTTCAAACATGATAGCTCGCTCATTCAAAGAACGTACACGGCTCAGGCAATAAAGCGCGCCATTGCCAAGCTCTGGACATATCGTGTTATCCAACAGGGTGTTCAGTGATACGATGCGAGTTTGAGGCGTAAATTCTTGTTCTTGCGCAAGTAAATTGAAGTTTACTTTTTTTGCAGGATTCCACTTGAGTTTTTCCGGTGTAACAAACCAACCGCGACGCTTTTGACTGTAAATCAACCCTTCCGCTTCGAGGCGCGCGAGCGCTTCTCTAACCGTGATACGAGTCGAGTTGAATTGTTCTTGTAGTGTTCGCTCTGAAGGGAGCTTGCAGCCGGGTTGCAATTCACCTGTAGCCAGTCTTTCTTGCAAATGATGACGAATCTGTTGGTAAAGTAGCATAGCAAATAGAGTTCCTAAATCCGTTTTAAGTGTATCGTTGCTTTATGACACTTTTAAGACTTTCAGCGTGTTGTCGACCTGAACTTAGTATTTTAAGCGCGTTTAAATAAGAGAATCAGTCATCTGGCCCTTTGGTTGTAAAGATAAGATGCTTGCGCATATCCTTCAAAATAACGCCTTTTTTCAACATCGCACCACTTAAGCGCTTTTGCCATTTCAACAAGTCTGGTTTTGCTGTTTCCAAGGCTTGTTCATTTTCAAATTGAAAACAAAGTAACAGAGAACTTGGGAATAAATGGTATTCCATTGTGAACCAACATTGCGTCATGCCTGGAATTTCAGCTCGACCTTGTTCTTCAAGTCTATCTGCGACGTCTAACACGAGCGCTTGTTGTTTTAATTGTACGGCAGAAAGTTTTTTCATTGTGGATACCCAGTCTGTTTGGCAAATCGTTACGGCAGGAAAAGTCGATTATAACCAAGATTAGGCTATGCCAACAATGTCGAAACCTTGCGGCTACGTAATATAGGGTAGGGCGAAACGTTGTTTTCGACGTTTTAAGCGTTTTGTGTTGTGAGTTCTACAACGCTTGATTGGCAGTTTGTGATTAACCAACAATTCAAAAACGTACATGCTCAGAACAAAAGTAGAATGGAAGACAAAAGAGCGCGACAGCGCTCTTTTTAAGGTTGGGTTGGATGTCTTACTTATTTAAAACGGATTACTTTGAGGCTAGTTTCGCTTTAGCTTCGGCGATTTTAGCTTGTAGTTCAGTAAGTTTTTCTTTAGCTTCTTCACTAAGCTCACCCGCTTCGTCTTTCGATTCGTCCCACGCTTCTAAGGCAAGTTTGCGTGATTCTTCCAGTAAGTCAGATAAATTGTCTTGGCCTTCACTTGTCGCTTCCGCAGCAAGTTCTTTGGCCTCTTTGACCATGTCGTTTATGGATTGACTGTTCCATTCGTCTTTTTTACTTTTAACTTCTGCTACCGCGTCATTCCATGCTTCTTTGACAGATGTTTGTGCTTTTTGAGCAGACTCTTTTACTTCATTAGCGTCTTCACACGCTGTTAATACGAGTGCGCTGCTGACCACAACTAAAAGTGCGAGTAATGGTTTCATCGGTTTCTCCTTTTCGATTAGTTGTGTAATAGCATATCAGCCCTAAACTAAATCTAAGATGAATTTTAACCATTCTTGTTTCGATTTTTCGCTAAACGGCAATTAGCGTAGTACGTGGTTGTGGCCGCCCAATCGGAAAACACACCAATTACACCAACTTGCTGAGCAAGCACATCCAGTACTTCATAAATGTCGCCGTCGCGTGTAATAAGGTTTTTGCCGCCAAGCATGCCATTGACGCTTTGGTAATACCATCCGCCCCCAGTGTTAAGCGGTGCTGAACGTTCGAAGCTCCACGCAATAATGTTCAGGCCTGCTTTCTTTGCTGCTTTAGCATAATTGGATGGGACCAATTTACCCTCTGTATTTCGTATCAGCGCCCAAATAGGCGGTGCGATAATGTTGATGCCCATGGCTTTAAGTTCGGCCATCGTGGGTTTAAGTCGCTCAGGATGGTCGACCATTTCTCTTGAGACTCAGTTGATTCTCTAGCGCAGAAGACTGAGGTTCATCGCGGTCATCTAAATAAATGGCTTGTTTCGCGAACTCTGGTTCATGTTTTTGCCAATACAAATGGTCGGGTAGGTGAAAAGACTGAAGCCAAACTTGCTTTGCTGGCACATGCTGCGATTTGTAGTCATCGATAATCGCCTGCGCGTATTGTGTTTGCGTAAGTCCTTTAAAGGGCATTGCAACCGATGGTGTTTTTAGCTCGGGTGTCATGTCAACGCCAAGTGATTTAAACAGTGCGATGCTTTGTGCATGGGTCATCAATTGACCTTGATGCGCGTACAAATCGGTACGCCAACTAGGCGTACCTTGTTGGTAAGCCTCCGCTGAAGTGGCTTGCGGATTGAAAGAATCCATTTTGCCTTTTAGTGTTTTGAATTCCTCAAGTGTTATGTCGCTGGTACAGCACCTTGCGCTCGCGGGTGTTTGCGTTGCCACATTAAACGGCGTGAACGTTTGGCTACATTTTTGAGCAAGGGGAGTTGTAAGGATGTTCGTTGTGGTGTGTAGGTCGCATTGTGAATGGCGACACACCAATTGCTTGTCTTTGGTGAATGTTACGTCACACTCTAAAATCCCAGCACCCATCCGTGCACCGGCTTCGTAAGCCGCTTGGGTGTGTTCAGGAAATTGCATCGGAGCGCCGCGATGACCTAAAGAAAATTTGCTCGATGTCATGGGACTATTCTGACAGGCAGACAAGGCGTTTTTTAACGGCCCCTCATTCATTGTTGAAATCAAATAGTAAGGTCGTGGACCGAGTTCAATTTGGTTAGCTGATGCAGTAAACGCAGTGGATAAAAGCGCCAATAAAGAGAAAAAACCGAAAAAAGCTTGCCTGAAACGCGACATAGATACCCCATTTTCAATGTCAATTCGACGATGTTAACAATCTAGTATGACAAAACGGGGTCAAACGTCGGTCTAAACGACAAAGCAGCTTATTGATAAAACCGACTTTTCGACATTTTACCAATGCCTGGATTAAAGGTATTGGTTGGATCGAGCTGTTTGTAGTTCATCGCCAAATCGGGTTTTGCAACGTATAAGTGTCCCACATTGTGCTCGGCTGGGTATTCTGCACCGCGAGTATCAATGAACGACAATAATTCAGCTTTCACTTGCATTGGGTCATAGCCTGCTTTCACGATGTAGTCCTGATGAAATACATGACAAAGGTAATGGCCATAATAAAAATGGTGACTGATTTTTTGTTTGAGCGTCATAGGGAGTTGTTCATACCATTCACTGCAGTTGCGGGGCAGCGCAATGTCGAGTGCGAGCAGACCTGCGCTTCGGCGATGGTTGAGCTTTTGATATTGAATGGCTGCGCCAGCTGCAGCGAATCGGAGTAAATACGCTTGCTTTGCTTCATTTTCATCACACTCAAGGACATGCAGTGACGCGGAGTTGTTCATCTGAGCGAGGATGGCTTTAAGCTCATTCACGGACTGACCTTTAATCGAAAGCAGTAAATGATGTTCGTATCGTGTTTTTAATTCTTTAATTTGTTTGGAAACTTGGCTCGGAAAGCATTTGGCGAGCCGATTACTTAGCCAATCAATGGTGTTTTCCTGCATCAACGGCAATGCACGGCAAAAGCGTTCTAGTGATTTCTTATAATTAAAAAAGCGAGGCATCACTTCTGTGCCAAAATACTTAAGTACCAACATGGTATCGCGGCCATACTCATCGGTGAGTTCGATAACATCACGATGCATATACTCAGCGGAAATAGGCAGCTCGGTCATCGATTTTAAAATCGCCACTCTTAGCGCATTTAAACTTTGCGCGCTGTCGGTACTTATGACAAAAGTTTGTTTGTGTTCAGGTTTTACAAAGCTGTCTAAGCGCACGGCAAAGACCACAAGTTTACCAGCGCACCCGCTTGCCGCGTGCAAACGACGTTTGTCGGCGTTGTACCGTGCAGGGCGTTCGCTTTGTGTGTCGCGTACCCAAGATTTGTATTCGCTATCAGAGGCTTGTTTGCTTGTTACTTTGATATCATGTGCTTGGTACTGCCGACGTTGTAAATTGGTGAGGATCTCGATCGGTGTCTCACCAAGGTCAACGTCAAGATCATTAACCAGTTGTAATTCACCGTGCTCGTCAACGCGTGCGTAAAGTGACAATTCTGTGTAGGCTGGTCCGCGTTCTACCAACGCCCCGCCGGAATTATTGCAAACACCGCCGACAATGGAGGCTCCTATACAGGATGAACCAATAACGGAATGAGGTACGCGGCCTAACGGGTCGAGCGTTTTTTCTAACTTAAATAAACTGGCGCCAGGGAAAGCGATAAATTGGTTGTGGCTTTCCAATAGGTGAATGTCATCCAGCGCAAGAGTGGAAATGATAACCGCGTCACGATCGCAGGCTTCATGCGGTGTAGAACCGCCCGTGAGTCCGGTATTTGCGGCTTGCATTATGATAGCGACATTTGCAGGTACAAGTATTTCCAGAGTTTGCCAAAGCTCTAGCAAACTTTGAGGTTTGACAACGGCAATTGCTTTACCTTGCCCCTCTCGAAAGCCTTTTACATAGGGGGCAATTTTGCGAGGTGACTTCAGTAAATTGGACTTTCCGACAACGACTTCAAGTTGGCGGAATAAGTCTTTTTGGGCAATATGCATTGTCGATGTCCTTTAATGTTGCTCGTTACGGATGTTTGAAAACGTGAGTTTTCGTAACTGAGTGTCCTCCTTTTCCTTGTCCATAATAGTTTTTGATTCCAGCGCTGATAATGACGAATTGGGTTGTCTTTCTACGTATCCATCTGCCATGAGTGAAAGATAACGGGCGCAACATACACGTAAAAACGACGTGAAATTCCCAATATCGTGGTCGGCATCTAAAGATTCTAAATACAGTTTGGTAATGAGCTGATTCACATTCATTTGGTCGCGATAGGCTACCTCTTGAAGCACATTCCAAAAATACTGCTCTAGTCGAATAGAGGTAACTACGCCTGCAATGCGCAGTGAACGAGTATGGCTTTCCCATAGATTAGCGTCAGCTTTAACGAACAATTGGCACATGCCGTACCTCCTTAGATTGAATAACCGAAGTGTGTAGCCACTTTGGAATTGAATTAGTTCCGTTTCATGTTTTGTTAGCGTGCGGCTAAAAGCGCCATGAACTGTTTTAAAAACTCAGGGTGTGCAGGCCATGCAGGTGCTGTCACTAAGTTACCATCGGTGATTGCTTGGTCCATTTCAAGCGAAATATAATCTGCACCTGCTAAACGTACTTCTGGTTCACACGCAGGGTAAGCCGAAACACGCTTGCCGTGGATCACGTTAGCCGCAGTCAGTAATTGCGGGCCATGGCAAATTGACGCGATTGGTTTGTGAGCGGCCTCAAATGCCTGAATTATTTCAATGACGCGAGCATTCAAGCGCAAGTATTCAGGTGCTCGGCCGCCGGGTAAATAAAGACCATCATATTTAGCAACATCAACATCAGCAAAATTAGCATTAAGTGCAAAGTTGTGGCCACGTTTTTCCGAGTAGGTTTGGTCGCCTTCGAAATCATGGATTGATGTGGCGATGGTGTCGCCTTTGACTTTATTTGGACAAACGGCATCTACTTCATATCCACACGCTTTAAGGGCTTGGAAAGGCACCATGTTTTCGTAATCTTCAACGTAGTCGCCAGTAATCATTAATATGTTCATTATGCGTTCCTATTTTTGCGAGTAACGGCTTGTTACCTTAGTATTAAATCAGCATCTATCTTGCTGTGGGTAATAGGTGGTTACTACATCGGTTAAAAAAGGAAATAACAACAATGGGAGACTTTGTAAGCGGCCGTATATCAGCCGCACACGAGATTATCGGCGGTGAGTTAGGTGTTCTGCTATTAGCGAAAACCAATATTCACTTTTCAATGTATGCAATGTAGGGTCTTTGCCGTGGTCGTCGAAGCGGCGCAATAAAATCAATTCATTGCACCATTGTGAGGACTCGAACTGTCGGATCTCTGTTTCTGAAAGTGTGCCTCCTTGCTGAAGGGCTGTTTCCCAACTTGCCTTAGATAAACGATGTTGGTACTGCTTATCCACGCTCAACAAGTAACGTTTTGCTAGCACGTGGCCTTCCACTAACGCAACGACTTTGCAGCTAAAGCCGAGTTCCTTTAAATAACAGGCTCCGAGTGACGCGTGTGCGGCAAACCCAAACGCGGTAAAATCGGGGTGGTGTTGATACTTGGCGACGAAATGACCGATATCATGCAAAAATGCCGCAATTTGCGTTTCTTCATCACACCCATGTTGCTTTGCAAGCGTAGCGCATTGCTCTGCATGGCTTTGCTGGGTGCAGGCCTCTTCGTAATGATCTTGGCCATATAGCGCAAACAAGTCTTGCAGTTCTTGGACGATTTCTAGAACGGCGCTCATGCTGGCTCCTTTGCTGACATGTCGACTTTCGCCGCTGAGCCACTCAAGCGGCTAAGCCACGAATCCAATGGCCAAGGTGTTTTATTGGCATCTTCAGCCTGTTCTTTACGGCGGATCGCATCACGTACGACATAGGCGCCGAGGGTTCGAATTGGATCTGGCGGGAAATCAGGGAGCGTTTGGTCGACCAGCGCACAGTCCGTCCATTCGTTATTCAAGCCAAGCAAAAGACTAGAGAGAATTTTGCCGCCCAAAAAGGATTGCACAACCCCATTGCCAGAATAACCCGAACCAAAAAGTACGTTCGGACTGCCGTTGAGATGACCAAAAAACGGCATACCCGTGACGCTTCTATCCGACGGACCCGTCCAGCTGCGTTCGATAGCAAAATCGTGATTAGGGAAAAACCGTTTTAATGAGTGGTCTAGGATCGTTTGATAGCGACTTGGCGCATCAAACGTGTCACTGACACGATTATGAAAGCTGAAGTAGTTGCCGCCTTTACCTAACATCAAACGGCCACAGGAAGTGGTGCGGTAATAGTTCACAAAGATGCGGCTGTCGATGATGGGGGCGCCATGCGTTAAATTAAGCTCGCGAAGGGTTTCGGGCATGGGTTTGGTGATGACCATGTCGCTTGACACTAAGACCACTTTGCGGGCAAAGCGTGGGATCAAACTTGGTAGCCAAGCGTTGACCGCAAACACCAGCTTGCGTGCGTTGATGGTTCCCTTGCTGGTTTCAATCGATAACGAGTTCATTTCAGCGTGTTGGTGATATTCCGTGTGTTCAACCACCTTTACCCCCAGACTGATTGCGACACGACGCAAACCTCGCACTAGCAGGGCTGGTTGCACACTGCCTGCATGTGGGGAATACCATCCAGCGGAATTGGTTGGAGACCCCGTCAATGTCACATCATGAGCCGTCATTTTTCGCCACTGATTGATTGCGTTGCTGCTAAGCGTTTTGATCACGGGTTCAAGTGCACCATGCTGGGCATGATTCGAGTACGTATAGTACGTTCCATCAACGCAGCAATCACAGGCTATCTGATGCTTTTCAGTAAATGCTTTGATTTCATGCACGGCTTGCTCGGACGCGACAGCTAAAAATTTAGCTTGCTCCCGACCAAACAACGTCATCAGACTCATGAACTTGGTCGACCAAGTGAGCATGGCTCCGCCATTACGACCCGAAGCACCTTGCCCGCAGAAGCCTTTTTCAATGACAACAACGTCGGTTTCAGGGGATTGTAGCTTGGTCATAATGGCAGTCCAAAGCCCAGTAAAGCCGCCGCCAATGATGACGACGTCGGCACTTTTGGGTAGGGACTGTGATGTGGGATCAGGCGATTCAGCGCTCATGGCGCTGTCAAACCAAAAAGGTTGGAAGCGCATTAAGGGCGCTCCCCGCGAGCCAGACGACTTTCAATTTCAAAGAGTACCGGTTCAATATCGGCCAGTGAATCAATCACGAAATGTGCACCAGCACTATAAAGAGTATGGTAAGCATTCAAGGTGAGCGCTTTTTGTTCGCTCATTGAAAGGGCATTCCATTCTTCTTCGCTAAGGCCAATGGCATTGCCGGTTACTGCAATACCTACAGTCCACATTCCTGCATTTAAGCCTTCACTGATCCCAGGAACAGAGTCATCCACTTTGACACACGCCGCGACACGATTGATACCCAGAGCAAGTACGTTCGCCAGAGCCATCCAAGGACCAGGACGTGAACCCGCCGCGCATTCGTCACTGCCGACACTATGATCTGGTTCATAGCCATGTGCCTTGGCTGCTGGCAGTAGGACGTCCATCACGGGTTTCGGGTAGCCGGAGCAACTGCCAATTTTTATCCCTTGTGCTTTTAGGCGGTTCAAAACGGGTAGCACACCCGCAATCGGTTCAGCACGCTCGGCAACTTTAGCTTGTTGCAATGGCATAAATGTTTGATAAATATGGTCAACATCGTCTTTGCTCGGCAAACGGCCAAATTGTTTCTGCCAACGTACTTGGATCACGTCTAAATTCAGCAAGGTGTTGATGTGGTCCCATTTGCCCATGCCCATGGGAATGCGAGCCTCATCGAGCGAAATCGTGAAATCGTAGGCCTTCGCAAACGCTTCAACGAAAATGCTGGTTGGGGCAATTGAGCCAAAATCGACGACGGTGCCTGCCCAATCTAAAATGAGCGCTTCTAAATGTTTCATACAGTACCTTTGATAAGTGAAGGGGTTGAAGAAGCGGGTGCTTCTAGCGATGGTTGCGGGTGTTTTGGCAAGCGCGAAATAAAGTAGAGTAAGCTACTTATCACTAACAAACCTGCCAACAGCGCAACCCAATAGCACGCCGAAATAAAGAATGTCAGCCAACTTAATTCGGGTGCTTCGAAAGTGCGGTAAAGCAAAATGCCAACGGAACCAACGTATCCCGCCGAATCCGCTAAATAAATTAAGAACCCTGCGTTTGCCGTACTGCCAAGCGCGGAGATCATGCGGTCAAACAAAAAGCAATTATACGGGATGTAGCTGATGTATAAGCCCGCGCCAAGCAATACCATCCATGATTTAGCGTCCAGCCAATGCTGTTCAAATCCATAGGTGCTCGCGGCAAGGAGGAGGGCACCAAAGAGGATAAAGCCGTGATTGACAAAAAAGGCTTTGGTGTTGTCTTTTATCAACACGAGTGCACCGAGTGCAAAGAGTACGATAAACGCGATACGAATACCGGCGTAGGCAAAGATTGCGGGTTCTTCGCCGTAGCCGAGCGCCTGCCAAATCTCGGCCGAAAAGTTGTCGCGAAAGTCGCGAAAACCCGTAAACAGCAAAAAACTTAAGATAAGAACGGTAATTCCAAACCAATGGGCTTTAAAAAACGACCAGCGCGCGTTACTGTCCATCGGTGCACGCTTTTGGCGAGCCGCTTCATCGTCGAGCGTCGGTTTTGGTAAGGCGGTTAAACACGCGACACTGAGGATTAGCAAAGGTAAAAACAACGCACCGGTTGCGGCAGGCATCCAAAGCTCGGGCACGTTGACTTCGGTTACTAGCCATTTACCGACCGTACGGACTAACCCAGAGGCTAAAATAAAGGTGACACTGAGCACCGCGCCGAGAATTTCTGTCGTACGACGACCTTCTAAGAAGCTGAACACGATCCCCCAGATCATGCCAAGCGATAGGCCGTTGACGAATAACCACGGGATATTCCAACCGATTGGCGTAATAGCAAACATCACCAACGCAAACTGCGCCCCTAAGATCATCAACAGAATGGCTTTACCACGATGAGCAGGGGTCATTTCCGAAACGACTTTTACGCCAATAAATTTGGCACACAAATAGCCAAACACCTGCGCTAAAATCAGGGCAATTTTGAAGCTCACCAACCAGTGTTCGTTGTCGAATTCGCGGTAGGTATTGACCGAAAAAGGCTTTCGAAAAGCGTACATACTAAAATAGGTTAAAAATGCGCTGGTGGCCGCAAACACCACAAACGCGGTCCCTTGGGCTTTTGCGAGCCAAGCGGGTGGATGACGAAATAAAGGAGCAAACATCTAACACCTCGATGCCCAAGCCAGTAGGCTTGGGCGAGTTGGTCAGTAAATCGAAAACGTGGACTTAAAACTCGTAGCTAAAGCCAAGCATGCCGCGCACGCCGTAATATTCGACTTGCAATGGACGGTCTTCGTTACCTAAGTAGTACTTCAGTGGTTCATTGCTTAGGTTATTCAACTCAAGGTAAACCTGCGCGTTGTCGCTAAGCTGATACGAAGTGGTGAAATCAATGCTGGTGTTTGCACCGTAATAGCTGTCCGTGTTTTTATCAGAGCCATGCTCTTCGATATAAGCACCCTTGTGGTTCACCGCTAAACGTGCGGCAAATCGGTTGTTGTCGTAATACAGCGTAAAGTTGTATAACGCGTTCGCTTGGCGTGGGATGGCGACTTTATCCGCGCGTTCAGGGATGGTCATTTCTGAATCCATAAATGTGGCATTGGTCATTATCCCGAAGTCACTCAGTGACTCATCCACAAACTCAAGTGAGCGGTTGAACGCCAGTTCAATACCAGCAAGCCAAGCACTATCCCCATTCTCTGGACGAATAAGCGTAACGCCTTGTTTTCCGTTGTATTCGCCTACGCGCGTTGCTTGGAAAATCGGATCTTGGATGTCTTTGTAGAAAATCCCTGCAGAAAATAATCCGACGCGGTCGAAATAATACTCATACATTAAGTCGAGGTTGTTTGAGTAAGTCGGTGATAGACTCGGGTTACCCGAAATAAGTTGGTTGTCTTGTTCTAGATACGACCCACCAGGTGTTAATGAACCAAAATCAGGGCGAGCAAAAGTACGAGTGAGCGCCAAACGATAATTTGTTGAATCATCTGCACGGTAAGTAACATGTAGCGCCGGTAGCACCGACCAATAATCGTTACTGCTTGCATTCGCTGTGACTTCGTTCGTGTCTGCGAGATACGTAAACCCTTTGACCTCAGTTTCGGTGTGCGTTAACCGTAAACCAGCAAGGATTTCCCATTGGCTATCGAGTTGGTATGTACCCATGGAATAAACGGATGTGTGTGTTTCGTTGACGTCGAAATTTCTGCCCAATGCGCCACCGTTACTAACAAGCGCAGACTCACTTGGGTCGAGGACAAACTTTTCACGGTTTGCCGTCCAGAATTTTGCGAGGGTGTCGGTATTAGCCACCTGCGAAAACTGAGATTGATAGTCAAAGCTTGCTTCGCTTAAATAATCTTTTCGACCGGGCTGGTCCGACAGCGCAAAATCAGCCAGCGTAGGGGCATCACCATATACGTCGCTATTCCAGCTATAAAACTCATCAGAAAAATCGGCTGAGCGGACTTTATCGCGATATTTAGCACCAAATTTCAGCGCTAGCTGCTGCGAATATTGCCAATCAAAATCGACGTTCGCGACAACTCGGTCTTTTTCATTTACGTACACTTTGTATAGTTCGACCCACGAAAGCTTGCTTTTTGTTGGGTCCATCGCAAATCCGCTTGGTAGATGGTTGCTGATGGCATTCCACGGATCTTGGCCTCCATCAACGGTGTTGTAGGCGTAGTTTTTGCCAGTGTCACGGTCTTCAAGCCCTACATAGCCAACGTTCTTTTGATCGAAACGCACAACAAAATAGCTATGGTCGTCAGCGTTTGGCTTATCACCGTATCGGAATTCATTTTCATAACTGGCGACTTGCCAATTAAGCGACTTATCAAAACCGAAATCGTGTTCGCCAGCGAATTCAAAGCCTTTCATTTCAGTGATCAATTCATTACGAATGTGTTGAAGTTCGACGCGGTCTTTGTCAAAGCGCATACGATGTTTGTAATGCGTTTCGTCATCACGAAGTGTGCCATAAAGAGCGCTGGCACTGAGTGAGCCGTTATCGAGTTGATATTCCATCGAACCGTTAAGGCCATAGGTTTCACGGGTACCTGTGTAGTCGCGCAGCTCTAAGCGATAAATGCCAATGCCATCGTTGCCGCGACGAGGCTCGTAGTTATCCGTTGCCCATTCGCGTTTCCATGCGGTCGCGTTGACGATAAAGCCCAGTTTGTCATTTAACAGACGGTCGCCATACACCAAATTTGCGGAGTAGTTGGTGCCGTCGGCTAATTCATTTTGCCCTGCAGCCACCGACGCTTTAAGAAGGAAATCATCGGCTGCTTTTTTGGTTACAAAATTCACGTTACCGCCGATGGCGTCACCTTCCATATCCGGTGTTATCGCTTTAGATACCTCAACAAATTCGATTAGTTCACTCGGAAAGAAATCAAATGCAGTTGCGCGGCTGGTCGTTTCTTCTTCTGCGGTTGGCAAACGATTACCATTGATACTTGCGGAACTCCACTGCGATGGTAAACCGCGAACCGCCACAAATCGGCCTTCGCCTTGGTCTCGTTCAATGGAGACGCCAGGAATACGCTGAACAGCTTCTGCCGCGTTACGATCTGGTAATTTACCAATACCATCTGCCGAAATAATGTTGCGAATGTTGCTGGCATTTTTTTGGTTATTTGCAGCCGCCATTTCGCCACGTACGATGCGCCCAATTGAAACGACTTCTTCAATTTCAGATGCTTGATTGACAAGCACAATAGGTGCCACTTGCGTCAGTTTGCCATCAACTACGGTGACCTCGAGCGTTTTTTCTGGATAACCTAAATAGGTCACAACCAACGTATATTGACCAGATTCCAAAGAAGGTAACTCAAAGCGGCCTTGGTAATCTGTCACCGCAGACAGGGTTTGGCCTTGGATGCGCACAGTCGCACCAGACAATTGGTGCTTGCCATCGTTGACTGAACCAACAATCTTACTGGCTGCGTAAGAGGACAGGGGACTTAATGCCAACAAGGTGGCCACAGTGAGTAAATGCTTTTTCATAATTTAGAGTCTCTTTGGGTTAAGTTTTTCTGGTCTAGTCCAGATTTAATATCCCTTATCCTAAGAGTGCTTTTTTACAAATCGATGACGGTTTAGTGAAACGTTTTTGTATAAAGTGAAATAATCGAGGCGACTAAGCATCACGATTAACGAGAGTCTTTAATAGAAGAAAATACATAGTTTGTTGATTTCGCAAAGAAGACTCGTGCATACTTGTTTGGTTAACACAATGAAGAGCGCGACATAAAATGATAATGTGGATCCCCGTCGTATTGGTGTCATTATATTTGTGGATTCGAGTACATCAGCTGAAATTACTGTCTAAACACATTGAAAAACACTACCCTGATGAATGGGACCGTTTACAAAAAAATCCCATGAAATTGAGCGCCAGAGCTGCATTTATGGCTAATCTAGAGGCATCGATGCTGAGTGGTTTTCTGGCGACAGTGGATGACCCCAAAATAAAAGATTTTCAAAAGAACCAACGCCGCATTTCTGTTTTTTTTGTCGTCTTAATTTCAATCGGCTTTATTCAAGCGCTCTGGGTAAATTAATTCGAATACAATGCGCTTCACTTACGATTCGAACTCGATCGAAAAGCAAACATTCCAAGAATATACTGCTAAAATCTAGGATCTGATTTTGGAATTCTTTACAAGGATTGATATGTCCAATCAACTTTTGCTCGGGCCAATTTTAGGTCTTGAATCTGACACGCTTTACACCACATTAGTGGTTACTGACGATACGGTGTCCAGTGTGTTACTCGAAATCCATCAAGATACTTTGTCGTTTGAACTGGTCGGTACTTTACATGTAGGGCGAGTTTGGCGAGTTGAATTTGACCCGCATCTTGAACCAAACTCCAGTGTTAATTACCGAATACTGATAGAAAATGAATTTGCGACCAGTAAATCAGGAGACTCTCAGTGGTCGTTTCATGTTCCTGCACAAACTGAAACACCTAAACTCGCTTATGCCTCGTGTAATGGTTTTTCAGATTTCAAATTAATGACCTCAACAGAGCGGCCGTATGCGCTTTGGCAAGCTATGTCGGAACAGCATGACGAAGCACCTTTTTCGTTGCTGCTAATGGGCGGTGACCAGATTTACGCTGACTCGATTTGGACGATGGTTCCATCACTTAAACAATGGAATGAATTGCCAAGAGAAAAGAAAATTAAAGCCAAGGCAAGTAAACAAATGAAAGCGCAAATTCGCCGTTTTTATAGCGAGTTGTACTTAGACCGGTGGAACAAACCAGACGTCGCTAAAATGCTCGCGTCTATTCCTTCGATTATGATGTGGGATGATCACGATATTTTCGATGGATGGGGTAGCTACCCCGAAGACATTCAAACGTGCGAGGTTTACAGTGCTATTTTTGCCGAAGCGAAAAATCATTTTGATTTACTGCAATTGCGAAGTGCCAACAAAAACTCCACCTTATTAAGGAACGCTTCAGCAAACGCTAACCAAGCTAAAGTATCTCACTTTGGTGCTGTCGTTCAGTTCAAGAACTATCAAATATTAGTACTCGATAATCGCAGTGAACGGACATTAAATCGTGTCATGAGCGAGGAACATTGGCAGGATGTTATTCACTTTTTGGATAATTGTACTACGGGTGATTTACTTGTAATGACAGGCGTGCCTGTAGTGTACCGTGATTTTTCCTTTGCAGAGCGAGCGGTCGATGCAACACCATGGGAAGAAGAAGTTACCGATGATTTGAAAGACCACTGGCGAGCAAAAGAACATGAAGGTGAGCGAAGCCGACTTATCATGCGTTTACTGGCAAATGCAAAGCGTCGTCAAGGTAAGACGGTATTGTTGTCCGGCGATGTGCATGTTGGCGCGCTTGGTATTATCCGTGACGAAAGTCAGTCAGACATCACGCGTATTCACCAAGTTATTTCGTCAGGCATAGTGCATCCATCACCAACTTTTATGCAGTGGCTGGGCATTTGTGCGCTGACCAACGATGATGACGAATATTTAGATGGTGCTAAACATATTGTGGCACGCATGATTAAACCGACAGGCGGTGATAAATATATTCGTACGCGCAATTTCACTACATTGAAAATGGGCACTGACCACAAGATATGGGTTAACTGGATTATTGAAGGAAAAGATAAACCCGTTTACGCGATAGACTGACAGACCGAGTTGCTAGGATAATTTGTAAAGACTCATTACGAGTTTTTACAATTTTCCTAAAGTGTTGAAGCAAAAGTTTTTGTATAACGTTTATTACGAGCAACTATTTGTTGTGAGTAATGTGATGTAGGACTTGTTATGAATCGAATCGTGGTTACTTTTGTTTCTTTACTGACTGTTTTCAATGCCGAAAACATGCTTGCCCATGCGACGCAATCTCAATCTAACATTCAAACTTCCACGCCAAACAAACCGAGTTACTACCGAGATTGTTCCGTGATGAAGTTTGAGGACATTGATGAATCGGAATTGACCCAAGCAGAGCGCATTTTACTCAAAGAACAAAAGCTTGAGGCAAGCTTAAATAGCTCAGCCGAATGCATGGATGAGGCGATGCAATCGAACCAAGAACGACTTAGAGAGTCCAATAGCCGCAGTGGGGAGTCTTCATCGATTGGTGACGGTCAAGCGAAAGAGCAAAACGAGGAGTCACTTTCAGAAGACATGAATTCAGTGTCATCACAACACAAAGAAACCAGTGCCACCCAGACATCGAATTCCAAACAACACATCAAAGGGAAAGTTTCAGGCGGCTCTTCTGCGGTGTGTGATGCTATCAAGCAAGGTTTAGCACAGGCGAAAACCGACAAAGAAAAACAACATTTTGGAAAACTAGCAAAAGAATACCGTCGCGAGTAAAAGGATACACGCAATGAAAGTTAATTTTTTATCTCAACTTGGCAAACAGCTAACCGTCACTCGAGTGATTTTTTTCGGTCTCTTGGTGTTTTTATCGGGTTGCCAATCCACTTCCAGTAATCAGCTCAGTCGAGTAACTACAGTTGGACCTAGCATCTCAGGTCCAAGTAATGCGTCCTTGAAAGGCACGTCGGAAAAGCCGTATTCGTATGATGGTCGTGTTTTTATGGACGTTGCAATTCCGGTTTTCGACCCTGGTTTTCCTTTAACTAAGAATGGTCAAATCGATGATGAAGAAATGGTTGAACAAGATATTTGGCCACAAGTCCGTCGCTTAGAAGCGAATCGTTTTGCCATCGAGACTAAAAAGGCCCTAGCAAAAACTAAAGCTTTTGGGGCGATTAGTGTTACGCCAGATGCCTCCTCATCGGCAGATCTTTTTATAATTGGTCGGATAAACCATTCTGATGCAGAAGTTGTGAATATCGGCGTACGAGTGATTGATGCAAGCAATGTGATTTGGGGTGAAAAAACCTTCGAACATCAAGTTAGTGAAGGATTTTTCCGAGACGCGTTACGCCAAAATGAAGACCCTTACGGCCCGGTATTTCGTGACATTGCAAATTATGTTTTTCGATTAATGGTGAAACGCAGTGATGCTGAAAAAGAGCAAGTACAGCAGATTGCGGATATGCGATATGCGGCGATGTACAGCCCTGAGAGCTTTGGCGCTTATCTTAACCAAAATCGAAAGCAGCAATTTTCATTAAATGGCCTACCGTCTGAACAAGACCTCATGTTTCAACGAATTGAGCAGGTTAAAGCCAAAGACGAGCAGTTTGTAGACAACCTGCAGACCAATTACGAAGCGTTTTACGCTGAAACGAATGAAGCCTACCGTACATATCAACGAGAAGCATTGCCTATTGCAGCTGAGATCCGCCGTAAGAAAGCACAGCGTACCAAAGCACAAGCGTGGGCTGCAGTTGGTATCATCGGAGGGGTGTTATTGAGTAAGAATTCTGATTCGACCGCGGGAAATATCGGTGCTGCGGTGGCTACAGCGATTGGCGCATATAATTTGGCGGAAGCAGTTCAGCAAAACAAAGCGATTGGTGCTCAGCGAGAAATGCTCGAAGAGCAAGGCCAAAACCTAGACATTAAAGTGACACCACAAGTTGTTGAGTTTAACGATCAAACAATTGAATTGAGTGGTACAGCGAAAGAACAATACGTTCAACTGCGCCAAAAATTGTATGAAATCTATCAGTTAGAAGCGACACCGGATACTGCACTGTGATGGAAAAAATGACTCCAAACGGCTCGTCGCTCGATTCCACATTAAATGCGGTAAAACATCAGCAGCAACAGAAGTGGAAGGTGCTAGGCGGTGTGGCTCTGGTTGGCATGCTGTTGGTGATTGGTGTTTATTTCTCGATTGAATCGAGTGAGGTTACACCAAAGCTGACCCCCAATGAACTATCACAAGTGCAACAAGCGAGCGAAGTCACGCAAGCGAAGCGCCAACAATTGCAGGAAAAGTTGCTGGCGCTACAAAATGCACTTGATACCGTTCAGGCAGATGAGGCGATGTCAAAATGGGCTGCTAAACGAATTGATTCGGTGTCGGCTGGTTTACAGGGGGCTTATGCTAACTATGCTCAGGGACAATTTGCTGGGTTATCGGATAAATTGGAGGCGTTGCTAGATGACGTACAGCAAATCGCAAAAGACTATCAATCCACTCTAGAAAGCACTTATCAGGCTGGTGTTATTGCGTTCAAAAAGATGGAATATGACGCCGCAAAGGGGTTGCTTGAACAAGTACTTCAAATCAACCCAAGCTACGTTGATGCTGAAAATCTACTGACACGTATTGCTATTCAGGGCGACGTTGCGAAATGGTTTGAACAATTCAAAGCAGCAAAAGCAAAAGGTGACTTTCAAACGCAAATTAGGGCGTTGGAACAAATAGTCAGTGCTGATGCACAAAATCACGAAGCACACGAATTGCTCGCGCAAATAAAACAACAGAGTGCAATTAACCATTTTGAGCGATTAGTTGAGCAGGTGCTCGAAGCCATCAAGAACCAACAGGTTGAAGAGGCTAAAAATGCGCTACGCAAAGCCCAGCAAGCCGAGCCACAAAATCCAATTATAGCGACGTTAAAAACACAAGTTCAGACTTTATCGGATAACCAACAGACCCAGCAATTTAGCGAACAACTCAAATTGTTCCAACAAAGTGATGAGTGGGAAACGGTGGCACTTATTGCCAACAAAGCAACTGCTCAGTTTCCTGACAATGTGAATTTTGCTCAGTTGAGTCAGACTGCGGAAGAAATACTGCGTGCGGATAAAAAGCTCGCTAGTTATTTATCGCGTCCTGAAAGGTTGAGTGATGTTGGGATTAAAACGAAAGCCACGGAGTTTCTAAAATCCATTGAGCCGTTGTTGCTCCAGAGTCCAAAATTGTCAACGCGTGCAGACCTGTTGAGCAGAGAAGTTGAGAGTTACAGTTTAAAAATCAATGTGATAGTACACAGTGATAACCGCTCAACACTTAAAGTTTTAGGGGTTGGGGTAATAGGTGAAGTTAACAATAAGCAAATTGAGCTTAAGCCAGGTCGGTATCGTTTTGAAGCAAGCCGAAAAGGCTACAAAACTGAAATTCTAGAGGTTGATGTCCAGCAGACGATAAAGCCACTCGAAGTAACACTTATGTGCAAGGAGAAAGTGTAGTATGGCATCTGAGCATACCATCGACAGTCAAATAAAAAAGGCAAAAACACGTCGAAAAAGTGTAGTGCTTGCGGGCATTACCGTATTCATTGCCTTTTTGAGTGTTTATTTGTCGGTTCTATTTTTAGCGAAGGGTTTTAACGTTTCAATTTCACCCTTAGACGCGCAGCAGGAAGCAAGCATTTCGATACATAAAGGCCTTGGCATTGTGCGTAATCAAACCGCGTATGTTTTATTTGGTGAAGCGGAACTTCAAATTGAAGCAACGACGTTTAAATCAACATCGATTCAGGTAAACGCACAAACCCCGTCGAATCTATTAATTGAATTATTGCCCAAACCAGCGGTGCTGCGATTCACGACCGATGTCGAATCGGTGCAGTTCGATTGGCTGGTCGATGGAGACTGGAAAACACGTGGCAATGACCTTGAAATTGAGTTGGCTCCAGGAAGTCATGAAATTATCGCCAAACATGAATGGTATGAAAACACCATACTCAATTACGATGCAGTCAAAGCGAGTGACGACGAAGTTCAACTTCATCCGACGAAACGAGTGGGGACCGTTACGATTGCTTCTGTGCCAAAGGGGGCTGCCGTCAGCATAAATGGAGAGGTAGTTGGAATAACGCCGTATCAAGCAACGTGGAGCGCTGGTGATTATCAACTTGGTATCCAAGCTGGAGGCTACGAGCAATCGTTGGACCAATTTTCGCTCAATAAATCGATTACGGCAATTGAACGCACCTATACGTTACTGCCATTGCAAGCGTCACTCGAGTTGGCACTTACGCCAGAAGGAGGGTTGTTAACCGTCAACGGTTTACCGAAAACACCCGATGAAGGCACTAAAATCAGTGTTGATGCAAATACGTTGCTCACTGTGCAATATCAAAAACAAGGATTTATTACGCAAGTTCGACGCGTTACGTTATCGCCAAAGCAACAAGGCGCATTGGCGTTGTCGCTTGAACCCGATTTGGGTCAAGTGAAGTTTTCAAGCAACGTTAATGCGACAGTTAGTGTCAACGGTAAAACGCTCGGTCACGCGCCTTTGTCATTGTCGTTACAGACTGTGCCACTCGAAGTCACCTTTTCAAAACAAGGCTACCGAAGCCAAACTAGAACCATTATGCCGTTGAGTAAAAAAGTGCTGAATGTTGAGGTGGAATTACTCACTGAGTTTGAGGCGCGTCGAAAAGAAGGCAAGCCATCATTTGTATCTAAACTCGGTATTGATTTTATCAAAGTGACAGGAGGCAAATTTGAAACCGGGTCGCCGGTCAATGAAGCCGAGCGATTCAGAGATGAGCATCAGTTACCTGTCGAGTTGACGAAGGCTTTTTTGGTTGCAGCAACTGAAATTACAGAAGCGCAATATCACAAGTTTGATCAGTCTGTTACGCCTTCCAACTTACCGCTTGTGAATGTGACTTGGCTTGACGCAGTACGCTATTGTAATTGGTTAAGTGAACAAGAAGGGTTGAGACCTTTTTATCGAGTACAAGGCTCCAGAGTGTCAGTTCCAGAATTAACAGAAGGTTACCGTCTGCTATCGGAAGCCGAGTGGGAATTTGTTGCTAAACATTTTCAACGTGCGGCGCGCACCACCTTTGTGTGGGGCAATGAGGAACGTGTTCGTAAAGGACAAGGCAATTTTGCTGATGAAAGTATACGAGGAAAGCAGACCTTTATTTTAGAAAAGTATCAAGATGGTTTTGCACAAAGAGCTCCCTGTAAAAAGTTTTAATGCTGATCGAAATGGATTTTATGATCTTGATGGCAACGTGCGTGAATGGGTGAGCGATGGGTATCAAGTAATAAAAGCGGATGACTCCGATGTTTTGATAAATCCTATTATGGCAATAGAAGAAGTGAACCACGTTATTAAGGGGGGGTCGTTCAAAACAGGACGGCTAAAGATGCTCCGTGCAAGCGTCAAAGGGAAAGGCGATGGTCAATTAGATGACGTTGGATTTAGGATTGCGCGCTACGTAGCACGTTAGTCAAACTGGTTATAGGAAATAGGATTACAGATGAAAAAGAAACTATTGCTTGGCTTGACGCTGCTCATGTTGATGGGCGCCGCCAGCGCGTATTTTGTGTCTTTGGACGCACCACAAGATTTTCCTGTGAATATTTAGAGGCAGTGGTATGAGTAACAGAACATCAAATGCAACAATGAACCCACCTTTATGGTTAAGCGCTTTGGTCTTGCTCGGCTGTTTCACATTGATGCAGGTGCTGTTCGCAGGGTGGATCACGCCTAAAGCTGAAGCGGTATTAATGGCGCAAGGGTCGCAATCGCTTTCTTCTATTTGGGTTATTTTGAAAGACATGGAACAGCAGATCTGTTTCTCACTGCTGTTTTATTGCTTGTTTCTGATGGGTTATAAACTCTGGCGATTACTGGATGAAGAAGCCATTTATACCTGTGATTTTCTTGCAGACTACGACAAGTCAAAACCATTGGATATAGACATTGCCCTAAATGAGTTGGAGTCGTCTACATTCTGTGAAAATCCAGCGATGTTAACGTGGATTAATTGTATCCGCCGTTATAAAAACACCCGCAATGTACAGCATGCCGCGAGCGCCATCGCAGCTTCTGTTGACAGTCTTGCTGCTCAGTTAGAAAGCGGAAATAACATGATCCGATATATTATTTGGGCAATTCCAAGCATTGGTTTCGTCGGTACGGTTCGAGGAATAGGACAAGCGTTAGCGCAGGCAGATAAGGCGCTTGCAGGCGACATTTCAGGAATGACCGCCTCACTCGGTGTTGCTTTCAACTCCACGTTAGTTGCGCTGTTTATTTCGCTTATTTTGATGTACTTCATGCATTTACTTAACAGTCGCCAAGATTCTATGGTGTTGAAAACTCAAGAAAGTTGTGAGCGCCATTTACTTGCTCATCTTCATCAGTAGAAGATATTGCCCATGAGAAAAAAGCGAGCGGTAGTTGATGGCTTTAATATGTCATTCTTAGATGTAATGGCATGTGGCTTGGGGGCTGTTATCCTCATTTTTATTTTGGTGGATTTTTCGGGTGGGCAACCTCCTACGGAGGAAGAAACGCGGCTGGAGCAATCACTGCAGTCGACTCAAGAAAAAATTACAGAATACACACGTGCTCATGACTCGTTATTGGCTCAACTGGAGACCATTAAGTCTAAGCTGAAAACCGAAAATGCGAAGGATGCGGCTGCAAATGATGAGCAAGCCGCGCTTCTCAATGAGATATCGACCCAGCTAGCTGTAGTTTCAAAACTCGAAGCAGAACTCAAAGCCGTATCGAGTATTCCAGCCAAAGAATCTGCGCTTGAAATACAAGGTAAATTTGCGCAGCAGTACCTGACAGGTATGAAAGTTGAAGGCAAACACATTGTTGTTTTGCTTGATAAAAGTGCTTCGATGATGGACGACAATTTGGTGGGGGTGTTGAGTGCGATGGCGCTCGATGATAAAGGCAGAAAGGCGAAAGCAAAATGGCAACGAACTTTACGAGTAGTCAATTGGCTGCTTGCACGAGTGCCACCTGATTCGGAAGTTTCTCTCATCGCATTTTCAGATACGGCGAAAACGCTCGGACAAAGTAAAACAATTAATGGAAAGGACAGTCGCCTGTTGAATGCGTTAGCGCAGTCTGCACACGCTGTGCTGCCAGACGGAGGAACAAATTTACAACTAGGCTTGCAAACCGCGTTGTCTACACAGCCGAGCGTGAGTGATATTTACTTAATTACGGATGGTTTACCGACGCTTGGAGATGGTTTGAATCTTCGCTGTAAAGGATTACTCACCAATAAAAAATCCATTTCTTCAGAATGCAGACAGCAATTGCTATTAGAAACTATCTCGCGATTCAAAAAGTCAGTTCATTTAAACGTGATACTGCTGCCAATTGAAGGCGATCCCTACGCTTCGTCAATGTATTGGAGTTGGACTCAAGTCACAGGAGGTCGATTTTTAGCGCCTGCACAGGAGTGGCCGCAATGAGGAAAATAGCCCGACCGCCGCTTGAGATTTTCACGTTAAGTTTTTTAGACATTATCTCCTGTGCATTTGCAGCGATAGTGATGCTCGTGTTGATGTCCAAAAAAGGTGACGAGGATGTCGCCGTCATCTCTACTCCAATCCAAAATTTGATTAAAGAGGTTGCGAAAGCAAAAGCATCGCTTGATGGCCTCGTAACGCAAGTGAACGAAACCCAACAAGAGGTCAATAATGCCGAGTTAACTTTAGCAGAACGTAAGGCGCAGGCGAACCAAATGAGTGGTGCTGTCCCTAGAGCAGAAGCAACACTCCAGCAATTGCGTGACCAAGCAGCCAGTCTTCAGCAGGAATTGCAAATTGCCAATGCCCGTCTCAACAACGAAAGTAAACCAGCTTTGCCAGATCAGGCTGTTGGAGGAATACCAACTGACGCGGATTACGTGATTTTCGTTATTGATAATTCTGGATCGATGTCATCGGGCGGAAAGTGGAAACAAGTTGTGTCTGTTGTTTCTGACATTTTGAAAAATCATCCACAAATGAAAGGCTTTCAGATTTTAGCGGCAGATGGTGAACACATGTATTCAGGCCGAGAAGGGCGTTGGTTAACCGATACACCAACATTCAGACAGAAAGTGATATCACGCTTGACCAGTTTTACTGGTGGCGCGAGTGCCCCTGAAGTAGGCATAAAACGAGCGCTCACTTTGTACAAAAAAGAGTCGGGCAAAGTCTCGCTGTATGTGTTTGGAGATGATTACCGACCAGGCACATTGGATGATGTCGTCACGGACATCACGCGTCTAAATCGGGATAGTCAGGGAAAACCGAAAATGCGTATACATGGTGTTGGTTTTTATCGGCCTCATGATGGTAATGCAGCACAATTCGCCGCGTTCATGCAAGCCGTGGCAAAGCGTAATCGGGGCGCTTTTATTGGTTTAGACTTCTAAGTTGTAACGCGTGAGTCTGTCACACAGACCACCTCACAAGGTGGCCAATTCCCACTCGTGAATTTGGCAACTCGGTTCACAGTAGGCTAGGATCAAGATATTAACATCAGTATGGTCAAAGCCTTTCAGGGAGGACGATTATGCAACAAGCAGTACTGCATTTTTGGTTTGAAGAAGTTGAGTCGAAGCAATGGTTTACGGTTGACGAACAGTTTGATGAATTAATCCAACTGCGATTTGGTGACGTGTTACAACAGGCTGAAGCTGGCGAGTTATTTCCGTGGCGAAACAGTTCAGAAGGGCGTTTGGCGGAAATCATCGTGTTGGATCAGTTTTCTCGTAATGTGTATCGAGGTCAGGCCGATGCATTTAAAAATGACGCGATGGCGTTGGTGCTAGCTCAAGAGGCTATCTCTCATGGAGCGTTGCATCGATTAACGCAAATTGAATGTAATTTCTTGCTATTACCTTTTATGCACAGTGAATCACTCGCTATTCATCATTATGCCGAGCCATTTTTCCAAGAGTTTACATCCGCTTCGACGGTTGATTTTGAACGCAAGCACCGCTGTATCATCGAGCAGTTCGGTCGGTATCCACACCGAAATAAACAACTGGGTAGGCAGTCCACTGACGAGGAAATTGCCTTCCTTTCCATGCCGAACTCTAGTTTTTAGGTTTTGGTCTCATCTTTACGGAAAATCGGTTCACAGAAGTTAAAATGCCATGGCTAAACAGAGTTATATTGTCGTTATCTCAGGAGAAAGCACGGCGTGATCGGTATATCGAGTATTGAAACCTCAGACTGGGAAGACATTCTTGCTATTCAGTCACAAGTTTATTTTGACGTTGAACCAGAGTCCTTAGAGACTTTGCGCAGCAAGTGGAGTACGTCACCGGAGCTTTGCTTCGTGTTCCGAGATGAAAAAGGCGTTCCTATCGCTTATATTCTCGCGCATCAATGGAATGAGTCGCATCCTCCATCTCTCTATACATCCACAACTAAAAATGAAGGAACCGTGTTGTTTATTCATGACTTAGCGGTATCAAAGCGAGGTAGTGGTCGCTCTATTGGTAAACAACTTGTTCAAGCGGTATTGCAAGCAGCGACATCATGTGGGCTGAGAGAGGCGATGTTAATTTCCATTCAAAACAGTCAAGGTTTTTGGTCTCGTTTTGAATTCAAATGTGTTGTTGGAGAGCAGTTATCAGCCACTTATGGCGAACATGCTATGCTGATGAGACGTGATTTGCACGAGTAATTGATCTGCGTGTGGCGACACGCTTTCTTGAAAAAGCTTAACGCAGCCCCATTTATTAGTTTACACACCTAGATTACCTATTGAGCTATTTAAATGAATTCTTCGATACAACTTGTTTGCTCCTTCTGTGGCGGTATTAATCGAGTTCCAAGTGCAAAAATTGACGCTAACCCTTTATGTGGTAAATGCAAAGAGAAGCTTTTGGTTGGTAAACCGATCGCATTACTTGATAGTAATTTCCAGCGTAGTATTGAGAAAACGGATTTGCCTGTTGTCGTTGATTTCTGGGCTACTTGGTGTAGTCCTTGTCAAAACTTTGCGCCGATTTTTGAAGAAGTAGCTCAGCATTGGGGCACCCGAGCGGTGTTTGCTAAAGTGGATACCGATGTGAATCAACAGGTTTCAAGCACCTATCAGATCCGTTCGATTCCTACACTTATGGTGTTTAAACAGGGCAAGGAAGTTGCTCGAATGTCTGGCGCCTTGCCACGAGTTCAATTCGAACAATGGTTATCTCAAGTTTTATAGCGTCGCCAAGCCTTTTTACTCATTGGCGAAATAGTGAGCCTAAGAGTCATGATCTTTATCAAAGGGAAAAGCGTTAAAGGTTGTGGTAGTTGAGGCGATTTTTTAAACTGAAGTGTATCGCGGCTAAAGGGAGTTTTTTATGCGATCATTTATCAAAGCGATCCCCGCAATTCGACCGCCGTTTCTTATTCTTGCGCCTATTTGTGTTAACGTAGGGCTTGCAACTGCGCACTATGAAGGTCATGCATTTTCGGCGTGGTTTGCCATACTCGCCCTCGTTGGGGCCATTTTTGCTGCGATGTGGGTGAATACGCTTAATGAACTCCAGGATTTTACCAGTGGATTGGATTTTCTAACACTGCGTACCCCCTTTAGCGGTGGAAGTGGTGTGTTGGTGCAAACACCAGCGCTTTTTAACGCGGTGAAAGGGTGGCTCTACCTCAGTGCGGTGGTCACGTTGTTAATCGGCACAGTGCTTGTCTATGAGTTAGGCACTTCGCTCTTACCCATTGGCTGTTTAGGTGTTGTTATTGTGTTGACGTACACTCGACAACTGAACAAATTACCTTGGCTGTGTGCAATAGCGCCGGGTGTTGGATTTGGCGTGTTGATGTCCGTTGGTGGGTATCTAACCCAAAATGCCCCAGCAAGCATGCTGATTTGGTTAGTCTCGTTTGTTTCCCTTTTTCCAATAAATAATTTACTGATAGTCAATCAACTTCCTGATATTGAAGCTGACCGTCAAGGGGGGCGCCGTCATTTGGCGATAGCCTATGGAGATGACATGGCAATTACGGTGTACAGTGTTTTTCTCCTGTTAGCCATTATCTTGTTGATAAGCCTAGTAGCATCAGCAATGTTGCCTGTCGTGAGTTTGCTGACTTTAATGCCTTTACTGCTAGGTGTTGTGGCGTTGACCAAATTAATTGAACTCAAAAAGGATATTCGGCGCTCGCCAAAAACAATGGCTATGGTTGTCGCCTGCGCCAATTTAACGCCTTTAGTATTGTCTCTAACTTTATGGTTTAAATAGATTTATTATAAAAATCAGCATTCATCGGATTTTTCCTTTGATATAGTGCGACATTTGTCGCACTATATATGTATCCGGAAGAAGTTGGAAAGTAAAGATGTTAACCGAGCCAGAATTAGCAATTCTCAAATCGTTGTGGCGTGAGCAACCTCGCAGTGCAAGACAAATCCACGACGAACTGACCGCCCAATTTGATTGGACCTACTCGTCAACGCGAAAAACGCTTGAGAGAATGTCCGACAAAGGCCTTTTGAGTGTAGTCAGTCATGGCAATAAAAATTTTTATCGCACGCCTCTTGAAAAAGTACCAACACTCGCTTGCGTCGCCAAAGACTTTTTTAAGAAAGTCTTTGATTTCGAAGGACCGTTACCTGTTGCGATGTTTTCAGACAGTAAAATGATGTCTGAAGATGAAATCAAACGACTCGAACAGCTTGTTAATAATATTGAGCATGAGAAAGATCATGACTGATATTTTGGTGCTCTTGATATTATTTTTTAGTAGTGGAGTGTTCATTTGGTTCGGCGTGTCTATTTGCAGGCGTTGTGCAATCCAGTTTTCACCGCGTCAGCTGCAATTATTCGTACTTTTAAACTGTACGGTCACGTACCTTTGTTTTAGTTCGCCATCCCCTAATTTACCTAACTTGAACGCGACGTCATTTCAGCGTATTTCTTTAGTCAACGCGTTGGATGTCGTTGAGCTTCAATCAGATTCTATGCTTGGGGGGCTGCAGGACGAGGCATTGCTTCTTTTATCAATCCTGGCGATGAGCTTAATAAACCTGACGTGCCTACTTTATCGGCAATGGCAGTTTAGGTGTCGATTAAGACGTGCATATGTGTTGGGACCTGCACTTTACGAATCAAATGAAATGCCAAGTGCATTTGCTATTGGTTGGTGGCAATCGAAAATTTACGTACCAAGCTATTTTCATCAGTTAACGACTGTGCAGCAGCAAGTGGTTGTAACGCACGAACAAACACATATTCATTTTAGGGATCCGATGTGGTTATCGCTATTCTCTGTCTTAAAGTCATTGTTGTGGTTCAACCCGCTTTTTCGTGCGTTGCCGGTTTGGTATAACGAAGCGATAGAATTTCGTTGTGATAAGAATGTAGTAAAGCATTTAGTTCGACATCATGAGCTTTCATTCACTGATGCGAGTCGCTTGTATGCAAACACCATTATTGAAAATCTAAAATTTGCCAAGCAACAACTGAAATATGATTTCCATCAAGTAATTGCAGCACATGCGTTACCAAGTAGCATGATTGAAGAGCGGCTCAAAGTGATTGTACGTCCAAAATCTACGCGCGCTACTGTGCTCTCAATGGTGTTTATGAGCTTATTGTGTGCACTGTCATTTATTCCTTCCTCGGGTGCACGTTGGTTACACAAGAAATCAGTGATTGGGTTATTCCCGTTGTTAAGCCAAACATCAGCAGTCGATTTGGCCATGTGCATTCTTTTCGTAATAACAATCCTCACCGCGGTGTCGATTTTGCTGCGCCAGTGGGGACACCTGTTTTAGCTGCTAAATTTGGTCGTGTTCGTATAGCGGATAACCAGACTTACCCAGAAAATTTCGGTAATGTCATTGTGATTGAACATGATGTTCATGTTCAGTCTGTTTATGCTCACTTAGACTCCATCACGGTTAAAGCAGGGAGTTATGTTTTAGCAGGTCAAATAATAGGTACGGTTGGGCAAACAGGGAAGGTAACAGGACCCCATCTTCATTTTGAAATTCATGAAAACAACCGAGTCGTAAACCCTATAGCATTGGATTAAACATGAAAACGTTAAACACGAAGTCCTTGGCCAAATTGGTTAGAGGGTTAGGATTATGCATGCTTTTTTTCTTACAAGGTTGTGAGGAGGAAAGCAATGCAACACCAACTGAAGTTGAAAAAACCGACATTGTGACTGAGAAAGGCGAATCGAAAGCGCCAAGTTTGCAACGTGAATTAGATGGATCTCTGGCACTCGAAACAGTACATCAAGAGGTTTTAACATTACGCTCAGGTCAAACATTAACGTCATTGTTTGAACCATTAGGGGTTTCTGCGCAAGAGCTCTATTTGTTTGCAAAACTGGTATCACCCGACATTAAAGTGGATAAATTAAAGTCTGGAGTGCAATTTACAATTACACAGGAGCATAATGTTCTTACAAAAATATGCACGAAAAGCAGTTTTAAAACGGAAATTTGTTTGGCTAAAGTCGGTTCTGAATGGCATCGAGAAGATCAGAATTTTGACGTCACGAGTCAACTCGCCACGGCGTCTGTTCAAATAGAGTCGAGTTTGTATGAGTTAGTCAGCAACTCAAATGTCTCTATGGATGTGTTTAACCAAATGATGCTAGCGCTTTCACACTTTGTGGATTTTCAACGAGACATTCGGCAAGGTGATACGCTCAATATTGTCTATGAAGTTCTTGAAAATAGCCGTGGAGAGCGGCAGGTCGGTGAGCTGCAACAAGTTGCCTTAATGGGACAATTACATCAGTTAGCGCTTTACCGTTTTACTGATAAAGAGGGAAACAGCGCGTTTTACCATAAAGATGGCACACTGGCACAAAGTTTTCTTTTGAAAACGCCAGTAGATGGCGCCAAGCTATCTTCTAAATTTGGCAAGCGGCATCATCCCGTACTCGGTTATACGCGCCTACATAAAGGGTTAGATTTTAGTGCGCCACTCGGTACACCTGTTATGGCGGCTGGAAATGGCAAAATCGTGCACGCGAGTCGAGCTGGTAGCTTTGGCAACATGGTAAAAATTAAACATAATAACGGTTACACCACGTTATACGCGCACCTGAAAGGCTTCGGCAAAGGCGTCAAAGTTGGTAAAAAAGTAAAGCAGGGGCAAGTCATTGGATACCTTGGCAATACTGGTTTGAGTCAAAGTCGCCACCTCCACTATGAAGTTCATCAATTCGACAAAGCCATTAATCCGCTTTCATTAAAAGGCGTGAGTGATGTGCAGTTAACTACGCGCGAAAAACCACAATTTAATGTTTGGGTTGCTAAACTGGATGCCTTACACTCCGCTACAGTGAGCATGACGGATGTAACTCAAATAACGGAAGAAGAATAAAAATGTTTGAACAACCCTCTGAATTAAAAGGGGCGCACGTAACCCTTGAACTCTTAAGTGAAGCGCATATAGAAGCATTGGAAGTAGCTGTTATGGACGGCCAACATTTCAACCTTTGGTATGCGAATGTGCCTAAGCCGCAAGAAATGGGTGCGTATGTGTTAAACGCGATGGAAATGGCGAAGAAGGGGAATATTGCGTACGCCGTGCGTGAGAATCAAACAGGTCTGGTGGTAGGTACAACCCGCTATTACGACGTAAGTCATGAACATAAACGGGCATGTATTGGTTATACGTGGTACGCGGATGCGGTTAGACGCACAGCGGTAAATACGGAATGTAAATTGATGTTGTTAGCTCAATTGTTTGAACGAGAAAAGGCTATCGCAGCTGAGTTTAGAACACATGTGTTTAATCAGGCTTCGCGACAAGCGATTGAGCGTCTGGGTGCCAAACAGGATGGGATTTTGCGCAGTCATCAAATTTTAAAGGATGGTTCAATCCGAGATACTGCGGTGTATTCAATTTTAGCCCACGAATGGCCTAGTGTGAAAAATCATCTGCTATCCAAATTCAGATAAGTCGAAAATTGTTACAGTTGCAGCGATTTTTGTTTTAGTTCCATACCTTTAACGCGACAGAAAGTGCGTCTGTCGCAATCACTTTGCTATCCGAAATTTGCCTACCTAATCTCAGATTTACTTTCCAAACTTACGGCTTATACATCGACATGGCTATTAATGCTGTCGAGTTAGACGTTTGTATTGGAAATGCACGTTGAGCGTCAAATCTGAAATAAGGAAATCCCATGCGGTTAGTGTCACCCTGCGAAGAACTCGAATTCGCTTTTCATGCCTTTTTAGCTGATTTTAAAGCGCGAGACCCTGACAATGCGACATATTATCAATCCAAACTTTCGTTTTCTGAATATGTTGAATGGTTACATGCTCAGCAATATAAAAACCACGGAGATATGCCACCGTGCCATCATTTCTGGTTTTGTGATGAAATAAATCAAATTGTTGGCGCGATAAGGATTCGGCATCATATCGACAGTCCTTTTTTAAAAAGGGAAGTGGGGCATATCGGATACGACGTCGCACCGAGCTTTCGCGGCCGAGGTGTTGCGACAAAAATGCTAAAACAAGCGTTGATTGCAGCGAAAAACTTGGGATTAGACAAAGTCCTTGTTATTGCAGATAAATCAAATCGGGCGTCACAACAAGTCATTGAGCACAATGGTGGTGAGAAATGGGTGGCGGCTGACCAAAACCCCGAGTTAATCTATTACTGGTGTCATACTCATTCAGTGTCAAATTCACGCTGACTGTTTTCAAACTTTTTTGAACGGCAAGGAGTTGTTTATGTTTGAACCTAACCCGATGCCAAAATCTCTTCATGAGGTATTTGGCAAGCAACAAAGTCCATTTGAAATCACGGCCACATTAATATTTGGTGTGGTTGGTACACTATTTATTTGGTTGTATTTCTATACACCGTGGCTTGAGACGAACACTTCGGTCAGCCCTTGGCGTGTTGTTATTGCATATATTATTCTCGCGGACGTCCTTTGCGGTTGCCTGGCAAATTTCACTCGAGGGACAAATCGCTATTACATGGAAAACGCGAAAAGTCGCTGGTGGTTTATAGCCTCTCACGTTCATATTCTTCTCTTTTCTTTATTATTGAATGCGTTTTTTCTAGAAGCGAGTTCAGTGTGGTTAGTGACCATTTTAACGGCTACTCTAGTTAACTTGTTGAACGGTCACCGTTTGCAATTGTTTGTTGCTGGGTTGTGTTTGGCTGTTGGCTTACTGTTTGTTTCTGCACTCGATTTACCACGTTGGATGTTTGTTGCTAGTTTCTTATTTATGACGAAAGTTGCCTTTAGTTTTCCCGTAGTTCATTACCCAAATGAACGCGAGTAAATTAAATAGGCTTTTTTGTACTATTTTTGAATTGTGCATATTGTTTGCACAATTCTGGTTCATCTTCATGGTAAGGATACCGTTGGAGAAGAACAATGAACGTCATGAAACAGGCTTTAGCGATTGGAATTTTATCAACTGCGGTCGTGAGTTTACCGAGTGTAGCAGCGTTTGCACCTAGACCATTACCACCACCGCCTCCGCCACGTAACCCGCCTCCACCAACGGTAGAGACTGGTGCGCTAGACGATACACTGGCGACAATTATTCAAAATCAAGGGCTGACAGGTGTTATCCCTGCAGCAGAACATCAACCTAATATTAGCGATCCGATTGCTCAACTTGGTATGAAACTTTTCTTTACCAAAGGGATCGGTGGCGAGAAATCGGTTGCCTGTGCAAGCTGTCACCATCCATCGCTCGGCGGCACGGATGCGTTGTCGTTGGCCGTCGGCGTGAATGCCGTTCGAGAAGACGTTGTAGGGCCTGGTCGTCGCCCAGCGGATGAGGAAATTAATATTCCTCGCAACTCACCCACCGTATTTAACACAGGACTCGCTCCGCGAGCGCTTTTCTGGGACGGGCGTGTTGAGCGAGTGACTCAGACACAACCGGATGGCAGTGTTGTAACGGGTGTTAGTACGCCAGACTCAGGGTTAGGTGTGATTGATACGGCCGTACCAGATAATTTAGTCGATGCGTTATCTCGTTTTCCAGTAACGTCTACAGAAGAAATGCGTGGTACTGGATTTCCAGATGCTACGACTACCGCAGAAATTCGCCAACACATCGCTTCTCGAATTGGGGATTATGGTTCAGAAGAAGGTGATTTAGCGACAAATGATTGGCTCGCAGAATTCAGAAGTGCATTTAATTCGAATGAAAGCCGAGAATCGTTGATCACGTTTGACAGTGTTGCCATGGCGCTAAGTAGCTACCAACAATCCATGACCTTTGTGGATACGGATTGGCACCGTTATGTTCGTGGTGACAAAGCAGCGTTAAATGACGCGCAAAAACGCGGCGCGGTTTTATTCTTTACACCGCAAAACCAAGGTGGAGCAGGTTGTGTTGGATGTCATAGTGGCGAGCGCTTTACCAATGACGGTTTCTTTAACTTAGCGTTTCCGCAGCTTGGTCCTGGAAAGGAAGCCGATCACAGTGATAAGGGTCGAGGTCTAGTGTCAAACGTACCACGTGACCAGTTTGCTTTTAAAGTACCAAGTTTGATTAACGTCGCTCTTACAGCACCGTACGGACATGCTGGCGCTTATCGTAATTTACCAGAAGTTGTACGCCATTATACCAATCCGCCAGCGAGTGTTGATGCGTTCTTTGCAAGAGGTGGTGCATGTAGCCTTCGTCAGTTCAGTCGTTTTACCGATTGTGAGTCTTTAAACCAAAATGCAATTGAAAATTCGGAAGAAGCATTGCGTTTACTTGGGCAATCACCTTTCCAACCCGCTCGACTAAACCAAGAGCAACAACAGGATTTGGTGGCGTTCTTAGAATCACTTACTGATCATTGTGCGAAAGATAAAACGTGTATTTCTCAATTTATTCCTAGCAATCAACAAACTAATCCTGATAATTTAAGGCTTAATGCAACCGATGGGCGAGGCAATCCGCTTTAAAATGTTGAACTCGATTCGAGCCAAACTACTTGTAATGATCTTAGCAGCCAATACGCTTGTCGTATTGGCTATTTTTATTGCGAATCAAATCGCGTTCGAAAAGAGTTTTTCTCAATATATTCAAGGTACTGCACGGGTTTCGTTGATTCCCGTCATTGAAGCATTCGTTAAAGAGCCTCAAGCAACAACAAAATGTTGACTGGATCCATCCAGGCAGTGAGCCGTTTGAAGCTATCGTGATGGTTTATCGCCAAAAAGGGGACCTTTCTCCGAGTGCCATACAGCGCAGAAATGAGCTTGGATATCAGCAAAATCAACAGGATGGCTTCGCAAGAAGGCCGCCACCACCTCCTCCACCAAGGGAAGATCAGCAAGGAGAACGGCAAAGACGTCCAAGGTTTGATGACAATAATGGCTTTCCGAGACCGCGACCTGAAGATGAAGGCCGACCAAGAAGACCAAGACCAGAGGACGAAGGTGAATTCCGCCGGCCTCGAGATGATTCAGGATTTGATCCTAGACCCGCAGGTAGAGGAGCGGGTGAAGAGCGTTTAATGTTCAAAACAGCGTCGAACTTAATCATTCTTGGTACTGAGCGAATGGCGGAATCCGCACTTTGGATACCGTTACGTGAAGGCGATGATAGCGGTGAAACAGCAGGAACTGGCCGACTATTAGGCTATTTGGGCATTGAGAATGGCTCTCGCGTTAACGCAAAGTTTGACCTGTTGTTTGAAAAAGAACAACAAAGGCAGTTTACCTACATTGCAATCATTGTCCTAGTATTGTCTTTCGTCGTTGCATTGCCTTTCAGTAAATACCTGGTCAAACCCATTCTAACGTTGCGGTTCAACGCTCGTGAACTGGCAAGTGGAAACTATCAAGTAAAATTAAAACCCAAAAGCAAAGATGAGATTGGGCAGCTTGCACGCGATATGAATCGCCTAGCAGAAACGTTGAGCGCAAATAGGTTGGCGCAACGGCAATGGATTGCGGATATTTCCCACGAATTGCGTACGCCTATCGCCGTTATTCGTGCAGAGACTCGAAGGCATGATGGATGGTATTATTGAAATGAATGACTATGCGGTTAAATCGTTGCACGATGAAATGGCTCGATTGACCCGCTTAGTTGACGATTTACATCAATTGTCGCTTGCAGACCGAGGCGCGCTGACTTATACCATGGCAACAATCAATGTCAGCGATGTGGTGCGCAGGGTGTTGGATAAACACGAGGGGATCTTGCTGCAAAGGGGATTCCAAGTGCAGTTTGATGCGGTTTCAAGTGGTAAGTTGCTCGGCGACGCAGAGCGCTTAACTCAACTTTTTGATAATCTCATGCAAAATACATTGCGCTATACTGATTCAAGTACTGCTGCGCCAGGGCAAATTCAGGTAACAATTGCTGAATCGGCTGAGCGTATTTTTGTCAATTGGGAAGACAGTGCGCCGGGTGTGAGTGCGGATAAAATTGAGAAGCTATTTGAGCGTTTGTATCGCGTTGAAGACGATAGGAACCGGGCTTCAGGTGGGTCTGGACTCGGCTTGGCGATTTGTCGTAGCATTGTGTCTGCCCACCACGGTGAAATTCAAGCTAGAACCAGTCCATTAGGTGGTGTGTCAATGCAAATCGAGTTTTTTAAGGAGTGATAGGTGTCTGAGCGCATTCTAGTAGTTGAGGACGAAAAGAAACTTGCGGATATACTAGCGAAATACCTTGAACAGAGTAATTATTCGGTAAAAGTGGTGTACGACGGCGGTGAGGCGATATCGGCTTATGAAGCGTTCCAACCAAATTTGATCCTTTTGGATCTTATGCTGCCAAACGTTGATGGTATCACAATCTGTAAACACATTCGTCAACGTTCAATTGTGCCTATTGTGATGACTACCGCAAAAGTGGAAGAGGTTGATCGCTTGTTAGGGCTTGAGCTGGGGGCCGATGACTACGTGTGTAAACCTTATAGCCCAAGAGAAGTGGTTGCCCGTGTTAAAGCCATTTTGAGACGGGTATCGTTTATGCAAACACCCGTGGAAGTCCAGCAAAATGAAGGGTTAGTTATTGATGAAACGACGTTGTTCGCGACCTTTCAGTCAAATAAAGTCAGTCTGACAGCCGTTGAATTTCAATTGCTGCATAAACTATATATGCACCCTGGGCGAATCTATAACCGCGACCAACTTATGGATAGCATTTATGAAGATGACCGTATTGTGAGCGACCGCACAATCGACAGTCACATAAAAAAGGTGCGTAAAAAGCTTGCGACCATCGCTCCAGAACTTGAATTCATTCATTCTATTTATGGGGTGGGCTACAAATTTGAACATGTTTAATGTGTTTTAATGAAATCTAAGAATGGCGAAGCATGCCGTGTTATGCGTCGCCACAAAGTAATGACAAAAAACAGTTACCGCCAAGTCTACTCTAGGGTGATGGTGCCTTTCATATAGTCAACCGCATGACCTATGAGCGTAACTCGTTCGCTCTCGACGATACACGTCATCTTGCCACCTCGTTTTGAGCATTGTTTCGCTTGTAATATTTGTTTTTGCAGTACTTTTGACCAAAGTGGAGCGATTTCGCAGTGCGCTGAACCCGTTACAGGGTCTTCATCTACGTCAAGACGAGGAAAAAAGCAGCGACTCACAAAATCAACGTTTAGGCCAGGCGCCGTGACGACGACTCCGCGTTTATCTAATTGTTTCCACGCCGTTAAATTAGGTTCGAGCGACTTAACACTCGCTTCATCTTCCAGTTCGACAATATAATCAAATGCACAATAGACTGCTTTTGGCGTAACGCCTAAACCCTCAATAAGCGCCGGTGGTGGTGCTACAGGGGTTGGCATTGAGGCTGGAAAATTTAACGTGTAAGCGTCACCGGTTTTCTCCACAACGAGTTCACCGCTACGAGTCTGAAAACGGATGGCTGGTCTGCTGTAATTGAGATGCTGGAACAACACGTGAGCGGCTGCAAGCGTGGCGTGCCCGCACAAGTCAACCTCGCTATTTGGGGTAAACCATCGGAGTTCAACGAGGTTCTGCTTTACGACAAAAAAGGCCGTTTCAGACAAATTATTTGCTTCGGCTATTGATTGCAATATGCCGTCTTCAAGCCACTCAACTAGGGGACAGACCGCGGCTGGATTGCCTGAAAATACCTGACTTGCGAATGCGTCTATCTGATAAATAGCTATTTCCACAATGTGCTTCCTTACTTGATATGTTGGACCCGAACTAATCAAACTTAACATATTGTTACGAAATGCAAACTTTTTTACGACAGGCGAATGCGTGTTAATCAGGTAAACTACTTGAAATAAATTCAACAATATAAAGGTCTAGTACTGAGACCTAACTTTCATAAGGAATCCCATTGAGTCAGTTTATCTATCGTTTAGCCGTTTCTAACGACATACCTCAATTACAAGTTATCCGTGGAGCAGTTAAAGAGAACATTTTGAGCGACCCTCGAAAAGTGACGGCAGAGATGTACGAAGACTATCTGGATAAATGTGGACGTACTTGGCTGTGTGAAAGCAAAGGTAAAATTGTGGGTTTTGCTGCAGCGAATCGTGAAACAGCGAACATTTGGGCACTGTTTATCGACCCTGAATTTGAAGGACTGGGGATCGGTCAAAAATTAATGTCACAAATGCTCACCTGGTTAGCTTACTTAGGCCATACACAGGCGAATCTATCAACAGACAACAAGACGAGAGCTGCTCGTTTTTATCTGAAAAACGGCTGGAAGCTCGTTAAGCAGTATGATGACGGTGAAATTGAATTTATTAAGGAATTGAGAAAATGAAATTGTGGATGTTAGGAAGCCTCCTATTTTTATCCATAGCGGGACATGTTCAGGCTTCAGACGAGGACAAGGTTAGACAAGCCGCTCTTGACTACATTGAATCACAACATCAACCAAATGAAGCGAGAATGGATAGGGCATTACACTCTCAACTTGCAAAACGGACTTATTGGCTTGACGCAGAGGGTAAAGACACCATATTGGAAACTGACAAACAGGTTATGTTGAATGTCGCGAAAACGTACAATATCGCAGGGGATAAATTCCCCAAGGTGCCTAAAAAGGATATCCAAATCTTAGATATCACCAACCGCGTTGCCTCAGTTAAATTGACCGCGGATGATTGGATAGATTACATGCATCTAGTCAAAAATGAACAAGGTAACTGGCAAATTATCAATGTGCTCTGGCAATATCACGACATGACCAAGCATCAATCAAAATAAAGACGATACGAGCGAAACGAAGTTGAATCTTACTATGCGAAAAAGAAGCGTAATACTTGGGTTATGCGTGGGTTTAACTTGGCTGTGCAACGCAAACGAGGCAACAAATCCATTGGCTCTGAAACAATATCTTCAAGATGACGTGAAGGGAGTAGATGGACTAGGAAACCCTCGTAATATAGCCGTATCGGGTGATGGCTCACGTGTCTTTGTTGCAAGCGGTGATGACAATGCGTTAGCTACATTTGCAATTGATGCCACTGGAACACTATCGTTTCAAGGTATTGCTAAGAATTCGCAGCCAAATACCTTTGGTCTAGAAGGTGCAACCGGTGTTGTTGCGCTAGGTGAACGTTCGGCTGTTGTCTCAGGGTTCTATGACGGCGCAGTCTCAATCTTTACGGCCAATAGTGATGGCCTTCTTTCATTACAAACTCTTTCAGATAAACTTGGGTATGAACAAGTGTTCCATGGCAACGAGTCTGTTGGTGCTTTAGATAAGCTTGGACTGCTTGGCGCATGGGATGTCGTTAAAACGAAGGATTCGACCCAATTATTTGTTGCAAGTTACATGAGTAATGCAGTTGTGATATTTAACATCTCAGTGACGAATACGTTGACCCTATCACACATTATAAAATCAACTAAGGATGGTGCACCATCACTTGGTAATCCAATTGGGCTTGCATTAGCTGACAACGATCATGAACTGTATGTCAGCGGGTTCGAGGGAAATCAAGTCACCGTGTTTCACCGTGATGATCACGGAGCCTTGGCTTTAAAGCAAGTCATCAAAAATGGCGAAAATGGTGTTAAGGAATTACTTCAACCGCAAAAAATTATCGCGTCTGAAGATGGGCGTTTTCTTTACATTGCCTCTGCAAAAAGTGGGGTAATCAACGTGTTTGAGCGTTCTCCAGATGACTTATTTGTCCCGTTCGACATTATTGATAGCAAAGACATCGGCGGAAGCGGGTTGGAGGGGGCTAGTAGTTTGGCACTCTCAGGTAATGGAAAACGACTTTTCGCCGCAGGAGAAGGGGGCGAAGGGTTATTAGAATTCAATATTGATAAAAAAGGGCATTTAAGTTTACAACGCAAGCTTGTTCATACTGCAAAAGTAAAGCTCAGCGGCATTTCATCCATTACGTTGGATGAACACAAACAATTATTGTTTGTGGCTCTTGGGAAAAATAATGCGCTTGTTGTCTTTGATGTCGGACAAACGGCATTGTAACTGTCTCTCCTTAAAATAGAGCTGCGTGTATGCGTTGCTCTATGTCAGATTCACTGTAATTGAAATACGCACCAAGCAAAATTAGGCGATGCTTTGCATTAAGCAGCGTGGTCTTGCCATGAACATGGCAAAGGTGTTTTAAGATCAACCCTAAGTTGTTCAAATCTACCGAGGCTCGTCGCGATTTCTCTGCTTCCATCAGACCAATCAGTGCGCCCATTTCGGGTGTGGCGATTGGCGCGAGTGATGCGTGATGGGCTAGATAGGTTTCAATCGGCGTTAGGCCTTGCTGATTGCGAACCGTCAAGCATTTTGCGATGTCTTCATTGCGTTCAAAAAGCAGTAGGGAACGAATAAAATTGAATGGTGGCGTGGTTTTCTTTGGGTTCGCAAACATCAGATGGAGTAGGGTATTACCTTGGTGATTTTGCATTTGCAGCAGCTGTTTTGATTGCAGAGCAAGGTAGAAAAAGGCAAATCTATCTTCCTCTACGAGCGAAGACATAAAGCCCGTTGGGATTGAGTCACCATCGATGAGTAAAACGCTGAGTCCTTGCATGTCCGAGTATACTTCTGGGTTTGAACTCTGTTTAAATAGCCATTCTAAAACGTGTTTTTTGGCAGAATCGTCCAGCTGCACAAACGCGTCACGAATTTGCTGACTGCTTCGATTTTTGAGTAAGCTTAAAAACTCGATAGCTGCGTTATCCATGGCGCTCTCCGTAGATGATAGTGGTCTATTAGGTTCAAAATGCGAGCTCTCAAGTGCTTAGTAAAGTCCAACTTGTTGACAACAAATGGACACGTTAAGATGCTAGCGTCAACTCTATCTTAGCGGCTTTCATGGCACAGTGAAACTGAGCAAAGGTAGTGCAAAAATAAAAAAGAGACTTTAGACATGGAACCCAAAGATTTTGAAGCGTTACACCTCACGAATAAAGAAACGCGTGAAATCATTACACCTTATGCATTTAAAGTGCACAAACCGCTTTTAGGGTTTCCACTTGCGAAGCCTTGGGAGCGCGGTTTAGCGATAATGATTGATGTGGCCTTAATTTTTTTTGCTACGGAGGTGAGCGGTACACTTTTATGGTTGTTTGCCTCTTATGGTTTCTATCTGAGTCAAAAACGAGGTATGAGCCACCGACTAGAATTCCTTTGGCGAAAACCCGCTAAACTGATTGCGATTGGAATTATGGTCATCACTTCATTGGTTGTTGTTGGTGAAATGGTTGATTTGGTTTCGACACAGCCTGAGAGTACAACGCCGTTTGTCGCGCCCAAGGATACAGCAACGAGTCAACCAGCTGAAATTGCCGCTCTAACAAAAGACACACAACAGCCCACAACCAGCATTTTAGATTATGGCCGCGACTTAATTGAAGATTTGGGTTTCGGATTTGGATGGGCTGCTGCCTATTTTAGTTTGTTTACCTTACTTTGGGATGGACAAACACCAGGTAAACGACTTCTCGGTATCAGTGTCGTGAACCTCAACGGTAAAGCACTTTCGTTAATGGACTCGTTTGGTCGTTATGGTGGTTACGGTGCTGGATTTGCAACAGGCTTAATGGGCTTTTTGCAAATTTATTGGGATCCGAATCGTCAGGCCATTCAAGATAAAATATCCAATACAGTCGTTGTACGAGGCCGATTTACTGATTGGGTTAGTGACAGCACCTTTGATAAAGAGAGTGACACAAAAGAACCAAACGAAAATATTCAGAAACCATCACAATAGATTTGCAGTCAAGAAAATGCTGAAATTTATTGCTTAGTTAACTGCACGGGAGTTGTCTGAATGTGCACAACGCCCAAATGGGGATATTCGTTGTAGTAACCGGGTAGACCATCTTTGTTATTCAACCCAAGCTGCGCTGGGTCAAGCCTTGGCGTGTAAAGCATGATATGTGGTTTTACCTCCATCAAACGCTGATTGAAGTGATCGTAGAATTTGTTGCGCGGTGACATCATATAAACTAGTGCGCCAGCCTCTGGTGTTAAAAACTCGCCGGATTGGTATTTTTCTTCAATCTTCTTGTAAATTTGCTCTATGTGTATCCCTTTCGAAAGCATTTGTGTTTGGTACTCGAACACGGGAAAAATCGCGGTCATGGCTGCCCGATTTAGACAAGAAGGTTCAAATCGACCTTGTTCATCTCGGAGCACGAGGCAGACAAAGCCGTTTTCGCCTTGTTCGGCGACAGCAAACTTTCCATCGTTACATGTCATGATGCTCGCTTTAGCCGAAATATGTGCTGGTGCGCCCTCGCGTGCATCTTGTATCTCACCGGTGTACGCAAACAACTTTGTGGATATGAGAAGTAGCGTCAGCAGAGGAAATTTCATGTATGGTCCTTTTGAAGTGTGAACAGATGAGCTCAAAGAATTGGCGTTGTGCTGTTTAGCATACGTGAACTTTGACGGCGGATGCAACGCTCAAATTCCAACGCTCTCAATAGGTTGATTGACCTTTCACCATGGAATACACATTGTCATCGACCACAGTTTCTTGATCATTACTGTGTTTATATACATGAGTTGTTACGGTATGATTGAGGCCATATGTTGTAATTTAAACTAAATTAACATGAGCAAATTTCTTGAATCTGGGATCCAAAAGCTAGTCGATGAGTTTCAAGCAATCGGGAAGCCTTGTCCCTCCAAAAGCAGTATCCACGAAAGACGAGCAGGCTACCTAGCCAGTACGGTATTAGCGGGGGAATGTCACGGTGCGATTGAAAAGCATACAGATGTAGCGAATGGCATCCCAATTACAGTGTATCGTCCAGTTCATGGCGAAACGTTACCTATTGTCATTTATTTTCACGGCGGATGCTTTATCAGCGGTGGTACTGAAACCCATGAAATGCAGCTGCGGCAAATTGCAACTGAGGCGCATGCAATTGTCGTGTGTATTTCTTATCGTCTCGCGCCTGAATTTACTTACCCCGCAGCACATGATGATGTGTTTCATGCTGTGCGAGGTATTATGCAGCAAGGTTGTATTGTTGGCGGCGACGTTGCTAACGTGATTTTCGCTGGAGACAGTGCAGGTGGACACCTGGCACTGGCAACTGCACTACGTTTGAAACGTAATAACTTTGCACAGCCGCGCAAATTAGTTTTAATTTATCCAATGCTTGACCCATTTGGTCGCTCTGAAAGTTACCGTCAATTTGGTGAAGATTTTGTCATTACCGCACAAATGTTACTTTCTGGTTTTTCACTCTACGCGGGTAACGGGGCATCGCAAAAAACGTTAGCTGAACTTAATTTAGTTGAAGCAATGGATTATAGCGGTTTGCCTGCTACTTACATTTTTACGGCCGAATTCGACCCGCTCCGAGACGAAGGTGAAGCGTTGTATAGAGACTTGTTGAGGCATGGTGTTGATGCGTACTGTGAGCGTTATCTCGGTGTAATACATGGATTTTTCCAATTATCAGGGATAAGCGAAACGGCTAGGCGTTGTATTAAAAACATCGCAGATATTGTAGTCAGTTAATTTTGCTAAAATGGCGGCTCATCGGACGGCTGCTATCACTGTTCGTGGATGATGAGGTATTCATGTAATGCATTGATATTATATAATAAAAAATTCAATCCTTTCATTTTCTACATGCCTCATTCCTCAAATAATTCTGAGCTGGATGAATTTCGATGCTTGATCTTAGATATATGCTTGACTACGCAAGTATCCTTGATATATATTTGTTTAGTCAAAGATATATCAAGGATATGTGAAATGTTAGAAGAGTCAGTCGATCTTTTGGTGATCAATTTAATGAATCTGCAAAGTAAGATTCAAAAGCGTGTAGGCAGTTCGCTGTCTATTCATGGTTTAGGTTTATCAGACTATTTCGTCTTAAATCAGTTGTATATTACGACTTCACACATAATGAGTCGCAATGAATTAGCAGAGCGAGTCGGTTTGAAGCCCGTCCGGGATCACTCGTTTATTAAATCCGCTAGAAAAAATCGGTCTAGTAGAAAAAGAAACGAATCCGCGAGACAGCCGAGTAAGCTTAGTCAAACTTACAGCTACGGGAAAACAGATTTATGAAGAGGCTAAAGTGTCATTTACTGAATCGTCTCGTGTGTTGTTTTCAACGTTAGATAACACTCAACAAAATCAGCTCTCTGTTTTGTTGAAGACCTTACTGTAACGGATGCAATACACGGATGTTTAATCATAAAAAGGGCGATATGCGATGAACAAAGAGATATTAAAAGATTTTATTCAACGAGTCTGGAATGAGGGTGATATTAGCGCTATCTCAGAATATTTGGCTGATTCTTATCACGTTATGCACGATCCAGGTGATCCATGGAATGGCATGACATTAGATGTTGCAGGATTTCAGAATAGGGTATCGATTTCACGAGCTCCAGTACCGGATCAACGCTTTGAAATACAATCGCTGTTTGAAAATGAAGACAGTGTTTGTATGACATGGCTTTGGAAAGGGACACACTTAGGTGAAATCGCGGGTATTCCTCCAACAGGAAAGACACTTCATATGTCAGGCGCTACGGTGTATTTTTTTGAAAATAATAAAATATCGGGACATTGGCAAGTTGCGGACCGTCTAAGTATCTTTCAACAACTGCAAGCGAACCGAAGCCAGTAATTAGGCTTCTGTTATCCAAGGTATTGTTGAGGCGTTATACAAAGTGGCAAGAGCAATGACAAGGAGTGCAAATGAACAGAGATGTTGAACAGCATTTTGCAAACTACCCTGAAGATGTACGTGTGAGGTTAGGCCACCTTCGTGAAATGGTGATCGAACTTGCCAATGAATTGCAATTGGGGGACGTGACGGAATGCCTTAAATGGGGTGAGCCCAGTTTCAGTGTAAGCAAAGGTAGTCCGCTTAGAATGGATTGGAAAGCATCTTCGCCGACAAATTGCTTTCTCTTTTTTCATTGTCAAACACGATTAGTTGAGACGTTCAAAGAAGTGTATGGCACAGAGCTGGTTTTTCAGGGCAATCGAGCAATTGTATTGAATCTAGCAGAGCCTTGGCCTGTTTCGTCTATCAGACATTGTGTGGAAATAGCGCTTACCTATCACCAACGCAAACACCTTCCTTTATTAGGGATGTAGGATGTTAGACTAGACGGTGTGTTGTTAATCGAATTCATCTTAAAAACTTTACTGCATTTATTAGCAGGTCTTAAAACACTGAGGGGCAATCGGTATGCCCCTTGTTTTTAACGTTTATTTTTTTACTAATTGGCCCTGAGCATTTTCGACCAGCAATCCCACTTGCGTTCGCTCGAGGTTTTTTATCCCAGCTCTAGCTGCAACTTGGTCCAGCGTGAGGTTATTGCGCTCAGCAATATCGGCATAAGCTATCTTACGTTTCTGATTGATATCTTTGACCAAACTTTCAACCTCTTGGCTGGAGACAGCAACACCTAAATAGCCATTTCTTAGTTCACCGACTAAACCTTGGTCTTTGGCGTCTTGTAAGCTCATAGCAAACACACTTGCACTGAACGCCAATGCAATCATAGTCATGGCAGAAGTTTTAATTACACGTAATAAGTTCATGTCTGCTCCTTAGAATAGGCTTTCGTTTTCTTCAAATAATGTGTCGAGTTCTTTGTCTACTTTGACGCGGATCTCATGATCTATTTTCAAATTCATGTTGATGGTGATTGGCTCTTTTGCTGCAACTTCAATTCGGTGTGTGCAGCCAGCAAGTGCGCTTGCAACAAGCAAACTCAGTAGTAACTGTTTCATTTTGACTCCTTTGGGATCAGGCGATCCGTTAACTTCTTCTCAAGCTGCTCGGCAATCAGCAAAGATTGAAGTAAACCGGGTAAATCGTAGTTCAAGTTCAAGTTAAAATTTACATCGTTATCAATATCTGGGTTATATCCTTGGATTTTGGTATCCAGTATCATTTCTCCTGTTTCATCCATGTTTACTTTTGCGCTCAGCAAGTGATATTGCAGATTTTCTAGGGCTTCAAATGCGATTCTCAAGTTACTTTGTTGCGACTTCATTCTAGACACCGCGGGATTATCTTTTACTTTTATCACACCATTTCCATCATTTTTTAACCAGCCCTTGGCAATAAGGATGGAAACATCGCCTTTCGTGTTTTGGCTAATTTCCACGGGGAGCTGACCTGAAATCGTTCCCTCAATAACAATACCTTGCGACTGCTGTGCCGAGACCAATTCCTTTAAATTTAAGCGATCAACGGAGACGACAACAGATTGCACGTCACCAAATGGCAATAGCAAGGCTGGTACACTCAACTTCCCGCCCATCATCTCTACAGATAAATTTTGCAATTGCACAGTGAATGACTCCTGAACTTGACGTAATTTTACGTTTGTACGCAAGGACGTCAGCGTATTGTCTGGCAGCATGCTGGCAACAGTAAGCACTCCATCAGTGGATTGGCTCTGCCAATGAGAGTCTTCAAAACTAAATTGGTCGTGGAAACTTAAAGTTGAAAACGCCGTATCTTGCCACTTGCCTGACAGCCTATGAAGGGTTACTGACGCGTTTGCGGTATTTAGTTTTGGTTCAAATAGATTGAATTTGTTTAATTCAAAATTATAAGTGAGCGTTCCACTGGTTGGCTTTAAGGGAGATAGAGCGTGAGCTTTAACCTGTTTTAAGACTTTTGCCACATTTAACTTTTCACCACTGAAGGACATATGAGTCGCGTTAATCGGGCCTTGCACGTTTAATCGGCCAAGGGGCAGTGTGTCACTAAGCACATCACCACTTATCGTAACATGCCCATCAGAACCTAAAACAGTGAGAGCTGTCATTGCTTTCGGTATGGTGAAGTCAGAGTTTTTAGTCACACTCTCACTTTTCGCAGCAAGTTTTAACTCAAACTCAGGTGCTTGATTCGGCGTCAAGTCCACATGGCCAGTTAAAGAGAGAGTTGGTTTTTGCACCTTTAGCGCTGTTGACTCATCGCTCAGTAAAGATGTCGATAGCTCAATAGGTGCGATGATGACATTCGTTTGTTCTTTTGCATGGACCAGTTGAACGTGACCGTTGTAATGCATAGGACTTACAAATTGGGGTGAGAGAGATGCAAGAGATAGCTCTCCCTTGCTTAGTATAGATAAAACCACCAGTTCCTTGTTCAAGTGATAACGCAGACGATCCGAGTTCAAACTGGAGATTTTGGTTCGTAATAAGGAACGCGTCGGCTGTGCTTTCAAGCGTGTTAAGGTTTAATGTAAGTTGTCCTTTCGGTTGAATTTCGAATAAAGGAGATATGTTTTCCAAAATGAACTGCGATGAGGCGGCGGACAACTGGTACGTTGCTAGCAATTCCTTGAAGTGGCGCGTCGAAAAATGCACATTAAATTTAGGCTGTTCACGCATATCAATCGAAAGTAGGCTGTTCTCTAGGGTAAAATCGGCATTGAGTCTCACCTGATACATAGATTGGATCGTCGGGCTTCTTTTTACTAAGCGCAAGGCCAAGACCGTTTGTCTTTACACGCGCATTCAATCTATTTTTGTCCCACATTATTTCATATGCGAGCTTGCCTTCCAGCTTAGCGATCGTATTTAACCACTCATCATAAGTGGGAACAGCTTTGAGTCGGTTATGAATTGAATGGAGGTTTATCTTACCCTCGGCGTGTATTTCGTCTTCGCCAATCACTACTGCCAAAGCAAGGTTTTGTGCTGGCTCCGTGCTTTTAATGTCGAACGACTTTTTTGTGCTGGCTAAATTTGCGCGAAGCAAAACAGGCTCGTTGATAACAGGCAGCAGCATTTGCAACTGGGCGATCTCTACGGTGAAGGGGACTTCAATCGAGGTCAGTTGAATAAACGCAGAATTGACTTGGTCTTCTATCGACTCTGGCTGAGCACTTGGCTTCGGCGCTATAGTCAGTTGCTCGATGGCTGCAGATTGAATAAAAATAGAGTGGACGCGAGGCGCAAGTCTATCTTCGAGGGTCCAGTTAATGTCGATATCGTTGATTACCCCAGTAACGACAGGGGAACTCATGCACATGGACTCAATATGGATGTTTGCTTGCTTATCCAACGAAAAGGCCAAACATGTCACTTGGGCGTCATACTGCTTCAGATAATGGTTAATCGCGTACAGCGCAATTGAATTTTTATACTGCCAACTACCTACGCAAATTATGACAACACAGGATATTGCAAAGGTAATTCGCTTGAGCATGTCATTCCTTGAACGTAAAAGCTTTAAGTTAGACGGTAACCAAGCCATGCTTGAGATTCAAGTAAGAAATTGTAATTATCAGTTTATCAATATGGTTTTAAAGGAATTCTAAAATGAACAAGGAATTGGAAATTTACTCGGAGCGTTTGCTTATGCGGCCTTTGGCAAAGGAAGATTGGATGCTTTTTGAAACATTGCATCGAACGCCAAGTATTATCGCTCAATGTTTTGACCCGCCAACCAACAAAGAGCTTCAACAGAAATTTGCTGCTCGTTTGGGGAGTTGGAACAATTGCACATCAATGCCATTGTGTTTATGTGTTCTTACGCAGGATGGCCAAAAAATTGGGATTTTGGGGTATTCACTTAATGAAAAACAGGTCCGTGAAATTGGCTATCTTTATTTACCTGAATTTCATGGTAAAGGATACGCAAGTGAAGCACTAAATGCACTGATTCGTTGGTGTGAAAAAGAGATAAAAGTAACCGAATTTGCCGCGGTCGTTTCTGAGGGCAATGTGGGGTCAATGAAAGTACTAGAGCGTGCGGGCTTTACACTGATGTCGATTGAGAAAGAAGCCTTCCAAATTGGCGGAGAGAAAATCACTGACTATTATTTTAGCTATCAAAAAGCTGAAGGCGTGTCTTCAGATGGCTTGTGGAGGTAAAAATAGGTGCTCCAATACAGCAGCAACGTGATAATACAATTTAGTGATGAATAAATACGCATTGTGAGTCTTGTCGCATTACGTTTAAGCCCACGTTAGCATTTAAAGAATCGTCAAAGTGTCATGCATAAACTTTATGGTAGAGCGGTCATAAACAAATGTTTACGGGGAAATTGAGAAGGACATAAATTAACGAGATAAAAAAATGGCAAAAACGAATATTAATTCTTTATTTGTGAATATAAATTCTCTATAGTCGCCTTTCTATTGTTGAGATTGGCTCACGTTTCATAAAGAGGAAAGTAAATCAGTGCGTACAACCGAACTTGTTGATGGTTTTCGTCAGTCAGCACCTTATGTTAATGCTCACCGCGGCAAGACCTTTGTGGTTATGCTCGGTGGTGAAGCGGTAAATCAACGAGGTTACCGCAGTATTATTAACGATGTGGCGCTATTGAATAGTCTTGGGATTAAAATTGTGCTGGTGTACGGCGCTCGTCCTCAGATTGATGAAGCATTGGCGATGTCGGGCATTGATAGTCAATTTCATGAAGGCGTTCGAGTGACGGACGATGCTTCATTTAAAGTGATCAAACAAGTTGCAGGCGCGATGCAATTAGATATTACTGCGCGTTTGAGTACTTCTTTAAGCAGTACGCCAATGACGGGAAATCACATTAACGTGGTGAGTGGTAACTTTGTAATTGCTCAACCTTTGGGCGTTGACCAAGGGGTGGATTATTGTCATTCCGGGCGTGTTAGGCGCATTGATGTAAATGGTATTCGTCGCCAATTAGATACCAACGGAATTGTATTACTGGGTCCTGTAGCTGCCTCTGTTACCGGTGAAAGTTTTAATTTGACGGCAGAAGAAGTGGCGACTCAAGTAGCGCTTAAGTTGAAAGCCGACAAAATGATCGGTTTTTGTATGGAAAGTGGTGTGGTCGATGAGAAAGGGGAAGTTATTCCTGAACTTATGCCAAACGAAGCCGAGAAAGTCGTTGAGCGCTACCGCAAAATTATTCCACCATGCATGAGTACCGTTGCCTTTTTACAAGCCGCCATTGAGGCGTGCCGAGGAGGCGTGCATCGCTGCCACATAGTGAGTTACTGCGAAGATGGCGCATTGCTGCAGGAGTTGTTCTCACTCGATGGTATTGGTACACAAATCGCACCACAGAGTTCGGAGCAACTTCGACGCGCTTGTATCGGCGACATTGGTGGTATTCTGGATTTGATCCGTCCACTTGAAGAGCAAGGCTTCTTGGTACGTCGTTCTCGTGAACAGCTTGAAATGGAAATTGAACAATTTAGCGTAATAGACCGTGACGGTCTGATTATTGGTTGCGCGGCGCTTTACCCATTTCCTGAAGAAGAAGCTGGGGAGTTTGCGTGTTTAGTGGTACACCCTCAATATCGTGATGCTGACCGAGGCAGTGTGTTGCTGCGCTCCGTGATTAACCAAGCGAAACACATGCAGTTCAAAACACTGTTTGCGTTAACAACACGCAGTATTCATTGGTTTCTAGAGCAGGGCTTTGAATTTGCGGATGTTGAAGATTTACCGGCGAAGAAAAAGTCGCTATACAACTACCAACGTCGCTCAAAAATTCTAAAGCTAGATTTGTCAGCATTGACACAAGCGCGATAAGAAAGCGCGCCGAGCGCGCTTTCATTTCATTACTGGGTATGTTTACCTACCTGCCAATCCGATGTGGTTAATAAGGTTTCTCCTGCATTAATTGCACCGGTTTCCAATGTTGTTGCCATAGAATCATTCCAACGGTTTAAATAGCCAAAAAGCGAGATAACGCCCAGAATTTCGACGATTTCTCCTTCGTCCCAATGCAAAGATAGATTGCGTTCAATGATTTCATCTACCGCATTAGGAACACTTGAAGCGGCAAGTGCAAATTCAAATGCTGCTTTTTCCGCGGCACTAAACAAAGCACTTTCTCTAAATTGCCAAATGGCAGCCAAGCGTTCATCACTACCACCATAGCGCTGAGCTGCTAAGATCGTGTGGGCTTGGCAGTAGTTACATCCTGTGTTTGCTGAAGTTAGATAGCCAATGAGTCGCTTTTGTTCGGAGGTGACTCGGCCATGATTTTCCATTACCGCTTTGTTTAAATTAATGAACGCTTTTGCAATATGCGGTCTACGCTGCATAGTTAATACACTGTTTGGACAAAACCCTAATGTTTCATTGAAAAAGGTCGCGAGCGCTTTGACTTCTTCATTTGCATCTTGCGGCAAAGGGGTAACTAATGGCATGGTATATTTCCTGTTGTTTATTTATGTTGCATATGCAACATAATGTAAGAGTGTTTTAAATAAATGTCTACAAAAAAACCAACGCAAGCAAGAAGAGATGCCTTTGTTCTTTCGACAGAGATTGAAAAGCCTTTTGATTTGTTGGCACATTTTCCGTATCGAATCGCGATAGTAAGCAACTTATTGATCTTGGATAGAGATCCTTTAATTCGCTACGAAATGGATCTCGATGCGCGTTCAATTCGAGTACTTTTAAACATCGGGTCGTACTCACCGATTACAGCAGCAGACGTTGCCTATCAGTCGAGACTGGATCCGTACTCTGTGACCAGAGCAATAAACGACTTAACTAAACGTGGTTTAGTTAAACCGGCAGAACTTTCCTTGGGCAGAGCAAAGCCCGTAATGTTGAGTGACGAAGGCGTTGTTCTCTATCGAAAACTGGTTGAATTAATTGAATTTAGGACAGAGAAGCTGCTTGCTGGTTTGGAAAATGATGATATCGAACGATTGAAAGTGACTCTTGCCGCCATTGAGCACAACGCTGAAACTATGCTTGCCGAGCATGGTCAGGTTGTGGAATCTAAGGGGGGAAGTCTTACACGTGAACAGCAAGAATTTTTGCGGTGGCAACAGCGAAGTAATGGGAAATAATTCTTTCGCTAGATTCTGACAAGGTACGAATTGCTGACTAGACTTTCAGTAATCTGCTTTGGAGAATTTGTATGTCAGTGAGAGAACAAGAACTTGAAGAACACATGTTCTTCGGTCAACTCGTCGCACAATGTTCGGCTCTAGAACTTTTGAAACAGCTTTTAATGCACTCGCACCATGCAGTGGTCATTACTGACGCCGATGAGGACAGAGGGCATAAAATTGTTTATGCAAATCAGGTGTTTTGTAAAAATACAGGCTATTCCTTGGCGGAACTCGTTGGCATGTCACCGAGAATACTTCAAGGCCCTGAAAGCAATTTTCAAGTGATAAAAAGGATAAAACCAGAATTAGCCGAGAAGGGGTTTTTCTATGGTGCGTCGATAAACTACCGCAAAGATGGTTCGATTTATCCTGTTGAATGGAATATCAGTGAAATTAAAGATACGGACGGAAAGGTAACGCATTACATTTCAATTCAAAAAGATTTGACCAACATGAAGCATTTGGCGACCCAGATCCGCGATTCAAATAAAATCTTTAAACAATTCTATATAAAACACAGAGCAAGTATTGAGAGCGGAGTACAGGATGAGCACGAGGTGGTCGATGCGCTAATCCAAAACGAAAAAATTTACGCATCGAGTTTGCGAGACGCAGATGCCAGCGAATTGTTTGAAGAGGCATTCTTCGACTTTTCGCCCGGTACGAATGGAGCGCTTTCAGGCAGAAAAGAAAAACCCCCGATCTCCGCTGAAGCATTTATGTCTGAGCAGCCAATCGAAGCCAGTGACCTATCTGCACTTCTTGAATCTATTGAAGAAGTGGACACAGAAATTGGATTCTTGGAATCACAAGGCATATCACCACAACGAATTAAAAATATCGCTCAACGCTTTCAAGAAGTGGCTAACAACCTGTATTTTTGTATTGAGTTCAACGATGGGGCGCTCATCATTGATGAAGTAGCGAAAAAACTGACGATTGTCGAAAATACACAAGATATTCCTTATCCTTTTTTGATTGCTTTCAACAAAGAAGTATTTGATTGGTTAAGCGGAGTATTCGTCAGCCAAACTGCAGACAATGTATTTGATGGTGAAACACATTCGGTTGCAGCAGGACATCAATTACTTGCATTTTTATAGTCGAGTTGGTGTTTTAGAAAGATGAGGTCACAAGGCAGGTTGAATCACAACCTGCCTGCGTAGAGGTTATTGGATTTCTACAGCTTGTCCGTCATTTAAACGTTCAGCACCACGCACCGCAATTTTGTCACCGACTTTTAATAATGACGTATCTGCAGGGGTGATTTCGACACGATTTCCTTGCCCTTTACCGACTGTAACCGTAACTCGTTTCGCTGTATTGTCATCGTTAATCTTAACAATATGTACGCCACCTTGACGAAGGATAAGCGCATCTCGGTCTACAAGCAGCACATTCTTTTGGTTTAACAGAGGTACGGTAACATCAACCAACTGGCCACTTGCCCATTTCCCTGATGCTTGGTTTTCAAGTGTTGCGCGAATTTCAAATGTTTGAGAACGAGTATCTGTAGCAGGAATAATGGCATCAACTTGAGCTTCCGCTCGTGCAGTGTTGAAACTACTGCTCGAGTGAATTTTTAAAACCTGTTGCAAAGAGACAGCGTCAATGTATTTCACTGGGATGAACACTCTGACTTCTAAGTTGTTAATATCAATAAATTTTACAAGTTCGTCTGCACGATTAACCTCGCTGTTTGCCATTTTCATCCGTTCGCTTACCACACCGTCGAAAGGGGCGCGAAGCGAAGCGCGGTTTATCTTATCTTCGACTTGTCGCAAACGAATTTCAGCCATCGCGATGTCCGACTTAGCCAGATCGCGTTGGTTTCGCATGGAGTCCACTTGTGACACTGCGGCACTGTTCGTTTTGGCAAGCGACGTCAATCGGGTAAGTTCTTGCTCGTAAAAATGTAAATTGATTTTGGCGCGATTGAGTGTTTCTTGGTACTGCGCCTTTTCAAGCTCGAGCGGAATGGTATCAATTTTTGCAATCAGCTCACCTTGCTTGATATAGGAACCCGGAGGCATCACCATTTCAAGCAATCCAGCAGTCCCCGCAGCTAGTTCAACATCGTTTTTGCCATTGACCGTGCCATGGATTTGTAACTCAGAAATAAGGGGATCCGATGTTAAGTTTTCCACTTTTACGGGAAGTGCTGCCCACGCTTCTGGGTAAATCCACAAACATGCAGACAATAATAGAAATTTTGATTTGCCTAACATAATAACTCCTATTGATTGGCAACTAAATTGAGATGTGGCTTCTGCGATTCTTGTTTACTTGTTGGTTTTGGTTGTTTCCCAAGAAGTAGCAGGCTTGGCATCAAGAAAAGCGTAAATATTGCACTGATCGCCATGCCGCCAACGATGACGGTCGCGAGGCCCCTATAAATTTCTGAGTTCCACTCCAGGCATAAGCATCAATGGCAACATGCCAAAGAGGCTCGTTAAAGTACTTAGGTACACGGGTCGAGTCTCGAATCAGTACGGCCTGTTTCACCGCTTCTGATTTTGTTAAACCGTCACGTTCGCCTTCGCGTGTTTGATCAACGAGCAAAATGGCATTATTGACAACTAGACCCAGCAGAATGATGAAACCAATCATCGTGAGTAAGTCGAGAGACTGGAAAGTAAACAAATTGAGTAACCAAAGCGCAATGACTCCACCGGCAACGGCCATAGGCATTACAAGCAACACCAAGATGCTGTCTTTTGCAGACTTGAATAATGCCGTCATCAATAAGAAAAGAATAAACAGAGCTAGGAAGAAATTGATGGTCATTTCATCAATAGCAGAATTCATCTTTTGTGCATTACCCGCCAATATAGCGCTGGAACTTGCGGGGAGTACGGCTTTCACTTTAGGTAATACTTGGGTCTGAAGGATTGTTTGCGCTTCTTGTAAGCTCATACTCGCAGGTGGTGTAATTAGGACACTCACGGTTCGTTTTCCATTAATCCGACGAAGTTGAGTAGAGCTTCACAGTGCGTTCAATCGACGTCAATTCACCAAGAGTTTGAATTCCTGACAACGGTGTTGAAATTGGGAGTTCGGACAACTCTTCCGGATTTTGCCATGGTTTGGAACGTAAAATGACGTTCATGCGTTCATTACCGTTAAAGTACTCACTGATAAACATACCATTGGTGAACGCTTGCACTGCTTGCGCGACGTCTTGACGTGTTAGTCCCGCTTGTGTGATTCGACGATCGTTTGGTGCTAGCCGCAATTCTGGTTCGGATAAATCGAGACTGGGCTGTGGTTGAGCCGTTGCATCAGGCATGGCCTCAGTTACCGCAGCTAGGGCAGTTTTTGCCGCATCCAACAATGCGGGCATGTCTGGGCCGCTCAAATCTAAGTTAATGGTGCGACCATCTCCGCCATTTGCGACTTGGATCATCGAGCCACGGAAGAGAAACACTTGTGTATCAGGTAGGTCCGTGAAAATTTCTTCACGTGCGACTTTCATCAATTCTTCAACACGTTGTGGGTCAGCGGAGTAGACAAAGCCCCCGGCATTCGAACCGAAAACATAGAAATTGTAATCTTTTATATAGGGCGCTTTCTCTTTACGGTAATGTGGGTCGAGCCTTGCTTTGACGCGTTTCGCAAGTTCGTCCTCCATGTAACCAATGTTGCCGCCCGGAGGTGTGATAAGTGAATAAAAGAATCCGTCAGTTGGTGCTCTTGGCATAAAGTCTGTTTGTGGCAGCATTAAAATGGTAATGGCTGCAGAACCGCCCAAAAGCGCACCTATCCACGTAAGTTGTTTTACTTTAGTGTTGGTCGATTTCATGATTGTTGCGGTTAAACGATGCCAATACTTAGAAAAAGGGTCGACTTTAGGTGTTTCAGGCCAATAGCGGTTTGCAATAGGAATTAATGTAACTGCGCTAATCAGCGAGGCAACCACCGCGATAGATAGGGTTAGTGCTAAATCGGAGAAAAGTTGGCCCTCGATACCTGCCATAAATAAGATGGGTAGAAAGATAGCTACACTGGTTGCTGTTGATGCAAATAAGGCACCTGCAACTTGTGTTGCACCACGAAGCGCTGCTTTGTTGTTTTCAGTTCCTTCCGCTTTAAGACGGCTTACGTTTTCTTGCACGATGATGGCCGCATCCAACACTAAGCCAACGGCAAAGGCGAGTCCGGCAAGAGAAACGACGTTCAAACTACGGTCAAATGCCGCTAACGCAAGAAATGAGACACACAATGACACGGGTATCGTCGAGGCAATAATCAACGTGGTTCGAATACCGCGTAAAAATAACCATAAGATACTGAGAGCGAGTAATACACCGAGACCTAGGTTGCTTTTCACCAATTGCAGAGCATTACGGATATGAACGGATGCATCGTAACTGAGTCTCGATTGATAGACCTGCTTCTTTCAACACACCTTCATTAAGCTCTTTGAGTGTTTGGTTCAATTCATCGAGAACTGCAACGGTATTAGCCCCATTGCTTCGCGACAGTGTAATGTAATAGGCGGGCTTTCCATTTCTTAATGTAAGTGCTCTGCGATCTGTTGTGGTTTCAGATACTTCCGCGATATCCCCTAAGTAAATAGGTCTTTCTTGAGAATAGCCTATACGCATCTGCGAAAGGTTGTCGACATCGTATTTCCCCGTAAATCGCACTGTATATTGACGTCTTCCGACATCAGCGACGCCACCAGAAGTGTCGTTTGCAGAAGCGAGTGTCCGACGAATATCGTTAATGCTTATGCCCAGCGCAGCCGCTTTGTGAGGATCGAATGTGACTCGAAGCTCTTTGGGACGCTCGGAGGCCAAGTTGACTCGAGAAATACCAGGGATACGAGCAAGACGTGGTTCTATTAAGTCATCGATGGCTTTTTGGTACTGTGCCATATCTGTATGTTCGCCATATATCAATGGCACGACAAGTAAAGTGGCGACATTGGGGCCGCCTGCCTGACCACTGCCTCCGGCACTAACGATAGGATCCATTGCATCAAGCGGTAACGGAGGAGCTTGATTCAAATTAGTAAGCACGTCGAGCGTTGCTTGCTGCATATCTGTGCCAACAGCAAAGGTCAGATTAATTGAACCAAAACCTTGGCTAATATCAGTGTTGACTTCAAGTGCCCCAGGGGTGTTTTTCACCGCGTTTTCAAGGGGTTCAATAATCATGGATTCCATTTCTTCTGGCGCGGCCTGTCGCCATCCCGAAATAATGGTAATTTGAGGCTGCTCGATATCCGGTGTGAGTTGGATAGGGAGTTTAAAAATACTGAGTGTGCCAAACAAGGCAACTAACACCAGCACAACGATGACGCCTGCTGGATTTTTGAGTGCAATTTTGGTTAAGTTCATAATTCTATTTTTTGTATACCACTGCCTGACTGTAGTGTAGTGATAAATGAGTGTCTAGATAACGCATAAATTGCAACAAAACATGTATCGTTAAGATGAACGAACAGAAAAATGAGTTGAGTACAGCGTAGCGAAGAGTCGTTTAAGGGCTGGGGGGATTCAGGCACAAAAAAGGCAAGTTACCTTGCCTTATGTTTCATTAATCTGTCTTTGTCTCGAGTTCCAGTCACGGTCTTTAATGTCTGCTCGCTTATCGTGAGTTTTCTTACCTTTGGCAAGATGGAATTCAAGTTTCACCCAACACTTGCGCCAGTACATTGCAGTTGCAATGAGCGAGAAACCTTCGCGTTCGACAGCACCGACTAAACGGTCTAATTCTCGACGACTCAATAAGAGTTTACGATAGCGCATTGGATCGCAGATAACATGAGTCGATGCACTGTTGAGAGGTTGGATTTGGCTGCCTAACAGGAATGCTTCGCCATCTTTTAAATGGATATAGGTATCTGAGATGTTTACTTTACCTGCGCGAATACTTTTTACTTCCCAACCTTGTAACTCAAGGCCAGCTTCGTATTTGTCGTGCAGTGCATACTCATGGCGTGCTTTTTTGTTTAACGCGATGGTATTACTGGTTGATTTAGGAGATTTTTTCTTTGTCATAATGACGTAGTTTACCTTTAAAGCTGAAAACTTGACAGTGCTTTTTCTTTTCCGTTCAAAAATGTCGTAAGCGACTAAAACATGGCATATCAACGAGAAAGGCTGATAGAATACCGCAAAGTATTTGGAGTAACTATGCCGCAGATAGAAAAAAGTGCATTGGTCATGTATAGCACCAAAGAGATGTTCGACTTAGTCAATGAAGTGAATGCATACCCTGAGTTTTTACCGCATTGTTCTGGCGCAAAAGTCATTTCCGTAGAAGGTCAAAAAATGACTGCGAGTTTGGAAATATCCAAAGCAGGTATGAGTAAATGGTTTACTACTGAAAATCAGCTGGTAGAAAATCAAGAAGTTGCTATGCAGCTAGTCGATGGTCCCTTTAAATTTTTAAAAGGTCGTTGGCAATTTATCGCGTTGGATGAACACGCTTGTAAAGTAGCACTTAAATTAGACTTTGAGTTTTCGAATAAGTTGGTAGAGCTTGCTTTTGGTAAAGTGTTTAACGAGGTTGCCAAAAATATGGTGGCGGCTTTTACGCAACGAGCTAAACAGGTATACGGAGTCCGATAGTGATCAAGGTGGAAGTTGTTTATGCATTGCCACAGCAGGCCACGAGTTTGTCTGTTGATGTGGCAGAAGGTTCAACAGCTGAGCAGGTGGTTTTACAGTCTGGTATTTTGGATAAATGTCCAGAAATTGACCCAACTAACTTAACGTTGGGCATTTGGAATCGAACCTGTAAAGGTCATCAAGTTGTTCGCGAAGGGGACAGAATTGAAATTTATCGCCCGTTGATTGCAGACCCTAAAGCAGCTCGTAGAAACCGAGCAGAAAAAGCCAAGCAAGAAGGTCGAGCAAACCCGGTGACAGGCGGAAGACCGCTTAAATGACGCTAACAAAACAGGCACCATATGGTGCCTGTTTTGTTTAGACTGACTGTGAGCAAGTCCAATGTCCACGCTAAGTTTACTTATTTCTCAAGCGGTACGTTAAAATCTTTAGGTGTTTCAAAATCACCTTCAATTTTGGTCAATTTGTCGTTTTCGAAATAAACGGTGAGCTTTTGGCGTTCTTCAGTGTCACGACCTAAATTCAGAGTATATGCATAATGCCATGAGTCGTTACCAAAGGCGTCTTTTGCAACAGGATTACCAAGTACAAACAACACTTGCTCACGTGTCATATTGATCCGTAGCTTATCTATATCACTTTGCTCCAAATAGTTACCCTGAGGAATGTTGATACGATAAACCCAGTTTGCACAACCAGACAAAGAAACAATGAGTAGCGCTGAAAAAAGTCGCGCTAGAAGCGTTTTATAAGACAACATGATTTGGTGTATCCTTATTTTTTATAGCGAGCATCATACTGTAGTGGCTAAGAAGATTAAATACTCTTTTGGCTAAGTTCGACCATTCAAATTGAAGAAAGTTTATTGTGAGTGAAGAAAAAGCGGTAATTTGGTCATTGTACATCGTTGAAACAGCAACAGGGATTTGGTACACCGGCATTACGCCAGACGTCGAAATGCGTATCGCAAAACACGAATCTGGCAAAGGTGCTAAAAGCTTACGAGGGAAGGGTCCTTTAAAGCTTATTTTTCAAAAAGTGGTAGGTAGCAAAAGCGAAGCTGCAATACTTGAATATAAAGTAAAACGACTAACTAAAGCGAAAAAACGCCTCTACGTATCAACCTGTGGTGCGACAATTGAATCGATCAGTTCTGAAACCGCGTAGACAGCATCTTGATACGCGTCAACATCTACGTTTTTAAATGTATCTTTAACAGAGTGATGTTTTTCATCCTCACCCATGCCAATGTAAAGAAATGGGATCCCTTGTTTAAAGAAAGGGTAATGATCGGATGCGCGAAGCCAATCAGTTCTTGGTGTGTCAGTCCATTTTCCCAATCGTTTTGCGGATTCCGTGTAGCGAAATCTAATATTTCGAGGTGCTAACTGTTGCACGATTTGTTCGTAGCCTGAGTGTCTGCTTGATAAAACATACAATGTTCGCTTTTTGTTGACCGCCAGCATATCGAGATTAATGTTCAACCCAATGTTCTCAAGCGGTACATTGCTCGTGTAATAATGTGAACCGAATAAGCCTTTTTCTTCTGCATCAGTCGCGAGAAATACGATGTCTCGATTAGTTTGCTGTTGTTTCAGTCTATCTGCGAGAAATAGCAAGGCAGCCACACCTGACGCATTATCATTTGCACCTGGATAATATCTACTTTCTATTCCACCTAAATGGTCATAGTGTGCGGTGATGATAATGCTCGGTAGACAAGGATTTTTCTGACAGGGTAGAACCGCGAGAACATTATGGCCTCGCTGACTGGCGGACCATCCAGCTTGGAAATCGAACGATTGAATTTGAGGCTTATAGCCTGACTCACTAAGACGAGTATACAAATACTGCGCACTCTGGTTCGGTTCTAATGACCCCGACTCTCGACCTAGAAACGTTGGACTTGTTAAGGTTTGCAAATCCCCAATTAACTGAGGATTTGCAACAGATGGTCCACTCGAAAGAATAAGTGCAACAAAGCTAATTCTTAACAACCGCATTCAACCACCGTAATTTATTGGTATATTTTAGCTTGTCGTGGTCGTAATCCGCGAGTTTATAAGCAGCTTCTAAGTTTTCTCGGGCTTTTGAGCTATCACCTAACATGTAGTAAACCTTGGCGATGCCAAAATAGCTGAAATGCAGTTGAGGGTCTAACGTACGTGCTTTTCGATAGTGTGCAAGCGCTCCATTTAGATCATGGCTCTCAAATGCCTCATTCCCTAACATGATTTGGTAGTAGGGGTTTGCAGCTCGACGCTGCTCTAACCGACTTTCTATGTTGGCCGCTTTATGTTCTCTTGCTGTCATGCGATAGAGAATTGCTAAATTACCAAGAGCGGTAACATTGTTGTCGAGTTCATAGGCGTGATCATAAGCCTTCTCTGCAGACTCCATTGCGCCGCTTGCTCGAAGCAGTACCCCCAAATTACCCCACGATGAAGAGTATTCAGGATCGAGTTCAATAGCCGCTTTCATATAACTAAACGCTTGGTCATAATTTCTTTCAATTAAGGCAATTGCGCCTTTATTGTTGTAAAACATTGCGGTGATTCGATCTTTGGTAATGTATTCGGTTTTGAAGTGCTGTTGTCTACTGTTTGGATCAAAGTCAACAATCAGCGAATCCGGTTCGGTGAGCGAGTAAGAATAGTAGCCATTATTGCGAAGACGTTTTTGAGAGACCTTTAAATTTACATGGCCAGTTAACAAGCTATAGCCATGACTTTGATCCCAAAACTCAGGGATCATGACCCGTTGAAATTGAGACTTTAAGCCAACGTATTCAGACATACTGTGTGCGAGAATAGACAAGGACAAGCAGTTAGCATTGAGATTTCTAAAGGTCTCACTTGCCGTTAAATTGGCACCAGATTGATACGACATGGCGTTATCACCATTTTTCATCAAAAAGGCCATTAATTGTTTGGCGCGCATTACACTGCCATCTTCATCGCCAAACAATCGGTCTAAATTGCTTCGAATATCGGGATCTAAAGCAAAAATTTCCTTTTGAGACTCAACGGGCATAGACCGAAATTGAGGCTGGTTTAGAAGCTCATAAGGGTGCGAGGCGGTTGTTTGATTAGTTGTTTGGCATCCCGCAAGCGACAAAAAAATGATTAAAACGGAGGTAACTCTAAAAGTTGTTTGGCGCATGGCACTGTCCTCAACTTTTTACTACTGTTCATTTCAGTGTAGTACGAAAATTGAGGACAGACTATGTTAGATTGTAACGTAATGTTATCGTTCGAACGTGGCAACCAGTGTATCCAATGCGCGAGCGGAATCGGCAAGTGCTTGGATTGATTTTTCAGTGGCAAGCTGATCACTCATGACATCGTCACTAATACCACTAATTTGTTCAATCGTTCTTCCAACATCCGCCACAACATTGCTTTGTTCTTCCGTTGCAGCTGCAATTAACGTAGTCATGTCGTTAATTTGATCTGCGGTATCACTGATAATTTTAATCAGTTCAACAGACGTTTGCATCGTAGAAACACTGTTATCGGCTTGACGTTTACCTTGCTCAATGCGCGCAACAATTGAATCGGAGGCCAAAGTCAATTCCGAAATCATCGACTGAATTTCATCTGTTGACTTCGAAGTACGACTCGCAAGTGCGCGAACTTCATCGGCAACCACCGCGAAACCTCGACCATGTTCACCAGCACGAGCAGACTCAATAGCAGCGTTCAACGCAAGCAGGTTGGTTTGCTCTGAAATTCCGCGGATAACATCAACAATATTTGCTATTGCCTGAGTTTTCGTCGCCAGCATGCCCACTTGTTCAGCCATTGCTTCAATGTCTGTTGCCAACACCAGCAAGGTTTTTTGGCTCGATAGAACATGTTCATGAGTTTGGTTTGACTTGAGTTTACTGTCTTCAGTAAGTTTGGCTGTGTTGTTTGCACTACCTGCTATTTCTTGAACAGTGGCACCCATTTCATTGATAGCCGCGGCGACAGAAATAGTCTGTGATTTCTGTTCATCCAATTGCTGTGAATTTCGTTTACTCTGCTTGAATACTTCTTCGCTAGCTTGGCGAATGTCACTGCTTTCACAAGCAACTTGAGCAATCGCTTGTTCAATCTTCGAGATAAATTGGTTAAACCCTGTTGCAAGCGCTTGCAGCTCCGGTTGAGGGGACTCTGGCACGCGATAATTCAGTTTAGCTTCACCGCTGCCTAAACGACTAAACGTATTTGCCATCGTGGACAGCGGGGCGCTTAAGGTTCTCGCAAGGAAAAAACTTAACAGCGAGGCTATCACAGCAATTACGATTGAAAAACTAACAATCTGCCATTGCAGTGTGGTGATCCCTGCGAAGACTTCTTTACTTGGTACTTGAGCTATAACGTAAAGTGCGGTGCCTTTAATTGGAACTCGATGCAACAATGGTTTGTTCGCCATTGAGTTTAATTTCTTCAACGGTAAAGGTTTGGCCATTCAGTAATCGTGAAGCAGAAGTACCGTAAAAGTCACTAAGGGTTGCTTTAGCCACTTTACTTGCATCACGATGCAATTGTACCTGCCCACGGCTATCAACAACGAAGACAAAGCCGGTTTTCTCAATTGTCATTTTTGACAACATTGCTTGCATGTCATCGATGCTTTTGGCAAGCCCCGCCAGTCCAATTCCATTGGTTTGTTGATGATTAACAAACATCTTCACGTCGCCAGGCGACTCTTGGTAGATACTGATGGAAAAAGGTTCTGAAGATTGGGTAAAACCGAAAAACCAACCGTCTTGGTTTTGGTTTAGCACACGTAAAAACCCTTTTTGGTTCCAATATTGTGCTGATTTTCTATTTGCCCAAGATGCTGTAACTAGGTCGTATTGCTTCGTTAAACGTGTCAACTCGGATATAAGCACCGATTCGTCCAACGTATTATTTCGCGCAGCCGCCAAAATAAGTTCATTGCTCGACAATTGCTCTGCAGCATTCTTCAGTTCATTAATTTGCTCGCCCAGTGCACGGTTGATATTTTCAACTTTACTTGGCAATTCAGACTGCATCATTCGTCGCGCAATCATATTTTCTGAGCGATATAGTGCAGTCGCTCCGATTAAGATTGAAACAGATAATGCAATGAGGCTCCCTAAAAGGGTAATTTTTTGTGTTATCGTAAAACGCGTGATTAGCATTGGCGTCTATATAGTTACTTCTGGAAATTTCATTCTAGCATAGTGTCGGATTGTTGCGCATCTCGTCAATCCCATTTGTCACCAAATTGTAAAAAAAGCCCACTGCATAAAGCAAGTGGGCTTGGTTTCTAACAAGCGAACCGAATGTTAAACAATGCTTTTCATTGCTGACATGTAGCCTCTAAGCGTTGTACCAATTACTTCTACAGGGTGGCTGCGAAGCGCTTGGTTTACGCGAATTAATTTTTGATTATCAACTTGATTGGTTGAATTTTCTAAGCCTTTACCAATGACGTCTGCTTTGACTGTTGCCATAAACGGCTTAAGTAAAGGCAAACACGCATGGTTGTATAAGTAACAGCCGTATTCCGCAGTATCTGAAATGGTGCGGTTCATTTCATACAGTTTTTTACGTGCAATCGTGTTTGCAATCAGTGGTGTTTCGTGCAGCGATTCATAGTATGCAGACTCTTCCACGATACCTGCTGCTGTCATGGTTTCAAAAGCCAATTCAACGCCCGCTTTAACCATTGCCACCATCAAGATACCTTTGTCGAAAAACTCCTGCTCAGTAATAGCCACTGCAGCGTTTTCTTGCTTCTCGAAGGCGGTTTCCGCAGTTTCTGCGCGCCAAGCAAGAAGTTTTGCATCACCTTCAGCCCAATCGGCCATCATACCTTCAGAAAAATCACCGCTGATGATGTCATCCATGTGTTTGTTATACAAAGGACGCATAATTCCCTTAAGTTCTTCACTTAAGTCAAAAGCTTTAATTTTGGAAGGGTTGTCTAGACGGTCTAACATGTGGGTAATCCCACCATGCTTCAGTGCTTCGGTGATCACTTCCCAGCCATATTGAATAAACTTTGACGCGTAACCTGCATCAATGCCTTCTTCAACCATTTTGTCAAAACAAAGAATAGAACCGGTTTGTAACATACCACATAGAATGGTTTGCTCGCCCATCAAGTCAGATTTAACTTCCGCGATAAAAGACGACTTAAGTACCCCTGCGCGATGGCCACCAGTGCCTGCGGCATACGCTTTAGCTTGTTCAAGTCCTTTACCTTCTGGGTCGTTTTCAGGGTGAACCGCAATAAGCGTAGGTACGCCAAAACCACGTTTGTATTCTTCACGTACTTCGGTACCTGGACACTTAGGCGCAACCATAATTACGGTAAGATCAGGACGCACTTGCATGCCTTCTTCAACAATGTTGAAGCCATGAGAATAGGCAAGCGTTGCACCTTGTTTCATCAGTGGCATGATAGCGCTCACCACCGAAGTATGTTGCTTGTCTGGTGTTAGATTAAGGACAAGATCCGCCGATGGAATGAGTTCTTCATACGTTCCAACAGTAAAGCCATTGTCAGAAGCATTAAGATAAGATTGACGCTTTTCATCAATCGCTGATTGACGTAGTGCATAGCTTACATCTAAACCTGAATCACGCAGGTTCAGGCCTTGGTTAAGGCCCTGAGCGCCACAACCCACAATCACAAGTTTTTTACCAAGCAACGCCTCTACGCCGTTATTAAATTCTTGTGGGTCCATAAATTCGCACTGCTGCAATTGCGCTAACTGTTCGCGCAAAGGTAGAGAATTAAAGTAGTTCGCCATGTTAGATCCTATTTCACAAAAGAAGAATTTGAACGACTCTGAGCATATAAGTCTTCTTTTCTTACGTAAAATGATATATTTAAAATATAATATTTCATTTTATGAAACATAACGATGGACCATAAGCATTTACAGAACTTCCTAGTGTTAGCTGAAACCCTTCACTTTGGCCGAGCGAGTGAGCGTTGTTTTGTCAGTGCGCCAACATTGAGTCGACAGATAAAACAGCTCGAAGAAGAAGTGGGCGGGGCGCTTTTTTATCGTGATAACCGAAGCGTGAAACTTACCGCTATGGGTAAAGCATTTGTTGGCTATGCAAAATCGACGCTGTCAAACTGGCAACACTTTAAGAATGAATGTTTAGACGAGTCAGCTCCTTTGACTGGTAAGCTTCATTTATTCTGCTCGGTAACGGCGACCTATAGTTTCGTTTATGAACTCGTGTCTAAATTTAGAGCTAAACACACTGAAGTCGAGTTACATTTAACAACAGGCGACCCGGCACAATCGATAACACGAGTTCAAGAGGACAAGACTGACATCGCGGTGGCGGTTAAGCCAGCCACATTAGCCGAAAATTTAAGTTTTCAAAGGCTAGGTCGCTCTCCACTTAGGCTAATAGCACCAAAGGTGAGTTGTCCTGTACAACAACGACTTGAGGAAGGTGCGCCGGTCAATGAATTAGCATTTATTGTTTCCGAACAAGGTGTGCTTAAAACTCGGTTCGAGGCATGGGCTAAAAAGCGCCAATTTGTTCCCACTGTTTACGCGTACGTTGCCGGTCATGAAGCGTTAGTGTCACTCGTCAGTCTGGGATTTGGACTGGCCGTTGTGCCAGAGGTTGTGTTGGAGCAGAAGCCCATTTAAAGAGAAAGTTAGCATTTTGCCGGTTAAGGATTTAGGACACATTGATATCGGCTTGGTTGCCCAGAAGCGTCGAGTGAACGAGTCCATTGTGTCGGCTTTTTGGTCCTGCAGCGAGGAAATATTTGGTTCATAAAGCCAGTATTCAGTCAACGAAAGTACACTGAGTTGAAAATAATTCAAATGAGTGTGCGTTATGACTAAAATTTTGTTTAATGAAAACAACACTGATGTGTTTAATCAATACAGCGCGTATCTAGCACGTTATGGGTTTGAAACATCTCAGCTTGTGGACCTGCAAGATTGGCAGCAATATTCCAACGCATCAATTGTAATCATCGACGGTGAAATTAAAGATCTCACTAAATGTTTGCCAGAAATACGTGGCCATTACCAAGGCGGGATCGTCGTTTCGACAAAAGAAAGTGACGATGCAACGCAAATAATAAGTTTAGAGCTGGGTGCCGATGATGTTGTCGCTCGCAGTGCTAAACCTCGTATGGTGGCTGCAAAATTGAACGCACTCTTACGACGCATCAAATCTTCTGAAACAACCTTTGATTCAGGCAATGAAACTATTCAGATCGGTGGTTTAGTTGTCAATAAAATAAGCCGCAAAATAGAGCTAAATGGACTGCGAGTAGAACTTCACCAGTCACGAATTTGAATTGCTTGTGATGCTTGCTCTAAACGCGGGTCGCGTCGTTGATAGAAACACACTGTTTGAACAGATCTTAGGTCGTCCATATGATGGACTTGGCCGCAGTATTGACGTGCGAGTGTCGAAGCTTCGCAAAAAATTAGGGGACAATGAAACCAGTCCTGAAATGATAAAAACGGTTTGGAAACAAGGCTATTGTCTGATCCCAGATGCCTTCTAGTTGTCGATATTATTCAACTGCAAAAGGAACAACGTTCAAGTAGTTCCTTTCCTCTTTCTGACTACCTCTCATTGTTGTGCAAAAGTCCCTTTCAATCCTTAAAAGAATAAATGGGAAGTAAAGTACGCTATGCTTTGCTCGCAAACATTTCGAATCGTATCTCGCGTAATTTTTACAATTTTTAACGATTTCGAATAAAGAGATAAAGCTTATGCATGAACATGCAGACAAGGATTTGGATTTGGATTTGGATTTGGATTTGGAGGAAATAGGCTGGCGACGGGCATTGCCAGCCTATAAAGGGAGAGTAGGCTCCCAATTTTAAAAACTAGTGAACTGGATAACGTGCTTTGCGATGAAAACCAAGTTCATTTAACGTTGTAAGAATCGCAGGATCATCCAATCTTTCTGGTGTATCAGCGTCTCTTAAAAAGTGGTCTTTCGGTACCGCATGCAAGTCGAGCATTTTGTGGAATAACACGTTGCGTATGTCTAGCGCTGTCATTCCATTATCCTGAAGAAGGTCTAGCTGCTTTTGAATATCCGTGAACGGACTTGCTTTTACATCATCTACAACTGCGGTCAATGATAAAGTTGATTTACTTTTAAACATTGCTGCCCCCTTACATGTGAATTCGACTGAATACGTAGGAATGAGTTCCGATAAGAAGAAAATTGATTTCTGTTTTAAAAATCGAGACTTACATGCCTTCAATAAGTTTAGTTTACTCTGTTTAGTCTGAGAATTGCCAATTTCGATGTAAAGGTTTGTAAATCAACTTGCAATCATTTTCTGTTTTAGAAACGCTGATTTTTTAAACGGTTAAATGTAACGTGTTGAGTGTGAAATGAAAATTGTTCTCAGTACCCATCGCGGGTCTGAGAACAATTGTTTACGTTAACTAAAAAGTTTTTGTTTAACGTGTTCGGCGAAACCACTACCTGCCTCTAGGTAGAAGTTGTAAGTCGAATCAACACCCAAATCTTCAAGTTCCTTTTGTTGATCTGGATAGTTTGCAATAGCGGTTACTTGTCCCCCAAACCCAGAGGCTTTGAGCTGTTCTAGGGCAAACAAGTTCTGGTTATGTTTAGGCATAGCCAACATGACCATTTCAACACTGGAGTGATTAATTCGTTGCCAAAAGTCAGGGTCGGTTGCATCGGCAACAATTACTCTACGCCCGCGCTCGGTATGTTTACTTACAACTTCTGCACTAATGTCTACGCCAGTTATCAGGCCAGGATGACTTTGTTCTATGGTTTCATACGCCCCTGTACCCACACGACCCATACCGAAAATCAGTACCTTTGCTTTTGGTAAACTGACGTTCATTTCTTCTTCTAATCGAGTGTCTGACTCAAACTTAAGTAACCAGTTTTCAATTTTGACGTATATATCGTTGGAACGTTTGTTAAGCGGAGAAGCAATGATAAAGGTGATGGACACGGCGATTGCAACGACGGCAAGCCACTCGCTTGTAATCAGATTTCCAGTTGCCGCAACGGCACACACAATGAGTCCGAACTCAGAGTAATTCGCAAGCGAAAATGAACTGAGTAGCGACGTACGTGCACGAAGATTAAAGATATTCATGAAGCCATAATAAATCGCGACTTTGATTGGTAATACAAGGACTAACAACACGGCTACCATCAGCGCTTCCCAACTCATGTGGGCGTTCAAGCCAATGTTTAAGAAAAACCCAACAAGTAAAATGTCTTTCACATTGAGTAAAGATTTTGAGAGTTCACCCGCTTTCTTATGTGGCGCGAAAATCATACCAATGATGAGCGCGCCTAAATCACCTTTGAGTCCGGCAAATTCGAATGCATGGTAGCCAAGTACAAGCGCAAAGAAAAAGCCGAAAAGCGGAAGCAATTCACCGTGCTTAGAGCGATTTAAGATCCAAAACATGACTGGGCGTACGAGCGGCAATCCAATCAAAAGCGCGAGTGCCCAAATATTAGGAGTTTTACCGGTGCTTACCGCAAGGAAAATCACCGCAAAAATATCCTGCATAACAAGAATGCCGATTGCGATTTTGCCATGGAAACTATTCATTTCACCGCGTTCTTCTAAAACCTTTACGGCAAAAACGGTGCTAGAAAAACTAAATGCGAATCCGATTAACGCAGCACTTTGCCAGCTCAACTCAGTAAACAAAGGCAAACTCAACGATGCGAGCATTAAGCTTAGGCTCGTGAACAGGAAGGTACTCACGATAATGTGCAATGTCGCAGGTGCCCAGACCTGTAATTTGGTCAAGGTACCAACTTTCAATTTGAGGCCGATACTGAATAACAGTAACGTGACACCAAGATCAGCGAGTTGTGACAGCAACGGGGTTGAGCTATACCCTAAGCCGTTTAATAAAAAACCTGCGATAAGAAACCCGATGAGAGGGGGTAATTTCAGCTGGTAAACCGAGAAGCCGCAGAGGAACGCGACAGCGAAGAACAAGAGTTCCATAAGCCTTCCAAAGTAAATATTCCTGTGGTCAGTGTATCAAAACTATTTGATATATAAATTATATTCTCGTCTTAATTGATGAGCATTTGTTCAGAATGTTTACTTTGATGTAACGAACAGCAAATTTTCGCTGACAAGCCAGAAAAAATGTGGTTAAGATGCAGTGAAAGGAACATTCTCGATAGGAGAGACGATGTTTAGAAAAGTACTCGCATCAGTTGGTATCGGTGCGGCGAAAGTAGATACGATATTAGAAACGGAACATTTACACCCAGGTCAAAAGTTTCAAGCGAAAATCCACATCATTGGTGGAAACGTAGCGCAAGATATTTCCGGTCTACAGTTAGCCCTGATGACAAAAGTGAAAGTAGAGGGCGATGATGGCAGTTATTTTATAAACCACGTCATTGACAAATGGCGCATTGCAGAACAATTTACGATTGCACCCGGTGAAACGAAAATTGTCCCATTCGAAGCTCGCTTACACTCAGAAACGTCTATTACTGAATTACCCACGGGTTTTAACCAAACGCATGTATGGTTAGAAACCGGACTTGATATTGATTTGGCAATGGACCCATCAGATAGAGACTACCTTCATATTTATCCAAATGATGCGGTCAAAACGTGTTTAATGGCAATGGAGAAGTTGGGTTTTGCCTTGGTAAAAGCCGACGTTGAAAAAGGTTTTCTTAACGCGAGTAATTTCCACTCTGTCTCAGGTTGTTATCAAGAGCTTGAGTTTAGGCCTCAAACGCGCTCAATGTTTGGGATCCAAGAAGTGGAATTGTCATTTATTCCCGAAACACATCAAACCCATGTTCTGATTGAACTGGATAGAGCATTTCGTGGCGACGGTTATGTTGATCTCACCATAGAACATGATCAGGTCAATTTGTCGCAGTTATGCGACCAGCTGGAACGGCTATTCGCCTAGTATCTTCAAGCCCAGCATCCGCTGGGCTTTTTCTTGGAGTAGACATGCAAACTATAATAACGAAATCCTTTTGTGAACTATCACTAGATGAACTTTATGAAGTGTTAAAGCTGCGTGTGGATGTTTTCGTCGTGGAACAAAACTGCCCGTATCCGGAGCTCGACTCGGTAGATAGAGAGACGGAAACTCAACACGTGATGATATGGGAAAACAGCAAGCTTAGTGCATATGCGCGCTGCTATCGCAAAAAAGACAATACCTTCGCTATTGGCCGAGTTGTCGTTGATGTCGAGGCTCGCGGAAGAGGGTTAGCTCAGAAGATCATGGATGAGGCGTTGTCTGTGTGCAAAAACCAAGAGGGCGTTACTTGCTGCTTTTTAAGTGCTCAGGTGTATTTAAAGGGGTTTTATGCATCCTATGGATTTATGGAAGTTGGCGAGGAATACTTAGAAGATGGAATTCCTCACCAAGATATGTCACTTACAGTGAGTTGAAAAACACCAGCGCAATGGCAATTGGACATACAAACTTTATGTACCATGGCCATATTTTCCAAAACACACTGTGTTCAACGTCGCCATAGCCCATTTGTATTTCAGTCAGGAGTTTATGGCGGCTCCACATCCAACCAACAAATATACAACACAGCATGCCAATTAACGGTTGACCGAATTGTGTGGTTAGCGAAATTACAAAACCAAATAACGTACTGAAGTTAAAAACGATGACAAAGCTGATAATGGAGATTAGGCCACCAATAATCCATGTGGCTTGCAGTCTATTCATACCGAAGTTTTCAACCGTATAGCTCACAGGCGCTTCTAGCATGGAAATCGATGACGTGAGGGCTGCAATGCTCATCAACGCAAAGAAGGCCAATGCCACGAGATAGCCGATATCGCCCATGCTATTGAAAAGTGCGGGTAACACTTGGAAAACAAGCGTGTCTTCTGAAAGCAACGCGCCAGTTTCCGAGAAAATTTGCACGCCTTGCTCTTGGGCAACATACATTGCAGGAATGATAAGCAGACCTGCAACAAAAGCAATTAACACATCAATTAAGGTGACGTAAGCACCAAGCGAAACGAGGTTTTCTTGTTTTGAAATATATGAACCATAAATGATCATCACCGACGTACCAAGCGACAGCGAGAAAAACGCTTGCCCTAACGCGCTTACGAGTAGATCTGGATTCAAAATTTGTGAAAAGTCTGGCACCAAATACGCTTTAAGGCCCGCCTCTGCACCATCTTGTGTAAGCACATAAGCGATGAGTGCGGCTAAAATACCAAGGAGTGCCGGCATCAAACGCTTAGACCATTTTTCAATACCGTTTTCAACACCTTTACTGATAATGGCGATAGTCATCATGATAAAGATTGCAGTGAAAATAAGGTCACGACCTAAAGATTGAGTATTTAGCCACGTTGCAGTCGCTGATAATTGTGAAATTTCGGCAATTGGGGAAAGTGTGGCAGACAACATCCAGCCTGCGACAATCGCGTAAAAACTTAAAATCAAGCCTGCACAAATGATACCGCCGAAGCCAACAACAAAAGCGGCTTTAGGTTGATTTGGTGCGATTTTTTTCAAAGATGATACTGCATTGGCTTGTCCATGACGACCAATCACTAGCTCTGCCATTAAAGCAGGATAGGCAAGACAGAATGCAAGGACGAGATACACCAAAACAAACGCAGCACCACCGTTACTCGCTGTTTGCGTTGGGAAGCCCCAAATATTGCCAAGACCAACAGCGGAGCCCGCTGCTGCCATAATAAAACCAAAGCGAGAGCTGAACTCTCCGCGTACACTACTCATATTATTATATTTCTCAAATTCCTAACTGCGCCCACAATCTACTGGAAAAAAACGCAAATAAAAAGGCTTATTTTGTTTGATCTAAAGCAACGCGAGAGGCAAAAAATCGCTGTAAAGCAAGCTTTAACGCTTATTTGACTTAATGTCTAATTTAACTATTTAAAATCATTATGTTAGTGTCCATTGTATGCCTGTACTGCGAATTTTACAGTTTTCGAACAGGCTTCAATGGAAATGAAAAAACAAACTTGGCTCCGAGTAATTCATCGCTTTGTCCTACCGACACATCGCCATGATGCCAATCCGCAACCTTGGCAACGATTGCAAGTCCAAGTCCATAGCTTTGTCCCTCGCGATTTCGATGAGTTTGTTCCCGATAAAACGGCTTAAACACTTGCGCCCAATTTTCTTTCGCAATCCCTTGACCGTCATCTTCAACGGTAATAAAAATTTGGTTATCTTTGATAAACGCGCTCAGCAAAATATGTTCTTTGGCAAAATCACAGGCGTTGCTGATTAAGTTACCTATCGCACGAGCAAGCCAATGCAAATCAGCGACAATGGGAAAGTTTACTGGGCAGCTTACTTTGATTTGTACATGTCGTTCTTTTGCTTTTGGCATGAGTTGGTCGGCCAATGAAGTAAGATAAGGGCGAAGCGCCGTTTCTTCGAAATTTAACGCTTGTGCCTTTTGCTCAAGCGTTGCGAATGAAAGGTAACTTTTTAGCATCGCTTCCATTTGATCTAAATCGTTCTCCATTCGTGTTAGATACGATTGTGCCTCATCTAAACTTTCTGCGTCTTGCGCCGCATCGACACCAAAACGTAAACATGCAACGGGCGTGCGGATGTCATGGGAGAGACTAGACGCCATCAACTTGTTTTCGGCCAGCAGTTTTTCGATTTGGTTTGCCATGCGATTAAAGGTAAGTTCAACATCCTTAATGTACGTAAAATGGTTTACTTCGATACGTGCAGAGAGATCACCGGATGCAAATCGTTTTGCAACGTTGGTCAAGGCCGTGAGTCGCTTAGCAAGTGGTGAGAGGATAAACCACATAAACAGGCAGACACCCGCGTAGAAAAGGAGAGTGAGTGCCATGTCGTCGCGTTCACTGGTGTCTTCTACTTTATCCAAACGAAATTCAAGATAATCAGGTAATAAATCTGGTGTACTTTTCAATAGGTAGAAACCAGCTTGATCTTCAAGGATTAACCCTTCAGGGTCGAGCATTGCCGTTTTGAGTTCTTTAGGTAGCGCGAGAGTAGCACCTTCCTTTAAGCGTATGTCGATATCGAATTCATTTGCTAAGGCGGCTGCTGTTTTCGCGCGAAGAGCACTTGGAAGGGTGGAAACATGCGTGGCGACACCTGCCGCAATTTTACTTTCCCAAGCGAAACGGTCTTCAACTTCTAATGTTGTCTGGCTAAAACTGTCGATAAGCCAGCCCAAAATCACGAGGGACAATATCGCGCTGGCGAGCAAATAAAGATAGAGCTTACGCAATCAACTGCTCCACACCGTTACCATGCACTCGGAACAAACAAATAGCCTTTACCCCAAATGGTTTTAATTTTTTCAGGGTTTTGAGGGTCGTCATTAAACTTTTTGCGCAGTGCAGAAATAAGGACATCAACGCTTCGGTCCAGACCATCGTATTCTCGACCTTTAGTGGCTTTGAACACCGCATCTCGAGAGAGTACTTCACCTGCATTAGAGGCTAAAAACGAAAGGAGTAAGTATTCTGATGTGGAAATATTGATTTCCTCACCTTTTAACAGCACTTTACGAGCCTCGGTATCAATAGTAAGTCCGCCAACGGCAATGGTTTTATTGTTGCTTTTAAGCGGTTCATGTTCAGCCGCTGGACGCATAGACGATTTAATTCGGGCGAGCAAAGCACGAGGTCTTACGGGTTTGATAATGTAATCGCTGGCACCCACTTCGAGGCCGATGACTTCGTCCATTTCTTCGTCTTTAGCAGTCATCATTAAAATTGGTTTGTGATAAAACTGACGCAGTGAACGACACACACTAATACCATCTTGACCTGGCAACATGACATCAAGCAGCACAATATCTGGATTTAGTTTCTTCACTTCTTCGACTGCAAGGTCACCTCTTGGACAACAAAAGGTCTGATAGCCTTGATTGGTGAGATACTCCGCAACCCACTGAGCGAGTGAAGCGTCGTCTTCTACAAGTAAAATCGTGCCGTAGTTTTCCATTAAAAAAGTCTCCATCGACGTTTCTTTTGCCGGTTCGTATAAACCCACTGTACCTGAATTTCTGCAGTTGCGACAGTGTGACCAGACTGCTGATTGATGAGTTCATAGGATTGCGTTTCGGTTTCATTAAATTCAAACCAAATCAGCGTTTTTAATTGATTCTCCCAACACCCAATGAGCTGTTCCGTTTCCGTGTTACGAATACAGTATGAACTTGCTTCTGGAGATTGCCATTGGAACGTCACTTCAGTGTAGCAAGGCCGTCCTTCGCGAAGCGCAACACAGATGTTTGGTTGTACTTCGAAAAGCGGATCGGAAACAGACAACGAAGTATTGTCCGCTTTTGCTTGCGGAAGAATAAACAGGGACAAGACCCAGATTTTTGTCGGGATCCACTTAAAAGACATAACGGATGCCTACCTTGGCTTTATGCTGATAAGGTTGCTCTACAAGCGGACTGTCCCCAATTCCACTTGAAAACCAAGTTGTAAGCCAGCCGCCTAAAAAGACCCAATGTCGACTGAGCGGATACTCTGCATGAAACTCAAATTGCATCGCAAAGGCATTTGATGCTTCAAAGACGGGACGAAATGCTCGGGCTTCTTCTGGCGTGACACCAAAATAGTAATTTGTATACGTTTTAGGGTAGTAACTCAGACCTACGCCACTGCGAAACTCCCAGTTTTTCCATGGTCTAATGTGACTTATAAATGTTGAAACAATTAAACTTTGATGCGCACCCGCAATGTCGTGCAATATTTCAAGGTTAAGTTGAGTGTCTCCATTCGTCCGAGTAAGGCGAAGACCTGCGTCGTAATCGGCTTGGCGTGGAGTGATACCCTCTAATTCTTTAATTAGTGGTCCAGAATAAATTGCACCACCGTATTCATCAAAACCGGACTGTAATTGCACGGCAATAATGTCCAAAGTCCAAGGCTCTGAGTCAAATAGCTTGTAGCCCAATACCGCACCGCCGGTCAGTTGGCTTTGATCAAAATCGAGATAGAAATCGTTGTATGAAAGGGCTAGGTTGACGTTAAATTCGAGACCATTGTTGTCGTTTTTTAAACCAACAAGAAAGGGTGCTTCGTGGTAGTACTCTGCGCCAAACGTCCAGTCCCACAAAAAGCCATCGCTAGAGTCTAAATTATTGTCGGCGTACAAGCGATTGGAAGCTTGGCTTGTAAAAGCCATGAGTAGCAATAAAAGACTAAATAAACGGAGCAAAATGAATAGGCCTATAGGTCGAGCGATTTAACTTGTCCATTGTAAACAATGTCTTGTTTTTGGGTTGTAAAAAAATGTAAGAGGTCGTGTCACTCGGAAAGTGAATAAAGATTTAAGTGGGCGTTTACGCGAGAGAGGTAATTTTAAAGAGGAGAATGGTCTTCTCCTCTTCGATGAAATGAAATTACTTAACGTTGATTTTATCAATAAGTAATTTCGAGAGCTGCTTTTGCATATCCGCAGTTAGCGCACTCACTTCGGTTTCATTACACGCGCCACTTTGTTTTTGAAGTGGTGAAATGACGTCTTTAACGACATACTTTGGCACTTTTACTTGGGTTGAGCTTCGTGATTTTCGGGCTTCTTCTGTATTTTGTGACTCAACGAATTCCATCACTTGTTGCTCGTTTGATACTTGTTGTTCTTTACTAATTTGGAAGCGCAAGGGCTGGGCTTGGTAACTTGCTGAGTCAATGGATGCCTTTGCAAACCACACGACATCCGAGGATTTTTGGTGTGTTAAGCGCATGCTGACAGACGCTAGAATAGATTTACATTCCATCTGCTGTGGTATGGAACTTAATACTTCAAGGCGTTCTGCGTTACCCGAAACTTGCAACTGATATAGGCGGTCTTTTGCAAATTCCAAATCAAGTTGGTGAATTGTGAGCACGTAATGCCCTTGGTTGCCATCAACGATTTTCAACCCTTTGGCTGTTAAGTTTGACACGATAAAGTCCTTTAATGTGTCCGTTAAGCTGACTTTACTTGCACTTAAGCTCACGGTATCGCCACGTGCAATAGGATGAGCTGGCAGTTGTACGGATTTTACGCGCGCACTTTCAACAGGGGTGTTGTAAGCGACTTCGTATACACGCTTAGCCAAAGGCGGCTTTTTTGGAATAGCCATTAATGGAGCCGGCTTTTGAGTCAATTGACAGCCAGAAAGCAAAAGCATCGCTAAAATTAAACTAAACCGAAAGGTCATGCACGTCCGCCTATGAGTTTGAAAAAATGACATTGTACGTGAGAAGTCTGCAAAGTTCATGTTACTATTGTGTCGAATTTTTTACTGTATCCGAACATGAAGTATCTGATTTTTATAACTTTACTATTCTCGACTCCACTTTTCGCAACAACAAAAATAGCGCCTGCGACAAGTTGGAAACAATTTCTGAGCGACTATTCTAAGCAGGTCGAGAGCAAACTTAAAGCAAAATCGGTACCTGGTGCTGCTTTGACAATTGTAAGTGTTAGCAATCAAAATTTAGTGAAAGGGATTGGCGTTACACAAATTAAAAACGGTTCGAAGGTCGATATTCACACTCGTTTTCGTCTTGCATCCGTCTCTAAAACCTTTGCCGGCTCGCTTTCAGCAAAACTTGCGGCGGAAGGAAAATTGAAACTGGATGCTTTAGTATCCGACTATTTGCCGTACTTTCATGGTTCCAATTATCAAACCTTGCGTGTTTACCATTTGCTTAGCCATTCTAGTGGGTTAGTACCTAATGCTTATGACAATTTAATTGAGTCTAGAATGCCTTATGAAGACATTAAGGCACGATTGTTAAATGTCGAGGCTATTTGTGAGCCGGGCAAATGTTATGGCTATCAAAATGTGATGTTTAGCCTTGTTGGTGATGTGATTGCTGCAGCAACGGGCATCAGCTATGAAACATGGATCCGAGATTTCATTTTTGCCCCCTTATCCATGAAAGACGGGGGGATTGGTTACGACAATATGGTGCGAGATGGCAATTACGCGCTCCCTCACGTTAAGGGTCGCAAGCGATGGTATACGGCAAAACTCAAATCTAACTACTATAAAGTGTTACCTGCAGCTGGGGTCAATGCAAGTGCAGCCGATATGGAAAAGTGGCTTGAAGCGCAGTTAGGGTTACAACCGGCGGTGTTGCCACTTGATGGCCTAGTTAATCAACGTCGTCCGTATACGTTGACTAAACGGGAATTGCGACGTCGTACATGGCGAAATTTTGTGAATGACGCACATTATGGTTTAGGGTGGCGGATTTATGATTTTGACCAAGAAACTATTTATTATCACAGTGGATGGGTTCAAGGATACCGAACGGATGTGGTGATTATGCCTCGCCTACAGATTGGGTTTAGCTTATTGCTGAACGCCGAAGCTGCTGTGTTGAACGAGTTAACGACAGATTTTGTTGAGCAGGTGCTTAAACGAGAACAAGAGTTGAACCGGAATTCGGCTCAACTCGTAGCAGAAGAAGATTAGCGTGGTAGCTGAATTTTCTTATCTGGTGTTTGGCGGAATAGCACTACAATGTGGCCGATAGTCTGAATTTTCACTGCTTTTGATTCACGTACAATCGCTTCGATCACGAGTTTTTTCATCTCGCGGTCTTCGCTTGGTACTTTAACTTTTACCAGTTCGTGAATGTCTAAAGCGCTGTCAATTTCAGCTAATACACCTTCAGTGAGTCCATTCGCACCGAGCAATACCACAGGTTTAAGATCGTGTGCTAACCCTTTAAGGAACTGCTTTTGTTTATTTGATAATGTCATATTGGTACAATTTACTTTATAAATAGGCTTGAATAATCGTTATTCTACCGCCATCTAAACAATATTACTAATGAGTTAAACGTAAATATGGCTAATAAAAAGCACTCTGCAAGCTCGAAACGTTGGTTAAAAGAGCATTTTGATGATCCTTACGTACACGAAGCGCAGCGTAGAGGCTACCGTTCGAGAGCGGTTTTTAAGCTTGAAGAAATTCAAATCAAAGACAAACTAATTAAATCAGGCATGAATGTGGTTGACCTTGGTGCAGCACCGGGAAGTTGGTCACAGTACTTGGCTGAGCAAATTGGTGAACGTGGTGAAGTCATCGCATGTGATATTTTGCCAATGGATCCACTTGCCGGTGTTGCATTTTTACAAGGTGACTTCCGTGAAGAGGCAGTGCTTAATGCGCTTTTAAAACGCATTGATGGCAAAAACATTGATGTGGTGTTTTCAGATATGGCGCCGAATATGAGCGGAAACATGTCTATAGACCAAGCGGGTAGTATGTATTTGGTCGAACTGGCGCTCGACATGTGTCACCAAGTTTTGAAAAAAGATGGTGCATTTGCGGTTAAAGTTTTCCAAGGTGAAGGTTTTGACCAATTTGTACAAAGTGTGCGCGATTGTTTTAAAACAGTAAAAATCCGCAAGCCAAAAGCGTCAAGACCACGTTCACGTGAGGTGTATATAGTGGCGACGGGCTATAAACTGTAGTACAGTGAACAAGAGTTTCAAGCAGATTTCATTATAATTGGATTAAAGAGGTTAACTCCTTGAGCGATATGGCGAAAAATCTCATACTCTGGCTGGTGATAGCGGTCGTGCTAATGTCAGTGTTTCAGAGTTTTAACGGTGGCGATCAAATCGATCGTCAAACTAGTTACACTCAATTTGTCAAAGAAGCACGCAGCGGAGCAATCCGCGAAGTGGTGATTGACCGTGGTACGTTAAGTGTTACCGGTGTGAAGAGCAACGGCGAACGTTTCCAAACAACAATGCCAATGTATGATCCAGATCTGCTTAATGATCTGTTACGCAATGACGTCAACGTCAAAGGTGTTCAACCTGAAGAACAATCGCTACTCGCGAATATCTTCATTTCATGGTTCCCGATGTTACTGCTTATTGGTGTATGGATTTTCTTCATGCGTCAAATGCAAGGCGGTGGCGGTAAAGGCGCGATGTCTTTTGGTAAAAGCAAAGCGCGTTTAATGAGTGAAGACCAAGTCAAAACCACATTTGCGGATGTCGCTGGTTGTGATGAAGCGAAAGAAGACGTAACAGAGTTAGTGGATTTCCTTCGCGATCCATCAAAGTTCCAAAAGCTTGGTGGTAAAATTCCGAAAGGTGTTTTGATGGTGGGTCCTCCAGGTACTGGTAAAACGCTACTTGCGAAAGCGGTTGCGGGTGAAGCAAAAGTACCTTTCTTCACGATTTCAGGTTCTGATTTCGTTGAAATGTTCGTCGGTGTTGGTGCATCACGTGTTCGCGACATGTTCGAGCAAGCCAAGAAAGCAGCCCCATGTATCATCTTTATTGATGAAATTGATGCGGTAGGCCGTAAACGTGGTGCGGGTATGGGCGGTGGTCACGATGAACGTGAACAAACACTCAACCAGATGCTTGTGGAAATGGATGGTTTCGAAGGTAATGAAGGCATTATCGTTATTGCTGCGACAAACCGCCCAGATGTACTTGACCCTGCTTTATTACGTCCAGGTCGTTTTGACCGTCAGGTCGTTGTTGGTTTACCGGATGTTCGTGGCCGTGAGCAAATTCTGAAAGTGCATATGCGCAAAGTGCCGTTGAATGAAAATGTTGATGCTGCAACGATTGCACGCGGTACACCTGGTTTCTCAGGTGCAGACCTTGCAAACCTAGTTAACGAAGCGGCATTGTTTGCTGCCCGTGGCAACAAACGTCTCGTCAGCATGGCAGAGTTTGATGCGGCGAAAGACAAAATCATGATGGGTGCTGAGCGTCGTTCAATGGTCATGAGCGAGCAAGAGAAAGAAATGACAGCGTACCACGAAGCTGGTCACGCTATTGTTGGTCGCTTGGTTCCTGAGCACGATCCTGTTTATAAAGTGTCAATTATTCCTCGTGGTCGTGCACTTGGTGTAACGATGTATTTGCCAGAACAGGACCGCGTTAGTCACTCTAAACAACACCTAGAGTCAATGATTTCAAGTCTTTATGGTGGCCGTTTAGCTGAAGCGATTATTTACGGTGAAGACAAAGTGACAACGGGTGCGAGCAATGACATCGAACGTGCAACAGAAATTGCCCGTAAGATGGTCACTCAGTGGGGTTTAAGCACAAAGTTAGGTCCACAGCTTTACATCGAAGAAAGTGGTGAAATGTACATGGGCGGTGGTTCTTCAAGAGCTACGGCGATGTCAGACGAAACGGCTAAACTTATTGATGAAGAAATCAAATCAGTTATTGACCGTAACTATTCACGCGCTGAGCAGATCCTAAAAGACAACATGGATATCCTGCACGCAATGAAAGACGCATTGATGAAATATGAAACGATCGATGCGGCTCAAATTGATGACTTAATGGCGCGAGTTGAAGTTCGCGAGCCTCGTGACGCTCACGATAAGCGCACGACAAGCAAACCTTCGTCAAGCAACGAAAATGCAAAGCCTGTTTCAGAAAATACTGAAACCAAGCTTGATGATAACCTGTAACAAGCGTTAGAATAAGCAATCTTCAAAAGCCCCGCTCAGGGGCTTTTTTATAGCAAAGCGTTTAATGGAATGAGTTAGGCCATGTTTCATTAACACAGTGAAATCGAGTAAACAAAGAGAGCGACATTCTACAAAGCGGTAAGGTGTTGCATATTCTCATTCTACTTACTTAGATGCTGTGTCTTCGTCAGGTGGCTACAGTACCGAGTATTTGAAAGGTACCTAAACAGGATGTTTACACTTTAGATTTTTAGGTGATTATGTTTACTTTGCAATTACCCCGAGGCAGAACTCTTAGCCTCGCTCGCCCTATTGTGATGGGCATACTGAATGTGACTCCTGATTCGTTCTCAGACGGTGGCAAGTTCAATCAAATCGACAACGCTGTCAAACAGGCACTCGTGCTGCTTGATGAAGGAGTCCCAGATTATTGACATCGGTGGCGAAAGTACACGACCAGGTGCACCTGATGTTTCCCTTCAAGACGAATTGCAACGTGTCATTCCAGTTGTCAAAGCACTTAGAGCTATCTCAGATTGTGTTATCTCAATAGACACGAGTAAACCTGAAGTCATGGCGCAGGCAATTGAAGCTGGTGCTGACATCATTAATGATGTTCGCGCACTTCAAGAAGTAGGCGCTTTAGCGGTGTTGGCTAGGTATCCAGATGTACCAGTTTGCCTGATGCATATGAAAGGTGCACCAAGAACTATGCAAGTCGCCCCTCAATATGACAACTTATTAGCCGAGATCCAGGCTTTCTTGGAAGCGCGAATTGAAGCCTGTGTTTCAGCCGGTATTCAACGACAACGAATTATTCTTGACCCCGGTTTTGGCTTTGGAAAAACACTTAAGCATAATTTTGAACTTTTGGGTCAGTTTGAGGCTTTCGAGCAACAAAAACTGCCAGTGCTAGCTGGATTGTCTCGCAAGTCGATGTTTGGTCAATTATTAAGTCGTGACGCGAATGAGCGATTGGCCGCGAGCCTCGCGGGCGCCATGTTATGTGCTCAGAAAGGGACTCATATCATTCGAGTCCATGATGTGAAAGAAACAGTTGATGTTTTAAATGTATTACATGCCGCGTGCAACGGAGTAGAGCATGAGTAATAGAAAATATTTTGGTACGGACGGTGTCCGTGGCCTTGTTGGGGAATTCCCAATTACCCCAGAATTTGCGCTTAAATTAGGTTGGGCTGCAGGCAAAGTGCTTTCTAAGCAAGGTACTAAAAAGGTCATTATTGGAAAAGACACGCGTATTTCAGGTTATCTACTAGAAACGTCGTTAGAAGCAGGACTCATCGCTGCAGGTATCGATGTTGTCTTGTTAGGCCCTATGCCGACGCCTGCCGTTGCCTATTTAACCCAAACGTTCCGCGCTGAAGCAGGCATTGTTATTAGTGCCTCGCATAATCCATATCATGACAACGGGATTAAATTCTTTAGCGGTAAAGGGACTAAATTGCCTGATGAAGTTGAACTGCAAATTGAGGCAATGCTTGAACAGACGATGACGTGCGTGGCTTCAGATAAATTGGGTAAAGCACGTCGACTAGAAAATGCAGATGGCCGCTATATCGAATTCTGTAAAGGCCAATTTCCCAAGGAGCTGTCGCTAGAAGGTTTAAAAATTGTCTTAGACTGTGCGAACGGCGCGACGTATCACATCGCACCTGCTGTAATGCGAGAGTTGGGAGCGGAAGTAATTTGTCATGCCTGTACTCCTGATGGCGTAAACATCAACTTAGAATGCGGCGCGACTCACGTAGATTCGTTAAAACGCAAGGTGCTAGAACACAACGCCGATGTTGGTATTGCGTATGACGGTGACGGTGACCGTGTGATGATGGTCGATCATCAAGGTCGCGTATTTGACGGTGATGACATTGTTTACATTATCGCAAATCAAGCCAATGAAACTGGCCAACTAGGTGGTGGTGTGGTCGGTACCGTGATGTCGAACATGGGTCTTGAAAATGCGTTGAAAGAGCGAGGTATTGAGTTTGCTCGTTCAAAAGTGGGTGATCGCTATGTTCTTGAACTATTGAAAGAAAAAGGATGGAAAATCGGTGGTGAGAGTTCAGGTCATGTACTGAATTTGGATTTGATCGCCACAGGTGACGGTATTGTATCAAGCTTGCAAGTACTTGCAGCAATGGTCGCACAAAACAAGACGCTTCATGATCTTCGTGAGGGTTTCACTAAATACCCAATGAAAATGATTAATGTTCGTTACCCTCAAGGAACGGATCCGACAACTCACGAAGCAGTTCTTGCCGCCGTGGCAAATGTGGAGCAAAAGTTGGCCGGAAAAGGGCGTGTATTACTGCGTAAATCGGGAACTGAACCGGTGGTCCGAGTAATGGTTGAAGCGCTTCAAGAGAAACAGGTGATCGATTTTGCAACGGAAATTGCTAAAGTTGTCGAATCTGTGAGCAGCTAATTGAAAACTATAAAAATCTTCTTGTAACTTAGGACGAGTTTAGCTAGTATCTCGTCCGCTTAACGTGCGGAGCTAACTATGACGCAGAGAAAGCGAATTGTCGCTGGTAATTGGAAAATGAATGGCAATTTAAGCCTAATTGAGACATTTTCTAGCACAATTCAACCAAAAGAATTTCCAGGTGTAGAAGTTGTTGTCTTTCCTCCATTTCCACTGCTATCTAACGTTGCAGCGAAAGGACTTAAAACAGGCAGCCAGACTGTTTCAGAACATGATGCGGGTGCATACACTGGTGAAGTCGAAGCGAAGTTAGTCGCAGAGCTTGGCGGTGAGTACTGTCTCGTTGGCCACTCTGAGCGCAGAACGTTATACAAAGAATCAAATGAAGTACTCGTTGCAAAATTTGCCAAAGCACAGGAAGCAGGATTAACGCCCGTTTTATGCGTTGGTGAAACAGAGTCAGAGCGCGAAGCTGGTTTGACTGAAAAGGTCATTTCTGTGCAGCTAAATGCGGTAATAAACCAATTAGGTGTAGCGTCGCTCGAAAACTCTGTGGTAGCATACGATGCCCGTTTGGGCAATTGGGACAGGTAAAACTGCCACGCCTGAGCAAGCACAACAAGTGCACAAATTTATTCGTGAGTTGATTGCGCAATCTGATGCGTCTCTCGCGGCTAAACTACCACTACTTTATGGTGGTAGTGTAAACGACGAAAATTGTGATTTATTATTCGCACAACCAGATATTGATGGTGGTCTAATTGGTGGCGCAAGCCTAAAACCAGAGGCTTTCAAACGTATCTGTGAAAGTGCAGTAGGGAATGTGTAGATGTACGAAGTATTATTAGTCGTCTATTTAATTGTTGCTTTAGCCCTGATCGGAATGGTGTTAATTCAGCAAGGTAAAGGCGCAGACATGGGTTCGTCATTCGGCGCGGGCGCTTCAGCAACCGTTTTCGGTTCATCAGGTGCTGGCAACTTCATGACGAAAACAACAACGATTTTAGCGACAGTGTTTTTCGTACTTAGCATTGTTCTTGGTAACCTAACTGCCGGTCAAATTAAAAAGACTGATGAGTGGGAAAACCTACAAGCACCAGTAGCGACAGAGCAGGCAGCGCCAGCTTCTGACGTGCCGGTTAGCGAAGAGAAACCAGCTACAGACGTTCCTAACTAAGTGAACGTTAAAAAAAACAACTAATTACGCAGATGTGGTGGAATTGGTAGACACGCTATCTTGAGGGGGTAGTGCTTTCGGGCGTGAGGGTTCAAGTCCCTCCATCTGCACCAAGTTGTTTTATTGAATTTTGCGAATGTGGTGGAATTGGTAGACACGCTATCTTGAGGGGGTAGTGCTTTCGGGCGTGAGGGTTCAAGTCCCTCCATTCGCACCAATTTAAAAAGGCCAGCTAATTGCTGGCTTTTTTGTTTTTGTCTCGTGAATTGAAACGATTAGTCGACAAAATGGGAAATTATAATTTATTTATTCAAATTTGTAGAAAAGATGATTATAATACCCTTCCAGAGGAAAGATGCGTCAGCATCTTTTTTTATGCCCGAAACAAAGTGCAATTTGTTTCAACATGCTTTTGCATGAACACACGGTGATTTTTCCTTTGGAGATAGTATGAATTCAGTTTTCCCTCGTCGAGGCCTAACTGCCATTTCGGCTGCCATTTTAACCGCGCTTACAATGCCTGCTTCAGTACTAGCTGCTGACAACGCAGAAGCAAAAAATAACGTATTCGAAAAAATCGAAGTTACCGCGCGTAAACGTACAGAAAGCCTGTTCGAAACCCCAACAGCCATTACTTCAATCAGTGAAAACACCATTGAGAAAGCCAATATCGGTAATCTTGATGACATTGGCAAATATGTTCCAAATCTAAATATTACACGTTACGGTGTGGGTAATGCGGCACACGCATCTGTATTCATCCGTGGTATTGGTCTTCAGGACCACATCATCACGACGGATCCAGGCGTTGGTGTATACGTCGACGGCGTTTACTTAGGTCGTCAGATGGGTTCTAACCTTTCGTTACCTAACATTGCGCGAGTAGAAGTACTACGTGGTCCACAGGGCACACTGTATGGCCGTAATACGCTAGGTGGTGCGGTAAATGTCATCACAAAACAACCTGGTGATGAAGACATCGCAACGGTACAAGCAAAAGTTGGTTCACGTGGCCGTCTTGCGACGGACTTATACGCAAACACGCGTTTAAATGATGAGCTTAGCTTCTCTGGTAGCTTGTCTTACAAACAACGTGATGGCGTTGGTACAGCCATCAATTTAGCGAATCCTGAAAAAGAAATTGGTGAAGAGCAAGAAGTGAGCGGACGTGTTGCATTCAAATGGCAACCAACCTCAGATTTCTCTTTGACTGCTTCGTTTGATGCGGTAAACAATGAATCAGGTCAATCTCCATACACAATCGAATTTACGGCACCACTTGATGCAAATGATCCGTTTAATGGTGATTTCCCGCTACTAACGCCTGATATGCTACCAAGTAACCCAGACGACCTAGCAACAACTGTTGCGGGTATCGAAAGTACAGATTTTTCTGGCTGGGGTTCTGCAATTACGGCACAGTGGCAATTAGATGATAATTACACAGCGAAATTTATTACCAGCTACCGTACGTCTGATTACACAGGTGGTTTGGATGATGATGCAGTTGCATTAAATTTATCCGAGTTCCCAGAAGAGGGTGGCGCAGACCAATACTCGTTTGAACTTCAACTTAACGGTTCTTTCGATAACATGGATTTTGTATCTGGTCTTTATTACTTTAACGAAGACGGATTTACTAAATCCGGTCCATTCGTATTCAGCCCATGGAACACGCCTAACGGCCTACTAAACGATGGTACAACAGCCTCGTTTGGTGACTATGGCTATTTCGACGTAAATCAAGAAACGGATGCTTATGCGGCTTACGTTAACGTAAGTTATAGCTTAAGTGACGCACTTAAAGTCGGTGGTGGTCTTCGCTATTCGGAAGATAAAAAGGCGGCGAACGCATTGTTCCCAAGCTTTCCTGCTCGTAAATACGAAACGGCTAACTTCAATGAAGTTACATGGGATATGAACGCGTCGTATCAACTGAATAATGATATGAACGTGTATGCTCAAGTCCAAAAAGGTTATCAAAGTGGCGGCTTCCCACCACGTCCTTTTGGTGGTCCTGCTCAATTCGTGTCGTTTGAAGAAACGAAAGCAATTAACTACGAAGTTGGTTTCAAAGGACAAGTCCACGAGCGTGTTTCAATGATGTTGGCGATGTTTGTGACTGATTACACCGATTTGGCGCTACCATTTAATGACCCAACAGCGGGTGGTGGCTTTGTCACAATCGTTGAAAACGCAGGTGAATCAAAAGCTCAAGGTATTGAACTTGAGACAACCGTAGCAATTACAGATGATTTCTCAATTCGCTCAGCGGTAGGTTACTTAGATTCTGAAATCACAAAAGTAGACGACGGTGTTCTTGGTATTGGCAAAGGTGATTCACCAGCGCTAACACCTCGTTGGACAGTGATGATTGCCCCATCTTATTTCTATGATTTGGATAGCGGTGCAACGATCGCGTTTAACGCAAACTACTCGTATCGCAGTGATATGCAAGGTCAGTCAGTATCTCGCCCGAGTGAGAAAATTAAATCTCGAGAGTTATTCGGCTTCAACTTGTCGTACACAAACCCATACGGCGATATGGAAGTCACGTTATACGGCGAGAATATCTTTAATGAAGTGTATGACGTTGGTCGTTTACAACAAAGTGGTTTTGTTGGCGTAATGCGCAGTAACGACCGCAGCGAATTCGGTATCAAATTCAAAAAAGAATTCGAACTGTAATTCCACACTTGCCTAAGACGATAGGGAGCAACGTTCTCGTTTGCTCCCTATTTTGAATCTGCTATCATGGCACAAAGTTTCAATGGACTGTCGCTTTGGCCGCTTTTTCTCAGTTCCCCAGTCGTATTTTTCGCCCGTTTGTCCGATGGAAACGCCTTGTTGCAACAGATGAGGGCTTAGTAATCACTCGTCCAACAAGTAGCGAATCCTATTCATGGACTCAAATTGAAACGCCTCCTAGTTTAGCTCGACGCTTTCCTTGGTGTACGTTAGGTTTGTCAAAGCAAACTCATGAAAGTCGATTTTCGGGTTTGGCGAGTAACAGCAAGCCGTTTATCCTGTCATGTCAAACGTTGTGGGCACAAGCACATGGCTCTAGAGTTAAAATGCAAGTCGCTAAGCTGGAGTCATTCCTTTCTCGTCGCTATTTGTCCGAGGCGATTTTCAACGAAATTCAAACGAAGGCAAAAACCACACTTAAGCCTTGGCGACACTGGTGGAAAACAGCAGATCTGGAAAGCGAACTTACGCACGCACTTTGTACATTGGAAGAAATTGCACAGTGGTCATTGCAAGATGCTGAGGAGTTTAAAGCGTCTTTTGAAGCTCATTATCTTGAAAAATATAAGTCTTATTTCGATACCATCGAGCGTAATCCATTAACGGAAAAGCAGCGATTAGCCTGTATCCGGCAAGAACAAAATCAGTTGTTGCTGGCTGCTGCGGGAAGTGGAAAAACCAGTGTCATGGTGGCTCGCTCAGGGTATTTAGTTAAAGCGGGGTATGCTTCACCATCACAAATACTCCTCTTAGCTTACGGCAACGATGCGGCAAAAGAAATGCAAGAGCGTTTATCTAAATCCTCATCAGCAGACGGTGTCAAGGCGCAAACTTTTCACAGCTTAGGGTTGTCCATTCTGAGAAAAGTTGAGGGTGAAACGCCGAAATTGAGCGTGTTCGCAACGGACCTTAATGCATTTCACCAATTTGTTTACCGCACCTTACTTACTTTGCTTGATGAAAGTGCGTTTAAACTTCAGTTTATAAAATTTGTTGAGTTAAATAGTGACTTTCTTAACCCAATTAAACAAGAGCTGAACTCTGAGCTAAAAGTGTTTTTAGGTACTCTCGCGGGTAAACGTACCATTAAACTCCTAACCGACTTGATGCAGGCTTTTAAAGAATATCAAATCACGGAATCGTTGGATGCATTGCGCGTTAATCATTCGGATGAATTAGATGTCGTGCTCAAACTACTCTCTGAGTACACCATGCATCTGAAGTCTAGAAACGAAATTGATTTCTCAGACATGATCGCAAAAGCCATTGGTTACGTTCAAAAAGGACAATTTGTTCCATCGTGGACACATATTTTAGTCGATGAATTTCAGGATATTTCAAGAAGTCGCGCCAAGCTGTTGCAAGTCATTCAGCAACGTGGTCGCCACGTACAACTGTTTGCGGTAGGCGATGATTGGCAAGCAATATACCGTTTTAGCGGTTCTGATATTCGTTTAACAACGAATTTCTCAGCCTACTTCTCTCCATCGACGGTACAAGCGTTGGATAAAACCTTTCGATTCCATCAGAATTTACTATCGGTATCGAGTGATTTCATCTGTCGAAATCCGAATCAGTGTGTCAAAGCGCTGAGTGCGTTCGACAAAGCTCTGCACGCGCCATTTAGCTTAATCCCACAGGATCGTGAATTGGATGATTTAGCCGCATTGATCCACGTAACACTAGAGCAAATAGCAAAAGAGCAGCCCAATACACAAAACACATTGCTTGTACTCGCGCGCTTTTCAAAAGACTTACCATCTCAGGAAATGCTTACAACACTGCGTGTACGCTTTCCAAACACCTCTATCACCACAATGACGGTTCACGCTGCAAAGGGTAAAGAGGCCGACTACACGATAGTGTTAGGGCTACGAAATGGTTCAGATGGCTTTCCGAGTAGACGAAAATTACCCGGCTTGCTCGATAAACTATTACCACCGCAGGATCAATTTCCAGATTCTGAAGAACGACGACTATTTTATGTTGCATTAACTCGTGCCAAAAAACAGGTATTCCTTATTTACGACAAATCAAACCCAAGTGATTTTATCGCAGAATTGTCATAACAGGCTGTTGGCTACGCGCTATACTTGCCAAGCGAAAGTTTGGTTTCACCCCATATGTGCGACCGTCCTGATTTGATTAATATATCGAAAAGATAAAATATTTTTGTTGTACAGGGTGTCAAATTACTCAGATAATTCGCGTCTTTGCAAAAATTTATGCCAGATAAACTCAAATTTGTGCATTTAGTAGCTTGATTTTTAACAAAAGCTACTTTCTTAATGCGACGATAAGTTTATTCCAGCATACACTTCAAATTTAAGTGAGCATGACATGCGTGGATGGATAATCTATAAAGATGTTGCCAATCTAATCAAACAAGAGACCTATGAAATTGATAGATTGATGCAAGTAGCCAAAGAAGAAAACATCGATCTGAAAGTCTATTCACCCGATCAATTTGACTTGATGGTTACCAGAGAAGACGAGAAGAGCGTACTTATCGATGGTACACCTGTGGAGCTTCCTGATTTCGTATTACCTCGAATGGGTGCTGGAACAACATACTTTGCCCTAGCTATTATTCGTCATTTAGAACGATTAGGCGTGCATTGTTTTAACAGTTCGCATTCTATCGAAGTGGTAAAAGATAAGCTTTATGCACAGCAGATCCTTGCGCAGCAAAATTTGCCTACGCCAACGACGATGTTGGTCAAGTTTCCCGTGAACATCGATTTAGTCGAATCACAGATAGGCTTTCCGGTTGTGATTAAGACGTTGTCTGGTTCTCAGGGGAGTGGCGTGTTTTTATCAAAAACGCGCAGCGAATTTGATGATTTAATGCAACTAATTGAAGCGACTAACCCTAAAGCAAACATTATTTTACAGCAGTTTGTTAAATCAAGTCACGGGCGCGATCTGCGTGTATTCACGATTGGTGGTCGTGCGGTGGCATGCATGGAAAGAAATTCAGGTGGCAAGAATTTCAAAGCCAATATTAGCGCTGGTGCGCAGGGGTCACCACACCCAATCACGCCAGAAATAGAATGGTTAGCAACACAAACGGCAAATATTCTGAATCTGGATGTGGCAGGTATAGACTTACTCTTTGATGATGAACATTTCAAAATATGCGAAGCGAATTCAAGTCCGGGATTTGAAGGATTAGAAAACGCGCTTGATATTGATGTTGCTCGTGAAATTTTGCATTTTATCCGTATTCGCTTAGGGATATTCGACAAAACGAAAAAACCGAATATGGAAGGAAATAAAGCGGTTTAAAACCGCTTTATTTTTATAAGCTCTTAAACTGTTGCTTTACCTGATAACCATCTTCCGTCACGATTTGTTCAAGCACTTCAATACGCTTTTTTAGCGCGATTATTTCATTCGTGAGTTGGGCATTGTCTTCTGCATCCTTTGCTGAGTTTTTCTTATAGTCAAAATACCGAGTAAATATTTTGCTTATCACGCTAAAAACGATAGCAATGGTCGCGATTAGAAAAGCCATTGTTGTTGAAGCCATACGTTTCTCCTTCTGTTTTGAACAGTAGTATAGGTTGAAACGCTTTGTAGAAATAGTGACAGAAGTCATTTGTTACAATTCGACTTCTTGGCGATTTTCAGGACGACTTGTTTGACAGGCAATAAACGCGTCTGAAATGCAGGTGGTATCAATAGTCGGGGGCGATGAGAATAGCACTTATGTTGTGCTATTCTCATAAAAAGCGATTATTAAACTTCGTATGGAAGCGGGTCTTGAGCTTGGTTAATTTCAAACGCCTCTAGGCGCTCTTGGCAGGCGCCACATTTGCCGCAAGCTTTTTCGCGACCGTTATAACATGTCCATGTTTGACCGTAATCGAGACCCATTTTTAAACCATCGGCTAAGATTTCAATTTTGCTTTCATTTAGGTATGGGCAAACAATTTCGATTTCTTCGTAGTTTGCGATACGGCAAACATCATCCATTTTTTTCACGAATTCGGGGCGGCAATCAGGGTAAATAGCGTGATCACCTGAATGCGCACCGTAGTAAACTTTGTTCGCTTTTAACGAAACGGCGTAGCCCACAGCAAGAGAAAGTAAGATCATGTTTCGGTTTGGTACAACCGTACTTTTCATGCTTTCTTCTTCGTAGTGGCCTTCAGGCACGTCGATATTGTCGGTCAGTGACGAACCGCCAATTAATTGATTAATGGCCGAAATATCAACGATTTTATGATTAACACCTAGGTTACGACAAACATCTTCCGCAACCTTCAATTCTTTTACATGTCGTTGACCATAATTAAACGACAACGCGTAAACCTCGTATCCTTGCTGTACGGCTTTATTTAATACGGTGAATGAATCCATACCACCAGAATAGATTACGACAACTTTTTCACTCATAGATAAATGCCTCGATTTTGATAGAGGTTTAAGTCAGGGCGCGATATACTACACGGCCGCACGAGAAATGACAAATTTACCTGTGCAAATTAAGAAACTGATTGAGTCGTAAAGAAGAGATTTGCTTTGTATAAAATTAACGAAATATTCGAAACTATCCAGGGAGAAGCGAGTTACACCGGCACGCCCTCTATTTTTGTTCGCCTACAAGGCTGTCCTGTTGGATGTGCGTGGTGCGATACGAAACAAACTTGGGAAGTGAATGACACGTATTTAGTTAGTCTTGAGCAAACCGTAGAAAAGAAAGCAGATTCTGATCTTTGGGCGAATGCATCAGCACAGCAAATATTTGAATTATTCCAACAACGTAGTTATCAAGCCAAACACGTTGTCATCACCGGCGGAGAGCCGTGTATGTACGACTTAAATCCACTCTGTGATATGCTGCACGAACATGGCTATACCACTCAAATAGAAACAAGCGGCACATTTGAAATACTTGCCCCAGAGAAAACGTGGGTAACTGTATCACCAAAGATAAATATGCGTGGCGGATACGAAGTACTAACGTCAGCTATGCAGCGAGCAAACGAAATTAAGCACCCAATTGCTATGAACAAGCACGTTGAAGAGTTAGAGGCGTTATTTGAGCGTACTGGTACACGTCCAGCGCTAGTATATCTGCAGCCTATTAGCCAAAAAGCGAAAGCAACGAAACTGGCGATTGAAGTATGTAAAGCGAAAAACTGGCGCCTTTCCGTGCAAGTGCATAAGTATTTAGGTATCAATTAAAAAAGCCCGCAGATGCGGGCTTTTTTAAAGGTTTACGCTGACAAGAAGTCAATTACCACTTGGTGATGGTCTTTTGTCTTGAACTTATCGAATACGTGCTTCACAAGGCCATCTTGACCGATTAGGAAGGAAATACGGTGAATTCCATCGTATTCTTTACCCATAAATTTCTTTGGTCCCCATACACCGAATGCATCTGCAATTGCGTGATCTTCATCTGAAAGAAGGGGGAAGTTTAGTTCTTTTTTATCTTCAAAGTTTTTTAGCTTTTTAACCGCGTCAGGGCTAATGCCAACCGCGATGGTGTTTAACTGTGCCAAAGCATCTTTCTGATCTCTTAAGTTTTCCGCCTGAACAGTACAACCAGGGGTAAGTGCTTTGGGGTAAAAATAGACGAGTACTTGTTGGTCTTTTAACAGTGTAGCAAGGCTTACCTCACGACCGTTTTGATCTAATAGTGTAAAAAGAGGGGCTTTGTCGCCCGCTTGAAGTCTATTCATTGGATATCCTTAGCGAATGCGTCTGAAAATATAATCTACGTTTAGCTTGCGAGAAAGATCTTCAAATTTCATTTTGAATTCGTCACTGTCGACTTCAACAGGAATATTTACTTCTATTTCACAGCGCATCATTAACTGTTCATTTTCTTCGTAAGTATCCGATTTAAGAGAACAAATGCTGATGTTCTGCTCAGCAAAAAATCCGGTAAATTTACTGAGTGTGCCCGGTGTGTCCACACCGTGATATTCGAGCGTATAACCTGCACTATATTCTCCCGGAATATGCTGTGAAGTACGCTTCATCATCGTCAATAAACCCATTTCCATACCTTTTAGGGGCAGCAAATGCTCTACACGGCACAATGCCGCCATATCCCCAGATAAAAGCATGATAAAGGTGAATTCATTTCCCAAAATTGCGATGCGACTGTCAATGATGTTGCAGTGACAATCACTCACTAATTTTGTTAATTCACTGACTATTCCAGGGCGATCCTCGCCAATTGCTGTCAAAACTAATTGTTGATTTGCAAAAGTTGCCATGAAAAATACCTAGTGTTGCGACAGAGCCTAGTTATAAATTGCTATTTTTGCCACCATCTAGATGGCAAGCGTCCGAGAATAACATAGATGCTTTCTTTATCGCCATCTCTAAACTTTACCGCGTTATAGCAAATTTTCTATTTACGACCATCATTGGCATAGTTACTTGTGTTTGTATGCGGCTGAAAGTAACATAAGGCTCAATTTTACTAATCGCCGTCGTAGATTGGCGAATACCTTAGGCTAGCGGTAAAAAAATTATCAAAGTAAATGAACCATTTCGGCATTACCCACTCATATACGAGAACGACAATAAAGGGTTTGCTAAGGAGAAATTTAGTGCAGTATTGGGTTAAAACGTCATTGGCTTGCGGTGTTCTATTAACACTATCTGGTTGTAGTATTTTTACCAATGACGCGCACCATCCTCGTAATTACCGAGCAAATGCGCCTGTCAAAGTTCCAAGTACATTAAAAGCTCCAGAAATCGATCCTGATTTTAAAATGGATATCGCTCAATATGAGAGCCAAGAAGAACCCAAAGGGTTTCGTCCGCCACAGCAAGTATTGACTGTTGCGCAAGGCACATGGATAGAAGAGGGCGATAAAGTTTCACGCGTTTATTTTGACAAAAATGATGGCATCAAAGATTTAGCGGATTCAATTTGGATGGCGACCCAAGGTGCACTGACTTCAAATAACGTGACTGCGGAACGCTCAGATAAAGCAACCGGGACAATCGAAAGTGGTTGGTTCACGCTCATCAAGCCAAAAGATGGCTGGTTTTGGGAAGATACCAAGTCACCGTCTCAGCAGCGTTTCAAATTTCGCATCGAACAACAAGAACACAAACGTACAGCGAGTTTAGTTGTCGAATTGATTGATTATCGTAGTGATGATATTCCGTTAACCGACCTTTTGAAGCAACAACTTGAAGTGCGTGCGCTAAACGAAGTCGTCACTGAATACGATTATCAATATCGCCGTTTATTAGCAGAAATAAGACAATCGGAAGGCCAGTTAGCGATTGAAATCGGGTCAGATGAAGAAGGTAATTCGGCACTCGTGTTGTCAACGGCGTTCGAACATGTTTTCGATAAAGTATCTGGTTTACTTGAAGGGTTAAGCTTCACGGTCGACAAAGTGAATGTTGATGAATCAACGATAGCTGTAACCTACGAGAAGCCGGAAGACAGCATATGGAATTCAATTTGGGGTGATTCAATACCATCACTACCTCTGGAAAACGGCAAGTACACCATCAAGATTTCCTCCAATAAAGAAGGTGGAAGTGTGTTAACTTGGCAAAACGGAAATGACCAAGTACTCGATGCTCAAGCAGTTCAGGCGCTACAACAAGGCCTTCTAAATGCAGTGCGTCAAAAGGACGTAAGACTCTAAAATAATTAGAAATATAGGGTAGAGAAAAGAGCGCAAGCTCTTTTCTTCGTTTTACTTAAGTGGAAAATTCTATGGCTATCAGTCGCACCTCGCCAGACTTCTGGCGTACGCTGTTTGCGTTCACCGTCCCCTCATTGATTGGGGTTTTCTTGTTTATGACTCCAGTGCCTGTTGGCGATGTTGTCACCATTCCTATTGCTGTAATGGCAAAAAATGTTCAACAATTTGTTGCGCCCTTTATTCATCCGCTGATCGTCGCTATCGTTTGTATTACGGGGCTGATGAGCCTTGCGGTGTCGGTATTTAATGTTAAACCGTTTCGTCATGTACATATCATCCAGCATTTGTTCAAAGTAAGCCCTATTTGGTTAGTGACTCGCTTGGCAGGCATGGTGTTTATTCTGATGACCTATTTTAAGGTTGGCCCCCATGCTATTCACTCAGACAATACTGGGACCTTAGTGTTACATGATCTGCTACCTGTACTCTTTTCTGTCTTTATCTTGGCAGGTTTATTGTTACCATTGCTGCTTAATTTCGGGTTACTCGAACTCGTTGGTACGCTTTTTACTAAGGTGATGCGTCCGTTGTTTGGTGTGCCTGGCCGAAGTGCGGTGAACTGTGTCGCTTCATGGTTAGGTGATGGTAGCGTAGGTATTTTGATGACTGCACGCCAATATGAAGAAAAATTTTACACTGAGCGCGAAGCTGCGATTATCGGTACGACGTTTTCAGCGGTGTCTATTACATTCTGTCTAGTGGTAATCGGACAGGTGAAATTAGAATACTTATTTGCGCCGTTTTATCTCACCGTCTGTTTGGCCGGTTTTGTTGCCGCGTTTATTGTTCCGCGTCTTCCACCTCTTCGTTTCAAAAAACAAGTTTACATTGATGGTTCGCCAGCAGATGAAAACGCAGAAGCGGTGCCTGAGGGCAAAACCTTGTTTAAACACGCGCTAGATGTAGCGTTACTGAAAGCGCAAAAAGCACCCGGCGTGAAAGGAACGTTGCAAGAAGGTACTCATAACGCATTGGACATGGTTTTTGCTGTATTGCCTGTAGTTATGGCGGTAGGTACAACCGCGCTCATCATCGCTGAATACACACCGATTTTCCAATACTTGGGCAAACCGTTTATTCCATTCTTAGAATTGCTGCAAATTCCTGAAGCAGAGAAAGCGGCGGAAACCATTGTTGTTGGTTTTGCGGATATGTTTATACCATCCATACTTGCTGCGAGCAGCATTGAAAGTGATGTTACGCGCTTTATTGTTGCCGCGATGAGTGTAACGCAGTTGATTTACATGTCAGAAGTGGGCGCGTTGCTGCTTGGCAGTAAAATCCCAGTGAATCTTTGGGAGTTATTCCTGATATTTATTTTACGTACAATTGTTACGTTACCCGTTATTACTTTAATGGCACATTGGCTAGTAGCCTAAAGAAGAAAAAAGCCTCGTTTTGAACGAGGCTTTTTTATAGGTATAGGGTAAGTAATCGCTATTTGATTGGAACGACTTTGCTTGCCCGTTGATAAGTAATCGCTAAGCCGCTCCATGCGGGGAGTTCCCATCGTTTCGGGGCTTCCTTTCTGCTACCGCTTTCATATTCAATCGTCACCTTTTTGCCTTGTAGAGCATAGCGAACATTTAGGTTCTGGTTTGCAAGCACTAACTTAAGCGGGAACTTGTCTTTTAGGGATTCTATTTCCCAAGCTTCGATGCCATCGTATTGAAAATCCGCTTCGGTGACGAGTTCAAGGTCGTCGAAAGACTCTATACCTAACTTAATGACTTGTTGAGTTAAGTAATCGATAGGTTCAGGTACTTGGCTCAGATCTTTTTTCAATTGATTTGAAATTTGATGATAGCGGATGGCCATCTTTACTTGTTCAAAGAGACTGGGCATAAGCATTTGCTGTTCAATGGCTTTAGCTAAAACACTGGGAAATTCTTCAGTCGAAGGAGAGCGTTGATATTGCGTAAGCACAACATCGGCATAACGTTTTTCAATGGTAACGCTTAACTGACAGTCGATGAATTGAACACTGACTATCGATTCTTGAGTAGGAATTAATTCAGAAACGCGATTCAAAACAATGGGACTGGCAATTGTCGCCAAGGTGACGGCGTTTTTTGTGCCTCGGCCTGCAAGCGTAAATGTGCTCATGACGAGAAGACTTTGCGCAGTGGATTGCGCGTAAGATTGCTTTGCTAAACTGATTTCAATCTTACCGTTGGCAAAAGTGTCTCGGCGGTTATTTCGTTTAATGAATAATCGTTCAGGTTGGGCCTGAATAATGGCATGTAATAATGCACTTTTATCGTAACTAGACGCTTTCGCAAGCTCTGGCAATAAGAAGTGTGCTCTGAGCATTTCACTATATTGCCTCGCTTCTTTAAGGGCTTCCGCGTCAACAGCCATGTCAGGGATAAGCCCACGTAGTACCGCAATAGATATGGTTATATCGCAAGCGTCTGGAAACTGTTTATTCAAAGCGTCTAATGCATCAACACTAGTCGGTAAGCTATACACGGTTGCTGGAACTGCAATGACAGACACTAAGTCAATAACGGCTTGTCTGAGCGTTGAAGAGGGCATGGATATGATAAGCTGCCCAAGCTCTACGTCTAAAGGAAGAGGATAGAGACTTTTGCCAAGTTCAGTTGCCTGACCAGAACTCGAATCGATAGCGCCTAAATTTTGTAATGTATTTACTGCGAGTTGCTTAGCGCTTTCGGGTAAAGGCTCGAAAAACGGTAAACCATCAACTCCGTCATCCAAGCATGCCGCCGCGAGTACTAATTCAGTGAGAGATTCACGATGGATTTCGGGCGGCGTTTTTTCGATGAGTGGCGCATGTTGCCCGTAAAGCCGAATACACAATCCAGATTGGGTTCGGCCTGCTCGGCCTTTTCGCTGTTTTGCAGAATCTCTGGCAATAGATTCCAGCCCTAAAACGGTGCGCCCTTGTCGAAGATGGGTTCGTCGTTCAAGACCACTGTCAACCACACACGTGACGTTGGGGATGGTGAGAGAGGTTTCCGCAACATTGGTCGCGAGTATTATTCGTCGATGAGTTTGGACTTTGAGGGCATTTTCTTGGAACCGCTTATCACAGCCACTGAACAGTGGGATCACCTCGATGTTAAGTGATGAAAGTGCCGTTTTAATGAACTGGATTTCACCTTTTCCAGGCAAAAACACCAAGATATCGCCAGTTGTGTCTTCAAGTGCAATTTCACAAGCCTGTTTTACTCGCTCAGCTAAATGCTCTTTAGTTGGCATTGCACGCATGTCGCTTGCGATAAAGTGTTCCTCAACAGGGAAGAGAGAACCGTCAGAATTTAGCAGGGTTGCGTTGAGTTTCTGGGCGAACAACTCACCTTGTAAGGTCGCTGAGGTTAATACAAGGCGGTGCTGAGCACGTTTTTGTAATATAGCGAGAAGCAGGTCCATGTCCCAGCGGCGCTCATGAAACTCGTCGAGAATAACCGTTGTATATTTCTCTAGCCTATTTTCGAAATACCAACGTAATGCAACACCGGGCGTGGCAAAAACAACATTGCAGTTTTCCTCTATCGCCTGCTCAAATCGAATGGCATAGCCAATGTGATGGCCCAAAGGTGCCCCCGATTGCTCTGCTAAATATTCAGCCAATGCGGTACAGGCAATACGGCGAGGTTGGACAACAAGGACTGAACCCGATGCTGCGGCCCAAATTGGCAAACGAGTTGATTTACCTGAACCTGTCGCAGCGCTGACGACTACGTTGCCTTGCTCAAGCGCGTTTAAAAAAGGGGCTTTTAATGGGTCTATGGGTAACGGCATTTTCAGACTATATAATTCTTTTTCGCTGATCCTAACAAAGAATCCTTGAAAACCAAGAAAAGGATAACCATTAATGACAATATCATGGCCTTGGCGAAAAAGTGCACTCTTGGCTGGATGTAGAAATTGAACACAGCGAGAGTTTAATCATGGTCAATGTCATTCTGATCTTCTTATTAATTCTATTTGTCGTCGCATATTGGCGAATTAACGACATTCAACGTTACTTTTGGCAACGTAAATATCAACAACATAGTCTGTCAGCCCAAGATAAAGAAATACTGCGGCGATATATGCCCATTTATCGTCAACTTTCCAATGAAGAGCAATCTCGATTGGAATCACATATCGTATGGTTTCTAGGTGAGAAGCGGATATTAGGTAAGGATGGTTTGACAGTTAACCGTCCGATGGGGTTAATTGTGGCCGCTGATGCGTGTTTACTTGTGATAAATCAGTCATGGCCTTTATACCCAAATGTTAAGGAAGTTTTGCTTTATCCAAGCAGCTACTACGTTCCTGAAAGTAGTCGAGATGGTGCCGGTTTAGTGAGTTATCACACTACCATTCGACAAGGCGAATCTTGGCCGGGTGGAACGCTCGTTCTAAGTTGGCATGATGTGCTTGAAGGCAATCGCCTTCCGCAAGACGGTCACAACTTGGTTTTTCACGAGTTTGCACACCAACTAGATCAGCAGACGGGACAGACGAATGGTACGCCTCTTTTACCAAAAAGCATTACTTACGGGCGCTGGGGAACGGTGTTTACACGTGCTTATCAACGTTTGAAAACACAGATTGCGTATCATATGCCACATACTTTCCACCCGTATGGCGCGACGAATGAAGCGGAATTTTTCGCTGTTGCTACAGAAACGTTTATAGAGAAACCAAGGCAATTTAAGCATGAAGAGCCTGAACTTTATCACCTTATGGTTGAATATTTCCGCTTCGACCCAGAAAACTGGCATCCTACACCAACCTTTTAGACCCTGTTAAACGGGTATCCGTAGCATTTCTCTAGTTATTCTTCGTCTAATTTGCTTTTATATGGAAAAGCACACTTGAAAGGTAAGAATAATGAAAAAAATGCTGCATACCGTTGTTGCAACGAGTATTGCCCTAGCGCTCAGTTCTTTTAGCTACGCACAAGAGGACACGCAGAAGTGGCAAGTTGACTCGCCAAAAGGTGATTTCCACGACGCGAAAATCAACGTGAGCCAAGGAACGTGGATGAACGTGGATTTAAGTCCAGATGGCAAAACAATCGCGTTTGATTTACTAGGTGATATTTATAGTATGCCAGTCAGCGGTGGCAAGGCGACTTTATTGACCTCAGACATTGGTTGGCAAATGCAGCCTAGATTTAGCCCAGATGGCAAAACCATCGCGTTTACCTCAGATCAAGGGGGTGGCGATAATATCTGGATAATGGATGTAGATGGTTCAAATCAACGCCCCGTCACAAAGGAAACTTTCCGTCTTTTGAATAGCCCATCGTGGAGCCCAGATGGTGAATTTATTGTCGCACGTAAACATTATACGGCGACGCGCTCGTTAGGAGCTGGCGAAGTTTGGATGTACCACAAGTCAGGTGGCAGTGGTGTTCAACTCACAAAACGACCGAATGATCAAAAGGACTTAGGTGAGTCCCGCATTTTCACCTGATGGACGTTATGTCTATTTCTCACAAGACGATACACCTGGGAAAACTTTCCACTATTCAAAAGACTCTACGGCTGGTATTTACAAAATTAAGCGCCTTGACCGAGAAACGGGAGAAATGGAAACGATAATATCAGGCCCTGGTGGTGCCATCAGACCGACACCATCACCGGATGGAAAATCGCTGGTTTACATAAAGCGTGATGATTTCCAATCCACATTGTATTTGTATGATCTGCATTCGGGTAAAGAAACCAAACTTTATGACAAGCTCGACCGCGACATGCAAGAAACCTGGGCAATTCACGGCGTCTACCCGACAATTGCATGGAGTCAGGATAATAAAAAGCTTGTATTTTGGGCAGCTGGCAAGATCCACTCCTTAAATGTTGCAGATAAGAAGGTCGATACCATCGAGTTTAATGTTGAAACGACAAAGAAAGTACAAAAAGCATTGCGATTTGCTCAAAATATCGATACTGCAGATTTCGATGTAAAAATGCTGCGCAACGTACAAATCGCGCCAGATGGTAAAACAGCGGTGTTTGAAGCGTTGGGCTACTTATATGTACGTGACTTAAAATCTGGGAAAGCAAAGCGGTTGACTAAGCAAAGCGAACATTTTGAATTGTTCCCACAGTTTTCTCGTGATGGTAAGAAGATTGTCTATGCAACTTGGGATGATAAAAACCAAGGAGCAGTTCGCGTTATCTCTGCAAAAGGTGGCAAAAGCACCGTGTTGACCCAAGAACCAGGTAAATACGTTGAAACCACTTTTAGCCCAGATGGCAATAGCGTGGTCTATCGCAAGGTGCGAGGCTCTTCAATTTTGCCAAAAGATTGGTCATTGCATGAAGGGATTTATCAAGTGTCTATCAAAGGAGGGGAATCTACCCTTGTCGCAAAAGAGGGCGTTCAGCCTCAATTTGGCGCAAGCAATGATAAATTATACTTGATGGACAGCGCGCCAACGCCGCAATTAAACGTGGTTGATTTAAAAGAGAAAACAACACATACGCTTTACAAATCTAAACATGCAACGGAATTTAGGGTTTCTCCAGATGGTAAGTACCTTGCATTTGCAGAACGATTTAAAGTCTTTGTGACGCCAATGGTTGAGCGCGGTAGTCCCATTGAAATTGGTCCTGATGATAAGCAAATTCCTGTCGAGCAACTGTCTGTTCGAGCGGGTGAGAGCCTGAGCTGGACTTCTTCATCGAATAAACTCTACTGGACGTTAGGGCCGGAACTTTATCATGCTGATTTGAAAAATATCTTTGATATTAAAGCGGACGAAAAAACCGACTTTAAAGTGGCAAATGGGACAAACATTGGGTTCAAGCAGAAGATGGATGAACCCAAGGGAATGATTGCGTTGGTCGGTGCGAAAATCATCACGATGAACGGCAAGGAAGTCATCGAACAAGGTGTCATTTTAACCGATGGTAAGCACATCAAGGCGGTTGGAAGTGTGACTGAAGTTAACATACCAAAAGACGCCAAAGTCATTGATGTTAAGGGTAAAACAATCATGCCGGGTATTGTTGATGCGCATGCACACGGCGATCAAGGCAGCGATGAAATCATTCCTGAGCAAAATTGGAAAAACTTGGCTGGACTAGCGCTTGGTGTGACCACCATACATGATCCTTCGAACGACACGAGTGAAGTCTTTACGGCAAGCGAAATGCAAAAATCAGGGACGATTGTTGGGCCTCGAATTTTCTCGACAGGGACCATTTTGTATGGCGCGAATTTGGCAGGGTATACTTCTCAAGTCGATTCGCTTGAGGACGCGAAGTTCCATATTGAACGTTTACAAAAAGTCGGTGCATTTAGCGTTAAATCGTACAATCAGCCGCGTCGTGACCAACGCCAGCAAATTGTTGAGGCGGGCCGCGAACTTGGCATGATGGTTGTGCCAGAAGGAGGTTCTCTTCTTCAGCACAATCTAACTATGATTGTTGATGGTCATACGGGGATTGAACATTCTATTCCACCGGCAAAAATTTACGATGATATTCGTCAGTTGTGGTCTCAATCAGATGTGGGTTATACACCAACGCTTGGCGTCGCTTATGGCGGCATTTGGGGTGAAAACTATTGGTACGACAAAACGGATGTTTGGAATCATCCGCGCTTAAGTAAATTTGTGCCAAAAAACCAGTTGTTGCCAAGATCTATGCGTCGAGTTAAAGCGCCTGAACATCACTACAATCACTTTAACAGTGCGCGCATCGCGGCTGAGCTCCAAGATTTAGGTGTAACAGTGAATTTAGGTGCACATGGTCAGCGTGAAGGGCTTGCGGCACATTGGGAAATCTGGATGTTCGCACAAGGCGGTATGACACCACTTGAAGCAATCCGAGCAGCGACAATTGACCCTGCAAAATATATTGGACTTGATAAGCATATTGGGTCGCTTGAAGTTGGAAAGCTGGCTGACTTGGTTGTTATTGATGGCGATCCACTGGCCAATATTCGAGATACGGACAAAGTCGAGTACACCATGCTAAATGGACGCTTGTTTGATGCCGCTACAATGAATGAGATCGGCAAACAAGCGCGCGAAAAATTGTATTTCGAGGCGCAATAAGTCAGTTAGTTTGAGGACTTAAATGAAAGAATAGGGTGGTTGAAAACACGCTATTCTTTCATAACACGTCGTTCAGGCATAAAAAAAACCGCTATTAAAGCGGCTTTTTTTATGAGATTACTCTCTTATACAACACCACGTGGCAAACGACAATCGTGGTCTTTACGAGCAAGGATAGCAATCCATAACTCTTCAGCTTTATCGCCATCTTCGTTTGCTTTAATTACGGTAAACGAACCTTTTTTAGCTGACTTAGCTTCTGCTTTTTTCGTTGTTTTCGTTTTCTTAGCAGGGGCAGCTTTCTTTTCTGCAGCAGGTGCTGAACCAGAAGTTAATTCTTCAGTAAGAGCAGCTACTTCAGCTAAACGAATATTTTTGCCACCATCAACACTGAACCAGCCTGACTTAGCAACGATATCTGGCTTTTTGCCGTTTTTTGCTTCATAAGCCGCTTCAAAAGCGCTCAACACTTCAGTTTTGTCTAGTTTACTCATGCTAGTTCCTAGTCTTCTGTACGCGAAATCGCGGGATTGAGAATAAACACTATTTATACCTAGTTTTACACCAATTTTCAATTTTTTGCGTAATATTACTCAATTAGCGTAGAAAATGGTTCGTAAAACGTCGAGTTTTACACAATATTACATCGCTTCAGGATCTACAAAGCGAACAATTTCGAGCCATGCAAGTCCTACCCACTCATGAATGTGCGTGGTGACAATCTTCAGCACTTCCGCATTGGCGATGAACAATTTGTAGTCAGCCCACATGGATAGGCTGGCGAATTCTGTCGGGGCAGGGATAGTTTCTACGCCTTGTTTAGCAAATAAGTCTTGTGCTCTTTTCATATGACTTACGCTTGTCACGAGTACAACATGGCGGTCAACGAGTTTAGGCGCTAATAGTTTTGCTTCTTCGGCTGTGTCTTTGGCCAAAGGGTTTTGCGAAATACGTGATTTTGATACACCCATTGATACTGCAACCTTGGTCATCAAGCTGCTGTTTGTCACTTTTCCAATACCTGCACCACTGACTATCAGCTTGGCATCTGGATAAAGATTTAAGATGCGGATACCTTCAACGATTCGACTTAATGCACAACCACCCATTTGGCTATTTGGCGGTACTCTAGGATTTGAACGGACATCACATCCAAGGACGACGATTTGATCGATCTCAGGGTGCTTTTTGTTGTTGAAAGCAACATATTGTCCTTCAAGCGGTGCAACGATAAATTGGGCAAACCAAGGTGAGCTAATCAACCAAAGTGATATAACGCATAAGAGTGACATAGACCATAGCACTTTTCGCGTTTTGTTGCTCAACATCAGCAATATGAACAGGGCAATGAGTATAAAAGGCAGCGGCATAAGCAAGCTGCCAATGATTTTCTTTAATTCAAACATAGACGTCTAGTTACAGGTATCCTTTGATTGCAGAGTCTAACGTTTTGAGCCTTTATCTGCTATTGGTTTGTTTGCAAGTGGTTAAAAAATGACGATAAACAGGGTTATCTTTCATTGATTTTTTCATTGCAAGATACATAGGACGAGAAAGGCCCAAAGCGCCAAGAGGAATGGATTTTATTAACCCTTGGCTTTCATAGGGGGTTACTAACCAGTCTGGTAAAGCTGCAACGCCCATACCTGCACTGACTAATTGGAATATAAGTAAGCCTTGGTCAACCGTTTTCAACGTTCCATCAAAACGCGCATTTTGAATGAAATGCTTAAAAATATCTTGGCGCTCTCTTGGGATAGGGTATGAGATAATGGTCTCATCTTTCAAGTCCAAGGCCGTAACATACGCTTTCTTCGCTAACTCGTGGTCAGGCGCTACGATCAATTTGAGTTTGAAATCAAATAAATGAGCATATTCTAGATGCTCTGGTTCGCGCATGTCTGAGGTTAAAACTAAATCAAGTTCATCGTTCATGAGGCTCTGGTATGGCGTCATAGCTAAAGCCTCGCTCATAATCGACTTTAATATCAGGCCAAAAATTATTGAATTCACGAATGGTTGGCAATAACCAGTGGAAACAGGCGTGGCATTCAACACTCAATCTCAATTGAGAGATTGGCTGATTGAGACTTTCTTTCAAGCGACATTTGGTTGCTTCTATCTTTGGCAAAATTTCATTCGCCAACTCAAGTAAAAGCATACCCTGAGGCGTAAATCGAACTGGCTGTGTTTTCCGTTCGAACAGTTGGCAGTCCAACTTATTTTCGAGATCCTTTATTTGATGAGAGAGGGCGGATTGCGTTAAGTACAATTCACGCGCGGTATTAACCAAAGAACCCGTTTCTTTGAGTGTTGAAATTGTCTTTAGGTGCTTTACATCAATCATCTTTAATAAATCTCATAAAAATAGTGAAACTCAGCTCAGGTTAAACACAGTCTACGCGCTTAAAACTTACGTTTCAATGTCTAGACGTCTAAAAAAAGAGGGTAAATTTACCTTGTTTTCACATTTCTACTATAACACCAATAATGACAGCGTTGTCATTAAATATTTTAATTTTTTTGTAATTTACCCAAATTAGTTTTCTTCAAGTTGTTACTGAGAAAGCATCAATTGTTGAATTCAACCGATAGCCTTATTTTTTAGACGTCTAAACATCTAAAAAGGAGCGTGACATGGCATTGATTCACAATTTGGGCTTTCCTCGTATCGGTAAACGAAGAGAGTTGAAGTTTGCAATTGAGGCGTATTGGGAAGGAAAACTCTCTCAGCAAGCGTTGTTGGCAAAAGGGTACGAAATCCGTAAAGAGAATTGGGCGTTGCAAGCACACAGCGGCATAGAGCTGTTACCTGTAGGTGATTTTGCATGGTATGACCATGTATTGAATACAGCGTTAATGCTAGATGTAATTCCAAAGCGTCATAGACAGGAAACCAAAGATGTGGATATCGACACGTTGTTTAGGATTGGGCGAGGTCGAGCTCCTTCGGGATGTGCTTGTACAGCAAGTGAAATGACGAAATGGTTTAACACAAATTACCACTATATTGTGCCTGAATTGGAGGAACATCAACGTTTCTCAAATGCTTGGACAGAGCTATTTGAACATGTTCGGGAAGCCCAAGCGCAAGGGTATCAAGTCAAGCCTGTACTTCTAGGACCAGTGACCTTTTTGTATCTTGCAAAATGCGCTAACACTGAGTTTGATAAGCTAAAACATTTAGACGCTATTCTCGTCACTTACCAATCGGTTTTATCCAAGCTTACTGAACAAGGCGTCGAGTGGGTGCAAATTGATGAGCCGATTTTAGCGCTAGAGCTTAGTGAGGAATATCGGCAGGCATTGAAAAACAGTTTTAATGCATTGAGTGAGGTGAATATAAAACTTCTGCTCGCAACGTATTTTGATAGCGTGTCCGCGTATTTTGAAGACATCAGATCGTACCCTGTTCAAGGTGTGCATTTTGACCTTGTAAACAGTGACGTAGACGCTAATGAGCTGCACGCGCTCATTCGTGAAGATCAGGTACTATCGCTTGGTGTGATAAATGGACGCAATGTATGGCGTGCCGATTTAGAAGAGGTCTATGAGCAAGTAGCTGAAGTCGCAAGAAAGAGAGGCGACAATCTGTGGATAGCGCCATCGTGTTCTTTACTCCATTCGCCTGTCGACCTAGATCAAGAAGAGACACTGAGTGAGGACATAAAGTCTTGGCTCGCCTTCGCGAAACAAAAAGGGCAAGAACTTGCGTTATTAAAAGAGGCACTTTTATCTGAGGACAAAACCGCTCTCAAGGCGTATTCATCACCGGTCAAAGCGAGAGCAACGTCGAATGCAGTCAATAATGTCGATGTGCAGGCAAGAGTGGCGGCGTTGACGGTTGACGACGGAAGACGTTTATCGCCATTCGAGCAACGTATCGTCAAACAAAAGATGCATTTACGTTTACCACTATTGCCAACCACTACAATCGGCTCTTTTCCTCAAACGTTGGCGATACGACAGGCTCGTCGAGATCTTAAAGCTGGTCGATTGGATGAGAGTGAATATCGAATACAAATGGAAGCGGAGATCCGTTATGTTGTAGAAGAACAGGAGGCGCTTGATATTGACGTTTTAGTTCATGGTGAAGCTGAGCGTAACGATATGGTTGAATATTTCGGCGAACAACTTGATGGCTTTGCATTTACACAGTTTGGTTGGGTGCAAAGCTATGGGTCACGATGTGTAAAACCGCCAATTATTTGGGGAGATGTGTCGAGACCAAATCCAATGACGATTGGTTGGACAACCTACGCTCAGTCGCTTACCGCTAAAAAAATGAAAGGCATGCTGACAGGACCTGTGACCATTTTATTCTGGTCATTTGTTCGAGATGACTTAGATAAAGCTACGATAGCGAAGCAAATTGGTTTGGCGATAAGAGACGAAGTTTTGGATTTGGAAAAGGCAGGTATTGATATTATCCAAATTGATGAACCCGCATTTCGAGAAGGTATGCCACTAAAAAGAAAGCAATGGTCACATTATTTAGACTGGGCTGCATATGCCTTCAGAGTCAGTGCGAGTGGGGTTAAAGACCAAACTCAAATCCATACCCATATGTGCTATGCGGAATTTAATGACATTATAGAAGCGATTGCTGACATGGACGCTGATGTGATTACTATAGAGACATCTCGTTCAAATATGGAGTTGCTTAGTGCGTTTGAATCATTTGACTATCCAAACGACATTGGCCCTGGTGTCTATGACATTCATTCTCCCAATATTCCAGAGGTTGAATGGATTAAATCACTTATGAACAAAGCGGCTCAGAAAATACCGGTAGAACGTTTATGGGTTAACCCGGATTGCGGTTTAAAAACGAGAGCCTGGCACGAAACCCGCGAAGCACTCAGAAATATGGTAAGCGCAGCTGAAGGCATTGCGCGAGGAGCCTCAGTGTTAAGCCTCGTGAGTAAAGCGCAAAAAGGAATCGTTTAACACTCACACTGCGCCAATTAGCGCAGTGTGACAAAAAGAAACGAACGTGATAGCAAACAAACGTGAAAAAACAGTTAGAGGTGTGCTTCTTCTTGATGTTCGTATTCTTGATAAAAACGATACGCTTCTTCTTTTGGCAGAGGTTTAGAGACTAGGTAACCTTGACCAAATTGGCAGCCTTTACGTTTTAACAACGCCCACTGCTTCGGATTTTCGATACCTTCCGCAACAACGTCTAAATCAAGTGATCGTGCAAGCGATAGAATCGCGTCGACCAAAGGATTTGCCCGATTGGTTAATTGGTCGACAAAACTCTTATCAATCTTAATGACATGGATTGGTAACTGATGTAGATAACCAAGCGCTGAATAACCTGTACCAAAATCGTCGAGGTAAAGCTTCACCCCCATAGGTTCTAGACCTTTGATAATCTTAGTGGCTAAACTCAGGTTTTCAATCAGGCCAGACTCTGTGATCTCTAAACTCAGGCTGCCCATCTTCAAGTCGTAATCTTCGTAAAGTTGGTGAATATATTTCACAAAGTCGAGACTCGCAAAGTGGCGAGATGACACATTTACCGTTACTCGAGTCAGCATGCCTTCACATTGCCAAGCGTAAAGCTGCTTAGCGGCAAGGCGTAACAGATGCAAATCAAGTTCCATGATCTGACCGGTTTGTTCTGCCACAGGAATAAATTCCATCGGTGACACAAGACCATTTCTTGGATGATGCCAACGCACGAGCGCTTCAAAACTGATCACTTTAGGATTGTTGAGGCTGAAAATTGGTTGGTAATATAATTCAAACTCTTGATTTTTAATGCCTGTTTGAAGGTCATTTTCAATGTCTGCTTGGCGTTTTAGCTTCTTCCGCATGGCGTTATTGAAGTAACGAATTTGGCCTCGACCACTGCTTTTTGCTTCGTACATTGCTGCATCAGCTTGTTGCAGTAACTCGAGGGCTTTGTCATCGACATTATTTGTAAACGCAACGCCAATGCTTGCGGAAGCTTGTAAAACGTGACTATCAATTTGTATTGGTTTAGAAAGCGCCAATATTATCCGTTCAATCGCGATGGCCACTTGCTGTTTACTGTTAACGTTTTCCATAAAAATCGCAAATTCATCACCACCAAGGCGCGCAAAGGTATCTGTTTTACGAATGCACGACTTAATTAAGCCACATATCGCGACTAAAAAACGATCGCCGACATCATGACCCAAAGAGTCATTGATACTCTTAAAGCGGTCAAAGTCCAGATAAAGTAATGCATGAAGTTGCTCAGACGCTTTCCTGTCAAGACACAAAATAGCGTGTTTCATGTGTTCTATTAGTAGATAACGATTGGCAAGCCCCGTGAGTTCATCGTGCAATGCTCGATGTTCCAAAGCTCGCCTAGAGAGTTGACGGTCAATTGCCATCGCGACTTGTCGGCTGATGTAGGTCAGAATGCTTTGATGGTGTTCGTCATAGGTCGATTCACTGTGATAACTCTGTATAACGATCACGCCTTTGACATTATCATTGACTTGAAAAGGGACGCCAAGCCACGACTTGGGTGCTCGTCCAACAAGGGTAAAATCACCAGCTTCTATGTGTGCATGAAATTGTGACTCGCTACATAGCAGGGATTGCCCCTTTGTTAACAAATAATATGATGCTGTGTTTTTTAGTTGGTCTTTAGACACTCGATGATGTGCATCACATTTGATGCCGGCTTCGACAAGAAAATCGATTTCTAAGGCATCTTGAGTGGTGTCATAAAGTCCAATAAAAAAATTATCGGCAGGCAGCAACGCGCTGATTACTTGATAAATATCATCATAGAATTGGTCGAGCTTACGCGAGCCGTAGGTAACGTTGGCAATTTTCAATAGTGACTGTTCTATTAATTGCGCTTCGTTTAGCTGCTTTACCGTTGCTTGAAGGTTTGCAAAAGTACGTAGTTGGTAGATTTTTGCGCTAAGTAAGTGTGCAACGGTTGATAAAATTTGAATGTGTGCTTCGGTAAAGTAATCTCGCTCAGGGTGTTCGCAGTCGATGACACCTAAGGTTTCTGATTCGTAAACTAAAGGGACACATAGTTCCGATAGTGCCGGACGAGAATCTGCGACGTAGCGGGCTTCTTGTGACACATCACCGCTGACAAACGGTTGTTGGCTGGTTGCAACAAAACCTGTTATTCCTTCAGAAATAGGAATTTGGGTCACTTCAATTTGGTAGGGCGTGTCGCTTAGTGCACGTGTCGCGTCGTTATCGCTTAAATGCATCGATGTGTCGCTTGGCATGGTATATCCAACGCCCATCGACGCGACTTCCTGCAACATTGAGCTCGATTTGTCGGTCAAATAAATAACGCAGTCTACGAAACCGAGTTTGCTAACGACTTCGCGTGTAACGTAATCAAAGAGTTCATCCAGTTGCGTGATGTGCAATAAACTCGATGAAAACTGATTGATGATAGCAAGCTGTTCCGTTTTCGATTCTAGTTTTATTTTTTTTTCAGAAAACATAACAACACCGAAGAAAGAGTGAGACGATAAGTTAACTTACTTGTCACTAAAATGACAAATAATCTCGAGTTTTCCGCGTAAAAAAATGTGTAAATTTCATGCCAGCGTTGTCATTTCCCCGTGTTGGGCTTTACACCTTAGTAGCAACTGCCTATGATCGTGCAAACTCACCGTTGGAAAAAGGCAATGACGAATAAAACAGAGCGAATTACGATTACCAGACCGGACGATTGGCATATTCACTTGCGCGATGGCGCGGTGTTAAAAGACACAGTACGAGATGCAGGTCGTTACATGGGCCGTGCGATTATCATGCCCAATCTTGTCCCTCCAGCAACAGATACTGCTACGGCGTTGGCGTATCGTGAACGTATTATAGCCGCGAGAGAAACCGGTTCATTTGAACCTCTTATGGTACTTTATCTAACGGACAAAACATCTCCAGAAGAAATAAAAAAAGCGAAAGCAACTGGACATATTGTCGCCGCAAAATTGTATCCAGCTGGTGCAACGACCAATTCAGATTCTGGAGTTACTGATATTGAGAACATTTATCCTGTTCTGGAAGCGATGCAAGAAGTAGGCATGCTACTTTTGGTGCATGGCGAAGTAACGGATTCCAGCATAGACATTTTTGACAGAGAAAAAGTGTTTTTGGAAACGAAATTAGCAAAAGTAGTTAATGCATTCCCTAATTTAAAGATTGTATTAGAACACATTACCACAAAAGATGCCGTCGAGTTTGTCGAAGCTGCGTCAGAGAATGTGGCGGCTACAATTACGGCACACCATTTGTTGTACAATCGCAACCATATGTTGGCTGGTGGCATTCGCCCACATTTTTATTGTTTACCGATATTGAAACGCAATCTTCATCAGCAAGCGCTTATTGCAGCGGCGACAAGCGGTAATAAAAAGTTTTTCTTGGGTACCGATTCGGCTCCACATGCTAAAGATAAGAAAGAAGCGGCCTGTGGTTGTGCAGGTGCTTATACCGCTCACGCGGCCATTGAGCTGTATGCTGAAGCGTTTGAGGATGCAAACGCGTTAGACAAACTAGAAGGGTTTGCTAGTTTCTTTGGTCCGGATTTTTACGGTTTGCCAAGAAATTCAGATTTTATCACGTTGGAACGTGAGAGCTGGGACGTACCAGAGTCTTATCCTCTGGGGGACAGCAATGTCGTTCCGATTAAAGCCGGTGACCAAATACATTGGACGGTAAAATAGAATAAAAGCACCTTCGGGTGCTTTATTTTTATATAATTCGGAATGGTATTTGAATTCTGTTTCACGTCACATTTTGTATGGAAACAATAATCACATTTTTTCAATGAATGCGACTTTAACGCGGTAATATTCCCTACGGAAATCTTACGTTTTTTAGGAATACAGTATCCTCACTTTGACAATCAAGAAATATGAAATACATTCATTTTTTAAATTGTCTCCTATTAATTTATCATTTTCCTTAAATAATTTGCGTATAAACGGATTTTTATTTATATTTAGTAGAGTATTTTACTAGTGCCTATATAAGGTCCTGTTTTTAACAAAGAGAGATGCAAATGCGTGAAATTAAATCCTTTATCAAATCAGCAAGTTTCGCAGATTTAAATAAAGCTTTAGAGTTGATCAGTGAAGCTATTGACTCACAACGCGAACAAGAAAAAGCCAAAGAGGAAGTTTTGGCAATGTTAAAAGAAAAAGGACTAACGTTAGATGACCTAGTGGAACTTCAGTCGCTCAAGACAAACGTTCAAAAGTTGAACCTAAATACCGTATTGAAATTGACGGTCAAGTTCATGAGTGGACTGGACGTGGCAAAACACCTAAAGCTTTCCAAGGTGTAAAATTAGAAGAACATCTAATTTAATTTAAGTTTTAAAAAAACGCATGCTAATCTAATTAGCATGCGTTTTTTTATTTTTGTTTATGCAGTATTCTCTTCGTCCTTATCAACAGGAAGCGGTTGAACGAACCCTTCAACATTTTCGTAAGACCTCAAATCCTGCCGTCATCGTGTTGCCAACTGGGGCTGGGAAAAGTCTTGTTATCGCAGAACTCGCAAGACTCGCGAAACATAAAATCCTAGTACTCGCTCACGTCAAAGAGCTTGTTGAACAAAATGCAGACAAATACGAAAGTTTCGGATTAAAAGCCAGTATATTTTCAGCAGGACTTGGCAAAAAGTCATTATCGGAACAAGTAACATTTGCAAGTATTCAATCTTTGGCGCGTAATCTAGCGCAATTAAACGAATATTATTCACTAATTATAGTAGATGAATGTCACCGCATTAGTGAAAATGACACAAGTCAGTATTGGCAAGTGATCAAGCAACTGCAAAAAAACAACGCAAATTTGAAGATTTTGGGACTAACTGCAACCCCGTATCGTCTGGGCACAGGTTGGATTTACCACGAGCATTACCATGGGTTTGTGCGTGGTGAAAAAAATGCGGTATTTAATAAATGTATATTTGAATTACCGCTCAACTATATGATCAAGTCGGGCTATTTGTGCCCACCAGAAACCATTAACCCCGCGATAGAACATTATGATTTTTCATCAATTCAACCAAGTCCTCAAGGCAGTTATAGTGATGTTGAGTTGAATCGTTTATTGAATCAGCAAACACGAGCCACATTTTCAATTGTTCAGGATATTGTCCAATTAAGCGAAACGCGGCGAGGAGTAATGATATTTGCAGCAACAGTAGAACACGCTAAAGAAATTACGGGTTATCTACCTAGCGAGAAAACGGCGCTTATCACGGGAGAGACCGCTAAGACTGAAAGAGCAAGTTTCATCGATGCATTTAAAGCGCAAAAAATTAAATATTTGGTCAATGTTTCTGTTTTAACAACCGGATTTGACGCGCCACATGTGGACGTTATTGCTATTTTACGACCGACAGAATCTATAAGCCTATACCAACAAATTGCGGGGAGGGGACTTCGCTTATTTCCAGATAAACAGGATTGTTTATTGATTGACTATGCTGGGAATCGATTTAACCTTTTTTACCCTGAAGTTGGGTCACCTAAGCCTGCTCCAGACACCGAACCTGTACAAGTGCTCTGTCCTGGCTGTGGATTTGCAAACACCTTCTGGGGTAGGGTGGGCGCTGACGGTAAAGTAACGGAACATTTTGGACGTCGTTGCCAAGGATTGCTCGAAGATGATGAAACCTCACAGCAGTGTGATTTCCGATTTCGATTCAAAACGTGTAATGGTTGTGGTGCAGAAAATGACATTGCCGCAAAGCGTTGCCACCAATGTTCGTTGGTATTGGTGGATCCTGATGACAAATTGCGCGAAGCATTGAATTTGAAAAATGCGATGGTGCTACGTTGTCAGGGTATTTCAATCGAAAAAGAAAGCTGCCAGCGGTTTAAAGTAATTTATCATGATGAGGAAGGCGCTGAACTCACTGAGCGTTATGATTTTACCAAGCCGGCGAGCAAGTTGGCATTTCAGTTTGATTATTTAAAGCGTTTAAACACTAAAACCCCAAATAATGCCCTGGCAAGCGTAGCTGACGTAATTGCAGCAGAGCGGCTACTTACCGCTCCGGATTTTGTGATTGCACATAAACACAAACGTTTTGGTTGGCAGGTGACAGATAAGCTGTTTGACTACCAAGGTCGTTTTAGAACCGCCAACTCGCTTTAGTCGGCAAGAATTCCCCAACCATCGCCATAGCCGTCGTGTTGATCGGCAATACTTTCCAAGTATTGTTCTGTTTGGCTAAGCAGTTGATGTTCAGGTACCATTGTTACGGTTGTTTTAACTTCCCAAACGCCTGTATCTGGGCATTTTTGCAATTCCATTTTTGGTGCCAGTTCATCTTCATTCATTGCTTTAATAAACGACTCAGCGCTTGGCTTCTGCTCGAATAAGATAAAGAAATCGACTGGTAAAAGTGTCGTCAAATCAATGCCAGCTTCAGCCATTTCGGCGAGTAACTGACCATTTTCGTCATTAGGATATTGCATTTGTATAACTCTGTGTTCGAATTGCCGCTATTGTCCGTGATTTACAGATAAATAAAAAGGGTAAGCTTGAAATTTAAGTTATACGTCTATGTGGCGTTAATTTTAAATATGTTAGTATGCACAAAACCCACTCAACGGAATGAACTTTTGCGCTCGTTTTTCATTTTGCTTTCGCTACTGTGCGTCGTTTTTGTATCTCCTTTGCGTGCAAATGAAGTTGTCAGTCTAAAATCCATCGAAGTACCAAACCTTCCTGACCCAATCGCTAAAAACATTCGCATGTATCTCAACCCGCTTTTAAACAAAGGGATTGAGCAAATTAATGCTGATTATGTCATCTCTCAAGCTGAGTCTCGCGTTAAGTGTGTTTGGTTATTATGAACCGGATGTGCAATTACAGTGGGCAAATGAAGGTACGGCTTTGATAGTGCAAGTGTCTCCGAATAAGCAGCTCGATTGGAGCAAAGTATCGATAACCCTTTCAGGTGCAGGCAAACAGGATCCCTTGTTGAATAAGCTACTTGAGAGCCTGCCTTTAAAACAGGGCGAAGCGGTATCCCATCAAACGTTTGATGCAAGTAAAAAACAAATAGAAGATGCCTTGCTTGAAATGGGCTTTTTTGATTTTAGATGGGTTAAAAGTCAGTTGCGAGTCTCAAAAAAGGAAGCAAAGGCTTCAGCGGTTTTGCACGTGGAGACTGGCGAACGTTATCAATTTGGGCAAGTTATCGTCTCGAAGTCTACTCAAGCGGAAACGTTTGTCTTGAGTCTAGCGCCTTTTTCCATAGGGCAACCTTACCTTTCCGCTAAGTTGTCGCAATACAGCTTGGCACTTAATCAAACACCTTATTTTACTTCCGTCAGGGTATACCCGCTTTTAAACAATCGTAAAAATGGCAAAATTGATGTTCAAGTAGAAGTCGTCGATAAGCCTGCTAATAGCTATGAAATCGGGGGAGGATTCAGTACTGACCTTGGTGCAAAAATACGATTCAAGTGGAGTAAACCGTGGATCTCAGATGACGGACATTATGTTGATACCAATTTGTCTGTTTCTCAAAAACAACGGGATGTTACGGCTAGTTATACAATACCAGTGGATGACCCTGTAGCTGATGTGTGGCGTATTAACACCGGTTATAAACTAGAAGATGAGCTTGTTGAAGACAATTTCAGTGAGGTTCTTACGGTCCAGCTACAACGTCAGTGGTTGACTTCATCTAATTGGGTCAGAACCGCGTTTGTTCGTCGCGAAAAAGAAAACTATCGTTTGGAAGGTCTTTCTCGAACGACGCACATGACAATTCCTGGCATTAGCTGGGCTAAGAAGCAAAAACGTGGTGGCACGTTACCTACGTGGGGCGAAGAGCGATTGGTTGCAATTGAAGGCGCGAGTCAAAAATTGGCCTCCTCCAGTAACATGTTCCGAGTGCAATGGAAGAATGCGTGGCTGCGCAGCTATGAACGACACTACCTTTATAGCCGAATTGATTTAGGGGCCATTATTAGCCCAGACATTACGGATATTCCATATTCTTTGCGTTTTTACGCAGGGGGCGATCAAAGTATTCGCGGATTCGATTATCAAACCATATCGCCCACTGAAGACGACGTTAAAACAGGTGGTCGCTACATGGTGACGGGGGCAATGGAGTACCAATATCAATTCGCAGAAAAATGGCGAGCAGCGCTTTTTGTGGATGCAGGGACTGCAACGAATGATTTTAGTGAAGAAGTGTCCGTTGGTGCAGGATTTGGTGTACGTTATTTAACGCCAATAGGCCCTGTTCGATTCGATTTAGCATGGCCACTTAATAGTGATAGAAGCAGTCCACGGATTAGCATTGTTTTAGGGCCTGAAATATAACTATGAAAAATAGGCAGTTAAGAAAGCTATTTACTTTATTTGGGTATAGTCTCGTTGCACTGGCGACAATCGTATTTTGTGTTGTTTTTACAATTCCTGGCAACAAAGCAATAGTTTGGGTCGTCAATCACACCATATCTGGCGTTACCATTTCTCAATTAGAACACCGTTTCTATGACGATGAACCTTTTACACTTTCCTATCACAGCGAAGACGTAGACCTGGAACTTACGGATCTTGCTATCGATCTCACGCCTCGTGGAATAGTTAACTGGAAAATCCGAGCTACGTTAGGTCAAGGTAGTGTTAAGACTCACAATAACCGAGCAGTTAAATCAAGTGAAAATAGCGAAAACGGATCGGTATCGCTCATTACACTGCCAAATGTTTTTATCGACTTGAATGTTTTGGTGGATAAGTTCAATTATGAAGACCAAAACAACCATTTGCAGATCAAGCACACCGAGTTTGAAGCAAGTATAAAGCCATCAGAAGTAAATATTAAGCACATCAACATTGCAGACATTGCGCTACAGCAAAATAAAAACGCCGACGAGCCTGAACAAACTAGGCTCACAAAAGTGCCTAAATTAGCGCTTCCTGCGTCGCTGCCCATTGCGTTTGATGTTTTCTTGAACGCAGCATCTGTTGAGCAGATCCGCGTCACATCGAAAAGTGAAAATAGTGAAGCTGCTCCGCTCATAATACGTTCTTTCATGGCCAATATTGCACTTACGGACCATGTTGCGAGTGTTAAAAATACCTCGTTGAGTATTGATGATGGTTCAATTTCGATTAGCGGATCTGGTTCATTATCTGAGGTGGATTTCCATGCACAGATAAAAGGATATGATCACACCCTTACAGCAGAACTTAAGGGTCCTTGGAACGCCGTCAATCTGTCTTTAACAAGCGAGACAATCCATGAGGGAATGCTGCTTGCCCGTGTAAACCCGCTTGAAGACAATTGGCCATTTCAAGCGAAGCTAAACGTTGGTACTTGGCAGGATCTGCCTTTTATCACATTGCCAGAGGTGAGTGCGCTAACGGGAACCGTTGAACTGGCAGGCCAAGTTGACGGCTATCAAGGAAATGCAAGTTTGTCAGCCATGCACGAAAAGCTTGGTGAGTTGTCTTTACAAACGACTTTTTCAGGTTCACTTACTCAGTTTTCATCAGCCGCCACACTGATTGAAAGTGATTTCGTGAATGCAAAAGCTGACTTTAACTTGGGATTCGAGAAAAGCCTAAGTCTTGAGGGCGGTATACAATGGCAAAACCTTAAAGTTGCTAAATTTGTACCTTATCAGACTGATTTATCAGGAAAATTCGAGTTTCAACTTAATAACTCTGATAAAGGCTATTCTATTGATGTCAAAGACTTCTCGGCAGAAGGTAATGTGGAAGGGTTGCCTCTGGACGCGAAACTGAGTGCGTCGGTAAATGAAAACTACGACGTTAATATTCGCTCTTTAAATGCAAAGTTTGGGCAAAGCGAAGTGTCCTTGTCAGGCCGAGTGGCTGATAAATTAGAGATCAAAGGCGATTGGGACATCGATTTAAGCCCTACGTCCTCTTTACCTTACACGTTGAAAGGGAAAGGGTCGCTAAACGTGAATGGTACACGCGTTCTGCCACGCCTTTTTCTAGATGCGACCTTTGCACAGATTTCATCACCTGATTTTGAGCTTAATGATGTTATAGCCTTTGTTGATTTTAATGAGAAAGGCAAAGAAGCACTGAATGTGCGATTCGAAACGCATAACGGGTTAGTCCAAGACATTAAAATTGATTCAATCACGGCCAATGCGTTAGGTACGTTGAAAGAACAGAATATTAGTATCAATGTCCAAACAGAGTTGGGTGATATTCAGTCAAATATTGCAGGTACTTATGCGTCAAATCGATGGCATGCCACGCTGAGTCAATCGGCCTTAAAACTAAATGGACACGATTTTATTCAAAGCGAAACGGCAGATCTGATTGTTGCAAAAGAAGGGGATTTTACCGTATCACCTATGTGCTTTAAATCAGGTAAAGATATGTTCTGCTTAGATTCGAAGCGCGATAGTGCCGCGCAGTTATTTAATGCAAATGTGAAGTTGGATAACATCAATTTAGCCATCGTTAAGGACTTCATGCCTAAGGATATTGATATACTGGGGCATTTATCGGGCAAGGCAAGTTTCCAGGCGAAAGGCAATCAAGAAACGTCATTGTTCGCTAATTTAACGAGTGAGAAAACAACGGTCTTGGTGTCACAAGAAGGTATTTTAAATGCGGTTGATTTAGGTACGATTGATTTAGATGTAAAAGGCAGAGGCGCGAAGATAAATGTCCAACTGCAAAATACGTTGAGTCCTTTAGGTCGTATTTTCGCAAATATTGAAACGCAGCTTGGCCAAACCAAACCATCGCTTAATGCGGAGCTTGCACTTAACCGCATTAATTTAGGCTACCTAGACCCAATGCTTACTCAGCTACTCAATCGTGAATTTAAATTACAAGGTGATTTATCAGGTGATCTAAAAGTACAGGGAGAGATTGAGTCTCCACAGATCTTTGGCGATTTGCGTGTCACAGGTCTTGCTGCACAAAATGAACGAAGTCCTGTAAAACTCAGTGACTCAGAGCTTGTCATTACGCTCAATGGGCAAACCATGAAATTACATGGTGCACTTAAAGACCTAGATGCAGGAACACTCAACCTAGACGGTGATGTAAATTGGCAAGACGCTTTAAACCTAGCCATGCATATCAACGGTAAGTCGTTCTGGCTGCGTCCACAAGAAGGTGTTGAGTTTAAAGTTGATACCGATGTCCACCTAGATTGGGCCGGAGATCAAGCGACGTTAAAGGGTAAAGTCACCGTTCCGTATGGACGCATTGCCATCAAGTCGTTACCAGAAGATGCAATTGCTGTTTCCTCGGATCAAGTGTTTGTAGATGAAGCTGAATTGGAAACTGAATCGTTACCGGTAAAGTACGATATCTCACTGCAGGTGTCGGTCGTGGATGATGTAAAAATCGATTCTTTCGGCCTTAAAAGCTATCTAAATGGTAATCTATTGATCAACAAGCAAAACGATACACCATTAGTGGGGAGTGGTGAACTGTCTTTAGTACAAGGTCAATTTCGAGCGTTTGGACAAGACTTAATTATCAGTAAAGGTCAAGTTGGCTTTAGTGGTGCATTAGATAAACCTTTCTTACACGTAAATGCGATTCGTAATCCACAAACAACCCAAGATGGTGTTATTGCTGGAGTACAGCTAACAGGTCTTGCGACAGAACCTGTATTAACCGTGTATTCGGAGCCAGCAATGGACCAAGCGCAGGCGTTATCCTACCTATTAAATGGAAGACCATTAGGTGGTGATGATGCGGATAAAAGCGTGTTACTCGCAAACTTGTTGATAAGTCAAGGACTCGGCCGGAGTGAGGGCTTATTACAAAAAGTGGGAAGCGGGGTTGGTTTACAAGATGTAAATGTCGGCACTAAAGGATCAGGCGTCGATACACAAGTTGAGTTGACAGGTTTTCTAACGCCAAGTGTGCAGGTAAGGTACAGTGTAGGGGTGTTTGATTCGTTGAGTGAAATCGCCGTTCGCTACCAGATTATGTCCAAATTGTATGTTGAAATTACGAGCGGTTTATACAACAGTATCGACCTACTGTACCGTTTTGATTGGGAATAGAATGGGTCTGGCTCACAACAAAAGTCCAAAGATAACCACAAAGTAAGAACAAGAAAGGTAATAAAATGAATGGATTGAAATCAATCGTGGCGGCTGCGATGTTAGTGTGCTCTCAACAAGGGTACTGTAATTTGTCTCCACATGAAATTATTCAAAAAGCGCCACCAAGCGCATGGCGCACGGTCGCCAATGAAAATGTACTTCGTATCACTTTGCCTACAGGTCATGTTTATGTGGAGTTAAACCCAGAGCTGGCGCCGGGTCATGTAGACAATATCAAAGCGCTCGCACGAGAAGGCTTTTATAAGGGACTGAGTGTTTATCGATTTGTTGAAGGCTTCGTAGCGCAAGGTGGCGATGCCTTGGAAACCAAAACGCCAAAACTAGGTAAAAAAGCCATTCCCGCCGAGTTTGCGTTATCCACCAAACAGCCGCTTTTAATCAATAAACTCGGTTACCAAGATGGCTATGCAGCAAGCACTGGTTTCTATCATGGTTTTGCTGTTGCACAAAATGCGCAAGGAACGAAAACTTGGCAGACACATTGTACAGGTGCATTTGCAATGGCCCGTGGCGATGGTCCTGATACGGGCGGTACGGAATTTTATATTACTCTAGCACCTCAACGATATCTTGATTTGAATATCACGGTTTTTGGACGTGTGTTAGCGGGCATGGAGCATGTTCAAAAATTGGACCGAGAAGCGGCAGAGGGCAAAGTGTTTAACCTAATCACCGACGTGGTTGTTTTGAACGATGTGGTAGCCTCGGAGCAGACCAAATTTCAGGTGATGAACACAGAGTCTGACGAGTTTAGTGCGTTAATTAAAGCAAGAGCACATCGCCCTGAGGCGTGGTTTCTAGCTCGACCTGATTTTACGGACGTTTGTTCCGTCGCAATACCAACTAAACGCTTAGAAAAAGAATAAAGCCGTCAAGTCAAAGTTGCGAGCAACAAACACACTGCTCGCAACATTGATGCAAATTATTGGCGATTAGTGCGAACGTTCAGTGTAGTCGTTGCACTGTCTGTTGAGCGAAACGGGTTGATATCTAATCCACCACGACGCGTGTATCGAGCACATACTTCTAAATTGTCAAAAGCAAAGGCATTTTGTAAATCACAAAAAATGCGCTCCACACATTGCTCATGAAACTCGTTATGACTTCTAAACGAAATCAGGTATTTTAGTAAGCCCTCTCGACAAATTTCTCGTCCAGTATAACGGATTATGATACTGGCCCAATCGGGTTGAGAAGTGATCAGACAGTTTGACTTAAGCAAGTGGCTATATAGCGTTTCAGTAACGACATCGTCACTCTTGCTTTTTAATAGCGCAGTGGAAGGGGAATAGGTTTCAACTTCAATATCAAGGTCATCAATACACTCCCCAGGCAAAGCACTAAAGGGGAGACAGTTAAAGTCATCAGCTTTGAAGAGATTTACTATAACATTTGAATTTGATGCACCAGATAAATCACGTGTAAGCGTCTCTTTTACGACATCAAAAGAGTCAAAGCGTGTTTGATTGAAACTGTTTAGATATAACTTAAATGACTTGGATTCAATGATGTAAGGACTCGTACACGCAAAGGCAAATGTCGCAACAGCTACTTCGGGTTTTCCTTTTGCATTTAACCAAGAAAGTTCATAGCCTGTCCAAATGTCTTCACCTTTAAATGGCAATGCGTCATCACTTACGTTGATTTGATCGCGATTTAGCTTTCTTGCAATAGGGTGCAACAATGAGGCGTCGTACTGGTCTGCGTATTTCGTCGTTTTGCCTAAAACGGAGGCTTTTAGTTCTGGTGCGTTGCTGTAGTCTGTCATGTTCAATTTAATCTCGTTACAATGACGCAATTATAACAATTTATACTGGTGTTCACAGCATGTCTGAGACTTTGTTATTGCAACAAACTTTAAACCAATTTAATCAACTACACCCAACGACTTTTCATGATGATGCTTGGCCGAGTCCTTGCGAAATCGGGGGCCTTCTCGACGATGAGCAGATAGCATGGCTACCTGTCGCACGTGAAGGTGAGTCTCTAAACGCTTTGGCTAAGGCATTAGAAGTGCAATTCCCTATTGCACTGCATCAATTTTACAGCGAGTTTTTTGCACCTAATATCCAAGCAACATTCGAAGGTCATGGCATCGAGTTAATTCAACCATGGTCGAAAGACGATTTTGAACGTTTGCAAGAAAATATCACGGGACATGTATTGATGAAGCGACGTTTAAAACAGCCTGAGACAGTGTTTATCGGTTTAACGGAGCAAGACGATGTGCTCATTACCGTAGAGCTGGCAACGGGAAATGTGTGTCTAGAACAACTTGGTAAAAAACCACATCATATACTAGCAAGCAGTCTAGAAGCTTTTGTAGAGCAGCTTTCTATTATATAACGCTGGATAAGTTCACTTGTAAAAACAATGCAGGTGAACTTACCCGCTGGAAGGAATTATTCCGGTTTACTGGAAATCCCACGATAAATTTGAGACGAGTTGGCAGCTGTCACAGCGAAAATTGAAAAGACCAAACCAAGGTTCATGCAAAGCCCAATCGCCATTACAGCTTGGACACTTGCGAGCTAACTCGGTGTCTAAACTCTCTCCACCGACGCGATATAAATAGTAATAGACCGGTTTTTGAGTCAAATAACGAATACGCTTACTTAAATCTAAACCACGCCGTGATAGATCGCTTGTTGGATCTGAGATCTCATGGAGTGCTGGAAATTCGCAACGCGTCGCGCCGTTTATTTGGATTTGATCGCATGCTTGCCAATCTTCTTGCCATTTGATTAGAGCCTTGTAATCCCCGTTTGCAATAGCAGGGATCTTGTATAAAGGTACCGGTTGGAAATCATCACCACAATAAAGCGGACTGCAAGTGTGCACGTATGTCGTGTACAAAATAAAACAGCTCGGCTCATGACACATATCCGCGCCATTCGAATGTATATCTTGTCCAATTACTTTCACCTTGGGTGCTAGTAACCCTGCTTCTTGTAGCAATCCAATGCTGTGTTTGACAAAAGGGCTGTGATTAAGTGGGTGAAGAGAATCTTCCTCTGGGCACATGACTCGGGTGATAAAGAAGCCATCTTTCAATACCGTGGGAAACTCTTCACCAATAATTTGGCCGTTAAAGCGCAGTGCATTTACCACTCGATTGATGGCGGCTTCCGCGTTGTCTAAAGTTGTGTCTTGGTAGCAATCGAAAGTTAAATCAACGACAAACATTTAGGCATCCTTTTCGAGTAAAGCAAGGAGTTTGTCCAATTTCGCCTCGATTCTATCTAGCTGGGATTGGTGCACTAAATCTGCCTTAGCTGTAGTGCCAAAGGATGGTTTGTCGAGTTTTGCAACACCTTCTGGATCCTGCCTATAAGCAGCGATACCCGCAATAATTGTCGGCATTGGTACTGGCGATTTTAGTCTGGATTTCGTCGTTGCGACGGTAGGTGTTTTGCCTTCAGAAATTAGCGATAACAAGGCATCTAATACGATAGGATCCATGCGCTTTACTTACATAAAATAAAGCGCATGTTATCAAGGTATGAGCGATTTTACACACACTATCTGAGCATGCTATCCAGTTCATCGATTACTTCACTCCAAGCTCCATCTTCTCTTAGTGATTCCTCGATAAAGTGTTTTTGAGAATCTGTCCAAAAAGGGGCATCAGATAATGAAATGCTGGCCTCGAGCCAATGTTGCTCTACGAACTTATCAATGTGTTGTTGTCCATTTGGTAAACCAAGCTGGGCAAACAAACTTTCTATAGAAGGCGTAGTTGTATCCATTTTTGTCCTCCGTTTGATTAAAAATCACACACTAACTATAGTTGGAACAGCGCATATCGCGAATGTTTAGAATAACAATAAAGGAACGATTATGAATGTAGAATTACAGACTGAGTTAACCATTCGGTATGTGAGTCCAGAAGACACAAATGTTGCCGCGAGTTTGTTGTATCAAGCCTATCATGATGACCCAGTGCTTCGCAGTGTCTTAGATTCAAGCAATGAAACGAAGTTTGAAACGAAACTCAGGGCGTTGATCCGCGAAGAGTTGTCGAGCTTTGGACACGGGCAGCAGCCAATGATTGGTCTGTATGAAGACGACCGTTTGCGAGCTGTGGCATGCCTAATTGAAGCGGACAGCGAGCTGCAAGCTCAGCGTTATTGGCATTGGCGATTACGATTGATGATGAGTGCGGGTTACCTGCAAACTCAAGCCCTTATAGACAAAGAATCGGCAATTCGAGAAGCTCTAGCACCATGTGGGCACTATTTCTTCCTTGCTTTTATTGCCGTAGACCCGCATGTACATGGGCGAGGGTTTGGCAAAGCTCTGCTGCAAGGTTTGGAAGAAATGATCCACGATGTGCCTGCTGCTTCTGGTATTGGCGTGTTCGTTACTCATGAAAAGCATCAGTCGTTTTTCGCACATTTAGGTTATCAGGTTCACGACATTTTGGAATTCAATAAAGTTCGTGGCGAAGTAATGTTTAAAGCCATTGCCAAGTAAAATGTGTAGGGTAAATTGGAAATTATACTGTGAGATATATCTCACGAGATTGTAAGTAGTAGAGGAATAAGCCGCACATTACGGCTTATTTTTTTATTTAAAATTCAGTAAAAACAATAAGGTAAGTTTTATTTCTTTAATGTGACTAAAATTGAATTTGAATTGATAGGTTGGATTGGCGGACATATGTCCTATTATATATACCGTCAAGACGACAAAAGGACACGGCAGGAAGCCTAGGACAGGACGTCAAAGACAGTGGAAGTTAGAATGGATTCACAAGGACTGAATTGTAGTGAATAGGAAATTCACTAGTTAGGATAACAAAGGACAAGCAGGAAGCGATGGGGTAAAACTACAGGAAGTAGTTGGCATGGATGTTACCTCTTACGGACAGCAAGAAGCATTTAGGGACGCTTAAAAAGGGAATGAACACAAGGCTGTGTGAGGGACGCATGTAGGATGCAGCGAGATACGCGGGATGCGTTAGTGATGGAGCAAAATGGAGTGACGGCGGGTATACTGGACACATACCCGATCAGGGGAGATAAAATGGACCTATCCGAGGAATGGATACCAAAATAGGATTACTAGAGATTGAGGCGCGACTTTTGTTTGCGCCTTAGTTTTTTCTGCGTTTGACAACATTTAGACTCAACTCGGTGCTGAGCGTTTCACCTCGTTTTTGCATTGTAATTATGTCTGTACGAGTTATTTACACGTAAACATACGCATCCTAAGTTCCATTCTTTCGTTTCCCTTGTCTTCAAAATCGATTCATTGCCGCAGAACCTATCTAGTTGGCTGCTAATAAGCCAAAGACTAATTTTTCACAGGTACTCAAGCCCATTTATGACGCAACGAGCCTGTTTCACATGAAGGGTAAGTAAGGATTCATTTTAGACCCGCGAAATCAGTTGTGGTTAAGGAACAAAAAGCTACAGTAAACGTTCAACCTGAAAGTGCAAGGACACACCACACAAGGGAGAGCTTACGTGAAAATGTTCAAATACAACTTTGTTATTTCATTAGTGTTGGCTTTATGTGTTGTCTTCTTTAAAAACTCTTGGCTTGTTTATCCGTTGCTCTGGGCGTTCAGTGCGGTAGCCCTCGTTTCTGAAGCTTATTTATTTAATCGACCAACCATATTTAGAAAGCGCAGTACGGGTGAAATACCTCTTTTAGTAAAACTCGTTTTACTTCCTTACCTGTTCGTCGCTCAATCCTACAATTGGATTGTTTGCAGACAAAAAAGTCATGTTGCCTGTTCAAAGTTAAGCGACAACGTCTTTGTTGCGAGCCGACTTTCAAAATCGGATGTGCCAATGCTCCGAGCTGAGGGGATCTCGGCCATATTAGATGTCACGGCTGAATACGATGGCCTTAACTTAAGTCAAAGCGACGAAGGTTTTTTCTACCTCAATATTCCCATTCTCGATCATCATATTCCAAGTCCAACTCAAATAGCGCAAGCGCTCGCTTGGATTGAAGTTATGCATAACGAATCGCGCCGCGTTGTAGTGCACTGTGCACTTGGGCGAGGTCGTTCAGTGTTTGTCTGTGCTGCCTATTTTTTAGCGCAAAGTGCCTCTTCGAACACAGACACGGTAATGGAAAGTATTCAACAGCACCGAATAAAGGCTCGTTTGAACAAACAACAACGCAGGGCCTTGACTGCCTTGCACCAAAAGGATCTTTTACAACATAAAGAACAGCTTGGAATGTTGGTCAATCCAGTGGCTGGAGGTGGAAAATGGATGAGCTACGAAAACGATATTCTGGGGTATTTAACCAAACGCTATCGCTTAGTGATTGCTAAAACACAACCAGATAAAACACCCAGCGAATCGGCTAAGCTTTTGTTTAACGAGCATGAGTTCGACGTTTTTGTAGCCGGAGGTGGTGATGGCACGCTCGCAGCAGCGTCTGAAATTGCAATGGAAAATCAATGCACGTTTGGGATACTTCCACTTGGTACTGCCAACTCACTTGCGCATGTTTTGCAAGGTGTAGTAACCAAGTTTGATCCGATTGATAGGGCTTGTCGTACATTACTTTCCGGCAAATTACAAACTATCGACACCATAGATTGTAATGGCATCACCATGTTACTCGTGGCGGCCATTGGCATTGAAGCAAAAATGATTGCCGACTCAGACCGAGAAAGTAAAAATGAGCAAGGGCAATTCGCTTATATCCGACACTTCATGGATGCCTTGCTGGACAATGACGACATCACGGTACAGGTTACTGTGGATGAAAATAAAACGCAGGTCGTGCATTGTGCAAGCCTGGTTGTTGCAAACGCAGCACCTAAAGTCACTATTCTAGCGCAAGGAGGACAGACCGAACCGGACTATCAAGACGGTCAATTGGACGTAACAATTGTACCTCATCAAGAAAATGTACAAGACTACTTAAGTGTTGCTCAAGTGTTACTTGGTGAAAAACCAAGTAAAGACAACATGGTACGCCATTTTTGTTGCAAGAAACTGCATTTACAATTTCAAGAATCGCTAAATGTTGCGATTGATGGCGAAGTGCATCAATTTGACGAAATGTCTTTTGAAATTCGGCCGAAAAGTTTGGTCATGATGGTGCCAAAAGCGTGAAGTTCAGCAAGGAGAGTCAGTGAAAACCGTTTTACTAGTGGATGATGATGATCAGTTTGTTCAAATAGCAGCTCGTATATTGGAACATCTGGGTTGCTTGTGCGATATATCATTAAGTGTGGAAGAAGCAAAAGCATTGCTCCAACATCAACATTATGATCATCTCTTCATCGATTTCATGCTGCCAGATGGCAGTGGACTCCATCTTGTGGATTGGCTACGAAAACAAGGGAATCAAGTTCCTGTAACGCTTATCTCTGGGCATCCATCGGTAAAAACAGCGCTTGATAAATTATGCGTAGATGGCATCACGCATTTATTGAAGCCCCTTGTTGCGGAAGACTTCGCGAGCATTTTGTCTCCCAAGAAAAAGCCAGCAATCACGAGCAAACTCAAGTTTGGTTGTTTGATAGGCAATTCGCCAGCGATGAACCAACTCTATGATTTAATTGCACGAGTGGCCAAAACAAATGCAAATGTCATGCTTCAGGGAGAAAGTGGGGTAGGCAAGGAAATGGTTGCGCAGGCTATTCACAATTCCAGTGAAGTTGAAGGAAGCTATGTTGGTGTTAACTGCGGAGCAATTGCAAAAGAATTAATCGGCAGTGAGCTGTTTGGGCATGAAAAAGGAGCCTTCACAGGCGCTGTAGCGCAAAAAATGGGTGTATTTGAGCAGGCGAATAAAGGGACGTTGTTCTTGGATGAAGTGACGGAAATGCCAATTGATTTGCAGCCGAACCTGCTGAGGGTATTGGAAACAAATTCCCTAACCCGAGTTGGTGGCACATCAGTAATAAAAACAAATTGCCGTATAATTTCCGCGACAAACCGCACAATGGAAGAACTTGCGAGCCAAAATGTGATCCGGGAGGATATTTATTTCCGACTTGCCGTTTTTCCTATCACTATTCCCCCGTTGAGAGATCGCAAAGAAGATATCACACTGTTGGTCGCATTTTTCCTCGACAAATTTAATCAACAGGGAAACACGCGTTATGAAGTGAGCGATCAGGATCTGAAAAAACTGAGTTTATATGATTGGCCAGGTAATGTTCGAGAGTTAAAGCATTGTGTTCATCGGGCTTATATTTTGGCCGATCAGAGGACAAATAAGCTGGTGTTTGACAACGCATTTTCATCCCCCTTTTCACTGTATTCGTCGCCGCGTTCTGAGCCTAGTCTCAATGAGTTATCAAATAATATCGTGTCACCTTCATCTGGGGCTACTTTGCACAATGTACAGGCGGGGAAAACGATAGAAGAAGTTGAAAAGGCGCTTATTTTTGAAACACTGAAATCGGTGGATGGCAACAAGACTTCTGCAGCTAAGATGCTTGGGATAAGTACGAAAACACTGTACAACCGTCTTACAAGTTATCAAATCACTGAATAAAGATAAGGATTATTATGGATGACACCATGAAGCAGGATGAACTCTTGCATGATGTCAGAAAGACACTCAATCAAATTTCGATGAACGCTGAGCTGTTAAAACTGGTCAACTCGACTGGACCTGAAAATGAAGAAATCCAAGGCATCGCTGACAATATCTTAAAAAGTGTGTTGGATTGCAGTGAGCTACTTAAAGCGTTTAACCCAAAGGAAGAGCCATGAGTTCTTTAGTGAATGCTTTTAATAGACTGTCTTCAAGCTTGTTAATTGTTTGGTTAACGATGGCAATTTGCACTGCTTTTCTAGTTAGTAACGTTGTTGTTGGTTTTAAGAATGTTGAAGACTTAGATACTTTGCAAAAAGGGATGGAAAACACAAGTGAGTTAATCCTAGCAATCGACAATTTGCATATAGCATCGTTAAACGCCGAGTCGAGTACTAAGTCCTACTTACTGACAAAAGAGTCATCGACGCTTGGCCCATTGCTTGAAAGTTTAACTGAGCTTGATGAAAACATTGCACGAGTAACTGCAGAAAAATCAGAAAGTCTCCCACAACAAAAACGAATAAAAACATACTTAAATACCGCTATTCTTCAGGTTTCTCAACTTAAACAACATGCAGACAAAGCGAGCGAAGATAAACAAAGTGCGTTGGCGCTGGTCAGAACAATTGAAAAAACGGCGTTAGATCTGAGACAGCAATATAACCGGATTCTTGAGGAAGAAACGGCGATTCGTGATATTCAGCGTAACTTTCTGAACAACGTGAAGCGTGAGGCCATTAGTAACATTGTGTGGTTTTCCTTTATCAGTATTTCATTAGTGTTGCTGACGATGGCCTTGGTGTTTAAAAATTTACGCGACTCAAAGCGAGCAGAAGTTTCGTTATCAAACGCGAATGCAGATCTTGAGGAAAAAGTGCAAGCTCGAACAGCTAAGCTTCAACTACTGGCAGATGAACTTAACAAAAGTAATCGTGAACTTGAAGATTTTGCGTTTGTTGCCTCACATGACTTACAAGAACCGCTAAGGAAAATTCAGGCTTTTAGTGACCGTTTGGAAAACAGTTATCGAAATGAATTAGATGACAGAGGTCGAGACTACCTGATGCGAATGAAGAATGCAGCAGCGAGAATGTCTTTACTTATCAATGATTTACTCGCTTTATCTAGGGTCGCAACAAAACGGAAACCGTTTGTGACTCAACCGCTTAAGCCAATCGTCGATGGAGTCCTTGACGATTTAGAAGTCGTAATAGAAGAAACAAAGGCAAACATACAGATAGCATCATTACCGACCGTCAGTTGTGATGACAGTCAGCTCAGACAATTGTTTTTTAACTTGATAGCTAACGCGCTGAAATTCAGAAAATCAAACGTAGTACCTGAAATATCAATCGCAGAAGTGCCTACGGACGACCCCCAAAGTGTGTGTATTTTAGTGAAGGACAATGGAATTGGCTTTGATCCGCAATACGAAGAAAAAATCTTCTCGCCTTTCCAACGTTTACATGAACGTTCTGAATATCCAGGAACCGGGATAGGTCTAACGCTTTGTCGTAGGATTGTGGAACGACATGGAGGAGTAATTACCTCTCATTCTGAGGTGGGTATAGGTGCTTCTTTTTACATCACGTTGCAACGTGATATACAACCGACAATAAATACAGAGATCCCTGAATATGAATAGAAAAGCCATTCCAATAAAAATTCTTATGGCTGATGACGACGAAGACGATCAATTGCTCACACGAGATGCACTTGCGGAAAGTCGAGTGTTGAATGCAATTGAATTTGTTAAAGATGGCGAGCAGCTACTTAATTACCTAAGAAACTACCCACCATATGATGATGTTTCAAAGTATGTACGCCCTGATTTAATTTTACTTGATTTGAATATGCCAAAGATGGACGGTCGCGAAGCACTTGAACAAATAAAGCAAGATGCAAACTTGCGTTCGATCCCCGTTGTTATCTTAACCACATCACTTCAAGAAGAAGATAAGTTGAAAGGATATGATTTGGGCGCGGCATCTTACATTAGTAAACCTGTTGATTTTCAAGGTCTCGTTACATTGATGCGAGAGCTTGGCAAGTATTGGATAGAGATAGTCGAATTACCTAGATAGTTTCGTTGAAAGGAAGCAATGTGAACCGAGAGCACTTAAGTCAGAGTCTAAATGCCAAGCACGTTAAAATACTTTTAGTCGAAGATGATGAAGATGATTTTGTGTTGACGCAGGACAGGCTTTCAGACATTGCTGACTTTCATTTCGACATCTCCTGGCACCGTCGCCTAGATGGTGCAATCGCTGCACTTATTGACGAGTCATTCGATCTTTGTTTATTGGATTTTCGTCTAGGACATGAAAGCGGTTTATCTCTTCTCAAAATAGCAAAAGAAAATCACGTCGAAACACCTATTATTATGCTGACCGGTCAGGCTGATTCGGCGTTAGACGAAGCTGCAATGCAAGCAGGGGCAGAAGATTTTGTTGTGAAATCTGAACTCGGAAATGCTCGATTTATTCGGGCAATTCGATATGCACTTGCTCGGAAGGAACTGAAAAAAGAGCGAGTGGAGCGACTTAAAGCAGAAGCTGAAAATCGTGCCAAAGATCAATTCTTAGCCCATTTGAGCCACGAATTAAGGACACCACTTACCTCTATTTTGGGTTACACACAATTGTTAATGCGCCAAAATGATCAGCAAGAAATCCGCTCAGAATTAGGGATTATATATAACAATGGTGAGCATCTGTTAAAGTTGCTTGATGATGTGCTTGACTTATCAAAGCTTCAATCAAGTACAATCCGATTAGATAACAAACCTACAAATTTACATGCACTTATCCATAACTTAAGTGATTTATTCCAGTTAAATGCTCAAAGTAAAGGTGTGCAATTTACCATCGTAAATCGTTCGCTGGAAGATTATTGGATTTTGTGCGACCAAACACGTTTAAAGCAAATCTTAATTAACTTGTTGTATAACGCGATTAAATTTACGTTTTCAGGTGAAGTTTGTTTGGACGTAACACAAAAAGACGGACAACTTATTTGTCTCGTACGAGATACTGGAATTGGGATCCCTGAAGACGATCTCGCCAGAATTTTTGAACCTTTCAGCCAAGTTCAAAATGTGACGAGTAAAGCCCATGAAGGAGCAGGACTCGGTCTTGCAATTAGCGCTAATTTAGTTGAACTCATGGGTGGAACTCTAAAAGTTGAATCAAAGCTCGGCGAGGGCAGCTGCTTTTCTTTTACATTGCCGAGTGTAGTCTGTGAAAATACAAATTTAGATTTAGGCCATTCTTTCGACCCAAACCTGCTCAATTGGCAGGCAAAACATTATACCAAGATATTAGTTGTTGAAGACAATCTCGACATCCAACAGCTCATTAAGCGACATGTCGAAGATTGGGGTTTTAGTGTAGATGTTGCAAGTAATGGCGTTGAGGCCATTCATAAATTGGAACAAGGTGTTTCAAACTATGCGATGCTCTTACTCGATCTACATTTGCCACAGATGGATGGCAGGCAAGTCCTCGCCTCACTCTATTCTAAGAACTTGTCAATTCCTGTCATTGCGGTAACCGCGGCAGCACAAGCGAGTACTCTCAAAGAGTTAAGTGCTTTGGGTTGTCTTGATGTCATTAATAAACCAATCGAACCTATGTTATTGAAGGCTGCTATTGTCAAAGTGATAGAGCGGATTGATGAATTGAAAAAATCCGACGTACTTGAGCGTGAAACCATAAAACGTGTTTTGGTTGTAGAAGATGACGAAGATAGTCGAAAATTATTAGAGCGTTTGTTAAACGCAATGGGCTTGACTGTGCAGGGGGTTGGAAGTGCCAAACACTGTAAAGAAACATTATCGCTAAATTCGTGGGACTTGGTGTTGATGGATATTGGGCTACCCGATGAAAATGGTCTTGATTTGGCGACTCAACTTCGTTTGCAATACCCCAACATGCGAATTGCCATCACCAGCGGTTACGAGCCAGACAAAGCGGAGTTGGAAAAGTTAGGTATTGAACATGTCCTACTTAAGCCGGTAAGTTTGGACATGCTCAAATCGTGTTTAGCATAATGTGGCGTATGTCAAACATGTTTATAATGCACGTTTTATGAAAACAGCCCAACGTAGAAGCTGTCGTTTCGGTAGCTTATTTAGGGTCAATGCGAGTAGGACGATAGCGCTAATCCCGACTGGCGTCATAAATTGAGCTTTCATCTGCTTCAAAGTATCGGCTTTCTTCGAATGACAATATTGACGTTGCCATTCGAAAACTGCTTTTTTCTTACGGCTTTTCACGTGACATTGAGTCTCAAATCCAGTTTGATAATCGAGTCATTTTTCAAAGCTCCCAATCAGCAAAAGGGGTTTAAGGCGTATTGATGTGTTCATCATCTTGAAATATTGAACGAGCTGAGGCGCTAAATAGATTCATTGCCGTCGAAATTAAATAATACATAATAAACACATTGATCGTCATTAAAAGGCCTGCGCTTACAAGCCAGTTCACCCCTAAGTAAACTAAGGAGTAGGCGAGTAATGCATGTAAGCAAAACCACAATACAACACCCACGGTCACCGCAAAGCAGAGCAAACAAAAAGCGATGAGCAATACACGTAAGTTGGCTTTCCATTTTGCTTGCAATGCACCAATCCCTTTTTTCAGGAGGTCTTGGTAAGCGGACGAAGTGTTTTGTAGGCTTTGTAATAACATAAACCAATTATCTTCACTGCCCCCCTGCGCAGACGCAGAGGGACGTTGTGTGTTTAGGGGCGTATTTGTCGAGTTCATACTATTTTTTCCCTACAAGCAGCGTCGTTAATACACCAATGGTGAAAGCGACACCTGCGGTAGCTATGGGGTTTTCGCTCGCATAACGTTTCAATTCTGATTTGTTCCATTTCTTCTTCAGATCAGTTACTTGAGCATCGAATGCTTGTTTAGAATGCTCACTCTTGTCACGAATTGTTGTTTCAGCATTGGCGGTTGTTTCATGAAGTGCATCGACTGAATTGTGCAATGTTTTCGCTAGGTTATCTGAGACAGGGTGCTCGTCATTAGCACCATTTCCTTTAGTTGGTTGAGTTGAAGTTGCCATGTTTCTTTCCTTATAACGAATGATTCTTCTCTTTGATAATTGCAAGATGGTTGCCACTTATTTTTGTATATAAAACAAGAGGTTTGTCTTTTTGGAAAACGGTGGCCCAGTATGTTTTTCAGGAATCGTGTAAAAATTACCGACTAAAAATAACAAGGTATTTTTGGGATAACCTTCATTACGAAAATCCACTGTATTATCCAATGAGGGGAAGTTAAGGATTTGAGCGTGAAGCGTCTTAGTTTATGCAGGAAGAACGCTGTTGCGTTCAATGTTATCCACAAAAAAAGTGCGCATAAGCGCACTTGAAGGGTCAATGGGGAAATACTTAGCAACTTAAAATGTGTACTCTAAAGAAATAGAGGCAACATCGAGGTCAGGCTCAATATTCTCTTCAAGTTCGTAACGCAAGTACTCTAACCGCACACCTAAATTTGAGGAAAGATCGAAACCGATACCCGCACCATAGAACCAGTCTCCACCGCGACTATTTGAAGAGATACGGCCAAGTGCAGGGACATCTGCATAGAATTCACCATCCCACTCGAACCAGCCACCTTTTGCATAGAGGCTTACGTAATCTGTAATTGGCGCGATAAAACGAGTACCGAGCGTAAACCCATCAAACTCCGCATAGTTGTCTATATCGCTTGCCTCGTCGAAGTTTTCATAGCCAAGCTCGACACTCCAGTACGGCGTGAGATACGTACCAACGTACGCTTTGAGCATACTTGAATCGTCGTCAAACTCCATGTCTCGTTCTCTATCTTCCCATTGGAGAGAATATTGACCGTAGCCGATACCTGCGTAGACATCAAATTGTTCAATGGGCTTTTTGTTTATGGCCGCGGTAGCGGAGAGAGAGAAAGTAGCGACAGAGATGAGTAGTAGTTTCGTCAATGATTTTTTCATAGTTTGTCCTTAGCGTTTTCGAGAGAAGTGGGCAACATTGCCCACTTTTAGGTGATATGTCCGAATTATTCGCTTACGATTTCCAATTCGTCATCCACGCTTGTCACGTCCGATGCGTTCTTAGCAATAGTAATAGCTAGGTCTTTTTCCGCTTCGCTTGCGACCGTACCTGTCAGAGTAACCTTACGATTAACCACGTCGACATCAATATCGGTTCCGTCGACATCACCATCAAACAGAAAACGTGTTTTAATGACAGTCGCTATTTTCGCGTCAGTGAAGTCTGCGCCTTTGTCATTTTTTTCCATGGCTTTCTTTTCCGTGTTTTTACTTTTTACAATCGTAAGGTCGTTTTTGACGTCTTTAACGCCATCAATACCAATAATGAGTTCTTCAGCGAGTTTTTTCTCAACGCTGTTTTCTACTTTACCGGTCAGAGTTACCACACCGTTTTTCACGTCCGTATTAATATCAAAGTTGTTCAACTCGCCGTTAAATAGCAAGGTTGCTTCTGCTTTGCCATCAATCCACGCATCATTTGCTTCCTTTTCCCAGCTATTTTGCGCTGCAAAAACTGGAGCGGTCATTAAAGTAGTAGAAATTACACCTGCAATAATTAACTTGTTCATAACTTACTCTCCTTTGAAGTTTGTTCGAATGAAATACTGCAGACAATGTGCCAAATTATAACCTGTTGAAATGTAAGGTTAATATGATTTTGCTCTAGTTGTCGAATGTGATTTGATGAGAATGGTAAGAAAAATATTCCGGTAAAAATTTCATTGTGGATATTCATTTTTAGTTAATGAAAAAATTACCGAGGTGTAATGGTTGCCATTGAAATATTTACCGATGTATTAAAGTCTATTATAAAAAAGTATATAAAATACAGAACGTTATAATCTGGCCTGTAAATTGAAAGGAGTAATATGACTTGATTAAATAAAAGGAGCATTATAATGACACTTTCAAATTATAACTTTGATGCAGTGAAATCACTTATTCGAGTTTTAAATAGTGGAATTGATTTTTACAAAAAAGCAGCAAGTGAAACGACAGACAATCGATATAACGATGTATTTTCACGAATGATCACGGAAAAAGTAAGAGCTATAGCATTACTCCAACCTTTTGTCGTCGCGGACGAAGGTAGTATTGAAGAGGGTAATGCACTTGCGGTGGAAATTCGTGAGTCTTACACGCACCTTATTGGCATGTTTAAAAAAGACAACATCCATCTCTATTTAAGTCAGCTTGAGGAGCTTGAAGACAAAGTACTAGAAAAGGTGAATAAAGCACTCGCTACAACGGTGCCTGCACCTTGTGAAGCAGCACTATATCAAATTAAAGAGCGCATGAAGCTATGTCATGACGAAATGCGTACACTTGACGTTATCACACAATAGGAGGGAAACGTTATGTTAAGCTGGGCAGTGACATTCTTAATTTTAGCATTAATTGCAGCGGCATTGGGATTTGGTGGTATAGCAGGCGCAGCCGCAGGTATGGCAAAAATACTTTTCTTTATTTTTGTTATTCTAACCGTAATTTCATTTATTTTTGGTCGAAGAAAAGTGCCTTAAAGAGTGAAATTAAAAAAGGAAGCAAGCGCTTCCTTTTTTATCGAATGCGATGTGGAGGAATATCTACTTTAACGAGTCGTTCGTTTTCTAAAAACAGTAAACCTTGGTAAACGGAATCACCATCAGAACAAAACTCAAAGACAAACTCAGCTTTAATACCGGGTTTACCCGTCCGGTTGATACCTAAACGAAATCGTTTCATCGCAACACTCAGTAGTTGGACGTTCAATGACTCGGCCTGACGCTCTGCGTGTACTTTTGCTGCGTCAGCAACGACGCGACTCATCCAGAATGAGGCAATCACGGCCGCCACAGCCATTATCATCCATAGTGTTATCATGCGTTAAATAACTTTCCGATTGCGCGCGAAAGCGTTTCGTCGCGACTTGGTGCCCTAAGAATGCTTAATACTTGGGGGCGAAGTGCTGGAATTGCAACCAAATCTGCAAATACACCTGCGAAAAAGTCACCTTCACTGACTTGCGCTGCATTATCTAACAATGCATATAGTCGTTCAGGCAAGATAAACGTTTGCCATAATCTTCCCACTAAAATGAGCAAGATTTCTATGTCAGTAGCAAAGACGCTATCCAGTACGTTGTCTACGCATTTCTCTAAAATGCCTTTCGATGAAGAACCGCTAATCGCTCTTAGACTATTGATCAACATTGCTTTATTCTGGTTTTCAAGCGCATCATCTATGCTTTTCGACAATAATTCTGTGATGGAAACTGAAATGGCAACGTGTTCTAACATCGCTGCAAGCGTATTTTGAACTTCTCCCGGAAGTACCTGCCAGTGAGATTGTAAAAGTGCTTGGTTTTGTCCGTGCTCTAAACGCATCGCAAAATCCGCTAAGCCCTGTACTGCGAGTGTTTGCCAATCATGAATGAGTGGCGCATGGAAATAATTTTCTACTGCTTCATAATATTGTGAAGCAGGGCGTTTTATTTCTACTTTCATCAGGGCGTTGAATGCAGCTAGTTTGTTGGCATTCGGTGTGAATACATACGGATTGTTATCCAATTTACCATCTGCATCTTCGCTGGTAAGTTCTGTGCCAAGTGCCTCTAACACTAAATTCGCGAAATGATCACGTGTAGCCAAAACCAACTTACTTTGCTCGTCAATCGGGAATTTTAAAAACCAGACATAAGGGTCTTGTGTGGCATTTTTATCCCAGAATTGAATGGCAATGTGGGCATGGCCCATTAACGGGTAAGGATAGGGGCGCGCGCCAAGTTCAATTTGTGTAAATTCAGCTTTATCGAGTTTAGTGATACGTCGGCCGATGTCATAAGCACGCCATTGTGTGCCCGCCGCTTCTAAGAGTTCACCTAATGTCGAAATATTTGAATTCATTATTTATACCGTCTTTTGATTACTTGCACGAAACTGTCTTGGTCATGTTGAATACGGCGGGAGTAGCTCAAAGTCGCGAAACATTCCCAAAATGCCGCTGATCCCTATTATACTGGTTTTGCTGAGAATTTAGAATGTTGGGAAGTCTTCTTATTCAAGGTACAATTACTCGCATGTTTAGTTAGATGGGGTTAAGAATGCAAAATCGCCACGAATTAGTCGCTGATTTGTTGGTTGCGCTGCAGCTCGCCATGCACGAGGAAAATCTGTGGCAAAGTGAACCTTTGAGTCACAGTGCTTATCATTCTAGCGCACCATTTTGCTGCGATACGATGACATTTGGGCAGTGGCTACAATTTGTTTTTATTCCCAAAATGAATGAACTCATCAATAGTCAACAAGCGTTACCCAGTCAACTGTCGCTACTCCCAATGCTTGAAATGAGTTATCCAAATTCACAAAGACTGAGCAGTGTATACGGCGTTATTACGCGACTAGATGCACTATTTACAAAGTAGTAAACGAACTATGCAAGATGAATTAGAAATTTTGTACCAAGATGCGCATTTTGTTGCCATTAACAAGCCATCTGGTTTATTAGTCCATCGATCATTCCTCGACAAACGAGAAACTCGTTTTGCGATGCAGATGCTTCGAGATCAAATTGGTCAACATGTGTTTCCGGTTCATCGTCTAGATAGACCAACGTCAGGCGTACTATTATTTGCACTAAGTTCAGAAGATGCTCGAGTCATCAATCAATTGTTTATCGAAGGGACTATACAAAAACGTTACCTAGCATTGACGCGGGGTTTTGCGCCAGAGGAAATTACACTCGATAAGCCATTAAAAGAAGAGTTGGACAAGATTGCAGATAAGTTCGCTCAGCAAGACAAAGAGGCTCAACCTGCGGTTACGGATTTTCGCTGTTTATATCAAGCGTCGTTGCCCATCCCGCTGGGTAAATTTCCTACCGTCCGATACAGTCTCGTTGAGTGTTTTCCAAAAACGGGTCGAAAACATCAAATAAGGCGCCACCTTAAGCACTTGGCTCATCCAATTATTGGTGATGTAAATCACGGTGACAACACGCAAAATCATTTTTTCTATGATGAGTTTGGTGTTCAACGTTTGATGTTATTTGCAACTCGACTGAGTTTTGTACATCCTTATACCAATGAACCGATTGTCATACGAGCAAATCTTGGAGAAGAGATGCTTAAAGTGTGTGAAAAATTAGGTTGGCCAACGACAGAAGAGGATTATCAATAATGGCACACGTCGCAATATTTGTGGGGAGTATGTATGGTAATGCGGAAGGACTGGCGGAAAAGATCCGGTCGGTTTTAGTAGCTGCAGGTCATGAAGCTAACGTGTACTCGTCTGCAACCTTGGCCGATTTAACCACAGCAAGCACTGCATTATTTGTCAGCTCAACGACGGGTCAAGGCGATATTCCGGACAACTTGCAACCACTGTTTTTACAAATGCAAAGTCAGTTTCCAATGATGACCGGCAAGTTGTGCGGTGTCATAGCGCTTGGTGATAGCAGTTACGGCGACACCTACTGCGGAGCCGGTCGTCAAATTGATACGCTACTTCAGGAACTTAATGCGACATTGCCCGTAAAACGGCTTGATGTTGATGCTTGTGAGTATTTTGAACCATGGGAAGCGGCAGAAACGTGGGTAGCCGATTGGATAACTCATCTCGAGTAGTTTTAAACGAGCAGTAATGTACTAGGTATAATGTAAAAAGGCCCTTAAGGGGCCTTTTTTAGGTTCTTTTTACATCGACTTTTAATTTCAATTTCTGGCCAGGTTGTAGGTACTTCTGACCTTCCAAATTATTCCACTTCACAATTTCATCGACAGTGAGATTAAACTTACTCGCGATTCGCGCTAAAGAATCTCCACGTCGCACTTTGTATGTGATCGTGCGGTTTACCGATTGCAAATTTTCCGACGGTTGTTGAGCTGCTGTCTTAGTGTCTTTAAATACGGTGAGTTTTTGACCCAAACGCAATACTGCAGAGTCACGTAATTTATTCCAACGTGCTAGCTCTTTCACTGTAACATCGTACTCGCGGCTGATGTCCCAAAGCGTATCGCCACTTTTCACGACATGAGTCACTTTTTCTTGCGTGACTTTGTTTGCGGCGACACGAACTGCATTCGGTAAATGCTCACTTTGCAGAGCGCCTTCGCTCAGAGGCACTAACAATTGTTGACCAATTCGGATGATATTGTTGTCGAGGTTATTCAGCTTCTGGATTGCGCTCGGTGAGGTTGAAAACTTCTTCGCAATCACTGACAAACTATCACCTTTCGCTACTTGATAGTATTGCCAACGCAAACGGTCTTTAAGCTCGGTTTTGGCCAATTTTTCATTAAAGGCGTCCACTTTGTCGATAGGAAGTAACAAAACGTGCGGGCCATCCGGGTCCGTTGCCCAGCGATTGAACCCTGGGTTTAAGCGGTATAATTCTGTTAAAGAAACTTCTGCCATATCCGTCGCGAGCGCTAAATCAATTTGGCCACCAATATCGACAGTATCGACGACCTGTGCGTTGATTATTGGGTTCCACTTCACGCTAAACTCGTCTTGTCGTCTTAGTAAATCTGACAAGGCTAGTAATTTTGGGACGTATGCCGTTGTTTCTCTTGGCAAATCTAAAGACCAGAAATCAGTGGGTAAGTGTTTTTTACGGTTTTTTCGAATAGCGTTAAGCAGGCGGCCTTCGCCAGAGTTGTATGCAGCAATCGCATTCAACCAGTCGCCTTCCAGCGTTTTATGCAAATAGCTTAAATAGTCGAGCGCAGCACGAGTTGATTGCACAATGTCTCTACGCCCATCAAACCACCAGTTTTGTTTCAACTGAAAACGTTCGCCTGTTACAGGCATAAACTGCCAAATACCAGATGCACTTGCGTGCGAAAAACCAAACGGGTCGAATGCACTTTCGACGATTGGTAATAGCGCAATTTCAATCGGCATTTCACGCTTTTCAACTTCTTCAACGATGAAATACAGATAAGGCTCTGCGCGTTTCGCGATGCGATCTAGGTACGCTTGGTGTGCTTGATAATAGTTTCGTTCTGCAACAACAGGGCGATTTTGAGGAACTGGGATGGATAACTGGTAGCGAATACGTTCCCACACGTCGTCAAATACTGGAGCGGGTTCCTCTTCTTCTGTAACTTCTTCCGATGCCATCAAGGCATCCGATACATCTTGCGGTGATGCAAAGGTTAAGTTCTTTGAAGAATTATCTAGCTGCGCTTGATCAGGTGACATTTGACACCCAGCCAAAATAGCCGCTAGTAATACAATAAGAGGGGACTTGCTCATTATTAACCCTTGTGTTGGCAAAAACTCGACAAGTCTACCCGCTTCATTGCAATTTTTGAAGTATAAGGCACGTTCAGTTTGGTGATTTTTTGTAAGCCTATTGTCATATTGCGCTTTAAAAATGGTCTTTCCATTTTCTAAGAGCGGCAAATCGATTCTCAGGTAAGGCTGTGTCATCAATATATTGAGGAGGGCAATTCTCTAAAATGTGGGCAAGCGAGTACTCTTAAAAATGGATTACAGCGTTTTTGTTCACCAATACTTGTGGGTATAGTCCGTTCAGCGCTGGCTCTCATCGTATCAACCCGCTGCTTGATACGGTGTAAATCAGTGTTGTCAGGTTCTACCGATAGAGCAAAGCCGAGATTGGCCTGCGTGTATTCATGGGTGCAGTATACCAATGTTGAGTCGGGTAAGCCTGCGAGTTTTGTAAGGCTCTGCCACATTTGCGTCGCAGTTCCTTCAAAAAGTCGTCCACATCCACCATGAAAGAGCGTATCACCAGTAAACGCAAATTGATCACAAACGTAGCAAATGTGATCAAGGGTGTGACCGGGCGTTTCTAAAACGAAGAAAGATTTGTCGTGCACCTTCACCGTATCATGCTCACTCAGTTTTACGTCAATACCGGTAAATGGGCTATTTGCTGGGCCATACACGCACGAGTTAGGGTAGGCTGCTTTTAACTCATTTACACCATCCGTGTGGTCCCAATGATGGTGAGTCAATAATATCCCTTCAAGTTGCAAAGCATGTCGACTTAAAGCCTGCTTTACCGCTTGTGCATCGCCTGGGTCAACAACAAAAGCGGTTTGCGTCGCGCTATTTTTGATAAGCCAAATGTAATTATCATTAAAGGCGGGAATTGCCTCTACTTGCACCATTGTGATTAGCTCGTTAAAGTGTTGGTGCGATTAGTATAACGAGCATATTAAATGAAACCAGCACTTAGTTTCTTGCAGATTTCAAACCGCTGGATTGGCAAGATTTTCCGCATGGCGATTATATTCGCTGTGATATTGAACGGAAAATGGCGCCTTGGCTGCCAAGAATGTTTGGTTATCATATGCTAAAACTAGGTAGTTTAAGTGGCCAGCTCGATACATCTAAAAGTCCGATTAAACATCAAGTTTGTGTTGCCCCCTTTGGTAAGCATGTGGGTGTTTACGCGGAAATAGACGAATTACCTTTTGCTGAAAATAGCGTTGATGCCTGTATTTTAAGCCAATGCTTAGAATACCATTCTGATCCACATCACATTTTGCGTGAAGCCCATCGAACGTTAATTCCTGGTGGATATATTCTGATTTCAGGATTTAATCCGTTTAGTTTAACAGGCCTTGCACATTTACTGCCCTTTAGCAGTCAAAAGTTACCTTGGTCAGGGCGCTTTTTTACGCCAGCACGCGTTAAGGATTGGCTCGATTTATTGGGGTTTGAAATTATTGCCGATGAGCGTTTTATACATTCTTCACTCGCAAGAGGTAGTCGATTATCCCGCTTTGCACCCTGGCGAAGATTTTGTAAGCATTACTTAAGGCCGATGGGAAGTGTGTACATGCTGGTCGCAAGAAAGCGCGTAACACCGCTTACGCCCATAAAACCGAAGTGGCATGCTCGCACAAGACCGACGTTTGCACAGGTTAAAAATGCGGGACTGCGCCAAACGTGCGATCATAAGTGTGAGAGTCATGATTAATATTTAAGCATCGAGCTTAATGTTTTTTGCTATTCCGGTTTGTAGCCAACATCTGTAATTAAATTGGACGACGTTGCGGCTTCACGTGCAAGCGTATCAACGCGTTCATTGAAATCATGACCGCTATGACCTTTAACCCAGAACCAGTCAACTTTTGGGTGACGCTTTACCGCCTCATCAAGGCGTTGCCAAAGATCAACATTTTTGACGGGTTGTTTGGAGGCGGTACGCCAATTTCGTTTCTTCCAGTTTTCTAACCAACTTTCAATGCCTTGTTTGACATATTGGCTATCTGTGACGAGTTTTACATTACAAGGCTGAGTTAGGGTTTCTAAACCAACAATCGCAGCCATTAACTCCATGCGATTGTTCGTTGTTAATGTATAACCTTGGTTAAGTTCCTTTTTATGCTTGCCGTACATCATTAAAACGCCGTAACCGCCTGGACCAGGATTACCTAAACAAGAACCATCTGTATAAATCTCTACTGTTTTTTGCACGTATTTACCGCTTTTTATGTAGAATGACATTATTAATCGCTAACCATATCAAAGTTACGGCGTTTAGACATGCTAAAAAGACAAATAGTACTAGATACAGAAACGACGGGTATTGACCCAAAAGCAGGGCACCGCATTATCGAAATTGGTTGCGTAGAGCCTCATAAATAGACGCTTAACAGGCAATAATTTCCACGTATACATTAATCCTGACCGCGACATAGAAGACGAAGCGATTGATGTACACGGTATCACGAATGAGTTTTTACGCGATAAGCCACGTTTCCACCAGATAGCACAAGAGTTTATCGATTTTATAAAAGGTGCCGAGTTGGTCATTCACAACGCGCCGTTCGACGTTGGCTTTATGGACCATGAATTTGCCGCACTGAACCAGCATATTCAACCAACTCGCGAAATGTGTCAGGTTTTAGACACGCTCGATATGGCAAGGAAGATGCATCCAGGGCAAAAGAATAGCCTTGATGCATTATGTCGCCGCTACGACATTGATAACTCCAAACGTACACTTCACGGCGCTTTGCTGGATTCTGAGATCCTAGCTGATGTTTACTTAGGTATGACAGGTGGCCAAGCTAAGCTCAATTTGGGCCAAAATGTGGAATCGTCAAACCAAAGCGAGCAGGGCGGGATTGTTCGTCTTAGTGAAAATCGAAAACCACTCAAGATTGTTTATGCATCTGCCGATGAAGTAATTGCGCACGAAGAACGTATGCAATTAGTAGAAAAAGCCTCAGGTGGCTCTTTGTGGTTTAAACAATAGAGGATAGAAATGACGTTAATACTTCGCGTTTGTTTTTTCGCGGTTTTGGTTTTAGTTGGTTCGTTTGTACATGCTCAAACTGACGAAGACACAAAGAAATATGGCCTGACCATGTTGAAGCGTGATGGTGTAGTCAATGAAGTACCGCTACTGAACAATCGATTTCGTATCGATTATAAGGTCGAAGAAATTACCATGCTGTTCTTCCGTCGTCCTGGTGCACCGCCAGTTGTGCTTGTGCAACCTGATGGGAGTAAGCTCTATCCTACACATGCTATGGATAATGAAAACCTAGATTGGTATGACGAAGTCAGCTACGACTTAGTGATTATCCGCCACCCAACACCGGGTCCTTGGCAAGTCGTCGGACAAATTCAAAAAGACAGTCGAATTATGATTTTGGGCGACATTACGCTAGATGTTGACCCATTACCTCCACTGATATTCCAAGGTGAAACGCTTAAAGTAACCGCACGAGTATTAAATGATGGCAGCCCAATTAGCGTTGGTTATTTTCGTGATGTCGTAACGCTGTATGTTGAGTTTGTTAGCACGAACAACGACCAGTACGACAATTTCGGAGCGGGTACAAAAAGTGTTACTGAGTTTCGAGATAATGGACAAGACTTTGATGAACGTCCAATGGATGGCGTATTTACAGGGGAATTTAAGTTGTCGTTTCCTGCAGGGGAGTGGAGGCCTGAGTTTTCAATACAAACGCCAATCCTCAAACGTCGCGTTGTCAAAGCGCCGCTGGTGGTTGCAGAGCCTCCGTTTAACTTCAACATGACATTGGCTTCAGATGGAGACCCATCTGATCATTTATTACAAATTCGCATAGATCCCAATGTCGCCAAACCAGATACTGTGATTTTCCAAGGGAAAATTTTCTACCCCAATGGCGAAGAGCAACTCTTTACATTAGGGAAGGAAACGAGTTTATACCGAGAGCTTTCAGTTAAAAACTATGACTGGGGACGTTACAGTATTGAGATATCGGCATTTGGTGAAAATATTAATGGTCGAGAATTTATGGCGACGCTGCCGCTTTATAAATTTGAAATTGAACGCCCAATAGAAAAAGTGCCGGAGATCCTGAAACCACTGGTGGAAACGACCCTTGAGCCAGAACTCCCGCCGGAACCCGAAATTTCTACTGAGATGATGGTGACGATTATTGTGCTTGGTAACATGGTCATCTTGTTGCTAGGTTGGGCTGCTGTGCGCGTTTTCGTCCAAAACAAGCCTCTTTTACCAAAATTAGCGATGCCAAGCATGCCGAATTTGTTCAAGAAAAAGTCTTTAGATTTGGACGAGTTAGAAATTGAACAAAGTGAGAATAGTGATTCTGAACAAAAAACCAACGACTCAGGTGATATTTTGAACCTTTCGATGAAGGAACGCTAAATTTCGCAGTTTTTTTCAAAAAAACTGTTGACTCAGATAGGGGTGATTCGTATTATTCACGCCGCTGTCAGGGCACATGCCCAGCAGCAAAGAAATGTGGAGCGGTAGTTCAGTTGGTTAGAATACCGGCCTGTCACGCCGGGGGTCGCGGGTTCGAGTCCCGTCCGCTCCGCCACTTTCAGACAGCACAGTCTCAAACGCAGTGAATTAACACTTAAAAATACCCAAAGTGGAGCGGTAGTTCAGTTGGTTAGAATACCGGCCTGTCACGCCGGGGGTCGCGGGTTCGAGTCCCGTCCGCTCCGCCACTTTCAGACAGCACAGTCTCAAACGCAGTGAATTAACACTTAAAAATACCCAAAGTGGAGCGGTAGTTCAGTTGGTTAGAATACCGGCCTGTCACGCCGGGGGTCGCGGGTTCGAGTCCCGTCCGCTCCGCCACTTTCAGACAGCACAGTCTCAAACGCAGTGAATTAACACTTAAAAATACCCAAAGTGGAGCGGTAGTTCAGTTGGTTAGAATACCGGCCTGTCACGCCGGGGGTCGCGGGTTCGAGTCCCGTCCGCTCCGCCACTTTAGACAGCACAGTCTTAAACAGCTGCGAATAAACGCATTAAAATTCCCCTATGGAGCGGTAGTTCAGTTGGTTAGAATACCGGCCTGTCACGCCGGGGGTCGCGGGTTCGAGTCCCGTCCGCTCCGCCACTTTAGACAGCACAGTCTTAAACAGCTGCGAATAAACGCATTAAAATTCCCCTATGGAGCGGTAGTTCAGTTGGTTAGAATACCGGCCTGTCACGCCGGGGGTCGCGGGTTCGAGTCCCGTCCGCTCCGCCACTTTAGACAGCACAGTCTTTAAATGCTGCGAATAAACGCATTAAAATTCCCCTATGGAGCGGTAGTTCAGTTGGTTAGAATACCGGCCTGTCACGCCGGGGGTCGCGGGTTCGAGTCCCGTCCGCTCCGCCAATTTAGACAGCACAGTCTTAAACAGCTGCGAATAAACGCGTTAAAATTCCCCTATGGAGCGGTAGTTCAGTTGGTTAGAATACCGGCCTGTCACGCCGGGGGTCGCGGGTTCGAGTCCCGTCCGCTCCGCCATCACTCAAGACGCATGTCTAATTTTTCAATAAAACTCCTAGTCGCTCTTCTTTTTTTATTGCTTTTTATTCATTTATTTTCCTGTTTACATTCCGAATTTAATCACGCGATTAAAATTTAACTTGATGATATATATAGCTAAAAATCGAGACATTTCTTTCTAAGTGTCATTGGTCTATTCAGAATAGTAAAGACCTGTATTAGGTATAAATTATATAAAATTGTTATCAAATAAATTCACATATATTTCATAGGGTTGCAATATAAAGGCTGACAGCGCTGTCTTTTGTTGTTGCTATATGGTGAACAAGGTGTTATCAATAGTTCCCCTTTCGGGGTCTATAGTCAGAGGATAACATGAATTATAAGAAGAATTTAATTGTACTCTCGATACTGAGTACAGCAACAAGTGCCTATGCGAACACGTCACCTGAGTTACCGTTAACGAAACGAGATCCGCTCACTTTCCAACAATGGCATCTACAAAATACTGGCCAAACAGGTTTCTCTAAATCGGCGGGCACCGTGGGGCAGGACCTTAACGTCGATTTTGCTGATCGAATGGGCATTAAAGGTCGTGGCATTACGGTATCTGTAATCGATACGGGAGTAGAAATTAGTCACCCAGATCTCGCGGACAATGTGGTACCTGGTTCTCGTAACTTAATCGATGGCTCGGACTACCCTCTAGATAACCATGGTCACGGTACATCCGTCGCTGGACTTATTGCTGCAGTAGAGGGCAATAATATTGGTGGTAGAGGCGTTGCTCCATACGCAAATTTAGTTGGTTTCAACTATCTAGATGAACAGTCTATGGCTTCTTGGATGGTTTCACACGGCCTATCTGAGGATTTTAGAGCATTAGATCGCTTTACTGATCCTCGCGTGTTCAACCAAAGTTACGGAAGTACACCGGCATCACCTCGCAATGGTGATCTATCAAATGATCCTGCCGCTGAACTTGAAGAAGCTATAATGCAAGATATCACGCTCAACAGCCATTGGGGGCGTGGAGCAATATACGTGAAATCTGCAGGTAACTCGTTTGGATACTACAACACATACATCAATGGTGTGAAATACCTCGTATTGCCTTATGAAAATAAAGAGTTTTTCAATAACCAAGGTTTACCATTTCATGATGCAAATATCACGGTAGATAATGCGTCAAATTGGAACTTAGTCGTCTCAGCGCTCAATGCGGACGGTAAATTAGCCTCTTACTCATCTGTCGGGTCTAATATCTTCTTAAGTGCACCTGGTGGCGAATACGGTGAAGATGCACCTGCTATGGTTACAACAGACCTAACGGGCTGCGACAAAGGGATGAACCGGACAGGACCGCATGGAAATTCGCTTCATGGTGGCACCGAGCTTGACCCAGAGTGTAACTACGCAGGTACGATGAACGGTACGTCTTCCGCGGCGCCAAACACCTCAGGTGCTATCGCGACCGTCATGTCTGCAAATCCTGCACTGGATTCTCGCACTATTCGCCATCTGTTAGCGTCAACAGCACGAAAAACCGACCCAACAAATCCGGGTGTGATGCTACAGTTTGAGAATGCTCAAGGAGAGATGGTTTCCTATGACGCTATACCGAGTTGGCAAACTAACGCGGCAGGTTACAACTTCCATTATTTTTATGGTCTCGGCGCTGTCAATGTCGATGATGCGGTATTCAAAGCGTTGTTTACGGGCGTATCTTTACCAAAGCTGCAAGTGACCGATTGGCAAAAAGAAGTCGCAGACATTGCAATTCCTGACGCGAGTCTTGTTGGCGCAGTAAGTGCGATGCAAGTTGATCAAGATTTAACAATCGAAGCGGTTCAATTAAAAGTGAACATTGACCACGAGCGCGTTCGCGACATCGCTATTGAACTGACCTCGCCGTCTGGCACACGAAGTGTAGTTTTAAGCCCTAGAACGGGTTTCCTGCGTGGAAACGAAGGCGGATTCACGGATGCGCTGATGTTAACTCACCATTTCTACGGTGAAAACTCCAAAGGCAATTGGACTATCAAAGTGCTTGATACTGACAAAGGTAATTCCTACACCTTAATTTACAATCAATCAGCTGGTCTAATTGGTTATAATAACAAAAACAATGAGCTAGCTGGTGTATTGAAAGACTGGTCATTGAAAATTTACGGTCACTAAGGAGCAATCAATGAAAAATTTATCTTTGCTAGCAGTCTTGGTTCTTGCACCTAGTGTTTTTGCCAAATCACCAATCAATGTAGAAGAACTTCAAGGGCTACAGATCCAACCAGAGACTGTATTAGATGGTTCTGCTTTTGTAACAGTTGATGGCGCGGAAAATGTACAAAAAGGCCAGATCCTCGTGGGGGAGAATGGTCTAGATGCCTATCGAGCAACTGGTGAGGTTGTTATCAAACTCGCGTCTGTTGCAGATGCTGACAAATTAGCACAGACACATGGTTTGACACTTAAACAAGCTTATAAGCAATATTATATTGTTACAGCGTCAAAGACGAACTTGAACGATGTTATTACTTCGTTGAAAAAGGACGGAACAGTGTTGTCTGCAAGCCTCGATCTACGAGACTTAGGTGTGTCAGTTAAATAACTGCAACCTAGGCGAGTGTTATTGAGCGATAGGGGAAACCTATCGCTTTTTTATTTGTGTATTGCTGATAATTTAACCGAATTCTTAAAAAGTACATCAATCTTAAGCCTTTTCGACTAGCATTATACTAGCGTCTAGTTTATTAAATGATTGTCACTCGGCGTGACAGTACCATCTTAGTTTTGTAATTCGGCACGATAAACCATTTTGCGTTTTCCATGATTTTGAACTTGCGGATACATTTGATGAAGTTGAACCGGGCTAATCTATTCATTATGTTGAGTATTTTCTTTATGTGTCCCGCTAGTGCGGTACAGCCTAAGATTAATTGGTATACCGAAGACTATCCTCCCTTTAATTACATGCATGAAGGACAAATTGAAGGCATTTCAATTAAGGTACTACGTGCTATGTACAAGCAATTGGATTGGACGTTTGATGAAGAAGACATTCTTTTGATGCCTTGGGCACGTGTCTATAAAACACTCGAAGATAGCCCTAACGCGTGCGTATTCTCCATAACGTATACAGAAGAAAGAGCGAGGCAATTTAATTTTATTGGACCGATGATCCATAACACCGTTTCACTGATCGGGCATAAAGAAAGCGATTATTCAGATGTCGATTTGAAAAATATACCTGGACTCAAAGTTGGCGTTGTGAAAAATGATATTGGCCATCAACTTCTCGTTAAAGAAGGCTTTCATGAGTATCAATTTGTTTATCTAAAAACAGGTTATGAGCTCGTCCGTATGCTGAAATTAAAAAGGGTCGATCTGATTGCATATGGAGATGTAATTGCACGCTTTCAGTTTTCACGGGCACATATAGATCCGAACAATTACAAAATCATCGCACCGTTATATCAATCGTTTTTGGGGATGGCGTGCAATAAAGCGGTTGATGACGAAGTGATTAAAACTTTAAATCAGACACTTGTTGAAGTATTAAAAGAGTATCCGAGTTTAGCAACTTGGCATGAAGAGGGTGTTCAATAACAACCTGATTTGCCTGTTTTTTAGTTCTCGGTCGGAAGAGAAGATAGGCCCGCAGATTTCTGTGGGCCTATAGAGTTAGATAGTTGCGAAAAAGCAACCAAATCCAGGAAGTCTAAGTTCACCAGAGCTGTATTCGCCATTATGGTGAGTAAGCTCTTTGTGTTCAAACATAGATGCAAGATCAATGTCCATAGAAGCTTCGACAGCGCCTAGGTTGAACGCACACAACATTGTTTCACCTTCAAACGTACGGTAAAACGCTAGTATCGGTTCATCGGTGTCAATGAATTCTATGTTGCCATACTTCAAAATGGATTTGTCCGCTCGCCACGCCATAAATTCACGATAGCGGTTTAAAACAGACGTGGGTTTTGAAGCTTGTTGGTCAACCGTTAGATTCGCGTGTTGTTTACCCATAGGTAGCCATGGTTTCGCTTTACTGAAACCTAAATGATCTCCATCCGCAGTCCAAGGCATCGGAGTACGGCAACCATCACGGCCTTTAAAGTTCGGCCAGAATGTTTTACCGTAAGGATCTTGTAGATCTTCAAAAGCAACATCGGCTTCACCAAGCCCAAGTTCTTCCCCTTGATACATGCAGATACTGCCACGTAAAGAGCCCAGTAGTGAAGTCAACATAGCAGCTTGGAGTGGTTGTCCATTGCCGCCAGATTGGTCCCAACGCGACGCGACTCGTTCTACGTCATGGTTACTAAACGCCCAACACGGCCAACCTTCGGTCATCACTTCTTCTAAACGCGACACGGTTTCACGAATGTATTTCGCACTGTAGTCATTGGTTAAAAGCTCGAAGCTGTAACCCATATGCAATTTATTGCCATCAGACGTGTACTCAGACATTGTTTGGAGAGAATCTTCTGACGAAATTTCACCTAGGCTGACAGTCCCCGGATAGCGGTTGAGAAGGGTGCGGATCTCTTCCATAAATGCCAAATTTTCGGGCTGTGTATTGTTGTAGTAATGATATTGGAAGGCGTAAGGGTTATCTTCACTAAAACCACGGCCTTGGCGCAACTCTTTCGGTTTCGCAGGATTATCGCGCAGCTGTTTATCATGGTAGCAAAAGTTAATTGCATCCAAACGGAAGCCATCTACTCCTTTTGCAAGCCAAAATTCAACATTGGCTAGTACGGCAGCCCTTACTTCCGGGTTATGGAAATTTAAGTCTGGCTGTTCTGTTAAGAAGTTATGTAAGTAATATTGACCACGTCGTGGTTCCCATTGCCATGCTGGGCCGCCAAAAATGGATAGCCAATTGTTAGGCTGTGTGCCATCTGGTTTAGAATCGGCCCAAACGTACCAATCTGACTTGTCGTTATCTTTACTTTCGCGACTTTCTAGGAACCATTGGTGTTGATCAGAAGTGTGGCTTAACACTTGGTCTATTACGATTTTAATGTCACGTGCGTGCGCTTGTTCAATTAACGTATCGAAGTCTTCTAAATCACCAAACATTGGGTCAATATCACGGTAATCCGAAATATCATAGCCAAAGTCTTTCATCGGAGATTTGAAAAATGGTGAAATCCAAATAGCATCCACACCCAGGCTTTTTATGTAATCTAGTCGCTTTATGATCCCTTGCAGATCACCAATGCCATCACCATTCGTATCCTGAAAACTACGTGGATACACTTGATAAATAACAGCACCTTTCCACCACTCGTTGTTTGCCATGCACCTTCTCCGTCGTTGCGTCCATAGGCCTTCTTAAGTTGTATGAAGAATACGTTATAGACTTTGGAGAGTAAAAAGCCTGCATACGTATGCACGGGAAATCGTCTTTCAGTTTTTGTTAAAGAATGTGACTGAAATTAGAAAGTACATTGTCAGATTAGTTTACCAATAAAGGAAGGAGTAATTGATGTAGAGGTCTGATGTCCTCTGTAGCCTTATTGAGATGGATAGTTTGCTGTGCGAAGCGAATGCTTCATTGGTATGACCAATTTACTTTAGGTGCTGGTTTTACACATTAATCACCCATATTAACAATAATAAATGACAAGTATATGATTCTGAACCTAAATTTGGGGCAAAAAAGTTTAAAATAAAAGTGAACTTTTTAAAGTTCTATCGATACATATAATTTTTCAATTAAAACAGAGGTATACGCAAAACGCATGTGAATATTTTGTGAAGTTAAAGATTTTGACCTACGTTTGAATACGTATGCATAAAGTTGTTTAAGAAAAAAGGTGAGAGCTACTATTTGCGATGACAACAAACGTCGCTAGTAAAAAACACAAAAAATCAAAGTTGAATACACCGCGATATGCGGTTACTGGCAAATAAACGGCTTAATGGGATAAAACACTATGTCAATGTTCAAACCAAGTATGCTCACTTTAGCACTTGTTGCTGCTGGTGTGAGTAGTTACTCGTCATATGCAGCAGAAGAGCAAGCACAAAAAGAAGACGAAAAAGCGGTAGAAGTAATTGAAGTAAAAGGTTTCCGTGCAAGTGTGGTGGAATCAATCAACACCAAACGTTTTTCTACTGAAGTGGTAGAGTCAATATCAGCAGAAGATATCGGTAAACTGCCTGACTCTTCAATTGCTGAGTCAATTGCTCGACTACCTGGTTTGACAGCTCAGCGTCTTGATGGACGTGCAAGTCGCGTGTCTATTCGTGGTTTCGGTGAAAACGAAAGTGCTACGATGTTTAATGGCCGTGAGCAAGTGTCTATCTCAGACAACCGTGGCGTAGAATTTGATCTTTACCCATCAGAAATCATGAGTGCGGTTACGGTGTATAAAACACCAAGCGCTTCGCTCGAAGCTGAAGGTATTGCTGGTGTTATTAACATGCAAACAATCAAGCCATTGAGTGTTGATGAGCGTGCGTTGCAGTTTAATGGCCAAGTTGAAGAAACCAGTTTTGACAAACTGAATCCGGATGGAAATAAGCGCGGATACCGTGGCACGATTTCTTACATTGATAAATTTGCAGACGATACGATTGGTATTGCGTTTGCGTACACGTCAATGAGCTCGCCAAACCAAGAAAAACGCTGGAATGCGTGGGGTTACCCTGAGTTTGAAGCGGGTGGTAAAAACTACTCTATTCTAGGTGGTGCAAAACCATTTGTACGTTCGTCTACGCTTGAGCGTGACTCGGTTATGTTCGTACTAGAAGCCGCGCCATCAGACAAATTGTCGATGGTTTTCGATGCGCTTTATGTTGATTTTAAAGACGAGAAGATTCTTCGTGGTATCGAAATCCCATTTGCGTGGGGCCAAGGTCAAATTCCAGCAGAATACGCGACAGTAGATGATGCTACAGGCTTTATCACCAGTGCAGCAACGATTGGACAACGAGTTGTAGTTCGTAATGACTATGAAGATCGTAAAGCGGACCTAAAATCATTCGGTTTCAATACCAAATACGATATCGACGACCAATGGCGTGTTGAGTTTGATGCGAGCTATTCAAAAGTAGAGCGTGAAGTTTGGAGTTTAGAAAGCTATTCAGGCACTGGTCGTGGTGATGGACGCGGTGAGGCAGATAACATTGCTTACGCTTTCAATGGCAGCAATGCTGGTGCGCAGTTCGGGCACAACCTTGATTATAGTGATTACAACCTGATCAAAATCGGTGGTCCATTGTCATGGGGTTGGAGCTCTGCGCTGAATGAAAAATACGGCGTGGTTGGAACTGAATATGAAAACCAACTTCAAGACGGCTTTATTAACGCTCCGACGGTTGACGATGAGCTTAAGTCACTAAAATTGGCTGCTAAAAAGACCATCGAAAGTGATTTTGTCAACGCGGTAGAATTTGGTGTGTCATACCGTGACCGTGAGAAAACGAAAGTGTCAGAAGGTTACTTCATGACGGTAAGTTCATTCTCATACCCAGATAATCCAGGTATGTTAACTGTGCCTGAGAAATACCGTTTAGGTACTGCCAATCTTGATTTTATCGGCATGGGTAACATGATTGCCTATGATTCACGTCAAATGGTTGCAGATGGCATGTTTGGGTTACTTGCGGAAAGTCTAACGAATCCAAGCCATGCAACTAAGTCATGGTCTGTTTCTGAAGAAGTGACTGCGGCATTTGTTCAGGCAAATATTGATGCTGAAGTTGCAGGTTTCCCTGTAAAAGGTAATGCAGGTCTTCGTTACGTTCGTACACAACAAGCGTCAGATGGTAATGCTTTTGGTGTTGTCGCAGGTAAAGTGCAATTATCACCAACTCACATTGAGCACGATTATTCTCACTTGTTGCCGAGCCTAAACTTGTCGATGACGCTTGATGATACTCAAACACTACGTTTTGGTGCTGCAAAAACAATTTCTCGCCCACGTTTGGATGAGATGAATGCGTCGATTAATGCAAAATACAATCTAACACCAGATTCAAATGGTAATTACTGGGAAGTAGAGGGTGGTAACCCGACTCTTGAGCCTAAAGAAGCGATTGGTGTTGACCTTACTTATGAAAACTACTTCAGCCCAGAAGGTTACTTCTCCGTTGCGGTGTTCAATAAAAACCTAACGAATTGGATCTTTGACGGTAACTATGCGATTGATATGACGGGTGTTGCTGACCCATCTACAGGTGAAGTGCCACCAAACAGCCAAGGTACAGGTAAAGGTAAGGTAAATGGTGGTGGCGGTACTCTGTGGGGTTACGAGCTTTCACTTGCACTGCCGTTCAACCTATTCCACGAAAGTTTAGAGGGATTTGGTTTAATTGCTAGTCACACTAAGGTGAAGTCTGACATTCAAGACCACAAAGGCGATGATTATCAGTTACCAGGTCTTTCTGATACGATTCAAAGCTTAACGGTATACTATGAGCGTAACGGCTTCCAAGCCCGTACTAGCATGCGTAAGCGTGATGATTTCAAAGGCGAAGTATACGGTCTTGGTTTTAACACAGATCAAGTAGATATCGTTGGTGAAACAATTTGGGATGCGCAAGTTGGTTACGATTTCAGTGAAGGTGGCATTGACAGCTTGAAAGGTCTAACGGTGACGTTCCAAGTTCAAAATATCACCGAAGAGCCGTTTACATCGCTATCTGGCGATAACGCACTGCAAGTTCGTGATTACCAAGATTATGGTCGTACTTACTTACTTGGCTTTAGTTACAAATATTAATTCGTGACAAAGTTGCGGAATGAATCAAAAGCCCCTGTTGTACTTGTACGACAGGGGCTTTTCCATAATAGGGTTACGCAATGAATAAGAATAAAATCAAATCAGTTGTGGTGGTTGGTGGTGGCACTGCTGGATGGATCACGGCATCCTTGCTCTCCAAAGTTTTAGGCAAAGTCGTTGACATTACCCTTGTAGAGTCTGATGACATTGCAACCATTGGCGTTGGTGAGGCAAGCATTCCTCCTATGCAACCCTTCAATAGTGCATTGGGTATAGATGAATCGGTTTTTATGAGTCAAACCAAAGCCACTATAAAACTTGGTATCCAATTTGAAGGGTGGGGAAAAAGTACAGATTCGTATATGCATGCATTTGGGGGGATTGGTAAGAACTTCCCATTCTGCGATTTTTACCACCATTGGTTGAAGGCTAGAAACGAAGGCTTTGGCGGAGATTTTTGGGACTACTCACTAAACTACCAAGCTGCAAAAGCGGGTAAATTTAGCCACCTGTCCAATATACCGAATACACAATTACCTGGCCTTTCTTACGCTTATCATTTTGATGCAGGGTTATATGCTCGTTTTCTTCGTAATTTTGCCGAGCAATCTGGTGTAAAGCGCATTGAAGGAAAAATCAAACATGTCAATCAACAGGAAGAAACAGGCTATGTGACTGAGCTTCAACTGGAAGATGGAGCGCGAATCCAGGGGGATTTGTTTGTCGATTGTTCGGGACTACACGCCTTATTAATCGACAAAACACTTAATGCGGGATTCGATGACTGGTCTCACTGGTTACTATGTGACCGAGCCATAGCAATACCTTGTGAACATGAGACATTGGATATTGTGCCTTACACGCGCTCGATTGCGCACTCGGCTGGCTGGCAGTGGCAAATCCCACTTCAACACCGTATCGGGAATGGCCTCGTTTATTCGAGTCGCTACATGACGGATGATGAAGCGAAACAATCGCTTTTAACTCACTTACCTGGAAACCCAATTGGTGAACCACGACTGATCAAGTATAGAACGGGGCGAGTCCATAATCCATGGACAAAAAATGTCATTGCAATAGGTTTATCGAGTGGCTTTTTGGAACCGTTAGAGTCGACCAGTATTCATTTAATTCAAACTGCCGCGGTTAGGTTGATTAAACACTTTCCTCATCATGGCATTAGCTCAGTTCAGGTTCAAAAATTTAACGAACAGAGTCGGGTTGAGTTTGAACGTATTCGCGATTTCATTATTTTGCACTACAAACTAAATGAGAGAAATGACAGTGCATTTTGGCGACATTGCGCCCAAATGGATGTGCCTGAATCGTTGGCAAATAAGCTCACATTATTCAAAGATACAGGCAAGTTATACCGAGACGATGAAGAACTATTTACCGAAATAGCTTGGCAGCAAGTTCTCATTGGACAAGGTTTTTTACCCAATGACTATCACCCTTTAGGTGAGATGCTTTCAAAAGCACAACTCCAAGATATGTTAGAAAGTCTCAATACGTTGGTCACACAAACAGTAAGAAATTTGCCTTCACACAACGAGTTTTTAAAGCGAGTAATACGTGCGTAAATCAATCAATACTATTTTAATTTCGATGTTACTTTGTAGCCCTGTGACGTTTGCGTTTGATTCTGTAAGACGAGTTGAACCACTCAATTGGTGGGTTGGCATGAGCAATCCAAAGTTACAGATTATGGTGACCGCGCCAGGCGCAAAACAGTCATGGGCACTAAAACGCTATGATGGTGTGACACTTGAATCGGTTGAGTTTGGCGATAGCCCAAATTACGCCTTTATTAATTTAAATATCTCAGAAAAAGCTAAACCCGGTGAACTAGAGTTATCCAGTAACGATGATAAATATCGTTTTTACTACACGCTTTCAGCCCGAGCGAAAGGCAGTGCAGATCGAGAGGGATTTTCAACCAAAGACGTCATTTACCTAATTACTCCAGACCGATTTGCTAATGGAGATGAACACAATGACTCTCTCCCAACCATGAAAGAAAAAGCGGACCCCACTTTCCGCGGTGGGCGTCATGGTGGAGACCTTGCTGGTGTAATAACGCATTTAGACTACTTACAGAAGCTCGGAGTTTCTCAATTGTGGCTCACCCCCGCACTTCTTAATGATATGGAAACTTATTCGTATCATGGTTATTCGATTACCGACCTTTATCAGGTCGATCCTCGCATGGGTGATAACTCGCTATACAAAACGCTCTCAGTAGAAGCAAAAGCGCGAGGAATTGGACTTATTATGGATATGGTTCCCAATCATATCGGAAGTGAACATCCTTGGATGAACGATTTACCGACACAAGATTGGATTAACTATAAAGGCCAGTTTGTTGGTACTAGTCATGCTAGGCAAACGGTACAAGATACTCATGCGAGCGAATTTGATAAAAAACGCTTTACGGACGGGTGGTTTGTGCCGACGATGCCAGATATGAATCAACGTGTTTCATTCCTAGGCAATTACCTTACGCAAAATGCAATTTGGTGGATTGAATTTGCTGATTTAAGCGGATTTAGAGTCGACACTTTCCCTTACTCAGATAAAACCTTTTTGCAGTTCTGGTTAAAATCCATTCTTGCGGAATACCCGAACTTTAATATCGTTGGTGAAGAGTGGACCTCTGAAGCCGGAATCTCTGCTTATTGGCAAAAGGGGCATCAAAATAAAGATGGGTATGAGTCTTACTTACCTACGATGATGGATTTCTCATTACAACAAGCGTTGGTTAAGGCGCTGAATGAGGAGGAAAACTGGAACACAGGATGGATCCATGTTTATCAGTCAATTGCGAAAGATTTTCAATTCGCAGACCCAAATCATCTTCTTATTTTTGGTGATAACCATGATATGAGCCGTATTTATACTCAGCTCCACCAGAATGTTAAAAATACAAAACTTGCGATGACCTTGCTGTTAACGATGCGAGGTATCCCCCAGCTTTATTACGGCACTGAAGTCTTGTTAGATAATGGTGAATCGGACGACCATGGTGATATTCGTATCGATTTTCCTGGTGGTTTTAAAAATCAGCAGGCGAATGCCTTTACGGGTGAAGGACTGTCGCGCGAACAGCGCGAGATGCAACTATACACAGAAAAGTTACTTGAGATTCGAAATAACTATCCTGCATTGCAAAATGGCGGCTTGATTCATTTTAGTCCATTTGACGAAATGTACGCCTATGCAAGAGGAGACGAACATCCCATTCTGATTATTTTGAACAAAGGTAATGTACAGAAAACCGTGGATATGAATCGATTCGCAGAAATTATACGTGGAAAAGTATCAGCTACAGAGTTGTTGAGTGGTCAGAAATATGAACTCGAAAACGTGATGATTGGTGCAAAGTCAGCATTATTATTGGCGCTTTGAGGAATATGAAGTCACTAGGGGCAATCCAAAAGTATCCTTATGAACATTTCTAATTACGTCGCGAGTGTAACGGAAAAAATGGTTCATCCTCTAAAATCCAGAACAGAGGTTGGACCATTGGTAAAGGCAAATTGCCCGCAAAACTGCGTGACTAAAGGTTGAATACGTATGCAAATGGTTTCCGTCATAGAGTCATAAAAGTAGACTCAATGTGATAATAAGATGACAACAACATCCATATGATAAAACTTAAAAAACAGCATCATGTGCGCGGTCTATTTGCGTTAATGGCAGGACTAATGACGAATAGTGTCTCGGTATCCGCTATCGCCTCTAGCTCTGTCACGGATAACGTGGCAATGGTTAACCCGCGTAAGTCGTTAGACAAGCCTGTCGTTTACCAAGTCTTCACGCGCTTGTTTGGTAATAAGAATTCAACAAACAAACCTTGGGGGACGTTGGAGGAAAACGGGGTTGGTAAGTTTTCTGATTTTACTCCAACGGCACTCAAGGAAATAAGCGCGTTAGGCGCAACGCATATCTGGTACACCGGTGTTTTGCATCATGATGTTATTGCAGACTATTCAGAATACGGCATCACAAATGACGATCCCGATGTCGTAAAAGGACGTGCCGGTTCACCCTACGCAATTAAGGATTATTACAACGTCAACCCTGATCTTGCAGAGGATCCAGCCAAGCGTCTTGCAGAGTTCGAGGCGTTAATAAAGCGCTCTCACGATGCAGGATTAAAGGTCATCATTGATATCGTCCCCAACCACATTGCGCGAAATTATCATTCGATCACATTGCCACATGGAGTTCAAAACTTTGGTGAAACGGATGACACCACAGTTGAGTACCGCCGTGACAATAATTTTTACTACATTCCCAACAAAGCGTTTGCTGTACCCGAAGATGTGAATTATCGACCTCTCGGCGGACAAGAACACCCTTTACTTGACGGAAAATTCGAAGAGATGCCTGCCAAATGGACAGGAAACGGTAGTCGAGAAGCACAACCGGGAATTCATGATTGGTATGAAACGGTTAAAGTAAACTACGGGGTAAAGCCTGATGGCAGTTATGATTTCGAACAGCTCCCAGAGTACTTTTCGTCGTTGCCTTATCAAGCTCATGCAAATTTTTGGGCAACAAAATCGGTGCCGAGTAGCTGGACCAAATTTAGACAAATCGCGGAGTATTGGTTAGATAAAGGGGTCGATGGATTTCGCTATGATATGGCCGAAATGGTCCCTGTGGAATTTTGGAGTTATTTGAATTCCTCCATAAAAATGAAAAATCCTGACGCCTTTTTACTCGCGGAAGTTTATAACCCAACTCTTTATCGACCATTTGTACACCAAGGTAAAATGGATTACCTCTATGATAAAGTCGGGTTCTACGACAACCTCAAATATTTAATGCAGGGTCATGGTAATGCAAAGGCAGTTTGGCAAGCATATGAATCCGTAAGTGACATTGAATCGCACATGTTGCACTTTCTTGAAAACCACGATGAGCAACGCATTGCGTCTCCTGAATTTGCTGGAAGTGCCGAAAAGGGCAAACCTGCGATGGTTGTGTCGCACTTGATCTCAACTGCCGCGACAATGATTTATTTCGGTCAAACAGAAGGCGAGGATGGGTCTGAAAATGCCGGTTTTGGGCAGCCAAGTCGTACCAGTATTTTCGATTATATTGGGGTTCCTGCTCATCAAGCGTGGATGAATGGGGGGAAGTTTGATGGTGGAGCGCTGACATCAAAGCAACGAGAACTGCGCGATTACTATCAAAAGTTACTCAATCTACGGTCGCTGGAGGTTGTAAAATCAGGTCAGACATATCCTCTATTACCATCCAACGATACATTACCCGTAATCGCCTTCGAGCGTGCTGATAAAGACACGAATTTAATCGTAGTAAGTAACTTCTCTGCACAGCCGCAAGACATCGCTTTGTCTTTACCAAAGCACTTAAACAGTATCTTGGTCGACATATTAGAGAATAACCCAAAACAAGAATTACGTTCAGAGACTCTGAATATTACACTCGCGCCACTTTCAAGCGCGGTTTATCAAGTTGAGAAAGAATAATGCAAAAACAAAAACCACAGTTGAGTTTTTGGCAAATCTGGAACATGTGCTTTGGTTTTCTGGGCATTCAATTTGGATTTGCCCTACAAAACGGCAACGTGAGCCGAATTTTTCAAACTCTCGGTGCTCAGGTCGATGACATTCCTATCCTATGGGTTGCGGCACCACTTACAGGTCTTATTGTCCAACCAATAATTGGTTATTGGAGTGATAAAACGTGGGGTCGATTGGGTCGACGAAGACCTTTTTTCTTACTCGGGGCGGTCCTGACCACGTTGTCTTTGTTTGTTATGCCTAATTCACCGACACTTTGGATTGCGGCCGGAATGCTTTGGATCATGGATGCATCCATCAATGTCACCATGGAACCATTTCGTGCGTTGGTAGGAGACAACCTTCCTTTAAAACAACGAGCATCAGGTTACGCAATGCAAAGTTTCTTTATTGGTGTCGGTGCCGTTGTTGCTTCGTTAATGCCGTGGATAATGACAAATTGGTTTGGTTTAAGTAATACCGCACCAGAAGGGATTATTCCTCAATCAGTCCAGTATGCGTTTTACTTTGGTGGCGCGATTTTGTTTTTTGCCGTCTTTTGGACCATTTTCAAAACAAAAGAATATACCCCTGAAGAATTGGCTTCTTTTGAGGCGGCGGAACAGGGTTTTGAAGAAAGCGCCGCTCTACGCACACTTAACTTTAGTAAAGTTGCATTGGCCCTCGGCGCGCGGGTGGCTTGGTATTGCTAACTGTGGCAAGTCTGCATTTAGAAAAAGAGCTGTATTTATTGGCAATTTTGTTATTGGGTTTCAGTGCTGTTTTGTTGATTGCCGGATACATGCAGAACAAGCAAAACGTTGAGAATGGCTTTTTTCACGTGATGTACGACTTAATTTCTATGCCACAAACCATGTGTCAACTTGCTTGGGTGCAATTTTTTTCGTGGTTTGCACTTTTTGCAATGTGGATTTACACCACCGCTGCCGTTACAAGCTTTCATTACCAAAGTACAGATGCAACCTCTAAAGCATTTAATGATGGCGCAGATTGGGTGGGCGTTTTATTCGCTGCTTACAATGGATTTGCGGCATTGGCCGCCATGTGTATTCCGTTTTTAACACGTCGATTTGGGCTAAAAGTCTCCCATGCGTTCAATTTAGTGTTGGGGGGCGTTGCGCTTGTCAGCTTCAAGTTTATAAGCGATCCGACGTTGTTGTGGGTCCCGATGATTGGGGTCGGCTTTGCATGGGCTTCGATTTTATCACTGCCTTACGCTATGTTAAGTAACGCTGTACCAGCTAAAAAAATGGGGGTGTACATGGGGATCTTCAACTTCTTCATCGTCATTCCACAATTAATGGCCGCGAGCGTACTCGGTCTAATTTTAAAGCATGCGTTTGGAAACGAACCAATATATGCGTTGATTATCGGTGGTGTGGCGTTTTTATTGGGTGCCATCGCGGTTTCGAGGGTTAAGGTGTAAAGCAAAAATGCACATGACAGAGCATAGACATAACGAAGAAGCTCTGTCATCGTTCAAAATGATAAACGAGGATAATATGAAAAAAATAAGCATTATCAGTGCATTGGCGCTAGCTGGTAACTTAGTCGGTTGTAGTCAACCAGTCACACAGTCGGTTGAATCTGTTGCGCCAGGCGCCCCTGGTGATAAGCCATTTTGGGCATATTCAGGCAAAACAGGCATCGGTACTTCCTATGAAGCCTATCATGAAGGTCGATACAGTGAGAATGAAGTCACTGGGCCTGTCTCGAAAGTATGGTTTTCAATTGCCCAAGGTATCATTACTGAATCCATGTTTGGGCTTATCCATGAAGCACAAATCCGAGATATGCAATTTGTCGTTGTGGGCGACGATTTTACGGTAACGGAAAAAGATGCATTGGACGTGTCGGTGGATTATCTTTACAAAGACTCGCAAGGACGTCCTCTATCATTAGCCTATAAAGTAGTCAGCAAAGATCCTAAAGGCCGATTCTCGCTTGAAAAGCACATTTTCACCGATCCTGACAGCCAAACACTTTTCGTACGCTCCATTTTGCATACTCAAAGGACCGACCTTCAACTTTACGTGAATGTGAATCCATACGTGAATAACAGTGGAATTGGTGACACGGCGTTTGTTGCAAAAGAGGGTTTGGTTGCACATGAGGCAGATAAATACCTCACGCTCCAAGCAAGTAAGCCTTTTGCTGTAGCGAGTGTGGGCTTTACGGGTCAAAGTGACAATTTAGCAGAGCCTCAAAGCGTCGCAGAAAATTAAAAAAGCCTATCAAAATACTGGGCAAGAGACAGGTAACATCAATTGGTTAGCTTCGGTCGGAAAAATTAAGGACGGTGAGGCAGTAGATTTCGCCTTGAGTTTCGGGCTTAGCGAAAAACTCAGTTTTGCCGAAGGTGAAAAGTCGCTAAAAGCAGGTTATCAAAAGGTACTTAGTAACTTTAACGGCGTTGGCGAGGCCTATGGTTGGGAAGATTATTTAGCCAGTTTAAAACCCCTGAATACCTTGTATGCGACGACAACCGACAATGGCAAGTTGTTAAATACATCTGCGATGGTATTGAAAGCTCAGGAAGATAAAACGTATGCGGGCGCTCTTATCGCGTCGCTATCTAATCCTTGGGGGGACACCGTTTCAGCAGAAGAAGGGAAAACAGGTTACAAAGCGGTTTGGGTACGTGACTTCTATCAAGTCGCCATGGCGTTTATGGCGATGGGCGATACAAAAACAGCACTGACAGCCTTTGAATATCTACAAAAAGTGCAAGTCTCTGAATCGACTCCGGGCAATCAAGGCGATTCAGGTTGGTTTCTACAGAAAACACATGTGGACGGTGAGCTTGAGTGGGTTGGAGTACAACTCGACCAAACCGCAATGCCAATTATGTTGGCATGGAAACTTTGGCAAGCAGGGGAATTAAGTACCGAAAAGCTCGAATACTGGTACTTCAATATGCTGAAACCTGCAGCGGATTTTCTTGTTCATGGTGGAAAAGCGAAAATTCTGTGGAATGACACTGACATTAAACCACCAATGACGCAACAGGAGCGCTGGGAGGAACAACCCGGTTATTCGCCTTCAACGACAGCCGCAGTTATTGCTGGCTTGATTACCGCAAGTGATATTGCGAAACAAGTCAAAGACGATGAAAACAGCACGTTGTATCTTGCGACTGCAATGCGATATGACGATGCGGTTGAAGAAACCATGTTCACCACTAAAGGTACGTTACCGTCTAAACAATCGGATGGTCAGTATTTCATCCGCATTGGTCAAGATGCAAATCCGAATAGCGACAGTACATTAAATCCAAATAATGGTCGAATTGGGATGGATAAAAAGCAAATCATTGATGGTGGCTTTTTAGAGTTAGTTCGTTATGGCGTACGTCAAGCAACAGCACCGAGCATCGTTGCGAGTTTGCCTGAATATGACGACGAAAGCCTTGAGGACAATCTACGTGTTCACTACTCATTCTCGTTCGACGGAGTTGAAGGTACTTTTCCTGGATACCGCCGATACGGCAATGACGGTTACGGAGAAGATTTGGTGAGTGGTGCAAATTACGCGTCCATGGGTCACAATTCGGATAACCAGCGTGGCCGAGTTTGGCCATTCTTCACAGGTGAACGTGGTCATTATGAACTCGCAGCGGTAACTCAAAAGGGTGAAGTAACAACACAGCAACTAGATGATATTCGTCACACTTATGTCAAAGGCATGGAGTTGTTTGCCAATGAGGGCATGATGTTGCCAGAACAGGTGTGGGATAATGTAGGAAAAAATACTCAACACTATCAATTTGGCGAAGGGACAAACTCAGCGACGCCACTGGCTTGGACACATGCAGAGTATGTTAAGCTAATTCGCTCGGTGTCAGACAAACAAGTTTGGGACTATTACCCGATTGTCGAAGAAAAGCTGAATAAATAGTGAAAAGCCGGCAAATGCCGGCTTTTTTATTGGGAGATGTCGCAATGAGTTATGCTTTCTAGGCCATTATATTTGAGGTCATTAACTTGTCGATGAACGTACAATTAGTTTCGGCGGGAGCAACGTTGACTCTACGGCTTCACCCCGGATCAGGTTAAGTAAATTCGCGACGATCATTTGGCCTGCTAGCGTAGTATTTTGTTGTACGGTGGTTAATGCGGGTGACACATAACTTGCCGCTGAAATATTATCAAAACCAATGACGCTGACTTCTTTAGGTACGTTTATCCCGGCTTCTTGCAAAGCCTTAATCGCGCCGATTGCAATGAGGTCACTTGCAGCAAACAGAGCGTTAAACTTGACATTGTTGGCGATGAGTGACCGAGTTGCATGGTATCCAGACATTTCAGTTGATATTGCATTGGCAATATTCCGCTCGCTAAACAAGACATTGTGTTCGGCTAAACCGTCTCGAAACCCTTTATAACGGTCAAAAAATTCAGGACTGTGATTGGACGCATCCCCGATGAATACGGCGTTCGTGCGACGAATTTGTACTAGATGCTCTGCGGCGAGTTTGCCGCCACCGTAGTTATCACACTTGACGGTGAGATCCGGACGACCATCGACGGTTGCGCCCCAGCATACAAATTTTGTATTGTTGTCGAGCAACCGCTGGAGTCGTGACTGGTAATCCACATAGTCACCATACCCGAGTAAAATAATACCGTCAGCTCGATGGCTATCTTCGTAATCAGCTCGCCAGTCATCGCTAATTTGCTGAAAGGAAACGAGTAGGTCGTAACCTTCTTTTGCACATGCTCGTGTAATGCTGCCTAGCATGTTTAAGAAGAAAGGATTTATTTGAGAGTCGTCACCTGTGGGGTCTTCAAAAAGCAAACAAGCAAGTGTACTACTTTGTTGCGTGCGCAAATTACTTGCGTTTTTGTCGACTTTATAGTTTAACTCTCGCGCAACTTCGCGAACTCGACGCTTGGTTTCTTCATTCACCAGAGGGCTGTTTCTCAATGCGCGAGAAACAGTCGATTGAGATACGCCAGCGTAATGCGCGATGTCAAAGGAAGTTGCTTTACCTTTCATAAACTACCTCAACTAAAATCATTACGTCATTGTCGGTGAATTGACATTTTTTTCAACCAATTTTGCGTTTGCTGGAAATTTTTTATTGCTGAATTCTGACACCGGTGTCATAATGTCACTGTTTTATCATTTTGTTGTCAAAACGTATTGGCTGCCCTTTGCCGAGGGCAGCATTTTTTACTTTGATAGGCGTGCAACTAATTAAATCAAAGTAAATAAGAGCAAAAAGGTGACTGCACCTTAATAACGGTCGATAAGGCCACGACAAACGAGAAAACAACATGACACAGACAACAAGTCCAAGGACAACGAATCAAAGTCAAACTGACTTTTCACCTATCTTAGTAGCTGACATCGGTGGCACCAATGCTCGTTTTGCAGTTGCTACTGATTTCGACATTCAAACCAATAGTTTTGTTATTGAACACCTCTCTATTTATCCAAGTGCCAACTTTAGCGCTTTTGAAGCAGCAATCGCCCGTTTTTTAAATGAGCTTGATATTGATAGGCCGACACGTGCTTGTCTCGCCGTTGCGGGGCCAATAAAAGGGCAGCAGGTCTATCTTACAAATCTAGGTTGGCAGTTCAATGCAGAAGAAGTGAAAGCGGAATTTGGATTTGAATCACTCCTCGTGATCAATGACTTCGCTGCATTTGCGTTTGCAGCGCCTTATTTGGACGAATCACAAAATTTACAAATTAAATCAGGACAGTCTCAGGCAAATAGTAACATTGCCGTTATGGGACCAGGTACCGGATTTGGTGCGGCTTGTCTTGCTCGTGATATTAACGGCAGTGCGGTTATGAGTTGTGAGGCAGGGCACATTTCGCTTGCAGCGGTGACAGAACTAGACAAACAATTATTAAAGGTGTTGCAGGCAAATAATCAGCACGTTTCTATCGAAACGGTGTTTTCTGGCCCCGGCATCGTGCGTTTGTATGAAGCAATGTGCGAAGTACATGGACAAGAACCAGAAGATTTGAGTGCTGCTGAAATAGCAGCGAAAGCACCGGAATGCAAAATGTGTGATGCGACACTTAATCACTTTTGTGATTGGATTGGCAGTGTAGCGGGTGATTTAGCATTGACATTTGGTGCATTAGGCGGTGTATATATAGGTGGTGGGATATTGCCACGAATGACTGAACGCTTGTTGCGCAGTCGTTTTGTAGACCGTTTTAGCGAAAAGGGATTGATGTCTCAATATACTAAACAAATCCCAGTGACACTCGTTACTCAAGAAAACATTCCGTTTATTGGGGCGGCAGCGTGTTTACATGGACGAGGTAAGTAGTCGGCGTTTATGAAAAAAGTAACCATTAATAGTGTAGCAACCTACGCGGGTGTGTCTAAAAAGACGGTGTCTCGCGTATTGAATAATGAACCAAACGTAAGCCCTGCAACACGTGAAAAGGTGTTAAAGGTATTTAAGGAATTGGACTACACGCCAAATCCAATTGCGCGTGGTTTAGCGAGAAATCGTAGTTTCATTATCGGTTGTTTATATGACAATCCAAGTAAAAGTTACATCACACGAGTCCAAAGTGGTGCGCTTGAGGCTTGCCATAAATTTGGTTACAACCTTCTTATTCACCCGTGCGAACTTCGCGGTGAAGCACTAATTGAAAACATTGAACAACTTTTACAAACGTCACGTTTGGATGGTTTAGTGCTCACTCCACCCTTTTCGGATTCAAAAGAGCTTGTTGCCTTTTTGAAGAAAAAAGGACTGCCATACGCGCGTGTAGCTTCTGCTATTGAAGAAGACGATTCAATCAGCGTTCGTAGTAATGATGAACAGGGGGCGCTTGAGCTTACTGAGCATTTAATTAAACTCGGGCACAAAGAAATCGCGTTTATTAAAGGCCACCCTGATCACTCGGCGACGGAACTTCGTTTTAGTGGCTACAAGAAAGCACTAGCAAATCATGGTATTGCATTTGAACCTCGATTAGTTGCAGAAGGTAACTTTAGTTATCATTCAGGGGCTGATAGTGCGAAGACCATTTTGGACCTAAATCCACGTCCTACGGCTGTTTTTGCGTCAAATGATTACATGGCTGCTGCGGTATTAAAATTGGCAACACAACGTCAACTCAAAGTACCAGAAGCACTTTCCATCGCTGGATTTGATAACGCACCTATTGCGCGCCATATTTGGCCAGGCTTAACGACGATTGCTCAACCGGTTGAGGAAATGACGCGATTGGCGGTAGAGCATTTGATCCTATCGATTACAGAATCGCCGGATATGGTGTTCCAAACCGTTCTTGAAGCAAAACTCATTTGCAGAGAGTCAACGGCTCCACTTGAGAAATAAAGATTTCAGTTACTTGTCAAAGGCACCTTCGGTGCCTTTTTTCGTTTTGCATCTTCCTTTATCAATTATCTAAACAATACTTATCTCAATGCCGCCAAGCGGCAGAAGGCTGATTCTCATGGCGCAATTCAGCAGTGAAACGATTAAAAATCGCATAAAAGAGAAAAGTGTCCAAGCAAATCATTATTAGGCTTTTTGATTTAGTAATGTAAAAATGGGTATAAGATATTTCAAATTATTATAAGGTTCCGTTAATGTCTTTAGAGTCCATGAGCGCCGGTTCTCCCGTCTATTTAGATGCAAACGCTACGACACCTGTTTTGCCTTCTATCGTTGAGGTTGTGACGCATGCCATGCAGGTTTGTTTCGGTAATCCTTCAAGTTCCCATATTACGGGAGTGCAAGCGAAACATCTCATGGAACAGGCGAGACAGCGTGCGAGAGAACTAGTTGGGGCAGGGCATGGTGATATTCTTTTCACCTCTGGCGCAACCGAAGGCATTCAAACCGCAATAGTTTCCGCGTTACTAAATGCGAAGAAAAATGTTACTCCGGAGTCTGTGTTGCTGTACGGGGCGACAGAACATAAGGCGGTACCTAACACGTTAAAACATTGGAATCAGGTACTGGGCATAAACGCACGAATTTTGTCCATTCCTGTTGATAGAAATGGCTTACTTGATCTCGCGTTTATCGAAGCGCATGCCAAAGATGCACTAATGCTTTGTACTATGGCTGTGAATAACGAAACTGGTGTTATTCAAGATCTGAATGCTATAGAAGCCGTAATTCGAAGCCAAAATATGGAATGTGCTTGGATGGTAGATTGTGTTCAAGCGTTAGGTAAACGGAATCTAGTTTTAAGTGAAACAACCATTGATTACGCACCATTCTCTGGGCATAAACTCTATGCACCAAAAGGAATTGGTATGTTATACATCCGCCATAATGCACCGTATACGCCGTTTATCGCCGGAGGTGGGCAAGAAAGTGGAATGCGTTCTGGCACGGAAAATTTGCCCGGTATAGCGAGTTTAAATGAGCTATGTCGCCTACTGCTTGACGCGGAACAATCGCCGTTTCAATCACATGAGCAACTCGGACATTACCGTGACATGCTTAAAGAGGCGGTTGTCGATACCTTTGAGCAAGTGTCTTTTCATCATGATTTTGCACGTTCAGTGCCGACTACGCTTAACTTCTCCGTCGATAATTTAACCTCTAAAGAGGTTATCGATTTGTTTGATGCTGCAGGCATTCGTGTGAGTGGTGGATCTGCGTGCAGTTCAGGGTCAAACCGGAGTTTCGTGCTGGATGCCATGGGATTATCTGATTGGCAGAGTGAAAATGCGATCCGCATGTCTTTTGGGCCAGCGGATACTATGGAGCAGATAGAGGAAGCGTGCAGACGTATTCGCTCTTTAAAACCAATCCTAGCGCAAAATTGTTTAATCGTCTCAGACAGCCAATACCCCAATCAGGAGGCATGCGCAATTGGAGTCACCCAATTTCGTCATCAAGGTGCATGTTGTTGGCTCTATGTAGCTGCCAATCGAGAAGCTGTGATTATTGACCCAATTGTAGAACTTCTGCCAAGACTTGAACGCTTAATTCAAAAGCAACAACTAATTGTCAAAGCGGTACTAGACACGCATAACCACCAAGACAGATCATCAGGTCACGTGATATTAAGTGACATGCTTGGTTTTGATAGCTCACAAAGCGATGCCTTGGGTTGGCCTCGCAACCTAGATGAAATCAAAGTTGGTGACGCAACGTTAAAATCAGTGAAAACACCGGGACACTCTACGGACAGTGTGAGTTATTTGCTTTATCAGACTGAGCGAGTTGTGCTGTGCTTTTGTGGCGACTTGGTGTTACCGCATGGGTTAGGGGCGACACACAAAGAGGGTGGAGATGCCTTCTCAATGGCCAGCAGTTTGATGAATTTAGATACGGTTCTAAGTCCTGATACCGTTATGTGTTCTGCACACGACTACAAACAATGCTTTGCAATCACGTGGAAAGTGCAAAAAGGTCAGTTGCCTTTGTTGTTTGCGTTAACTTCCGGTGCGCTAAGTGTCGAAGATTTCGTCGCGGATAAGGCTGCACAGAGTGTTCAAGAAGCGGAACCCGAGCAATTGGATCTGTGTGGTTTTATCAATGCAGTACAAAACAGTGCGTTCGAAGAGTTGAATGCGACAAATGCAGTCGAGTGGATGCACGCAAATAACGCGACGCTCATTGATACGAGAGAAGCCTATGAGCACAGCGCTCAATGCACCCCTTGTTCAGTGATCCAAGAATCCGAAGAAGTTTTAAATATTCCTCTCAGTCGTATGGCGGATGCGATATTGCGTGGGATTATCACGCCAGATAATGCGTATGTGTTGCTTTGTAGAACAGGCAATCGTTCGCGACAAGCCGCAACGACTTTACGCAATTTGGGGTTCACCAAGGTGTGCAATTTGAAAGGAGGCGTGGCGCTAAGTTAGCGCCACCGCAATCGTAATCTGAAATTACTCACTTTTGTTAGAGCTTTCTCGTACAACCATAGACGGGGTGAACACCGTCATGATTTCTTTGTCCAGATTCCGAGGTCCACGAATTTTACTAAACAATAAACGGGCAGCGTGCTGTGAAATGACGTCGTTTTCCTGATGCGCTGTAGTTAACTTTGGCCAAGTTTGCTTCGAGAATGGAGAGTCTTCGAAACCAGTAATTGATAACTGTGCTGGAATGGCGACATTCATCAATCTTGCTGCGAACAACGCACCTGCGGCGATTTCATCGTTACCACCCATAATCGCAGAAATATTGAATTTATTGCCATCTTCCAGAAACGCCTTAGCACCTTGTACACCGGACTCAAAAGAGTAGTTACCACGGTAGACGAGTTTTTCATCGAAGACTAAGCGGTTGTCTTTGAGTGCATCTTGATATCCACTTAAGCGCTCAGCAGTTGATTTATGTTCTTCGTCACCACACAAAAATGCAATGTTCGTGTGACCGTGGCGTATTAAATGTTCGGTTATTTCATATGAGGCCGCATAGTCGTTAACGTAAATGCAGTTTTTTGATTCATTTTCGTCTTGAGAAGGGCGTCCAGAAAGAATGCGAACAAATTCAACATCGAGTGACTCGAGCAAATCGATAATATCTTGTTGTTCAGACAAAGGCGGCGTGAGGACAAGTCCGGCTAAGCGAGAACGCTTTATCATTGTTTGGAATTCTTCAACCATGTTCTCATCTGAGTAACTACACGGATGAATAACCAGTTCATAACCTTCTCTTCTACATCGTGATAATACGCCATTTTGCATATCAATGACGTAGTAGGCGTTGGGATTATCATACACGAGTCCTACGGTAAACGATGAAGTACCTGCTAGATTTCGTGCGGCTAAATTAGGCTGATAGTTAAGCTCTTTTACTGCGCTCATCACGATGTCATAGGTTTTTTTGCGAACCGAAGGCTCATTGTTTATAACACGCGATACGGTCTTCATCGACACGCCAGCGAGTTTCGCTACGTCGTTAATAGTGACTTTCATTTTATTATTCTTAAACCTTTCTATCAGAAAATGAGCAATTGTTTCATTAAAATATCATGCTTAATAGCTAGTCTATCGGAAGTCAAAAAGAATTAGCAGCAAAAAGATCATAAATAAATTTATGATACCGGTGTCAAAAGCGAAAAATTCAGCTATTATGCGCAATATAAACTGGAAAAGAAGATGTTTGACAGCGTTGTCATTTTAACTTATCGTTAACTACAACGAACAATATCTTTTTGCAGATTTTGCAATGAGCTAGATAAAAAATCTTATTATTCAGCTTGTTGTGTTTTAGGGGAAAGTTACATATGAGTTGCCGTTCACAACTTACCAGTTGGAAAGTGTTGTCAGAAAGTGCTAAGAAATTAGGTGGTGTTCACCTGAAATCACTTTTTGAACAAGACAAACAGCGTTTTGAAAAATTTTCATGCCAAATTCCAGGTGTGTTGTTTGATTATTCAAAGCAGCTCATAACTCCTGAAGTTAAATCTCAGTTAATTCAGCTTGCTGAAGAATGTAATGTTGCGCAATGGCGCAATCGCATGTTCTCAGGTGAAAAAATCAATTTCACTGAAAATCGTTCTGTGTTGCATGTAGCGTTGCGTAATCGCGACAACACTCCATTGATTGTTGATGGAGTGAATGTTACGGAACAAGTAAATGCTGAACTGGCGAAAATAAAACAATTTACAGAACAAGTACGTTCTGGCGATTGGCGTGGTTATACAGGCAAAGCGGTAAAAAACGTAGTTGCAATCGGGGTTGGTGGTTCGAATCTCGGTCCTCAAATGGTGACTGAAGCGCTGGCTTCATTTGCTGATGATACGCTGGATATCTATTACGTTTCGAACGTTGATGGGGTGCAATTAGCTCATGTGTTAAACAAGCTAGACCCAGAAACAACGTTATTCGTCGTGTCATCTAAAACGTTCACCACGTCAGAGACAATGACAAATGCACGCTCTTCAGTAGCATGGATTTTGGCGTCAGCACAAGACGACGCTGCAATAGCAAAACATTTTGTTGCTGTCAGTACAAATTTGGAAAAAACACGTGCATTTGGTATAGCAGATGAAAACGTGTTTACAATGTGGGACTGGGTAGGTGGCCGTTTCTCTTTGTGGAGTGCGATAGGGTTACCAATTGCGTTGTATCTTGGTTTTGAGGCGTTTCAAGATATTCTTGAAGGCGCATTTGAGATTGATGAGCACTTCAAAACGGCAGAAGCAGGTGAAAATATTCCACTGTTAATGGCGTTATTGAGTCTTTGGAACACGAGTTTTCTCGGTCATAAAGCTCAGGCGATACTCCCATATGACCAAGCGCTGCACATGTTGCCTGCTTATTTGCAACAAGGTGAGATGGAAAGTAATGGTAAATCAGTGTCTTTTGATGGACAAACTGTACCTTACACTACGGTCCCGCTTATTTGGGGCATGACTGGTATTAACGGTCAGCACGCGTTTTATCAGTATTTACATCAAGGCAATACAATCGTGCCTGCGGACTTTATCGCGTCGATCAAGCCACAAGTGGCGATGGGAGCTCATCACGATATTTTGATGTCGAACTTCTTTGCGCAAACCGAAGCTATGATGGCCGGTGTTGATGAAGTAGCTGTACGTGCAGATTTAGTCGCTAAAGGAAAGTCGGAAGACGAAATTCAGGCTTTACTCGCGCATAAAATTCATCAAGGTAATAGACCAACAACGTCTATTATTTTGGATACCGTTGATGCTAAGGCGGTCGGTCGCTTAGTTGCGATGTACGAACATAAGATCTTTAGCCAAGGTATCTTGTTACAAATTTGTTCTTTTGACCAATGGGGCGTAGAGTTAGGCAAAGGTCTTGCTTCGAAGATTGAAAGCGAGTTGTTGAACGAAGATGTAAACCATGAGCATGATAGTTCAACGTCAAGTCTAATTGCTTACTATAAATCCCGCCGATAAAGAATTGGTTGCACTACGCAGCAGAAACGAATTCACGCAATGTGAGATAGAATACCTTTGAACGGGTAGCGCTGGAGTTCTTAGGGCCTGTATTTTTGTGAGAGGAATTACAGTGCCCCTAAGGCTCATTTAATCGAATAACAACAACTTCAGCCTGACTATTGCAATCGAATTCAACGTTCATTTAAACAAACATTTGATACTGTTTAAATTTAGAGTAATCCATATTCTTGCCCAATCAGGTATGACTGATGGGCCTCAACGAGTAGAGAGACGACTATGCTTAATCCTTTTGATATTGTGATTTTTGGCGGTGGTGGAGATCTTGCCCTTCGCAAGTTGCTTCCTGCAATGTACAGAGCATATCAAGAAGGGAACTTGCCTGAAGGGACGCGTATCCTACCTACAGTCAGAGAGCCGGCCAAACAAGAAGAATACGTTGAAATGGCAAATCAGGCGCTTCAGGCTCATTTAGGTCAAGGCGAATACAATAAAAAGGATTGGCAAGCCTTCTCTGCCTATCTAGTTCCCGTTGTTATTAATGTTACAGAAGAAGATAACCATTGGGACACGCTAAAATCAATTTTGGATACGGAAGCTGAAGACCGCTCTCGCGTATTCTATTTGTCGTTACCTCCTGCTGTTTATGGTCGTTGTTGCGAAATCTTATCTATTAAAGGGCTGATTACCGAAACGTCACGCGTCGTGGTAGAAAAACCAATTGGCTATTGTGGTAAGTCTGCAGAAGAAATTAACTCGAAAATAGCACAATACTTTGAAGAAAACCAAATCTTCCGAATCGACCATTACTTAGGTAAAGAAACCGTTCAAAACTTAATGGCTTTGCGTTTTTCAAATTCATTGTTTGAAAACATGTGGGATGCAAAAGTCATCGACAATATTCAGATTAGCATCTCAGAAACGGTCGGTTTAGAAAGCCGAGCTGGCTTTTATGATAAAGCTGGTGCACTGAGAGACATGATCCAAAATCACTTATTGCAGCTACTTTGCCTTGTGGCTATGGAATCTCCGCACAAATTAAATGCGAACAGTATTCGAGCAGAAAAGCTTAAAGTGCTTGAAGCGCTACGTCCTCTTATTGATGATAACGTAGACAAAAATATTGTTCGTGGCCAATATGTACCGGGTGACTTAGCTGGTAAATTGGTGCCTGGATACCTGGAAGAACTCGGTGAAGGGTCAAGTAAAACAGAGACCTTTGTCGCTATTCGCGCGCACATCGATAATTGGCGTTGGGCTGGGGTGCCATTCTACCTTAGAACGGGTAAACGTATGAAAAAGCGTTGTGCCGAAATCGTTGTAGAATACAAAAAGGTATCTCATAACGTCTATGGCGAGGGGGTAGGTCCTATTCAACCAAATCGCTTAGTCATTCGTTTACAGCCAGAAGAAAGCATTCAATTAACGCTGATGTCAAAGCGAATGGACAATTTAGAAATGCAACTTGAGCCAGTTACGTTAAACATTGAACTGAGCCAAAAATATACGAACACCTATTATTCAGATGCGTATAAGCGTCTAATGTTGGATGCTGCAGCGAATAATCCATCATTGTTCATTCACCGTGACGAAGTGCGCCAAGCTTGGCAATGGATTGATCCAATCATCGAACGCTGGCAGAAAAAAGGCAGTCCTGCACTTTACCGAGCTGGGAGCTGGGGACCGGATGACGCTGATGAGTTACTTCAAGAAAACAATCACGTTTGGTTCAACGCTGGAGAGAAGTGTTAATGGCGACAATCACGGAACATTTCTTCGAAAGCAAAGAGGTAATGACATCTAAGCTTGCAATGTTGCTTGAAAATGAACTTTCAGAAGCGATTAGGACATCAAATCAAGCTGTACTTGGCGTGTCTGGCGGTTCTTCACCGAAAGCGGCTTATGAATATTTGTCGACCGTCAATCTTGGTTGGGCCAATATTACCGTTGCTATGGTTGATGAGCGTTGGGTTGATGCGTCACATGAAAAGTCAAATGAGGCGTTTATAAAAGCGACGCTTTTACAAAATTTCGGCGCAGCAGCATCGTTTGTTACGATGAAAAACTCGGCACCAACGGCAATCCTAGGGCATAGTGATGTCGAATACGCGTATCGTGCAATCGGAAAACCGTTCGACGTAACAATACTTGGTATGGACTCTGATGGACACACTGCGTCTTTATTTCCTCACGCAGATGGACTCGAAGAAGCACTAAAAACCGATAATCTGACCGCTGCGATTAATGCGATTGAAAGCGAAGTGACAGGTTCCATTACTGAGCGAATGACACTTTCATTAAATGGTATTGCAACAAGTAAACATGTTATCTTACTCATTAGTGGTGAAGATAAGAAAGCTGTTTATGAACAAGCTAAAGCGGGTGGGGTAGTAGAAGACATGCCGCTTCGAGCTGTATTGAATCAAAAAGATTTGAAATTAACCGTATTTTGGTCGCCGTAAGACCCAAAATCAGATCATAAAAAGCGTCGAAAGGCGCTTTTTAAATTTTAACAGCACACACACCGCATATCTAAAAAAATCAAACTATAAATCAAAAGCTTATATTTATTTTCTCGATTTTTTTAGCCAACACTAAACGAACCGCTAAGCTCTTGCCCTTTTTCTAAAGCAAAACGTTGTGAACAGACTAGACGTGACTGATCTGAAAAACATCTTAACGCGATTTTTGTCATTTAATGGTGGAAATAATGATGCTTGGGTTATATAATGACAGCGCTGTCATTGATAGGTAATCTCAATTCCCTGAATCGCAAACTTTGCCCAGTGAGCAATTCTTTAAATTATCGACATACCCAAAAAAGGTAAAGTTGGCGTTGTTTTTGCCGTGTTTTACTTCTAATTTCTGTCTTTATTGTGTTATATTCCTCGCGTTTAAATGTAACAAATCACAACTAATTTTTAAAATACCCAATAAAAACAATGGCTAATAGACTCTTTTTGGTAGTGTTTTACTACGAAAAAAAGTGTAGCTAAATTGTAATTTTGGGTGTATGGTTTGTTATTAGATGACAGCGTTGTCATCTTCACTGGGCAGAAGTGATTTAAAAACCAACAAAATGATTCAAGGGGAATCCTGTGTTAGCTAATAATTTTAAGAAAAGCTTACTTGCTATAAATGTAGGTATCGTTCTCGCAGGCGCTGGTTCGATTGGTGCTGTTCAAGCTGCTGATCAAGTGCAGGCTCAAGAAAGTGTTGAAGTTATTGAAGTTCGTGGTTTACGAGCGTCAAATAAGGCCAACATCAATGAAAAGCGTTTTGCAAACAGCATCGTAGATGCGGTGAATGCGGAAGACATCGGTAAATTACCTGATGCAGACGTAGGTCAAGCACTTGGCCGTATTCCTGGTATCACCGTAGGTCGCGCGTTTGGTCAAGGTTCATCAGTATCGATTCGTGGTACAGATCCTCGTATGACGTTAACCACGTTAAATGGTCAAAATGTTGCGTCAACGGGTTGGTACGACCAAATGAACATTGACCGTTCATTTAACTACTCAATGCTACCTGCAGAATTGATTGGTGGTATGGAAGTTTACAAATCAACTCAGGCAAACATTGTTGAGGGCGGTATCGGTGGTACGGTTATCGTTAAAACTCGTAAGCCACTTGATTTAAAAGCTAACCAAATGTTTGCATCTGTAAAAGGCGAATACGGCACGCTAAACGAAAATGTAGCTCCTGATATTTCTGCATTGTACAGTTGGAAAAACGAAGAAGAGTCTTTTGGTGTTCTAGTTGCTGGAGCGTACGTTGACCGTGAATATCTACGCCAAGGTACAGAAGCTGACTTAGATTGGGGTGGTCGTTCGTCTATCCAGCCTTCAAGCTTCCTCCAATCACAAGAGCGCAAAGCGCTAGATACAACTTTCCAATTCCGTCCTTCTGAAAACTTAGACTTTGATTTTCATGTATTAAAACTAAAGCTGGGTGCGGATAGTATTGGTGCTAACATGTACATCAATACTGACACAGATTGGGGTGATGGTGATTCATTCTGTCAAAAATTCAATGGTGCTGGTGTTTGTACAGTTAGCGTAACACCAGAAGATAAAGCGTCTAAAATCTTCTTCCAAAACTGGAACTCGTCAAGGCGAAATGACGTCTGACACTTATGAGTTCAATGGAAACTACAAGGGCGAAAACTATTCAATCGCTGCAACTGTGGGCCGTACAAAAGCGGAAGGCGGTACTCAGATGAGTGCGAACTTCGGTTACGGTTGGTGGGGTGACAAGTTTGGTGCGGTAAAATGGAGTGGTACTGTTGATGCAACGGGTAAACAAATCCGTATCGATGGTAAGGACATGGGCTTTACACGCGAGCAACTTGATACAACAGTAGGCACGTCAACTTGGACTGGTATTAAAGGTCCAAACGAAGATAAAGAAACCTACGCTCAGGTTGATTTAGATCTTGATTTAGATTTTGATGTAATCAACAAGTTTGAAGCAGGTGTGCGTGTTACTAAACATGAATTTGTTAAACAAGAATATCGCGCTATCTACGATGCAAACAAAGAAAATAGTTTCCAAACGTCGGACCTTTATAGCGGCACAATGCCTTTAGGTTATGACGGTTGGACAATTCCTAAAGCAAACCTTGATGCAATGATTAATGCAACGTTGTCACTCGTTGATCAATTCGCTTATAGCCGTCCAGCTTACGGAAAAATAGAAGAAGATAACTTCTCTGCATACGGTATGTTCTCGTTTGCTTCTGAAGATTATCGTGGTAATTTTGGCGTACGTTATGTTAAGACTGACGTAACATCGAGCGGCCACGTAATCGATAACTCTCCAGCAGATATTTTAGGCGTTAACGCTGGTTGGAGTGAAGAGCTACACTCTGTAGATGGCAGTTACAGTGAGTTTTTACCAAGTTTGAACGTTGCGTACAGCCTATCTGAAGATAAGATTATCCGTTTTGCAGCTGGTCAAGCGATCACGCGCCCGAACTACGATAACTTATTCTTATCTGCTTCAACGGGTTACCCTGATGATCGTGATTTCAACGAACAAATTACATATGGTAATCCAGACCTTAAACCAATGAAGGCAACTCAAGCTGATTTAAGTTTTGAATACTATTATGGTGATGGCAACCTTGCATCTGCAACGTTGTTCTACAAAGATATTTCAAACTTTATCGTTGCTACAACTGAAACAAATCAACAAATCGGTGTAATTAATAACGATATTCCTACGCCTGCAGACATTTGGACAGTCAACAACTATAAGAATGCTGGCGGTGGTGAGATTTTCGGTCTTGAACTTCAAGTCAACCACGCTTGGGATAATGGTTTTGGCGTCAACGTGAACTATACATACGCGGATGCGCAAGCTCCAGCAGAAGTATATACTGATAACCTAAGCAAATTTACAGAAGCATCTGAGCACAGTGCAAACCTTGTGGCATACTGGGAAAACGATGTTTACTCAGCTCGTGCAGCATATAACTGGCGTTCAGAGTACATGATCCGTGAATACGGCGCGTACTATGGTAACCGTATGCATGATGACTTCGGTACACTTGATTTAACATTCGGTTGGAACATTAACGAGAACCTAGTTGCACGTCTTGAAATTGTTAACTTAACAGAAGAAGACGATGTTCAATACGGTGCAGCGGGTGTTGGCACTGCGGTAAAACCGGCTCTACAAGATGACTTCCCAACGTGGTCATTCCGTGGAGAAGCGATTTACCGTGTAGGTGTAAGCTTCCAGTTCTAATTGCTCGAACGTTGAGAAAAACCCAGTGTATGCTGGGTTTTTTTTTGGTAGGAGATAGCGTATGCAAATAAAAAAAGTGGCTATCATCGGTGGCGGTACGGCAGGGTGGTTAGCTGCAAATCACCTTGGTGCAGAACTAAGCCACAATTCATTGTTGGAAATCACCGTAATTGAATCGCAAGATGTGCCTTCTATTGGTGTGGGGGAAGGGACTGTTCCCTATATTATGAACAGCCTAAAGCGCTTTGGAATTTCTGAAGCGGAGTTTCTTGTTAAATGCGATGCGACCTTCAAACAAGGGATTAAATTTGTTAATTGGTTAGATACAAACATTCATGGTGATAATCACTACTATCATCCATTTGATGTGCCTTATCCGAAGGGATTTAATGTCACCTCTTATATGTTGACCAAAGGGTTACGTTTTGACTCTGTAGGTATTCAAGCAGACTTATGCGAACTTGGGTTGTCGCCAAAGCATAAATCCAATGGTGATTACGAGGGCGTCGTGTCCTATGCTTATCATTTCAACGCACTTAAATTCGCAGAGCTGTTATCGAACAATGCAAAAAGAAGATTTGGTATTAAGCACTTAATCGCGACAATTAAATCAGCGACAAAAGATGAATTTGGTAATGTAAGCAGTTTAGTCACGCGAGATAACGAGGAGCTTCAGTTTGACTTTTATGTTGATTGCAGTGGATTTTCTTCCATTGTCATCGATAAAACACTGCAAACTCCTTTTGTTTCTAAGTCAGAAGAACTCATTGTGGATACCGCGCTCGTTCAACAAGTGGATTTGGCTGCGAATGAAGAAATAAGGCCGTACACGACCGCGACTGCCCATTCGGCTGGGTGGATATGGGATATACCGCTTACGAATAGGCGTGGCACTGGATTTGTGTATTCCAGTAAATACATGAGTGAACAGGAGGCTAAAACACAATACGCGAAGTATTTAAAAATCCCTGAATCCGATTTCAATCCGAGAAAAATACCAATGGAAGTTGGTTATAGAGAGTTTTTTTGGAATAAAAATTGTGTAGCGTTGGGACTGGCACAGGGGTTCGTTGAGCCATTGGAAGCTACGTCAATTTTATTGACAGATTTTTCTGCGGAATTATTGTGTCGCAATTTTCCAAGAACAATTGAAGATATTCCTACGCTCCAAGAAGATTTTAATCGAGCGACTAGGTATGCGTGGGATAGAACTGTGGACTTTATCAAACTGCATTATTGTATTTCTGACCGACAAGACAGCGGCTTTTGGGAAGAAAATAGGGATGTTAGAACGTGGTCGAAGGAACTAACTCAAAAGTTGCAGAAATTTAAGCTAAGGCCTCCCATCCAATCCGATTTTTTTAGTCGTTTTGAGTTGTTTGATGATAAAAACTTCCAGTATGTGTTGTATGGCATGCAGTATTCGACTGATCTACCTAATATGAACAATATTGAATTTGAGAAATGTGAGCAGATACTTGGGGAAAATCCGGTACACTTAGATAATGCAAAGCGTAATTTAATGCTACACCGCCAATGGCTCGATGGGCTTAACAAAGCGATGGCGCGGCTAGAGCGCTGAGCATCCATATACTCCTTTAGCAATAAAGACCGCTTTTCAATAATGCAAAAGCGGTTTCTCCTTACTGGGTAGTATGTTTTTTGTTCTATCCCTTCTGATGTTTTAATCTTCTACTTCAATACTCCGCCCTAGAAAATGATACTTAAATGTTAAAGATGAAAAAATTACAATAAATTATTTGGATAAGTTGTGGATTATTTGTTCTTTTGGCGCTATGTTGTACAAAGTAAGATTGACAGCGTTGTCATTATTGCAAGGTTGAATGCAAAAAAATAACAAGGGGAATTCTGTGTTTACCAATAATTTTAAGAAAAGCTTACTGGCGGTAAACGTTGGTTTGATTTTGTCTGGTACAGCATCCATTAACATCGCCTATGCCGCAGACGAAAACCAAGCTAGCGAAAGTGTTGAAGTCATCGAAGTTCGCGGTATTCGACGCTCTTTGGAAGCGTCATTAAATACCAAACGTTTTGCTAATGCAGTCGTCGATTCTATTACGGCAGAAGACATTGGTAAGATGCCGGACAAGAACATTGCAGAGTCGCTGCAACGTATTCCGGGTGTGTCGATCACTCGTAACTTTGCGGGTGAAGGTGGTTCAGTGTCAATTAGGGGAACAAACCCTGAGCTAACCAACGTATCTTTAAATGGTAATTACGTAGCATCGACGGGTTGGTTTTCTCAACAAGCAATGACACGTTCATTTGACATGGATCTCATGCCAACGGAAATGGTTGCGGGCGTTGATGTATACAAATCGCCGACTGCTTCTATTGATGAAGGTGGTGTAGGTGGTACGGTGGTCATGCGTACACGTAAACCTCTGCAATTAGATTCATTAACTATTTTTGGATCACTTGAAGCACAAGATAATAGCATTTCTGATGGTACAGGTTACGGTGGAACTGGGCTTGTAAGTTGGAAAAACGATGAAGAAACGTGGGGGTTCTTAGGTGCACTATCCACGCTTGAAACGGTTGGCCGTGCGCATAAAGCAGAAAACTATTTAGACGACAGTTGGGCGGGTGCAGGTATTGCTGAGTTTAATCAAACTCGTAAACGTGATGCGCTGAATTTCGTTGTCCAGTACGCCCCAAGCGCTAATTTAGACATCTCGTTAAACTATTTCGGTGTCGACTTAGATGCTGGTAACTCGAACCAAAACTATTTGATTATCGCAGGCAGTGATGCTGCAGATTTTAATAGTAAAGTTACCGGTGCGACAGGTCTTTCCCCAACAGAAGGTTTCGCTGTAAATGGTACTTTTGCGGGAGGTCCTTATGATGACCAAAATACACGAAATGCTGAAGTGGACACAAAAGTGTATTCAGTTGATGTCGACTATAAAGCGGACAACTACTCACTAAACGCTAAGATTGGTAAAACAGAAGCATCTGGTGGTGATGGCGGCAACTATGGAATTGGTTGGACGTCGCAAGCACCTAACCAACAAATCATCTTTGATATGACTCATTCAAAAGACATGTTACTTCAGCCAGTTGGAACAGATGCAAGTAATCATGCAGAATACGTGATGGGTGTACCTAACGTTGTTGAAACAATTCGTTCAGACGAAGAATCTTTTGCACAAATTGATTTCGATTTCCCAGTTGAGTTTGGCGCTGTGACGAATATCAAAACCGGTCTAAAACTCCGTGACCACGAATTTTCTAGTTATGCTAATAAGTGGGATTTAGGTGCTGGAGTAAATCTTGATGCTAATGGCAATTTGCTTACTAAAGCTGATTTTGCAGATGGTACATTTGATCACTCTGGTGTGGGTTTAATTGACGGTTCTCCACGCAATGTTGCTCGTGTTGATGGCGATAAAGTACGTGCTCACGTTGACAAATTCAAGACGGGTTCAACGCTTCAAAAAGCTGGTTGGGGTAAAGTTAAAGAAGATATCTTTGCAGCTTATGTGCAAGGTGATTTTTCTGGTGAAAGTTACCGAGGAAACGTTGGTCTACGTTACGTATCAACAGAAGCCTCTGCACAATATTATGATTTCGTGAGCTTAAGCAGCATTGAAAAAGAAAAGAATGACTATGCCGATTGGTTGCCAAGCTTCAACTTAGCTGTGGATCTTGCGGAAGATGTAATTCTTCGCGCTTCTGCATCCAAAGTGATGAGTCGTCCTAACTACAGCTATATGAATCCAGCTTCGAGTTATAACGATACGACGAAAACCTATACACGTGGTTCGATTGACTTAGACCCATATCGCGCCACGCAAGCGGATATCGGTGTTGAATGGTATTTCAACGAGTCTTCACTTTTCTCTGTCACACTCTTCAATAAAGACATCTCATCATTCGTTATCTCAGGTGGTAAGGTGAGTAAATTAGAAGTGGACGGTGAAACCAGAATACTTAAAGAGAACGTTCAAGGCTTAGGTGGCAAGATAGAAGGCATAGAGTTCCAATATCAGCAGTCATTTGGCGACTTTGGATTACTTGCTAACGTTACTTATGCTGAGGGATATGGGCTTGCTAACCAACTTGATAGCAACGGTGCGCTTGTTGGCGTTAAAAAAGAAGGTTTACCAGGACTTTCTAAACTCACCTATAACTTAACCGGTTATTATGAGACTGAACTGGTTGCACTTCGCCTAGCTTATAACTATCGCGATGATTACATTGCAGAAAGTACAGGCATCGGTGGTAATGCATTCTGGGATGCGCATGCCTTCCTTGACCTTTCTGCGACATGGCATGTAAATGAAAATGTAGATTTAAGCTTAGAAGCGACAAACTTGCTTGAAGAAACAACCGTCCAACGTCTCAGTGTGTACAACGCCATGCGTTTACATGCAGACAATGGTCGTAACACGTACTTAAAAGTGTCTTATCGCTTTTAAGGTCGTATTAAAAGGAAGGCTTATGCCTTCCTTTTATGCAACTTTTCACTGACGACAAACCATTCGAAATAGACTGAAGTCAATGAGAGTATCTCCGTTTTTAGTCGCTTAGAAACATAATGATTCGTCAGCGACACTTCAATAAATTGAAAAGATTTGGTTCACATTATATCTACTCTGTTTTAATTTAACTTGAGTTGTTAGGGAGTTAAAATGACACAGCCAATAAATCACATCGTTATCGTGGGCGGCGGCACAGCAGGGTGGTTAACTGCAGCGACGCTTGCTAAACAACTTAAAGTGACGTCAAATACAAATAAGAAAGTCACATTGGTTGAATCGCCAAATATTCCTATTTTAGGTGTTGGAGAAGGTACTTGGCCTAATTTACGCGCAACACTCAAAAAAATAGGTGTTGCTGAAGCGGATTTTATGCGGGAATGTGACGCAACATTCAAACAAGGGGCATTATTTGTTAATTGGAATGTGCCCAAAAATGGTCAAACTCATCGTTACTACCATCCTCTAAATACAGTTAATCATTCTTCATACGATTTCAGTTTAGCGCCTTATTGGTTAATGAATAGAACCTCACAGCGTTACGACTACGCTGTAGCATCGCAAAGCCATGTTTGTGATGCTAATCGTGGCCCTAAGGAAATGACCACGCCAGAGTATATGGCGGTACAAGAATATTCATATCATCTAAATGCAGGTAAATTTGCGGCATTTTTAACTAAGCACTGCGTTGAAAAACTTGGTGTTAACCATGTTCTTGCGAATGTACAAGAGGTTGAACTTGATGCACAAGAGTACATTGTAAAACTTCATACCGATAGTGATACTGCACCAACAATTGACGGTGATTTATTTGTTGATTGTAGCGGAAGTAACCCAATTCTTATCGAAAAAACGTATCGTATTCCATGGCATGACATTAGTGATGTTATTTTTAATGATACAGCGATTGCTATACAGGTCCCGTATAAATCAGAAAATGTCACAATTCCAAGCCATACGATAATGACGGCACAAGATGCCGGTTGGATTTGGGATATTGCGTTGACTAATCGTCGTGGAGTCGGTCATGTTTTTAGTAGCAAATACACGACAATTGAATCTGCAGAACAAACGCTTAGAGATTATTTAGGTGATGATGCAAAGGGATGTGAAGCAAGAGTTATTCCGCTCAAATTAGGCTACCGAGAAAAATTTTGGCATAAAAACTGTGTCGCAATTGGTATGTCGGGTGGGTTTGTTGAACCGTTAGAAGCATCAGCCATATTTTTGTTTGATGCGGCAGCAAATATGTTAGCGGATCAAATGCCGGCCTCGCGAGAACACATGCTGTACGTAGAAAATAAATTTAATCGTTCATTTACAATGCGAATGGAGCGGACAATTGAGTTTATTAAGTTACATTACTGTATCTCTGACAGACGAGATACAGCATATTGGCAAGACAACTGCGATTTGAATTCTATCCCTGTTAACCTTCAAGAAAACCTTAAGGTCTGGAAAACTCGTCCTCCTACTCGTTATGATTTCGAACAAGCATGGGAGCCTTTTAATTTAGATAGCTATCTTTACGTGCTTTATGGATTAGAGTTTGACACAAAGATTGAGGCAAGCCACCCATTGATTGTTGATGAACATCTTGCTGCTAAAAAAATGACGGCTGTTGCTGAGTTATCAGAAAAGCTCGTGAAACATCTGCCTTCACACCGAGACTTACTTAAAAAAGTTCAACTCCATGGGTTTACGAGGATTTAAATTATGAAAAAAATTCTAATTGTTGGAGGGGGGACCGCGGGCTGGTTAACAGCAGCAAAATTGGCAAGGACACTGAGTGCGAATTCACCTGAAGGGGTCCAAGTTACCTTAGTGGAATCGAGCGATATACCAACGATAGGTGTAGGGGAAGGAACTTGGCCCACTATGCGTAAAACGCTAGCGAGTATTGGTATTGATGAAGCAACATTTTTAAATCGAACTGACGCGTCTTTTAAACAAGGCACCAAGTTTGTAAATTGGCATCAGCCCCCAATAAATGGCGTGAATCATCACTATTATCATGCTTTTACCTCCATTTTAGATAGCGCTGAACTCAACCTTACACCTTATTGGTATAAGTATTCGGAAGGTCAAAGTTATGCTGATACTGTCAGTGTACAACCCGCATTAAGTGAAGCAGGGTTGTCACCCAAGCTCATTACAAATCGGCCCTATGAAGGTCTTCAGAATTACGCTTATCATCTAGATGCCGGTAAGCTTGTGGAATTACTTAAAGAACATGCACAACAACAATTAGGTGTAAAGCACCTTATCGCAAATGTAGTGCAAGTTCATTCTGACGATACGGGAATTGCTTCGGTTGACACCGACAATGCAGGGCGTCTGATTGCCGATCTATACATTGATTGCACGGGTTTTGAAGCACTATTGATTGGCAAGAGTCTTGGCGTAAAGTTTTGCTCTATCAAAGATCAGCTATTGGTTGATCAAGCTATCGCGATACAAGTGCCTTATGAATCAGCAGAGCAAGATATTGCGAGTGCGACCATTTCTACAGCCCAATCCGCTGGTTGGATCTGGGATATTGGCATTCAGTCAAGGCGGGGCACGGGACATGTTTTTTGTTCTGATTATATGAGTAGCGATGAAGCAGAATCCATTCTTAGAACATACATCGGAGACGAAAAAGGAAAACTAAACGCCAAGCATATTAAAATGAATTGTGGCTATCGAGAAAAGTTCTGGCACAAAAATTGTGTTGCGGTAGGGCTTTCTGCCGCATTTGTGGAGCCACTGGAAGCCTCGGCTATTTTTTTGATTGAAGCTTCGGCAAATATGATCGCTGAACTTTTTCCTCGCAATGACCGTCAGATGAACCGCTCTGCTGAAAAATACAATCAGTCCTTTCACTTTCGTTGGCAACGAACCATCGATTTTATCAAGATGCACTACGTGCTTTCCAAACGACAAGAGCCGTTTTGGCAAGCGAATAAGTTGCCAAAGTCTATACCGCAAAGTTTGAGTCTAATGTTAGAAGACTGGCACGATAGGCCGGTGAGTAAATACGATTTTGAGCATGTTTTTGAGCCATTCCCTCAAGATAGTTATCAATACGTTTTAAATGGCATGGGATTCGAGGTTGATGCGCTAGCCTATCAGTTTGCTTGTCACCGAGATGAAGTCGCCAAACAATGTTTTGCCCACGTAGAACAGTTAAAACATAAAGCACAACAACAGTTACAAAAGAACCGTCAGGTGTTAAATGCAATACGCCAATACGGTATACAAAAAATGTAGGTAAGCCTAAACACGTTCGTGAGACTCGCTACTTTTATATAATGGGTCGCGAACGTGTTTAGTCTTTAATTTTTCCCACCAATCAATTTTATATATCCATTGTAGCGAGATAGACCGTCTTGGTTCAGTGGCTTACGTAACTGCAACTTACTCGCCGTCGCAGAATAGTAGTTTTTTTGATGAAAATTGAGCATCTCTGGATCAAAGTCAGCGTTCAAAAAGTGACATAGATCCGTCAACACTTCACTTGGGTTATGTACTAACTTCTCATAAGATAAATCAAACACTTGCTGGTGTTTATTGGTGAAATGTAGCCTTAAACTGTCGGCGAGTTCTGTGACGAGTTGGCAATGCTCAAAGTTGAAACTGTAGTGATGAAAAGGACTATTTGGCTGATAATGTTGTCTAAAATTAGCAATAGCAGAGTTTTTGCAGTCTCGATGTACAAAGACAAAACTGGCTTTAGGGAACGCTTTTGCGAGTATATCGACAAACAAATAATTGAATGGAAACTTGTCAATGCCGCGTTTTCCTTGGCTTAGCGATAGATACATTTCGCGATATCGACGACATGCCTCACCGGTGATGTATTCTTGTTTTAATGCTTCTAGAGTTTGAATCAAGTTGTTGTTGACACCTAAACATTGAGGGAAGGTAGCGAGTTCACCTAGCGCTTTAAAATGGTCTGAATGAGACAAAAGCTGTTCAGTAAGACTTGTGCCAGAACGAGGCACGCCTACGACAAAGATTGGCTCAATATCATCAAAGGCCTCAAATTGAATAGGGGTATTTGTAGCCCCTTTAAGTTCTTCAATGAAACGAACATATGTTGCATTGTCAAAACCAATTAGACTTTCAACAGCAACTTTACTTAGATTGAAACAATGCCAAGCAGAATCAAGCTCTCCTAGTTTTTCAAATTCGAGCGCAAGGGCGTGGTATAGGTCGTACTGTGCCTGTGGAATAGTACTGCTTTGGGTTAACAACTTTTCTAATTCACCAATTCTTTCCTGAGAACTCGTTGAGTCAGAAAGTTCAGAAAGAGCAACTTGAGCTCGAATGAATGCAGGGTGTTTTTTGCATAGTTTGACCAATATGCTATGTGCTTTTTCTACATTTCCTCTCATTTTTTCGTTTATTGCGAAATTAAGACTGATGTTGGGGTTGTCGGATGCGGCATTGTAAGCTCGCTCGAAAAATACATTGGCGCTTGCAAACTGGCTCAAACGCAGGTGCATGTTAGCAATGGTATCTAACTCCACCGCCACGAGGGTACTCTCGGGCGTAATAGCATCTAAGATTGCTTTTGCTTGTAATGGTTGATTCGAAAACAATAAGAGTTTTGCTTTTTCTACGGTGTATTTTGAACAAGGTTGGATGCTAAGGCATTTGTCTAAAATGGCGATGGCTTTCGCAATATTTCTCAATTTTATGTTAAGTATCGCGAGCACATAATACGCAACGTGATCTTCAGGATACTGACTGAGATGTGACACAATAGCTTCATGCACAGGTTTAATTTTGTTTTGTTCGATTGCGTCAAGTAAGGCTTGGTAATTCAACATAGAAGAAAGGGGCTGCCGCCCCTCACCATTTAAATTTCAAAGTTATAGGTGACTTTAACACCAATCGTACGAGGCTTGGTAGTATAGTGACCATATACTCGCTGAAGCTCAGGCAAAGCTTTGTTTAACTCTTCAAAGTGACCCATTCCAGCCCAAGATTTATCACGACGCACAGAGGTAAACGCGTATTTATCGAATAGATTATCGACATATACGGTCGCTGACCACGAATCTTTGGCAAATTTTGCACTTAGGTTACTAAGTGCGTAACCCGGTAAAATTTCGCCATCGGCTTTCAAACCAACTTTCGTGTAAATGTCGCTTTGAGCGGTAATACCGTAGTTAATGTTCACCATGGTATCGCCGAAGACTTCCTGTTCATAACTAACACCGAATGATGCTTGGTGTTCAGGCGCCCCAGGTAAACGGTCGCCTTTACTGCCGTTATAATAAGGCTGATAAAGCGCGATTTGTTCAGGAGTGTAACCGTCGTCTTCTTTAAACACTCTAAATAATGCAGGGGCATCTTCCGTTAACTCTGCTTTTGCATAGGAATAGGTTGCGTAGACAGTCCAGTTATCCGATAAAATTGCGCGAGTTGATAATTCAACCCCCTTTGAATTAGCAGCGCCAGCATTTGAGGTAATGATTTCTTGACCATTGACCGTGACAGCTGAAATTTGAGCGTCGTTCCAATCAACGCTAAAGAGCGCAGCATTGAAATGCAGGCGATTTTTAAACCATGTTGACTTAAAGCCAAGCTCATAGTTTGTCGTTGTGTCAGGCTGGTAATCTAATTCATGAGGCAGAGCACAAATAATTTGTTGGTCAGGTAATGTTTCTGGGCAGGCTTCTAAGCCATTACCGCCGCCAAGACGGAAACCTTCGCTCACGGTAAAATACGTAAGAACACCGTTATCTAGAGTGTAGTTAGCATTAAATTTAAACAAACTACCGTTGTCGTTCGCATTTATAGACTCGAGTGTAATTTGGTTGAAATCACTAACATCACCACTATAAAGAGGTGTAGCCGAACCCGATGACGTAGTTACGTCATACTTATAAAAACGCGCACCAAGTGTGACATTGAAAGCATCTGTGATTTCATAACCAATCTCGCCAAACAACGCAGACTCTTTGCTGTTGGTTTCGCTCAGCGCAATATATTCCAAATCCGTTTCGATATTTGGGATGCCACCACCCCAAAACTCAGTCAATCCAGGAGTGTATTCACGGTCATCTGACTTACTCTCAACCTTGTTGTAGTAAATTCCCGCGATCCAGTTAAGCTTGCTATCACCCTTTGAAACTAACCGTATTTCTTGCGTGAAGCTGTCTTGCTTGCTGGTATCTTTTGTTAAAGCTGTAAATGTTGGGTAGTCAGCGTAGCCTGGCCAAATATCGTAAAGAAGATCCGTTTGATCGCGTTGACCTACTTGGTCATAGCTTGACCAACCGGACGCTGATACTAAATCGGCAAATTCTAAATCAGCATTAATTTCTAAGCTAAGAAGATCATTTTTTTGCTCATTTGGTTCTTCAACACGATATGCTGATTCGTAACGGCCAATAGTACCATTGAGCGGGTGGCTTGATGCGAGTGATTGGTATTGTGTTATTGCATTGCCGCCATTTTCTTGCTTTTGGTAAAAGTAATTTAGTGTCGCGTTGACTGATTCAGTTGCTTCCCAGCGAACAGAAACTCGTGCAGTTGTAATTGTTTCATCGTTTGCGTCTTCGACTTTACGTATGTTTTCAGTAACGTCTTGTTTGTCGGTCCAATTTGGATCTTGATTACTAAAGCCTGGATTTTTCGACACATAGTTGTAATCAATGAAGCCTGGATTGTGATAACGATTCAAGCTCGTGCGCACAGCGAGTTCATCTTGGATCAAGGGTAAGTTAAAGACCACACCGAGTTCATTACCCGTTGAACCGCTCTCATTCATTGAAAAAGCATCCGCGGAGACTGAGCCTTCAATCATGTCCAACACAGGGGCTTTTAACATATAGCGAATAGCACCGCCGAGTGTACCTGCACCATATAGCGTACCTTGTGGCCCAATTAAAACTTCGACACGTTCGATGTCGGTCAACCTGAGATTGAGGTTAAGAGGGATTTCACCAAGGTAAGTTGCGACTGTGCCGGAATCAGAAGCGCGTTCAGAAGAGTTGGTATTAAGACCACGAACAATGATCGGTGACCCTTCGCGGCCACCTTGGTCCGTTACGGTTAGACCAGGTACCCAACGCGCAACATCTTCCAAGTCGCCAATATTTTGATCACTCATTACATCAGCATCAACAGCTGTGATGTTTAACGGTGCTTCTTGGACCGTGCCTGCACGACGTGTGGCTGTAACTTGGATAGTTTCAATGCCTTTGTCTGCCGACGCTTCATCAGCGTAGGCATTCGGCACGTCATAAATATTCGCAGCAATGGCGAGCGCAACTAAACTCGGTTGTAGTTTTTTTATCAACATTTTAATCCTCAATCCTGTTATTTGTTTTTAGCAACCCAATAACTAAACATTGTGTAAACAGATAAACAAGACCAGCAAAAGTGGTACAAATATGATTATGCAAGAAAGATGGGATTATATAGGTTTTTACCCACATTATAAGGGTTTTTATGCAAAAAATATTGCAAAATTTTATTGGATTATAATGTTGTTAAATATGTAAAACAGGGAGTAGGTATGTTTTGTTTTCATGTTAACAGTTTGCCTTTTGCATAATAATGTCGTTTTTGTGGGAGTTTAGTTGCAAATACTCAAAGTGAAAGGGTGGTTAAAAATTCACCTTGAGTATATGGATATGCACTAAATGTTATCTGTGTGCTTGCGCTAACTCAAAACGTTTGTCTCGTTTTTAGCTAAAATAAGGTTTTAACAACTAACTAGGAAGTCGTAATATGTTTATTGCATTAAGCTGGGATCATGCGATAGCACAGCACTTTATCTCATGGATTGTCGTAGAATGTGGGGGGTAGGTGAAAAGTTCGGTTTACCTCAGGCTTTACCTCCGAGGCGAGATGTCGCTTATTTTTGTGGAGAAGCCGCTGAACATGACGCAAAGGCGTTTGCTGAATTCAAAAATAGCCGTTTAGTGAATTCAGTATCACTGAGTTATGAACCATATCTAAGCCCAAATCATGGATACTGCCACTATGCTTGGGATCATTGTTATTTACGGGAACTCATTAAGTTTGCGGTGCTTTATTGGGAAAACGGCAAACATCAAAAACCAACACCAACTCGAGATGATGTAGCCTACTTTTTATGTGATTCAGAAGGTGAACAAGATGCAGCCTTTTTTGCTCAGCATAAACTAAACGAGCGGCGTTAGCCCTCAACCGCGGCGCTTGAATGTGCGAGTTTACGTTCTAGATCCTGCTTAACGATGTCTAGTGCGTCCAGTGCTTGAGCTGGGTGAATGTCATTTTGCTCAAGCAACAGGATTAAATCAACGGCAAGTTGAATATGAACAGGGGCACTTTTCAACTCGCTCATTCCTTAACCTCGGTACGTTTTTTTGCAACTTGAGAAATTGCGACATCAATCGCCACATCGACTCGCTTCTCCATTTGAATTCGTTCGTGTTGTGACAAATAAAAAGCCATATCAACATCATAACGAATATATCGAGACGGTAATTGGTTTAATACAGTGCAACAGAAGTCAGCCATCACATCTTCGTCATACTGTTTATCAAGTCCTTTCGCGACGATTTTATCGAGCATGATCTTTTCGTAGTAGTTATGAACATCATCATGTAATCGCATCTTTTAACCTTCCCTAACTTGTTAACCCTAAATGAGTTTATACCAAGTTAATCAGGTTATCGAGTAATGCATTAAAAAGTTGGTTGTGCGTTTTATTTAGCCGTTCAGTATTTCGCTGATAACCGCCACCAAGCGCGATGGCAATGGGTAAGGATGCTTCAAAACAGCGGCTCAGTACGATGTTATCTCTGTCTTTTACACCTTGGAGGCTGACCTTCAATAAGCCCAATTCGTCATGTGTTGAGATGTCGGCTCCAGCGTTGTAGAGGACAATATCGGGTTGATAAAGGCGAATAGCTAAGTCTAATGCTTCGTGCACTGTGTTTAAGTACGGAGTGTCATTCGTTCCGATTGGTAGGGGAAAGTCGAGATCAGATTGAGCTTTTGAACGTGGGAAATTTTGCTCACAATGAATAGAACAGGTAATGATACTTGGATTATGCTCACAAAGTAATGCGGTACCATCACCTTGGTGAACGTCGCAATCAAAAATAAGAACTCGGTCAACCAACTCTTGATGTATTAAGTCATGTGCAACCACAGCAAAATCGTTAAATATGCAAAATCCAGCCCCTGCGGCGGGCAAAGCATGGTGGTAGCCGCCTGACAAGTTTACAGCCCAATTATGATTAAGGGCATATAAGGCACTTTGCCGAGCGTTCTCCAGAGAAATGAGAGTGCGGTTTACTAGTTCGGGAGACCAAGGGAAACCCATTTTTTTAACCGCTGTTGGGTCTAAGCATCCAGCTAGAAACGCGTCGACATAATCGGATTGATGACATAATTTAATTTTACTTACGTCGATTGGGTCGTCACGAAGTCGGAGTAAAGGCGCAAGCTCTGACGCTAACAAGGTTTCATAGAGCGTTCGATATTTCTCAATTGGAAAACGATGCCGCTCAGGTAAGTCTAGATTGGAGTAACTTGAGGAATAGAAAATCATGACCGACTTTGTTTCTCAGCAAAAAGAATTTTCTCCTCCGTTGCTGCGATGGCTTTTCGACATCGACCAAGTCGCATATGTAGTGCGAAAATTTCTTTATTTAATTTCTCTACGTCAGTTTTGCTTGCGTCATCGAGGAGCCGTTTTCGCTCTTCTATCATGTCCATCAGACGTCTTTCAAATTCGTGATTCTGTGAAAGCTCTTGATAAAGTTCATGCGATGACTGCATGATTCTCGTAACAGCTTTTCGATATTGTTGTTGCTTCTGAGTGCTGGGTTTATTTTCTTTTGCCCAAACAGGTGTTGATTTTAGTACTTTAATAACGGCTTCAATTTGTTCACCGATTTTGGTGATAGCAAATTGATACGCATGACGATGAGTTTCAGGGGGCAGTGATGCGAGTGATTGTACTATTTCATCAACGTAATCACGTAACTTAAGACTTTTACTTACGAACAATCGATTACTAAAAAGGCTTGGCTGAGACTGAATGTAGCGGTTTTTATCAAACCATTTAGCCTTATCAAATTCCTCCGCTTGAGAAACGAGATTTTCGACATGCCATGTTAATTTGTCGACCGCTTTCATCATTTATAAATAGGCCTCGTAAATTAACTTTATTGCCAGAACTATCACCACACTATTAAAAATAGGCTTAATGAGCTTATTGCCAAACTTAATCGCAGATTGTGCGCCAAACCACGCACCACACATTAAAAAAGCCCCCATTGAAATGCCCAGTAAGAAGTTAACGTGGCCTAGTGCAACGAAAGTAATGAGCGAGATAAAGTTGGAGACAAAGTTCATTGAACGAGCCAAACCACAGTTCAACAAAAGGCTCATTTTATAAAGTAGGCTGTTTGAAGCGGTCCAAAACGTACCTGTACCTGGGCCTGCCATACCATCGAAAAAACCCAGACTGAGTCCTTGTATCCACTGTTTAAGTTTCAAAGATCGAGTAACGTGAGGTAAGTTGTGACTATCTGAGTGGCTTAACGTTCCAAACAAACTGTAAAACGCCACGGCAATAATAATAACGGGAATAAGCTTATTGAGAAAGTCGATGCTCAAATGATCAACTAAAAGCGTCCCTAACAGCGCACCAATTGCAGTCGCAAATACCGACTGCATCCAAAACTTAAGGTCAAACAGACGTTGACGATAGTAGGCAAAACTCGCGGTCACTGAACCAAAGCTTGCAGCGAGTTTATTTGTGCCGAGTGCAAGATGAGGGGGGAGGCCAGCGGTTAATAATGCAGGCACCGTAAGCATACCGCCACCACCGGCAATTGCATCAATAAAGCCTGCAGCCATAGCAACGGCACACAACAAAGCCCAAGTAGCTGGTTCTAAGGCAAATTCCATCATTAATATTCTATTTTCCGAGTAAAAGGCGGGAGTGAATCCAGCATAGATTGACCGTACTTCTTACTGATAAGTCGACGATCCAAAATAGTAATTCTGCCAAAATCAGACTCTTTGCGCAGGAGTCTACCACAACTTTGTACTAATTTCTTACAGGCTTCGGGAACCGTAATAGTCAAGAAAGGGTTCCCGCCTTTACTTTGGACAAATTCTGCCTGAGCTTCTTCAACGGGTGAGGTAGGCACTGCAAATGGAATTTTTGTAATAATCAAATTTTCAAGATACTTACCCGGTAAGTCGAGGCCCTCGGATAAACTTTGCGTGCCGAACAAAATACTGCCATTGCCACCATCTATTTTTGAGCGGTGCAGTTGCAGCGTTGATTCTCGTGACGCTTCACCTTGAACGAGTAACGACCATCCTTTTTTCCGAAGTGCTTTCGCAACATGCTCCATTTGCCAATAAGACGCAAAAAGAACAAGGTTTGCCCCTTGTTTGTCTAAATGTTTTGGCAAGATTTGACTTAGATAGTCACTGTATTTTGTGTCAGTAGGTTCAACATCCATTTTTGGAATATGTAAGATAGCTTGTTTCGGATAATCAAAAGGAGAGGGCGCTTTGATGAATTTCACGCCAGGCTCCTTCGCCAATCCACTTTCATAGGAAAAATGATCAAAGTTTCCAAGAGCTGTTAATGTTGCTGAGCAGAGGATTGCACCTGCACACTTTTGCCAAAGCTCATCTTTTAAATAAAAGCCCACTTCTATCGGACAATCACACAGCAAATAGTCGTGGTGATTCTTATAAACTAACCGTTTTATCCAACGTGCGTGGGTTTTACTTTCAGCTTTTGATGCGTAACAAAACCAGAGTTTGTTTAAAGATTCTAAGCGAGAAATGTATTGGCCTGATTCTAATAGTGCAGGTTCCCCAATAGGACCTTTAACGTCGCCATCGGCCATGTCAGAAGTAAGCGCATCATGCATTTTTGTGAGGCATCGAAGTGCGTCCAATGTCGCTTCTGCAATACTACTTGCCTGGTTTAATAGACTCTCAGGTATTTGACCGTGGGCAAAGCGATAGTGTTCATCGTCGTTGTATTCGTAGTCAGCGTTGTCGAGGATGTCTCTCACTTGTTTTAAGTGTTTGGTTGCATCATTTATTGCGTCGTTTAACTTGAAGTTCTGCCCAATTGCTTTTTGAGATACGATAAGCGCGGATAGCTTACCGCTAAACTTTAACAGTTTCTCGAGCCATTCTATTGTTCCCTTGATAGTCGCTGCTGCAGAAGAAAAGTCTCTAGTAATCGTTGGTAAATGATGGGCTTCATCAATGACGTAATAGGAGTCTTCTAACTCAGGTAAAATCTTCCCGCCGCCCAACTCTAAATCAGCCAGTAACAATGCATGATTTATGACGAGTACATCCATCTGCAGAATTTTTTGCCGAGCGAGGTGGAATGGGCAAGTTTGGTGCGACTTTAATTGTCTCTGACAGGCATGTTTATCGCAAACGATGAGATTCCAAACCGTCTCGGGAATAGCACTTGGCCAAGAGTCTCTGTCCCCACTCCATGTTTTGCTAAAATAGCTTTTTTGAAGATCTTCAAGCAAGGTTTGTTCTTGATTCGTTAGCGGTGATGCGAGTGTTGGAAGAAAGCTACTCTGAGAATCCTCTTGAAAAACGCTCGATAATTTTTGAGCGCAAATGTACCGTTGGCGACCCTTAACTAAATCAAACTTAAAATCCAAGCCAGAATGCTGCTGTAGGAAAGGTAATTCTTTACCGATTAATTGTTCTTGTAGCGCGACAGTTGCTGTTGAAATAATCAGTTTCTTTTTCTGAGAAAGGGCAAGCGGAATCGCGCCAAGTCCATACGCCAATGATTTACCCGTTCCGGTGCCAGCTTCGATAACACAGATGCGTTGCGTGCGATGATATTCACCAGCCAGCGTCTTGGCGATTTCCGCGACCAAAAAATTTTGACTAGGTCTACTTTTATAGTCTGGTAATTGCTCTGCGATCCGTAAATGAGCATCGCGAATCGTTTTTTTAAGTCTGTCGGATAGCATTCGTGTGAATTCGAGTTCTTAAATTAATATGTATATACTTACAGTGTTCGACATTGTAGGTGGTGAAGTAAGTTGACACAAGTTGTAATCGAAGGGTTCTTGTTATCGAGGCAAACAGTCACAACAAACGGTAAAACGTATGTTGTGCTGTGGCTGAGTTCATCGCAAGGGCCAATTAAAGTTATCTCAGAACCACAGCCAGCGGTGCTTTTTATACTAAATAAGCATGTTGAACGAGCACAGCGAATTTTACGGACAAATAGAATTGCGAGCACGTTTCGGACGTTAAACTTAAAGCACTTTAATGGCGAGGCTGTATCTGCCTGCTACTTTGACGTTCTAAATGAATTTTACACCGCTCGAGCGTTGTTAGAAGAATCATTGCCAATTTATGAAGATGACGTTCGTGTAGCTGATAGATTTCTAATGGAACGGTTTATCAAAGGCGGAGTTTGGGCTGCGGGTGAAATGACGGTTAAACACAGTTACATAGAAATCCGTAACGCAAAAGTTAAGCCCAATGAACGTTATGTGCCCGAACTTTCCGTAGTTTCTTTAGATATTGAGTGCAGTATTAGTGGCGTTCTTTACTGCGTTGGTTTGAAAGGCGAGTTCGGTAACAAAGTTATCATGATTGGAGACAATTCTGATGCTGCTGTAAATGGCGAGCTTGAATGGGTAAAAGATGAAATTGCGCTTTTTGAACGGTTAAATGGGTTCTTTCAGCAACTTGACCCCGACATCATCATCGGCTGGAACGTAATAGAATTCGATTTTAGAGTGTTAAAAGAGCGCGCAGATGCATTGGGGATCGTTCTCAATATTGGTCGTAACAATGAACCTGTGTATCTACAGCAAGGCCAATTTGTCAAACTGACGGTGCCTGGTCGTGTCGTGTTAGATGGTATTGATACACTCAAAAACGCAACTTACCAATTTGAAAGCTTCAAACTCAATCGAGTCGCCGGAGAAGTTCTGGGTGAAAATAAGTTAATCAGCCATGACGATCGGATGGAAGAAATCAATCGCTTATTCAAAGAAGATAAGCAGGCTCTCGCGCTATATAACCTTCAAGACTGTGACTTGGTGTTAAAAATCTTTGATAAGCTACACCTTCTCGAATTTGCCATTCGCCGAGTACAGCTTACAGGGCTGGAACTAGAACGAAAAGGCGGTTCGGTCGTCGCGTTTACTAATCTATATTTACCGCTGTTACATCGAAGTGGTTACATTGCGCCCAATTTAGGTGAGCATGGACTCAGCTTCGACAGCCCCGGTGGCTACGTGATGGACTCAAAGCCGGGTCTTTATCAGAATGTTATTGTGCTCGATTTTAAAAGCCTTTATCCATCCATTATCCGTACCTTTTTGATTGATCCTTTGGGTCTTATATTGGGATTAGCTAACGATAATTCTGAAAATACAATTGAGGGTTTTAACCATGCTCAATTTTCCCGGATTGATCATCATTTGCCCAGCCTAGTTGCGACATTAGGAGAGGCTCGAGAAAAAGCTAAAAGCGAAAAAGACGCTCAACTGTCGCAGGCAATCAAAATTATCATGAATAGCCTTTATGGTGTGCTCGGATCGAAAGGTTGTCGTTTCTATGACCCCAGACTCTCCAGCTCGATTACTTTGCGAGGGCATGAAATCATGCAGCAGACTCGACATTGGATTGAAGAAATGGGGTACGAAGTAATTTATGGCGATACGGATAGTACATTTGTAAACCTTTCTGAACACTTAGAGCATCAAGATTGTGTTAGGATTGGAGAAAGAATTGTTGAAAAAATAAACCATAATTGGCGATGCGAACTTCAACAACGATACAGACTAGAGAGTCATTTAGAGCTTGAGTTTGAAGTACATTATCAGCCTTTTTTTATGCCAACAATTCGGCACCTTGCGACGGGCAGCAAGAAACGTTACGTCGGAAAAGTCGCAGGAAGTAGTGATAAAGACTTGGTTTTCAAAGGTATGGAGACGGTACGAAGTGACTGGACAAAGTTAGCACACTTGTTCCAACAAGAACTCTTTGTTTCATTATTTGAAACAAAGATGCTTGCAGATATTTATTTACGTTACAAAAATAAATTAACAGCAGGGGAGTTTGATGAACTATTAATTTACAAAAAGAGGATGCAACAATCACTAGAACTTTACACAAAAAATATACCTCCTCACATTAAAGCGCTTAAGCAGGCAATCGCAAATGGCGAAATCTCAATTCCAAAGCCTGGGTTTATGGTCGAATACGTTCAGACTATGCAAGGTCCTAGACTTTTTCCTTCATTAATATCAATAGATTATAATTACTATATAGAAAAGCAGCTGAACCCTATTTTTGACATGGTTAAAGCGTTTGACCTTTCTTCGACCTCTGTGGATGCCCAACAAGTACTCAGCTTTTAATCGTTAATAACTTTCTGATTCATTGACAATATTTCTCATTTGTTTCTAAAATGAAAACTAACACTTTGTGCATGTTGCAAATATATAACTAAATAGTGTTGACCTGATGTTGTTAATTTGTTTAGTATTTCGTTTGTCTGGTTTCTATTGTGTAAGCAATAGGTACTAACAAAGCTAAATATTATTAAAAAACCACAGCTAGTGGCCCAGGGAGAAATAAATGTTAAACAATAAAATTACAAAAGCAGTTCGCTTAGCGATCGCTTTTGGTGCGGCTTCTACCGCAATGGTATCTGCAAGTGCTGCAGCACAAGGTGCCGAAGAAGAAAAGGTAGAGCGTATTGAAGTAACAGGTTCTGCAATCAAACGTACTGATTTAGAAGGTTCACTACCAGTTCAAGTTATCGGTGCAGCTGACATTGCAAAAACTGGTGTTACTAACGTAACTGACCTAATCCAACAACTTCCTGCAATGCAAGGTTTCACTACATCTGCTGATTCAGTAGGTGGCGGTGGTGGTGGTATCTCTACTGCTTCAATCCACGATATCGGTGAATCTTACACGCTTGTACTATTAAACGGTCGCCGTATTGCTCCTGCAACGTCAGGCGGTACTGTTAACCTTAACGTAATCCCTGTTTCTGCTATCAAGCAAGTTGAGGTTCTAACTGATGGTGCATCTGCACTTTACGGTTCTGACGCTATTGCTGGTGTTGTTAACTTCATTCTTAAAGACAACGTTGATGTAACTACTTTCTCAGCTCGTTACGACCGTCCACAAGAAGACGGTGGTTCTACGTTCACTTTCAACGTGTCTACTGGTTTTGGTGATTTAGACCGTGACGGTTTCTCTTTAACTGCTGCATTCACTCATGAAGACCAAGAGCAATTAAAAGCAAAACAACGTAAATTTGGTCAAACTGGTATCCTAAGCTTTGAACACCCAGATTTCGCTGACCCACTTTATTTCTTCAACGGTTCAGGTAACGCTATTCCAGGTAACGCGCGTATCCGTTACCAAACACGTAACGCTGATGGTGAGCTAGTTTCAACTCAAACTACTTACAACCCATATGCAAACAAAACTGGTGCTTGTGCACAAGACACATCTGCAATCGGTGCTGCATGTTGGTTTGACTACACGTCTACAATCGAACTAGTGCCTGAAAACAAATTGGACAGCGTTGTACTAAACGGTTTGTTCAATGTTGCTGACGACGTAACTGGTTTTGCTACTGCAATGTACACAAAAACAGCAATGACAGCACGTATTGCTCCTTACCCAACAGGTTTCTTCAACCTTGATATGAGTCTCTGATCTTGTTAAGAATGAAGTTCTTGCTAACCTACCATCAGGTATGACAGCAGAAGAAATCGCGTCTATTGACCGTGTTCAGGCTCAATGGCGTTCACTTCCTGCTGGTAACCGTACAACTGAGTACGAAACAACTGCGACACATATCGTAGCAGGTCTTCGTGGTCTAACTGGCGAAATCGATTGGGAAGGTGCGTTCACTTACTCTGTGAGCGATCAAGATCAAAACTACCCAACAGGTTGGTTATTACTTGACGAGTTCTTAGACGTTATCGGTACTGGTGCGGTTAACGTATTTGTTCCTAACGAAGAACTTGACGATGCAAGCCGTCAAGCGCTAGCTCCAGCTATCTACCACGGTAACTGGGAAAATACAAAGATCACGATGAAAGGCGCGGACTTCAAAGGTTCAATGCCAGTATTTGATCTTCCAGGTGGTCTTGCTTACGTAGCTGCTGGTGTTGATTACCGTGATTACACGTATGAAAACTCACTATCTGAAGCAAACCAAGAAGCTAGACTACTATTCTTAGAAGCTGGTACTTCATACGATCTACAACGTTCACAAATGGGTATCTTCGCAGAACTTGATATGCCAGTTATCGATGACGTAACAGTGAACATCGCTGGTCGTTACGATGATTTCTCAGGCGTAGATGCTGCTCAAGTTGGTAACTACACTGGTGAAGTTGGCGAAATCAGTAAAGGTGACAGCGACTTCACATACAAGTTGAGTGCTCGTTGGCAGGCAACTGAAGACCTATTACTACGTGCTTCATACGGTACAGGCTTCAAAGCACCTTCACTACTTGCAATCGCACGTCCACAAGTTGATTTCGGTGTAACAAGTGGTAACTATGTATGTCCATTCAGCCCATCAGACGCGCTATATCAAGCATGTCCTGATAAGCAAGGTGGCCGCGTACAGTACGGTGTATACCAAAAAGGTAACACAAACCTGAAATTCGAAACGTCTAAGCAATCAACTGTTGGTATCGTTTTCGCTCCATCTACTGGCTTCGGTATCACACTTGATTACTGGCAAGTAGAAATGGAAGATCGTGTTACTCAGTTAACTGAAGACCAAATCTTCGCAGATCCAGTTCGTTACCGCGACCTATTTACTACACGTACAAATGCTGCAACGGGTGACCAAGAATTGGCAATCATCCAATCTTCAGCTAACGTAGGTAGTGCAAAATACTCAGGTGTTGACTGGAGTGTTGATTTGACTAACGACCTATCGTTCGGTCAATTGAAGACTCGTTGGTCTGGTACTTACACAATCGAAAGTACATATACTCGTCCAGGTACAACTGACGACTGGATCACTAGCTTAGGCCGTTTTGGTGACGACCAAGAAGTTACATTCCGTTTGACTCAACAGATTTCTTCTACGTTGAGCCACGGTGACTTCGCTCACACTGTACGTCTAAACTATAAGTCTGGCTACCAAGACCAATTCCAATCAGCTGATGACTGTGCGGTTTCATTGGTTGATGCGTTTGGTGACTGTGTAAGCGTACAACTACGTGTACCTTCTTACACTCTAATGGACTATCAAACAGTTTATAACTTCGACGATAACACAACAGTTACGTTCGGTATTAACAACCTGTTAGATAAGCAACCACCAATGTCACTACGTACAGGTGGTGCTGGTCACCAAGTTGGTTTCGACCCACGTTATGCTGATGTATACGGTCGTACATTCTACCTACAAGCTGATTACAGATTCTAATCACTTGAGTTAGAAGTTAACTGAAAAGGGCCAGCATTGCTGGCCTTTTTATTGCCTAGATTTTATTGCTGAGTTGTATTTTATTTAGTTACACCTCTTAGGTAATTCCTGACAGGAATATATCAATGACATCTTGATTCGTTTCGATAGCGTGAGCTACATATAACAGAAGGTCTCTCTGTTGGGATTGAGTAAAAGCGATGAAAAGTGATTTTTGAAGCGACAACAGCCAGTTTCTAGCCGAAATAGGCTGGTTGTTCAAGTATGAACATCATTAACAGACAGCGTTTCTAAAAAACGGGTAAGAAAAATATTGTGCTCGCGAGAGTATAGGCTATTTTTGAACTATTTTAAGCGCGTACCTTTATTGGTTAACTTTTGTTGACTTTCTGTTTCACTGGCGTAGTATGAATTTATTGCTAATTTTGGAATTGGTAATGTTTAGGGATTGCAAGGCCGACATTTTTAACTCAGGCCTTTAGTGAAATGAATACAAGTAAGGATAAAAATAATGAAATTGAAAACTTTGTTCACTGCTCTAAGTTTGTGTGTTTTAGCGGGTTGTGCTTCCACAGAGTCGGCACAATCTGATGTAGAAGGCAAAGAAGCCAATACGCAGATGGCTGATAATGATGTTGTTTGTGAGTCACGTGCCTCAGTCGGTTCTCACATGAAAAAGCGAGTTTGTAAGACTCGAGTCTCAGATGAAAAAAGACGAAGAGGAAGCTGCTCGTTATATGAAAAGTGAACGCAGAACAGTCAACGGTAATTAATTTACATTCAAAAGAGGGGGCTGAGGCCCCCTTTTTTTGTTAAGAATTTTGTGCGGTATAGTTCGCCTCACTTCATAATGAAAACGTGAAATTTACAGCTAACCCCAAAATCCACTCGATCGTTCCTTCATCAAATGCGTGACCTCTTAACTTTCTTTTAAGCAAATAGATTCTTTTAGCACTTTACATTTTAAGCAAAGTGTAGGACGGCAACATTTACCAATACAGTGTCAAATTACGACGACACCATCGTCAATCTTACATCCGCCACATTTGTTAATGAAAAGCTTGTTGGCTAGCACATGTTCTTTCCTGTGAGTTCATTGGATCCCCAAGATACGCAATCTCCAAAGCTATACACCTCTCATTAAAGCAAAGTGTTTTTGGTGCTCTGTTATTTTCAGGAATGGAGGATGTTTGTAATGTTTTGAATTTATAAGGTTTAATTCTAGTTTTAAGTTTGATTCTCAAAATTGAACATGATTGATGATTACTCGTATTAGCCCGTGATAAGTGCATTTTACGAGTGTTTCCAATGTAAATATAAATCATTAAATATCAATAAAAAGTGCACCTTTAGGGGGTGTCGATGTACTTTAATTGTTTAAATAAAAAGTTACCCAAATTGGGGGTAAAATAGTATTTTACATTAAATAAACCTATGTTAACTTCGGATTGTTGATGATTTCGCACGTATCTAAAAGTGGGCCATATTGATCTAAATATGTTAAATAATATGACTTGTTTCTTTTTTGTATCCTTGTTAATGGCATGTGCGTGTTGTTCAAAAGCTGTATTTACAATGGGTTATAAATGAAAAGTTGTTGTGTGTGGGTGATTAATTATATTTTTTATGGTTGTTGACTGTTGAGTGTGTTCGGGTTTAGTATCGGTTTCGCTCGTGAATAAATTAATAAAATTGTTTTTCTTCTAGCTGGAGTAAAACACTAAGCGGGTTTTAATAATATTTAATTACTATAACGTAATTATTCAGGGAGATAATTAATGTTAAACAATCAAGTATCTAAAGCGGTACGTTTGGCACTTATGTTTGGTGCAGCGTCTGCTTCAGTTGCTTCAATGTCAGCATTCGCTGCTGACGAAGCTGAAAAAGTTGAACGTATTGAAGTAACAGGTTCAAGTATCAAAGGTACTGACCTTGCAGGTGCGCTTCCAATCAGTGTTATCAGTTCAGACGACATCAAAAAAACAGGTGTAGTAAGTGTTCCTGAGTTGATTTCTCAAATTCCATCAATGCAAGGTTTTACTACGCCAGCTCAATCAGTAGGCGGTGGTGGTGCAGGTGTTGCGACTGCGAACTTGCGCTCAATCGGTGACGGTTACACGCTAGTATTATTAAATGGTCGTCGTCTAGCTCCTTCAGGCTCGGGTAGTTCTGTTGACTTAAACAGTATTCCAATTGCAGCAGTTGAACGTGTTGAAGTATTAACCGATGGTGCGTCAGCACTATATGGTTCAGATGCTATCGCTGGTGTTATCAACTTTATTCTTAAGAAAGAAGTATCTGAAACAACAGTTTCAGTTCGCACGGATCAACCACGTGGTGGCGCAGAGTCATATTCTGCTAGCATTACGACAGGTTTTGGCGATTATGATGCAGATGGTTTTAGCCTTGTTGCATCACTTAGCTATGATGAGCGTTCTGCACTTAAATCAACAGCACGTGAATTTGCTAAAACAGGTTTCCTTGAGTTTGAATACGATGGTCAAAACTATTACGACATCAACGGTTCTTCAAACGCGATTCCAGCAAACGCGTTCGTTGACTACAAAACGACAGTTGATGGTAAAGAAGTATCTAAGTTAGCTCAGTTAAACCCTTACTTAGCAAAAAATGGTCAATGCGCTGATAACAATGCGACTTTGAACAGCCCGCTATGTTCGTACGACTTTACTAGCACATTAGAAATTTACCCAGAATACGACCGTAAATCTTTCGTATTACAAGGTGAATTCAAAGTAAACGACGATATCAAAGCGTTCGCATCAGCACTTTACACTGATTACACAACAACGCCACGTATTGCACCTAACCCAACTGGTTTTATCAACATTCCACTAGATAGCGTACTTTACACTAACTACGTAAAACCTTACTTAACTGAAGAGCAAGCTGCAAACGCAACACGTTTCCGCGCTACATGGCGTGCACTTCCAGGTGGTAACCGCTCGAGTGAATATAACACAGAAACGTACAACACAATTCTTGGATTGGACGGTGTGTTATTTGATACTATCGACTTTAATACTGCGGTAGTGTACTCAAAAAGTACACGTACAGAAGACGTTAAAAACGGTTACTTCTACGCAGACAAGTTTGTTGACGCTATCAGCAGTGGTCGCGTAAATATCTTCTTAACACCAGAAGAATTTGCTCAAGATCAAGCGAGTATCGATGCTTTAGAAGCGGCACAATGGCGTCACAATAGTGACGTAACAGTAACCGAAAACTTGTCTTTCGATATTCGTGCTTCTCAGCCTATTTTTGAATTACCAGCAGGTGATGCATACATTGGTTACGGTGTTGAATACCGTAATAATACTTATGCATTAACTCGTTCTGCAGAAAATGTTGCTGACACGCAGTTCGGTGACGGCGGTGGTGATTTCGACTATGAATTAGAGCGTTCAAGCTACGGTGCATTCGCTGAACTACAAATTCCAATTCTTGAGAATTTAAGCATGAATGCGGCTCTACGTTATGACAGCATTGGTGGTGTTGAAGATAACTTGACCAGTGCTGGTAAAGTGAACGAAGACGAGTCAGACACAACATACAAAGTTAGCTTACGTTACGAAGCAACAGAAGACTTAGTATTCCGTGCGTCATATGGCACAGGTTTTAAAGCTGCAACAATGACTCAAATTGCGCGTCCATTATCAGCGTGGGGCGTAACAGGAGATAATTACAACTGTCCTGTTCCTTCAAGTGACCCTCGTGCTCAGTACTGTCCACCAGATAATATGCAATATGATGTATATTTACTTGGTAACAAAGATCTGAAGCCTGAGACGTCGAAGCAACATTCAATTGGTTTTGTATATTCACCATCGACAGAGTTGTCTCTTGAATTAGACTACTGGAAAGTAGAAATCGAAGACATGGTACAGACGCCAGACGAAGCGTTTATGTTCCAAAATCGTGAACTATTTGACAAGTTCTTTGTTGTGAAGCCAGACCGTTCTGACTCTACATCGCAAACTCTTGCGCTTGTTCAAGGCTCAATCAACATCGGTAAGTCTATTACTGCTGGTTATGACTGGAAAGTAACATACCGTAACGATTTCGATTTAGGTACTCTTAAGACAACGGTTCAAGGTACATACATCGATGAGCAAGAATACACTGTTGGTGGTGTACTTCCATTCGAGTGGGCAACGAGCTTAGGCCGTTACGGCGTTGATAATGCGGTTGTATTCCGTAACATTATTAATATCCAAAACGTGTTCACGCACGGTGATTTTGCTCACACCCTACGTTGGAAGTATAAATCTGGTTGGACAGACGCTGAAAAATCTGTTGGTGTTGGTTCAATTGCATTCCCATACTACAACAAAGACGGTAGCCTTGCGTCTACAACAATTCAACGCGACGTCCCTTCACATGCGACGGTTGACTACAAGTTGGATTACACAGGTATTGAAAGCGCGATTATCTCTGTTGGTGTGAACAATATCTTTGATAAAGAGCCTCCATTGTCACTTGGCGACCCAGCTGGTCACTTAGTTGGTTATGAAGGCCGTTACTATGACCAATTCTTAAGAACATTCTACGTAAACGCAGAATACACATTCTAAGAATTGATTTGATAAATAGGCTGCATTGCAGCCTATTTTTTTGAAAAGGAGATATTTCGATGAAAAAAGCAACAATTCTTTTAGCTATGTTGAGTGTAAGTGTCTTAGCCGGCTGCGCTAACACGAACAAAACAGCGTCAGTTAAATCGGATCAGGGGTTTCGATGTGAAAAGCAGTCAAGCCTTGGTACAACCATTCCTTCTAAATTATGTTCAACTAAGAAACAACGAGATGAAGCACGCGAGGCCTCAAAAGAAGCGCTTAGGCAGTCTCAAAGTGGAATTCTAACCGAGCAAGTGACTGGCAGAAATTAAGCGAAATTGACTAACCCGAACTGTTAAATCAATTTTGATTGAGTCTAGAAGTCTAAAATAAAAAAAGTAGACTTTTCAATTTCGAAATAACGGATGTTGGGCAATTTTGAAGTACAAAGAGAGAGCAGTGCTCTCTTTTAACATTTCTAAACAGGTCGTTTTTGTGATTTGGCGATTTATTTTTCGCCGTTGGACTCGTGCTTCAACTTAACGAGAAGTTTGAAACACATAATCCGCAAGCTGATCCGCAAGTTCTGACAAACATTCTACATTTGGATTGGTATACGCGTACGTTCTTAAACCGTGTATCCCCATCGTTAAAAAACGAGATTTGGCGGTTACATTTGTCGTCTCAGGTAATTCACCAAGTTCTACCGCTTTTTCGATGAGCGCTGTGATTGATTCTTCAAATTGGTGCATATTTTTAGAAAGAATGCTGCTCACCTCATCATCTTGACCGTCAAGTTCAGACAAGGTTTTTGTTAGTAAACACACTTTTGTACATTCTTCTTGAGTACAGTCAAACACGATAGTTGACAAAAACGCCTTCAAACCTTCTTTGATGGACGTAAATTGTTCGAAATGCGATTGCATTTTTTCACGTTTGTCCATCTGGTACTGCTCGATTGAGGCAAGAAGTAGTCCCTTTTTGTTCTTGAATGCACAGTAAATGGAACCTGGGTGCAGACCGGTCGCTTCTGTTAATTTCTGCATGCTGGTTTTGGCATAGCCAAACTGCATGAATGTCATCATTGCTTGGCGCAGCACAAAAGTTCTGTCGAATTCAGCGGTTCTCATTTCTCAATTGTGATTTTAAGTTTAACTTATGGACATCATAACCAAAGTTGATTGCTTATTCAAAAAAAGAACTTGAATGAACATTCAAAATAAAATATCTTGAACGTACATTCAATAAAGAAGTCCGAGTTTATGAATACACTGTTTCAAAAATTTAAATTAAACGAATCAATTGAACTACAAAACCATATTTTGATGGCACCGCTTACACGGTGTATGGCTGGTGACAATCTAGTACCAACTGATGCAATGGCAAAATATTACGCTAGAAGGGCGGATGCAGGTCTCATTATCAGTGAAGCGATTATCATTCGCCCAGATGGACAAGGTTATCCAAACACGCCTGGCTTGTTTTCAGCGGCTCAAGTAGAAGGGTGGAAAAAGGTTACAGCAGCAGTCCATGAAAAAGGTGGCAAGATTTTCGCGCAACTTTGGCATGTTGGACGAGTAGCACACCCGTATTTCTTTGGTGGCGATGTCATTGCTCCATCTGCCATCGGTGTTGAAGGCACAGTTCCGCGTATGCGAGATTTACAGTATGTCACACCAAAAGCAGCTACGGTTGAAGAAATTAAACAGTTAGTATCTGATTATGCTACTGCTGCAAAAAACGCAATCGAGGCAGGCTTTGATGGAGTAGAGATTCACGGTGCGAATGGTTATTTAATTGATCAGTTCCTACACCATGCTTCCAACGCGCGCGTTGATCAATATGGCGGTTCACCTGAGAATATGGCGCGATTTGCTATAGAAGTTGTAGATGCAGTAACGTCTGCGATTGGGCACGATCGCGTGGCACTTAGATTGTCGCCTGGCGCGTACTTCAATATGCCGGCGGATAAGCAAGATAGGGAAGTATTTGATTTTCTGATTGCACAATTAAACAACGTGAAATTAGCATACCTGCATGTCGGTATATTTGACGACGGCATGGAGTTTGATTACTTAGATGGCCGAGTTTCAGATTACATGCGCAAAGTTTATCAGGGGACGCTAGTTGGTGTTGGTGGATTCACCATTGAATCTGGGGCTAAAGCGATTGAAGATAAGCGTTTTGATCTTGTCGCAATCGGTCGCCCATTTATTGCAAACCCAGACCTAATAGCAAAAGCAAAACGTGGCGATGAACTTGTTGCTTACTCTGATGAAATGCTAACTTCACTAGTTTAATAATAAAGTTGTAAATTTTTTGCTATAACGTTCTAGCAGTTATTATACTGAACACGAGCATGGATGATTTTTGAACACGGATGTATCGCTTGCAATTAACTAGCGATTTCATTCCGTTGAAAGGGGCGAAATTGGTTTTTTGCCATTACATTAAGTGTTCAGAGGTAATAGCTGTATGAGCGTTGTCCATTGAAAAAGTTTATCCGTTCAATTTTTAGTACGGTAGACCAGTTTCTTAAGAGCCGTTTTATACTCTCAGTGCGTGAAGCATTTATTGCTTTACTTCCTTACTTTGTCAGTAGTGCGGTTGCCATTCTTCTTCTCAATACAGTAACAGCATTTGGCTGGTATCAAAGCGACAGTGGAGTCGTCTCACGCGTAAAGCAGGGGGCTGAGTCTCATACTCGCTTTATTTCCCGTCATGGTGAGCTTTTCTCTTGGTTTTTTTCTGTCCAAAAACTATGGAACTAGTGGCATCGTTGGCGGGCTATTAGCACTTTTGTGTTTCGCAATACATGGGCATTTTGTCACAGAATTCGAAGGGAATTTCATTGTCAACTATCAAGGCGCAAGCGCCTATTCAATCGTGATCCCTATATTAAGCAGCATCCAACTTAAAGCATTGTTAAAGTGGTCACCGAAGTTTCCGATTTGGCTTGGCAGTGTCAGTCCATTTCTTAAAGAAAAGTTACTGTTGCTGCTACCTTTCTCTCTCGTTTTCTTTAGTTTTTTCCTCTGGCTGCCACTACTTGATTTAATCGGCTTGTATATCGCGGCGGTATTGCAATCGCTCATGAAAGATTCAAGTGTTGTTGAATTGACCGCACAGCGTATGCTGCTGTCTCATGCCTTCTGGTTTGTCGGTGTACACGGCGACAATACGTATAATTTACTTTTTGACAGTCGTTTTTTAACGGAAGATATTTTACCAGGGATAAGCGCAAAAACGTTCTATGATACCTTTGTGTTAATTGGAGGAACAGGGTGTTTTGTCGGGTTGGTCTTAGCCGCGATGTTATTGCCGAAAAGGTCACATGAAAGGCACATTGCTTTTTTATCAATTCCGTTCAGTGTGTTTAACTTCTGCGAAATTATTCTCTATGGTCTTCCTATTTTTCTGAATCCAATTCTAATGATTCCCTTTTTTCTGACACCCATTTTTAATTTTGTGGTCGCTTACTGGGTTTTGGATGCAGGGTGGATCCCTTTTAATGACATTGAAATTAGTTGGATGACACCGACACTCGTAAACGGTTGGATTGTCGGAAATAGTTGGCACGCAGTTGCTTTGCAGGGCTTTTTGATACTGATTAACACCGCAATTTATTACCCATTCCTGAGCTGGCATCATCATCGAGTGAATTACCAACAGTCGTTGGAGCAGCTATCGGAACAGCTTGCGTTAACGAATGCATTCAATATGCAACAAGAGTCAAAGTATATCGCAAGACAATCAGAACAAGGGCACATAAATAAGGAGATTCGAGCGGTTATTACTGAACTCTCTCGAGGGACCCTAATGCTGTATTACCAACCGCAGGTGTACAGTGCAACAACCACTTGCTGTGGATTTGAAGCGTTATTACGGCTAAAAACAAAAGACGGTAATGTAGTGGGACCGTATTTCCTGGATGTTCTCGGTGCTCACCATCAGTCAGTGTTAATTGACTTATGGGTCATTGACACAGCAGCAAAAGATTTAGAACATTTTCAACAGGTTGGCTTAAAACCTTGCATAAGTATTAATCTACATCCTGATAGTCTGTTAAAAGACGACATTGTAAATCGTATCATACGTCGTTTTAAGCGTTACCCTAAACAGCTCATTATTGAAGTAGTCGAATCGAGTTATTTAAGTGATAGAGTTAATTTTATCCACCATATCGAGAAGTTACGTGAACATTTTATAGAAACAGCACTGGATGATTTTGGTTCTGGCTATTCAAGTCTGTCTATGCTGGCTGATTTACCGGTGAATTTAGTGAAATTAGACAAGCAATTTCTCGATAGGTGTGATTCAAGCTCAGGCTTTACGCTATATAGTAATGTGGTTAAGTTACTCCATGATCAAGGACATCGGCTTGTTGCTGAAGGGGTTGAAAGTCACAAACAATACGAATATGTAAAAAGTCTCGGTATAGAAAAGATCCAAGGGTGGTATTTTGAAAAGGCGCTACCGCTAAATGAAGCGATTGATTTCATTAATCGGGATTCAGAGAGTATAGTTAGGGAATAATGAAGAGCATTAGCGCGATGCTTTTATATGGCGTGAGGTTGTTGGCTTGTTCACCCGTCTCGACCCCAAAGCATTGTTGCAACAATAATTCGTGGACGAATGTCGTTTGTGATACACATAAATGATATAGTCCTTGGCTTGAAAGCTTATAAATCCGTGCCTTATGCGGTAGGTCACTATGCAAGAAGAACTACTTAACTCCGTTATTAAGATAACCAAAAATCGTGATATTGACTCGTTAGAATACAGCTTGATATCAACGATACAGGAATTTATTGGCTGTGATGAAATTTCTGTTTTTAAAGACTTGCAGGTGCCAGGAGAGCTTACCGTCGAACTCAGTTTATCGCTAAAGTTGATTGGTAAAAGTGAGTTTGAGTGGGGTGAACGTACGTTAATTAAAAATCCGCCCCCTGAACTTCTGAGTTGTTTGCAAAGTGCTTGTATTATCACTGTACAATCTAATGATGGTGTCGAGCGTAGATGGGTTCCCATCAATCTACATGACAAGCCTGTTGGCGCGATAGCGATTGTCAGTAAAGGACTTAAAAGTAGTGATCAAGTGCTGCTCAATGCGTTTTGCCGTATTTTTGAAAACTACCTTACGATTCTAAATGAAAACGAACGCGATAAATTAACTGGCTTACTTAACCGCCAAACGTTTGAAAGCAAACTAAAACAGTTGATTGAAAAGCAAGTTCTTAAACAGCATCGTGGAGTTTGGAATGAGGACAACCGTAAAAAGCACCAGGCAGCCTGTTCTTGGCTTGCTATTATGGACATCGACCATTTCAAACGCGTGAACGATACCTATGGGCATGTCTGTGGCGATGAAGTCTTGCTGTTACTTGCACAAAAAATGAAACAGTATTTTAGAGCAACAGACCTGCTGTTCCGCTTTGGTGGCGAGGAATTCGTTTTGGTTTTTGAGCCGACAAGTTACGAGGCGATCAAAGCCAAAATGGAAGGGTTTATGGAGCTTATCCGAACTACACATTTCCCTTTTGTTAAAGCGCTTACGGTGAGTGTGGGCATGTCACCAATCAGCCCTTACGATTTCCCAATTACGGTACTCGAGAATGCGGACAAAGCGCTGTATTACGCTAAAGATCATGGTCGTGATCAGTTAAGATTCTATGATGAATTAGTGGCTGAGGATTTAATACAATCGAATCAAGAGCAGTCTGACATCGACTTGTTTTAAACCGCTACCGTCTTAACTGTAAATTGCTTACACTAGTGCCAAGTATAAAAAAGCTTGGCACACAACATGTTGCGTATTATTCAGTCAAACCGAATGGAAGCGTTGCAAACTCAGTTCAACGCCGTCATTAAGCATGCACCCTTAGATTCGTTATTTAAAAAAGAAGTTGTGCTTGTTCAATCTCCGGGTATGTCGCAGTGGCTGAAAATCGGTCTGTGTGAAGACCTTGGTGTCGCGGCGCAAATTGATTTTCCGCTCCCTTCAAGCTTTATTTGGCGTCTTTACCAACAATTACTTGAAAATATTCCTGCCGAATCGGCATTTAATAAACCGAACTTAGCGTGGAAAATTAGCGCTATTTTACCAGCATGTTTATCGGATCCCCTTTATGAGCCGCTTGCGCGTTATTTAGAAGACGACCAAGATGGTTTGAAGTCGTTTATGTTAAGTGAAAAAATCGCAGACGTGTTCGACCAATACTTAATGTACCGCCCGAATTGGTTAGAGATATGGGAAAGTGGTATTAATGAGTTAAATGATACCGATGTTGAAAGCGCTCCGTGGCAACCTGATTTATGGCGCAAATTGGTTTCTCACACCGCCAATCTCGGACAAAGTCCATGGCATCGAGCAAACATGCATCAGAGTTTACTCGATGCGATTGCAACATCCCCGTTAGCTAAACTCCCAGAACGTATCAGTGTTTTTGGTATTTCAGCGCTGCCCCCTAGCCAACTTGAAATTATTAATCAACTTGCAAGTCGTATCGACGTACTACTCTATTTTTTTAATCCCTCAGATTCATATTGGGGCGATCTGGTTGACGAAAAAACGCAGGCGAAGATTAAGGCGAAGTACGCAAAGATGCCTAATCTCGATGTGGGGATTGACGAGTATTTTCAAGTTGGTAATCCTCTTTTGAGCTCTTGGGGTAAACTTGGCAAAGAGTATTTAGAACAACTTTTGGCACTCGATGCGACATGGTTAGATAGATTTGTTGCTGATTTTGACAATGGATTATTAGGTCATGTGCAACGGGAAATATATGAACTGGCATTCAAAGGACAATCTATAGGACAAGAGCCTGATTGGTACGTCTCCGATATAGGTCGATTTGAAATAAAGAAAGATGATTGTTCTATCCGAGTGCAAGACTGCCATACACCTCTTCGCGAAGTGGAAATACTTCACGATTATTTGCTGTCCTGTTTAGAACAAGACTCCACGTTGACACCAAAAGACATAATCGTGATGATGCCTGACGTGGGTAGTTACAGCCCATACATTGAAGCGGTCTTTGGCGGAGCTGGTGGCAAACGCAGTATTCCTTATGCAATTGCGGATCTCTCTTTGGAGCAAGAAAAACCGATCTTGCAGTCGTTTTTGCAGCTAGTTAATTTACCATTTAGTCGCTTTAAACGGTCCGAAATTATGGACCTTCTATCGGTAGAGCCGATTGCACAACAATTTGGCATCGAGCAAGAAGAATTTGAACAACTGAATGTGTGGCTAGATCGTGCCGCGGTCAAATGGGGTATAGATGGCCAACATAAACAAGAATTTGAGTTACCAGAACTTGATTTGAATACGTGGCAATTAGGACTTAACAAACTGCTCCTTGGTTATGCGATGGCAGACGAAACTGTTGAGTTTAATGGTGTCTTTGGCCTTGATGAAGTTGAAGGCATGTCAGTTAACACGCTCAGCAAATTCATTGCGTTCGTCGACGCACTTATTGAAGCGAAAAGTGCGTTGGCACTTGAAGCTTCTCTTGCCGAGAAAGCCCAAGTACTACTTGGTATTGTAAGTGTTTTTTACCATCCGGACTCGGAATCGAGTTGGGATATTCTGCAAATTCAACACGTAATTGATGGCTTAGAAAGTCACTACAGTAATCGTGATTATGTCGATGCAATTTCGCCAAAAGTTTTAACTTATTTAGTACAACAAGGCCTTAACGAAAAAGGAGTAGGTCAACGATTTTTAATTGGCTCAGTGAACTTCTGCACGCTTATGCCTATGCGGGCAGTTCCCTTTAAAGTTGTGTGCTTGCTTGGTATGAATGATCAAGATTACCCTCGCCAAGTCCAACCAATAGGGTTTGACTTGGTTGCGAAATCCATTCGACAAAAAGGTGACCGATCACGAAAATTAGATGATCGATACTTATTCTTAGAAGCTTTGTTAAGTGCACGAGACAAGTTTTACATTAGTTTCAACGGGCGTTCTTGCTTCAATAACGAGTTCCAGGTGCCTTCGGTGCTTGTTAGCGAGTTATTAGAGTACTTAGACAGAGCGTTCTATGTTGAGCAGGAGGCTAAATCCGTCAGTGAATTTATTTGGAAGCAAGCTCCGCTTCAACCTTTTAATGCGTTGCACTATCAACAAGGCGAGTTTCATAGTTATAACCCTACTTGGCTTGTCACTCACGAGCAAAGTGAACATGAAGCAGAACAATTAAAAGAAGTGTTATCGGAAATTGCCTTGCCTCAACTTGACGTTACCCAGCTCATTCGAGGGGTGTTAAACCCTCAGGCCTTGTTTTATCAACAAACTCTGGGTGTTCGCTTGCAACAAATTGAGGATTTAGATGGTGATGATGAACCGTTTTCGTTAGATGCTTTATCGCGTTATCAATACTTGAGCGAATTCCTCGAATGTATGCTTGAAGGAAAACACGTCGACGATGAGCAGTGGTTGCAACGAGGTGCACTGCCACAGTCTAACGTTGGCAAGTTGCAACTCACCACAATGCATCAACGAGTTGAACGTCAAGCCAACTTTCTCAAACCTTTACTTGCTAACTCTAAAGAACCAGTAGAAGTAACGTTATCTATAGAGGGCGTTGAATTGCAAGGGTGGCTCTCCTCACTTTATGAGCGTCAGCAGGTGTTCTATCGGAGTGCATCCATTAAAGCGAAAGACCTCATTGCTGGATTTATTTGGCATTGTGTTGCTTGTGGTCTAAATGAAGCCATTACAACGAGTGTCGTGGGATTGGATGAACGCGCCGAATTTAAGCCATTGGATGCTAAAGCGGCCATGCTCGAATTAACGCGTTGGCTTAAATTTTATTTGTCTGCAATGAAAACGCCGAAGCCCTTTTTCCCAACCTCGTCTTTAATATTCGCACAATCGGAAGACATGGGAAAAGCAATCCAGAAATATCAAGGAGGTCAATACATTGGTCGCGGAGATTGCGAAGACCCCTACGTGAGGTTGTGTTTTGGTGAAGTGCTGCAAGCCTACGAAAGCGAGTTTATTGAACTTGCAAATGATCTATTGAAACCGATTCTTGCTGTCTGTGAGGTGATTGAACATGAGAGTGCTTAATCCGTCTACTATGCCGCTTACCGGCCATGCGCTCATTGAAGCCAGTGCAGGCACCGGAAAAACTTACACTATTACGGGGTTGTATCTGCGTTATTTACTGGGTATGTATGGCGCTACCGGTGAGGGAGCTGAACCACTATCGATTGATAAAATATTAGTTGTTACGTTTACCGATGCTGCAACCCAAGAGATTAAAGACCGAGTTAGAAAGCGCATTGTTGATGCAAGGGATGCTCTCATAGGTGCGCCAGTGAAAGATGCGCTGATCAATGAGATTTTGTCGCGCATAGAGAATAAGCATGCAGCCTTTGATTTACTGGATGCGGCTGCGAAAAGTATGGATGAAGCGGCTATCTTTACTATTCATGGGTTCTGCCAGAGAATGTTGAAACAGCATGCTTTTGAGTCCAATCTTGCATTTAATCAGCAATTTATCTTGGATCAACGAGAGCTTATTGAACAAGCGGTTCATGATTACTGGCGTCAGTTTGTATACCCGTTAGATTTGGAAAAAACGAAAACCATTCTTGATGTTTTTGCAAACCCTGCTCAGTTGTTAAAAGCGGTAGCACCTTTTATCAGTAACGCTTCAGTTGTACTTGAGCCTGTAGTGACGTTGTCAGAAGTCCTCGCGGCGAAAACGACTTATCGAAATGACGTTATTGATTTTAAAGAAGCCCTCGTTGAACAAGGCTTCATTGAAGCGATTGAAGCATCGGACATTAGCGGAAATAAAGCGCCTAAACACAAAGCTAATCTGAGTGCTTTAAAGTCATATATTACCAGCACAGATTGGTGGTTCGAGTTTGGCTCAAGTCACAAATCATTTGAAACTTGGTCAACAGAGAGTGTTTCTCAGCCAGAAATCTATAAGAAAAATGGGCAACCATTTCAGCATGCGCTGACTGCACAATTTGATCATTTTGCAAAGTTGCACCATATCGTTAAACATCAGCTACCTATTGCGATTATGCAAGAATCGCTGGTGGCTATTCGCGCGAAGCTTATTAGTCAAAAAGAAAAATTTGGGATCCTAACACCAGATGATTTGTTAACAAGGTTGCATTTTGCACTGGATGGTAAGCTTGGCGAGACACTGGCAAGAAATATTGCTGTACAATATCCCGTTGCGCTTATTGATGAGTTTCAAGATACCGATCCCATTCAATATGGCATATTTAACGCTATCTACAACTCAAGCGCGGAAGTCAATGACCTGCCACAATTGACGATGATAGGCGACCCCAAACAAGCAATTTATGGCTTTCGCGGTGCGGATATTTTCACCTATATCAAGGCGAAGCATACCGTTGATGGGGAAAGACAATTTACACTTGCGAAAAATTTCCGATCAGACAAGGCCGTTGTGGATGCCGTCAATGCGGTTTTTACTCAGCATGAAGACAGCTTTATTTTTAACCGAGATATTCCTTTTCAAAAAGTAGATGCGCAAGGAAAATCAGAGTCAGATACTTTGACCATCGAAGGACAAAAACCTTCTCCTTTGGCCTTTAATGTATTGTGTGATGACGTTGATGTCACCGCTAAAAGTTTTGCTATACCGCAATTAGCCAAAGCATTTTCGACAGAAATCGCTGCTTTGTTAAGTAAAGCGAAGCATGGTCATGCTCGAATTGGCGACAAATTTGTTGAAGCAAGTGACATTTGTGTCTTGGTTCGCGATAGACAAGAAGCCGGTGCAATGAAGCAGGCTCTGTCAGCCGTCGGTGTCAGTAGTGTCTTTCTCTCTAGAGACAGCGTATTCAACCAACCAATTGCACGAGATTTATATCACTTTGTTTCCGTACTACACGGTAAATATGACGAAGGGCTGATCCGAGGCGTGTTAGCTGGCCCGTTATTTGGTCTAACTCATCAAGAGCTTTACAATCTCCAACAAGACGAGCGAGCTTGGCAACATTACCTAGATAGATTCTTCTTGTTAAGGAAGTCTTGGGATCGCCAAGGGGCCATGGCGATGCTGGAGTTATTATTGGTCGACAATGCGCTCCCGAGACTTTGGGCAACCCGAGGTTTCAATGTGGAACGAATTCTGACGGATTATAGACATTTAGCTGAACTCCTACAGCAAAAACAGTTAGAACTGGAAGGCACACATCGAGTTATACGATGGCTTAATCAACAGCTTGCCGATACTGCTAACGAGGGAATGCAGTTACGCCTAGAAAGTGATGCAGACTTAGTCAAGATTATAACGATGCATGCGTCGAAAGGGTTAGAATATCCAATTGTTTACTTACCGTTTGCAACAAGCTATCGCGAAACCGACGAAGCGAAGTTCCACAAAGATGGCAAGACTTTCGTTGACCTTCTTAAATCAGACGCGGCATTAGCCGCTGCACAAAAAGAGCGATTGGCAGAAGATATTCGACTTTTATACGTTGCGTTAACGCGAGCTGTACACCATTGTTCAATCGGTCTGTTTAACGTCGGTATGGGACGCAGTAAAAAATTGGCGATAACGCATACTGCGCTTGGTTTTGTGTTGTTTGGAGCCAGAGAATTTTCTGCTGCACATGAATGGCATCAAGCATTAGACACAATCTCAAGAGAGCAGGGCCTAACGTCGCGTATGTTGCAGGGGGAAATCGACGTGGTCATGTTACCGGCTGAAACCAGCAGCAAAACGCCTCTAGCCGTAAGAGAATTTGGCGGTCTGGTTGAACGGAATTGGCGCTCAACCAGTTTCAGTCAACTCACTTACCATACTGGCTCTGATGAAAGGCCTACCGGTGCAATAGATGAAAATCACCTACTAGATTTACCCGCGCAAGCTGATGACGCACTATCAAGTTACACATTTCCTAAAGGTGCCAAAGCAGGTAGTTGCCTACATGAAATTTTCGAGCTAATAGATTTTAATGCGCCGAATACACCGAGTGGCGAAAAAATCACGTTAAGTGAAGCTGTAGAGAAATGTCTGGCTAAATATGCCATTGATGAGAAATGGCAAGAAACAACGTCTAGGTGGATTCTGCAATGCTTGAACGCCACATTGATTGTTGACGGTGAGCAGTTGCTTTCGCTGCAAAAGCTTACGATGGCGCAATGTTTAGTTGAGATGGAGTTTCATCTGCCATTAAAACCACTTACGGCGTTGAAACTCAATCAGCTCTTAACTCGGATCACTGGGCACTCTGCTTATCTTCATTTTGATGAGGTACAGGGCCTACTGAAAGGGTTTATCGATTTAATTTTCGAATGGCAAGGGCGCTATTTTGTTTTGGATTATAAATCTAACTATTTGGGTGACAGTCCTGCTGACTATGATTTTGAAAATCTACAAACTGCGATGAATAGCCACCAATATCATCTTCAATACATCATTTATACAGTGGCTCTCCACCGCTTGCTTAAATCTCGAGTTGCGGATTATGACCCAGACACGCATTTAGGCGGTTCGCTCTATTTGTTTTTGCGTGCGTTACCGGATAACCAAGGGATTTATTTCAATCGACTCACAAGCTCAGATTTGGCTGAATTTGACGCACTATTTGTTGAGGGGGAGGGTTAAAATGTCCATGCAAGTTGGTTTTGATTTCGATGCTCGTGAATTAGATGTCACGCAAATTACCAAACACCTCTTAGCGCTCGGAAAAATAAGGCACAGCGATGTAAAACTAGCAAAGATGGTCGCCTTTGATAACGATGCTGTCTATTTCTTAGTTTTATTGCTGCTCATTGCCGAACAACAACAGCATACCTGTTTAGAGTTACGTCACCTTGATTGGATGAACCCTTTCGGACTTAGAGATAAAGAGCAGGTCATTGATTTTCCACTTGATGTTATTTCGATTAAGGATGCGGTTGAAGCAATCGATTTACTCGAAAAACACCCTGCGGTAGGTGATAACAAACCACTTTCACTGTTTGGTTCAAAACTTTATCTCTCGAGGCATGCTCGTTACGAGGCAACGCTTAGTCAGCGCTTTCTTGAAATGGCTAATCGTCAAATCAACGTGGATGCAGAACAACTGAAATGGTTATTGGCAGAGTATTTTCCAAAACAAAGCGATGAAGTAGATTGGCAAAAAGTCGCATGTGCAAATGCTGTTTTAAACGGCTTCTCCATTATTACAGGTGGCCCAGGAACTGGAAAAACAACGACGGTAACCAAATTATTGGCGATTTTGCAGTCTTTGTATCAAGGTGCTCCGCTTAACATAAAGCTAGTGGCACCAACCGGTAAAGCCGCGGCTAGGTTAAGCGAGTCGATAAAATCGGCCAAACATAAATTGGCGCTGCCTGAGATGCTGTCGACGCTGATCCCAGAAGACGGGCAGACGCTTCATCGTTTACTGGGAGTCATCCCTTTTTCAAATAAATTTAGACACAATGAATCCAATCCTTTGCATTTAGACGTGTTGATCGTCGATGAAGCGTCTATGGTTGACTTATCGTTGATGGCAAAATTAGTGAAGGCGTTGCCAAAAGGCGCGCGCTTGATTTTACTGGGAGATAAAGATCAGCTTGCGTCGGTCGATACTGGCTGTGTGTTGGGTGATTTGTGTCAAAAATTAACGTTAGGTGTAACCCCCAGTTATACGCCGGAACATCGACTCCAACTAGAGAACTTATGCGAAGCGGTATTTTCGGCTGCGGTTAGTGAGCAAGATGATTTTAAGCTTAGAGATTCTTTGTCCTTCTTGCAAAAAAGTCACCGCTTCAATGAGCAAAGTGGCATTGGTCAATTGGCACTTGCTGTTAACAACAATGACTCCAGACATCTAGACTGGGTCTTGGCACAAGGCTTTGCCGATATCCAATTAGAAAACCTGTCACAGCAAAGTTACACGAATCTCATTCTTGGTTCTGCACAACGCTATGCACAATATCTAACCGCGATAGCACGCAATGAAAAACCGAGTATGGTTCATGAATTGTTTAACCAATACCGATTGCTATGTGCAGTGCGAGAAGGCGCATATGGAGCAAATGAGTTGAACTTCAAGATTGAACAGGCGCTGGTTCAGCAAGGTTTGATTTTGCGAACAGGGCGGTTTTATTTGGGTATGCCAATCATGATCACGCACAACGATTACCAACTTAAATTGTTTAATGGTGACATTGGCATTTTGATGTTAGATGATGATGGGGAGCTTAAAGCAAGCTTTATCGACGATGCAGGTGAAACGCGTTTCTTCTATCCTGCACGGTTACCTCAATTTGAGCTAGCCTATGTTATGACCATACATAAATCTCAGGGTTCCGAGTTCCCACACACTGCAATACTGCTTCCACCTATGCAAAAAGCACAGCAAGGTATCAATCGACAACTCGTGTACACAGGTATAACGCGAGCAAAGCTTAAGCTCGAATTGGTGGCTCAACCTGAGGTGTTAAAACTGGCTATGCGAAAATCTGTGCAGCGAAGTTCAGGACTCTATGAACGACTAATTAGTTAATTTGGTTGAGCATACATGGGCGCATTTTGCTTAGCGCCCATTATGTAGGAAGATTTTGAATAACTACTTTAAGTAATCTACAGCAATTTGTGTCAAGGCGCGAACACCAACTTGAAGCGCCGGTTCATCAACATAAAAGCGAGGTGAATGGTTGCTTGCAGATTTATCCAAAGGCATATCTTTTGGTGTCACACCGAGAAAGAAAAAGAGTCCGGGTGTTTCCAACGCGTAATAAGAAAAATCTTCAGCGCCTGTGACAAGTGGAACTTCCATGACGTTGTCATCACCTGCTACTCGTTTTATCGATGGGATCATTTTCTCGGTCAGAGTCGGGTTGTTTACTGTTACAGGATAGCCATGTTTAATTTTGACCTCTGCCGTTGCGCCTTGTGATTTAGCTACTGTTTCTGCAGTAAACACCAGCTTTTCTTTGATATCGGCGCGCATATCTTGGTCGAAACTACGGATAGTGCCAATCAAAGATACTTCGTCAGGAATAATGTTCGATCTGATCCCACCATTGATCGCGCCAAATGACACGACGGACGGTGCTTTGGTTACATCAACTTGTCGAGACGCGATAGTTTGTGTAGCCATAATGACTTGAGCAGCTGTAACAATAGGGTCTACGCCATTCCATGGACGTGAACCATGGGTTTGTTTCCCATGAATGGTCATTTCGAAAGAGTCTTCACTCGCCATCAGAGGGCCGCTTCGGTATCCGATTTGTCCAGAATGCAAACGGTTGGTTACGTGCAATCCAAAAACAGCCTCCGGCTTGATGTCTTTGAATAGACCTTGTTTAAGCATTAATGCTGCGCCACCTTCTTCACCTTCAGGTGCTCCTTCTTCTGCCGGTTGAAAAATGAACATCACATTCCCTGAAAGCTGATCCTTCATTTCGTTTAATTGATGTGCCACACCAAGCAAAATTGCGACGTGGTTATCATGTCCACACGCGTGCATCACGCCAACCGTTTGACCTCGATAAGTTGCCGTTTGCTTTGAAGCAAAGGGAAGGTCGACTTGTTCTTTGACAGGTAAAGCATCCATATCGGCGCGAAAAGCGATTGTAGGGCCAGGCGTTGCACCTTTTAACATTGCAACGACACCGGTGTGTGCAATGTTTGTTTGAACATCCAAGCCTAGTGCTTTGAGGTTATCAGAAATCGTTTGACTGGTTTTAAATTCACGATTGCTCAGTTCTGGAAACTCGTGAAAATGTCTGCGCCAATCGATAACTTGTTGCTGTAAATCGGCGGATACGGTAATGGTTGAATTTTGTTTGGCCGATGCTGACATCGTACAGATTGCTAGAACGAAGGGTAGAGAAAGTGATGAGCGACGCATTGTGCTTCCTTTTTCTTTTTAGCGTATGGCGCAATTGTAAACCATGAAAGAAATTTGCGTTAAAACACCATAACTTTGAGTCGATTTAAGCAATAACATCGAGAAAACATCAAAGGCAAGTGCCTTAAGAAGGAAGAATGCACTGAGTGAAATAGCAACGATTGACTTTTCACTTTGGACGTGTTTTAACCTAAGTTTAAAGTAACTACTCTAAGAACAAGAATATGAAAACATTAGTTGAACAACTCAGTCAGTACGCACGCTATCATCGTGATAAAAGAAATATCGCGACTCATTTTATCGGTATTCCGCTTATTGTGATTGCAGTGATGTACTTGCTTTATTTTCCGGTTTTGGAAGTCGGTTCATTCACCGTTACCGCAACGTTAGTCGTGATTGCATTATCACTTGTTTACTATCTTATGCTTAGTCTATCTCTAGGTTTCGCGATGGCCGCTGCGTTTGCAGCAATGTATGCGATTGTCTGTTATTCAGCACCATATCTAGGTTCTTTTTCACACTACGGCATGCTTATTATGGGCGTTATATTGTTCGTGGTCGGTTGGATATTTCAGTTTGTTGGTCACTATTACGAAGGTAAAAAGCCTGCATTTGTTGATGACTTGATTGGGCTTGCGATTGGCCCACTGTTCGTGATGGCTGAATTTTTGTTTATCTTAGGTTTTCACAAACCACTAGAACAAGACATTATTCGTGAAGCAGGTGAATACCGTTAGATTCAGTTAAACCGAGTCAGTTTTAAAATGACGCATTCTTGAACAGGCAAGAATGCGTCAAATGAGGGAGTTAAAAAGTAACGCGGGTCTCTAAATGTGCCCCTTTAATGATACTTAAGTCCTGACAATTCAATCGAATTTTGCCGAAATAGGTTTCTAACAAAAAGCTTAAGTCTGGCGCACCTTGCTCCGCTAAATCAGAAAGTTGCTTACGAGCACGATGCAACATGATATTCATGTGATTCATTTGAATACCTAAATCTTTTGCCATGTGTTCACGATATTGCCAACCTTGATGTGATAGCTCAACGCCATTTTCCTTGTCTTCGATTCTATGTCTCGCGAGAAGCAAAAGAAGGTAATGGTGGCTGCGAGTACCGAGATCATATTCTTTATTATCGACATTAATCGAAAGCTGGGTGTTCTCTTCATCTTGGCTTACGTTGAACATCAGTGAGCAAGGCGCAATATTGTGTTCGTTGTTCATGATCTCAGTCGATTGGTGTTCTGTTGCGCAAATATATTGCCACTGAGTGCCTAACGCTTTGACGATTCCACCATCAAAAAGAGCTTGTCGGTCGTTGGTGTTTAGGTCTTCAATAAACCAATAATTAATGATTTTGTCATGGTAAATAATGAAGGAGGGTTCGTCGTCATTTGGTATAACGTGTTGGTCCGTCACTTCGATTACTTGGCGAGGAATGGACTGTGAAATTAGATAACGACAGTTTGTGTCCAAATCTCCAACAACATAGGAGTTTTCTCCGGCAACGGCGAAATCGATTTTGTCATTTACGGCTAACGTATAACTTAAGTTTTTGTCTAATTTTTTGTCGTTTAGCCACACACCGTTTGTGCTTACATCACGAATTTGCCATTTACCATCAGCCAATTCGATAATTGCATGATGTCGAGAAATCGTCGGCTTATCAATGATGGTATCAACGCTTAATTTCTGTCTGCCAACGGTATGGTAGCTCTTTAGATATACCTTTTCTAATTTCTGTTCATCAATTAAGTAAGCCATTGAAATTCCTTCTATCTAAAAATAGCGCCTTTTTTGTATACGCCGCTTGGTCGGCATTGTTATTCGAGGCTACCATATCGTTAATGGAGAGTATCAATCAAATTGATTCTTGCTGTCTTGACCAGATGATACCGTAATTTTGTTGATTATACGATTACAGCGGATTACACCATGATTGTTTCAAATTAGCGCTTTTTTTACTTGCGACCAAAAAAAGGATGGACCATATTTTAATCAGAAGGACCACGAAATTTTCCTTTCCCTTCTTTTTTTGCAGTGATTTGAAAGGCACTGCACTGCCGCTAAGGAGTACCGTTATGGGTGAATACCGCGCAATTAAAACCATAAAACTAGACGAGGTTTTCCAGTTTTGCGACCACTATGATTCTGAACCGCTTTCACTATCGAGTTCAGCGCTTAAAGTCGTTACAGATTTCACTCGTAGACAACCTCAAGTCATCATGAAAGATGTGGATGTAGACCATGCGTTGTATATGATGATAAATGGGCATGTAAGATCGAAGTTGGTTATTGATCACGATGATACGTTTCTTGGCGTGATCACCGCGAAAGATTTAACGGGTCGAAAAGTATTAGCAACAGCACAAAAGAAAAGCTTAGGTCGTGCTGATTTAACGGTAGAAGACATGATGACTAAGCGATTTGAGCTTCAAGCAATGCCATATCGTCTTGTGGAATCAGCAAAAATTGGCGACGTCGTTGAAACACTTCAAGATATAGGTCAACAACATGTGTTATTGGTTGACGACAAAGGCGCATTGCGAGGTATGATTTCGGCAAGTGACATTGCAAGAGCATTGCACATGCCGGTGAATATCTTAGAAAAAGCTCGGTCATTTAAGTCGATTTTCGAAATTATCCACGATAGAGAAGAATTAGACGCCTAGCAAAATCTATTTAGATACAGGTTGGAGAGCGCCAACCTGTATTGTTCAGCCAAATTCGCGTTTACGCTATTGCACTTCTCGATTTAATTGTCCCACGTAATTTAGTGCACCAACAATTGCAGCAACTTGCCCCGCAATACAGTTTTCTGGCGTGGAAAGTTCACCATCTGGGTAAACTTCTGTCGTTGTGACATAAGGAGCATTAGTTACGCCCATGCAAAGTCCCAACTTTGTACCGTCATAATTGATGACGCCAAACTGTTCAAGTGCAACTCCAATTAGTTCATTATTACTATCAGCTGGCGCAATCGTAGTTACCTTTTGGACTTCTTCAATGATCGCTTTTTGAAATTCTGGTTGTGGTTTTTGGGTATGGCCGACCAAATAAAACCCATCTGGGATATTCCAGTTGTGGTTGACTTTACCGTCTCTGGCTGCCAAAGCAGGACGAAATTCCGAGTTATCAGTGTCAGTCGTCTCATGCAAATCAATATGCATTAGAAAGGAGAGTTCACTGTCAGCTAGGTATTTGATAAATGAAGCTGCTTCAGGCGCTGGGCTGTTGCTGTAAAAAGAACGGTTTGGATCGATTGCATTTGGATTCCAGCGATTTATCGTTTCATAACCCCAAGGGCTAATGCAAGGTGCAACGATGAGATTAAATTTAGCTTCGTACTCTTTGCCAAAACGCGCTAAGAAATCAAGCGCGCCATGCACACCGCTCGTTTCATAGCCATGTACACCTCCGGTAATGAGTACATTGGGTTTTGTATTATCCCAAACTTTACTTTTAAGGATAAAAAGAGGAAAACGCTGAGCATAGTCTAACGTTCCGTACTGAACTTTATCAAAATTCTCAGTTAATTCATCAATCTTAGATACAACTTCGTTAAAATAACTGCGGTGAGATACTTGCGAGGAAAACCACATTTCTTTGTGGTGTTGTTGCCATGGCTCACCAGGTGTGCCAATTGGATAAATGTTATTCATTTAAGCTGCCATTACTTTGAAAGGTAGCCATTATGCTAAGAAAGCAGCGCTTTCTTAGCAAGTGAAATAGGGTGGTTAGACTAAATCGCGTATCCTTGCACACGAAGTTGTGCAAGTTGCTTTTCACATGGATTGAACGCAACGAACAGTAAGGTCGAATCAACAAGTGAGATTTTAGTAACTTTTAGTCCAAAAACAGAAAGTACTTTTACTCCAGTAATTTGTTCTGCTAAAACATAGCGACGTTTGCCTAGCGCATTTATGTAGTATAGTCCTTGAGAGCAAAAGACGGCTTTACGCTGACCTGTCAGAGACAAGGCTAAATGGAAAGCGCAAAATAGAACAATAACTAATGCAAGAAACAGCTCCACATGATTGAATGACGACTTTCCAAAATCATTCAACAACGCGCCAAATCCCCAGATCGCGACGGCGAATACGCACAATAGCACATAAAAAGATTTATTAATGTTTAGTTGTAATTCTCTCATGTCATCAACTCACTACATTTTTGATTGTGTTTAGCTTAATGGAACAAAATGGAGGAAATGTGGAGGTAGTACAAAATCACTAATTTTTGAGGTTGTATTTTGATATTAGTTATAACACATTGAAATATAACAAATGAATAACACGTTAAATATATCGAAAAGCATCTGCAGCGGTATAAACTCGATGGTGGCTTGAAGAAATTGTATTCGAAAGTGCAATTTTACTGAGGCGGCATTAAGGTTTTCCAGTTCGTTACGCTTTGATTTAGAAATCCGCACTCTTGATAAGCTCGTTCAATAAAACCCGTTTTACGAAGAATCGATAACCCTGTTTGCAATGCTTGAAATGCGTTTGCTCCAAGAGGATGCTTTTTTGATACAACAAAATGTCGACTGTCTAAAAGTGCAATTTTTAATTTTGGAATTGCCTCAATTTTATAGCCTGTACCTTGATATTCATAAGGGGGATGATTCGTAAAAGGTACGAGCATTACATCGACCCAGCCGCGACTAACCATTTTAGCCATGACTATCCAATCTGATTCATCAACAAGTGTTTTTGGCTTTAGCGCGTTAATTGTCTTCCAATCAACATACCACGCTTGGCTAGAAACAATTGAGACACCGCTTAAATCGGAGGTTATCTTTTTACTTACTTCAGCTATTCTAGAAGGGGAGGTAAAGATACCGGCAAAGTATTCCCCTTTACGAATTATAGGATCTGAAATGTAAACTTCGTCTTCGTATTTTGCTGCGTCACTGTACCAAATGGTGTCAAAACTAATTAATAACAAGCCATCTTTTAAAAGTCTTAAATTGCGCGCGTCATAATTGCCAAGTTCAAATTCAAACTGTAAGTTCAATCCCCCCAAGGCAATTGCTCTTTGTACCAGTATAAAGTCAACAACATCACGTTGACATACTTCGTGTTGAAAGTGCTCGATGGTCAGTGGTGAGTCACTACCTAAGAGTGTCTGGGTATATTCGTAAATATCTTTTTCAATAGTTATAGGCACTTCCAACCCATCAGAAGCGGATGTGCATAACGACATGAGGGTCAAAAAGGTTAAACAGGTTTTTTGCATGAATAAGTACCGTCGATTCCCTTATGAGTGTAGCGTAAAGTGTTATTTTTGGTTAAAAAAATAAACTTGCTAGACCAGTTTTCGTTTATTGCAAAATGAAAAAAAATCATATGCTGATACTATTTTTGAGCGCGGTAAAAGCTGCTATAAAAATAAACTTGCAACGAAAAGCATTCATCAAAGAGAGAATAGTCTGGTGCGGCTTTTCAAATTTAAAAGGAATAAAAAATGAAATTTGAACAGCTACTTACACACTTTGATATGGGCATTAGCATCGAGCAATTACAGAAAGAATCACTGTTAGACATTGCTATTTTGTTTATGGGACTTGATGGCGCAATTGATGATAAAGAAAAGCTTGTCGTTAAATCGTTTGCTCGCAATTTAGACTGGCATTCTGTTATTCCCCTCGATGATTACATTACGGACATGCAAGGGAAGTGTATTCTTGCCATCCAAAGTAACGAGGTTGAGTCATTTATTCAACACCGTTTGAAGCATATTGTAGATGCACCAATGCGAGACTTGGCTTTGAAACTAGCTACTGAAGTGTCAAAAGCGGATGGCACGGTTGATGACAAAGAACGCAGAGCATTGTCATTGCTTGAAGCGGAAATTATTTAGCCTGTACAAGAACGGTGAGACCTTGCGCTTTTCACCGTTCTTTAGGTATCAGTATTTGGAGCGTTTTTTCTTTCACAATAAGTCATTGAGTGCCTTGTCTAATGTAGGGTAGTCAAAATTGAAGCCCGCGCCAAGCAGACGTTTTGGATAAACTCCCTGCCCATAGATGAGTAAATCTGCCATTTCACCGAATAGTAATTTCATTACCCATGCAGGCATAGAGAGTAAGCAAGGCCTGTGAAGTTGTGCAGCGAGTGTTTTTGAAAATTCATGGTTGTTAACCGCGTTTGGTGCAGTCATATTGAAAATGCCGTTTGAAGTTGAATTTTCAAGCAAAAAAATGATGCCTTTGACCATGTCTTGGATGTGGATCCAAGACATTAATTGCCGGCCATCCGCAACTACACTACCTATTCCTAGCTTGAACGACGGCAGCAGTTTTTTTAGTGCTCCACCGTCTTTACTCAACACAATGCCAGTTCGGAGTATGCATACGCGAGTATTCTGGTTGGTCTTAAGTGCTTCATTTTCCCACATCGAACATAATTCATGTGAAAACTCAATAAAGGCTTCTTCAAACGATTCATCTATCAGTAGATTTGGCGATTGCCTACCGTAGTAGCCAATTGCACTTCCCGAGATAAAAACGCTAGGTGGATTTACACAGTTATTTATTTTCGAAACGAGCGATTGCGTTATCCCAAGTCTACTTTGCACAATTAACTGCTTCTGTTGCTCATTCCACCGTTTTTCAGCGATAGGCTCACCAGCCAAATTGATTACTGCATCAATATCATTAAAATCAACATCTTCAATGTGTGAGATTGGAGTGATATGATTTGAGCCACTGAACAGTTTATTGTCAGTGTTTCTTGTTAACACAAAAAGCGAGTGTGCGTTTAATTGAGCACAAAGCATGCTACCGATTAAACCAGTTCCACCTGTTATTAATATTTTCATAGAAGTTTATGTGACTGAAATATACTCTATATACGGTATAGTGGATGGTTTAGATTAGCGCGAGCGCCACGAATTTATTTGAAACACATTGTGGTATATGCGTGTTTCAACCGTTTGAAAGGGAAAAAGATGTCTCAAGTTTCACCCGCACATCGAACACTAGTAATACTCGCTTGTCTGGTTATTGTTTTTGCCGGAATTAAGCTTGCTAGTAGCATAGTTATTCCATTTATATTGGCAGCGTTTATCGCCATTATTTGTAGTCCAATGCTTCATTTCTTTGCTCGGTTTCATATACCAAAAGGCATTTCTATTTTGCTTATTATCGCAATCGTGGTTGGTATAGGTGTGAGTTTAGCTGGATTGGTCGGGCAATCTGTAACGGATTTTTCGAAACAGCTTCCAAGTTACAAGGCTCAGCTACAAGACAAGTTCGTGTGGTTAATTAATATCGCGGCAACGTATGGCGTACCGGTTGACAAGCAGCAACTCATTAAGCTCTTTGATCCAGGCCAAGTATTTGATGTGGCTACAAATACTTTGTCGAGCCTAGGTGGTGTGATGGCAAACATATTCCTCATCATGTTAACTGTTATCTTTATGCTTTTCGAGGCGCCAACCTTAAGTCAAAAAGTGCATCTCGCATTAGATGACCCTGAAATGAAAATGAAAGCCATTGACCGATTCTTAGAGTCTATCAACAGTTATCTTGCCATCAAAACGCTTGTTTCGCTGGCCACCGGTGTGTTGGTGAGTGTTTTCCTCTGGATCCTCGGGTTGGATTATTTTCTGTTATGGGGCGTTATTGCTTTCTTTTTGAATTACATTCCAAACATTGGTTCAATCATCGCCGCCGTGCCCGCTGTTTTACTTGCACTTGTTACACTCGGTCCGTTGGAATCTGGAATTGTTGCAATTGGTTATGTCATCATTAATACGGTGATGGGCAATATCATTGAACCGAAATTTATGGGTAAAGGGCTTGGGTTATCAACGTTGGTTGTTTTCTTATCACTCATTTTTTGGGGATGGCTACTCGGAACGGTGGGTATGTTGTTGTCGGTTCCTCTCACTATGGTCGTTAAGATAGGTTTAGAAAATACAGAGAAAGGGAAGTGGCTTGCGGTCTTACTAGGGAACGTTGATGAAAACAAAGATGCCCACTAATAGGGCATCTTAAGCGTTTCTAAGTTTTGTTTACGTAAATTAATTTCGCAGGTTTTATAGGCAATTGCCGCCTTCGTTGGATTAGGCATTTTATGCAAATAACGCCATCTGCAGGTGTCTTCCATATAATTTACTTGGTTACTGGCAGCTCGTTTAATGATAGGCAGGAGCTGAGTGTTACCAGTATCTTCCTGTATTTTTTCAATGTCTAGCTTGAGCTTTTGAAACCAAGTCTGTTCAGATGATTTTAACAGTTCGATATTTTGATCTAAACATTGGATATACTTTTTAGCTTTTTCAGGATGATCACTTTCAAGAGCACTGCAATCGCGCAAATTGTCTAGAGCATGTACAGAAGGAGCTAAAAGTAAGCTCAAAGCCATTAAATTAGTTCTTTTCATTTTTAAATTCTACCACAAATTCTGCGCCGCCGAGCTCTGACTGACCTATCACTAAATTACCGTGATAGGAATTGACCAAGTCTGACACAATCGCCATACCTACGCCATGTCCTGCTTCATATGTGTCTAGCCGTTTGCCTCGGGTAAGAAGATCTTCTCGCTTGTCCTCTGGGACACCAGGCCCATCATCACTAACGCACAAGCGAACACCTTTGTTTTGCAAACGGGTCACCGTTATATCGACTTTGGATGCGCAAGCTTTACACGCGTTATCAATTAAATTGCCAAAAATTTCCATTAAATCTGTTTTGTCTCCAAGAAAAGCGGCTTTCTCTTCACATGAAAACGTAAATTCAATGTCTTTTTGGTGATAAACCTTTCTCATTGCATTAAGTATAGACTGTACAATAGGTTCAATTTCAGTTTGCTTTTTCCAAGCATCAGAAGCACCCGTTGCAGCTCGCTTTAATTGATGCTCAATCATTGCGTTAATGCGGTCAAGTTGCTCCTGAGCGTCTAAATCGTTTGCTAAGGAGACTCGATTTCAAAACCGCTAAAGGTGTTTTTAAGGCATGCGCGAGATCACTTAATGAGGCTCGATACCGTTCTTTCTGACGTTGCTGTGATTCCAGTAGAAGGTTTAAGTCGAGCTTGATATTTCGAAGTTCGACAGGGTAGAGTCCTGACACTCGTTCTCGATTGCCAGCTTCAATTTCTTTGATTTCTTTGTCCAGTCGTTGCAGCGGTCGTGCGTTCCAAATAAAGCCAAGCGCCATGAGTCCTGCAATCACAATCCCCATTATCAGCATCCACGTGACGAGTGTATCCCTAAATCGACCCATTTGAGCGAGTAGAGCAGAGTTTTGCTTTAATAAGATAAAACGGGCTTGCTGTGAATGCTCCGCGTTGCCGAGGATAACCGTTAAGCTGAGTTGCCAATAGGCAACGCCTTGGTAATCAACACGTCTAAAATCTGAGTTACCAGCCTGCGCATCACTGAATTCGGGTGAGACGGAGAGATTTACAGCAGACTCGGAATACCAAATGAGTTCGTTACCTTGATAAATTAGCGCGTAAGTATCTGAGTTGAGGCGATTGAGTTCGGGTGCCAAGATGCTTCTGGGCATGCCAATTCCCTCATCCAAAAATTCAACTTCTGAGATAAGCGAATATAAGTGTGCTTCAAGTGTATTGCGCGTGGCTTCGACCAGAGAATCGTAATAAGCACGACCAATCGAAAAGAAAAGCGAAGGTAAAGCAACAACTAAAACAAAGACAAGGATAAATCCTTGTCTTATTTTTAGGGATATTTGCGGTCCAATTACCACTGTGTTTTTAACCTATATCCTCTACCGCGAAGCGTCTCAACAGGGTTAAGTTCGCCCGATGGGTCAAGTTTCTTACGAAGGCGTAGTACGAAAACTTCGATAACGTTTGAATCTAAGTCGAAGTCTTGATCATAGATATGTTCAGTGAGACTCAGCCTTAGAAATAACCTTTTGTGGGTTTACCATCATGTATTCGAGGACTTTATACTCGTAAGCCGTTAAACTCATTTCTTCATCGTTCACCCAAACTTGTTGAGAGCGGGTATTTAGTTTAATTGGGCCGATAATAATTTCAGGGTTCGCTTGGCCTGCACTGCGACGTATAAGCGCATTACAGCGCGCAATCAATTCTTCTACATGGAATGGTTTCGTTAAGTAATCGTCTGCGCCAGCGTCGAGACCTTCAACTTTGTCTTGCCATCTGTCGCGAGCTGTTAAAATGAGGATTGGGATATCAACTTCAGCAGCTCTTGCTTTTTTAATCAGCTCAATACCATCAAGTTTAGGTAAACCTAAGTCGATAACCGCCATGTCGAGCGGGTACTCTTTTATATGGAATAAGCCAGACTCACCATCATGGCAAACATCAACACTGTATTTTTCTTTTTCTAGAGCATTTCGCAGGTTGTCTGCCAAATGCAAATCGTCTTCAATTACCAAAATTCGCATGGTTTAGTCCTTACGCACAGCGCCTGTCTTCTTGTCTACTTGTACATCAAGCACCCGGCCATTTGAACCGAGAATTCGAATGATGTAGTACGAGCCTTGATCTGTAATTTTAAGTGTCTTACCGCTGTATTCCTTTAATGCTAATTCAACGGCTTCCTTTTTAGTCAATGTGTCAGAGTCTGTTTTCCCAAAGGCTGGTGGCAAAGACCAAATACTCAGTCCAATCACCGCAACTAAAGTGAACAATCTCATCATCTAACTCCAATTTTCTGGGTTACGACATCGTAGGCTTTTACACAGACTACAAATGCAAGGCATGGTACAAGCCTAGTCGCGACGCTCTGAACTCTTCCTGAATTAAAATGAATACCTTAAAACACGCGTTTGAACGGTTTTACGATACTTTCCTTGTAGACGCCAGCGTCTAGGTAAGGGTCAGCAGCAGCCCAAGTTTTAGCGGCTTCAAGCGAGTCAAACTCTGCGATAACCAATGAACCTGTGAATCCAGCAGAGCCTCGGATCATTACTGTCGATAGCTGGAAGAGGACCCGCAGTAAATAATCTTCCTTCTTCTTTTAGCGCTTCTAATCGTGCAAGATGTAGTGGGCGAGTTGCTAAGCGTTTATCGAGCGAATTTTCAACATCGATAGAGTAAATCATGTACAACATATTAATCCTTGGCACTTTTTATGTGGTTCTATGGCGTATCTTAGACTGTCTCATGGGTATGTGTAAACGTAATGCGCCAGTAATTAGTCGGGTTTAACGGCATAACACTTGAAATCGTTGAGCTAAGACTGGTAGAGTCGGCCGGATATTGGAAAAAATAATAATAAGGTAGTTCGCATGAGTAGCAATCGAGAGCATTTTAGCTCGCGACTAGGGTTTATTTTAGCGGCCGCAGGATCGGCAGTAGGTATTGGAAACCTAGTGGGTTTCCCTGTCTCTGCAACAAAAAACGGTGGTGGCGCATTTCTTCTCATCTACGCATTGTTTGTAGCGTTCATTTGTTTACCTGTCATGATGGCCGAAATGGCGATGGGTCGAAAAGCCCAAAAAGACCCATATGGTGCCTACAAGAAACTGTCGGACCGTTCAACGAAATGGTCAATAGCGGGTATGCTTGGTGTGATCACGCCATTTATGATCGCGGTATTTTATATGGTCATCACTGTCTGGATTTTCGGTTATCTTGCTCAGACAACACTCGGTAATTTGGACCTGTTAGCGCAACCTGAACATTTTGATACATTTATCAACAACACCAACGTGTTCTGGTACATGATAGTAGTGGCTGTCATTGTTAATTTGATATTAGTTGGTGGCGTTAAAGAAGGAATTGAAAAGGCATCTAAAGTATTAATGCCAGCATTGTTTGTGTTATTGATTGGTTTAGTGGCTTATGTGCTTACACTTGATAACGCGATGGCTGGTGTGAAATTTTATATTGTGCCGGACATTTCCAAACTTAATGCAGGTGTATTGAACGGCGCGCTTTCACAAGCGTTTTTCTCGTTGTCATTAGGTATGGGGATTCTAATGACTTACGCGTCTTATATATCTAAAAAAGACGACATAGTTGGTGGTGCGCGTATGGTTGCCATTACCGATTCACTGGTCGCGTTTATCGCGGGATTAATGGTACTGCCTGCAATTTTCAGTTTTAACCCAAACACCAATCCTGAAGAACTGTCAGACTCGTCAGTTTCTATGATTTTTGTCTATTTGCCTAAACTGTTACTCGCATTGCAATCAGACATTGGCTACGTTGGCGCATCATTAGTTGCGGGTGTGTTCTTCCTGCTGGTTTTCTTTGCTGCTATTACATCGCTTGTGTCAATTGTTGAGGTACCTACCGCTACATTAATCGAAGAAGCTCGCCTGAGTCGTAAAAAGGCACTTATGGTGCTTGCTGCATCTATCGGTATTCTTACTGTGATGTGTACGATGTCATTTGGCATGGTTGAATGGTTAACCAAGTTTACTTGGTATGGTGGTGCTAACAAGAGCATGTTTGACTTGGTTTACGATATCTTCTACGACACTATTTTGCCTTTGAACGGGTTAATCGTGTGTATTTTTGTTATGTATAAATGGAAAAAAGCGAAACTTTCTGAAGAGCTAGCTCAAGGTTGTGAAGGCTATGAAGGCAGTTGGATGGAGAAGTACGTTAACTTCTCGCTATCGACCTTTATTCCTGTGATTTTGCTCGCCATTTTTATTAATACTGTCGCAACGAAATTTTTCGGTACCAGTCTATTCGGTTTCTAAGTGTTCAAATTGGTAGGGTGTGTATACACCTTACCAATTTGCCCCAGAGTCTAGATATCCACCCAATCCCAACGTAAATATCCAAAGCCCCCACAAACTATGTTCTAGTACACACACCAAAAGTGAACGGCTTTGTGCGTAAGTGTACGCAAATAACAAGCCCCCACAAAACGACAGCAGAATAGCCATCAAGTTATCGTAGACGCAATGAGCCAAAGCAAACGTTAACGCGCTTAGGATCACACGGTGTGATTTTTTCGGAATAATTCGTTTGTAGCGATGAAAGAAATAACTCCTAAATATAAGCTCTTGTGGCAACACGGAGAGCAGCGGGTACACAATCAGTAGTCTTAGCCAATCTAATGGAGATTGCCGTGGTAGGGCAAACCAGTTGTCTTGATTGATAAGGCCATAAAGCATGCCAGAGAATAGCGCACCGATTAGGAAAAAGGTGAAAAGACGTTGTTTCACTGCGGAAAATGTACCTAAGGTTGTTAACCTAAAGCGCTTGAAATGCGGGTCGGTAAGTAACAAAAAGGCGCAGATCGCCATAAGGATTATTAATGCAGGAAGCAGCCAGTTAGCAAGTTGTGCTCGGAATTGATATGCCATTAAAGGCAAACCAAAAAACACAAAAATCAGTTCACACCACCGATATTGAGAAGAGTTCAAGGTCTTGTTCAATTTATGGACTGTATGTTCAGACTATAGACCAAGAAAGGCAGCTTTGTGACGAAATTCACAGACTTGAGAAAATTTTGAATGCCGCGCCTAAAATTAAGTTAGTTAGGCGCGGCAGAATGTGATTACTGTTCTTCTGGTAAGAACTTGTACACTTTAAACATCGTAAATACGATTGCGATAAAAGTAATACCCATCAATCCAAACACTTTAAAATTCACCCACGTATCGAGCGAATAGTTAAACGCCACGTAAAGATTTAAGACCGCAATACTTAAAAATAGGAAAACCCAAAGTACCAGAAGCTGATTAAAAATTGCGTTAGGAATATTAATTTCAACTTCTTGCTCTTTCTGCACTGAAGAGAAAAGGCCCATTAATGCTTTTTCCACTAAGTTGGTTTTAAAGAGCAGTTTCCCAAATAAGATGGACAAGCCGAGTAGTGCGTAGATGATAGAGACTTTCCATTGAATAAACTGTTCGTCGTGAAATGCCAGAGTCATCCCTCCAAGCACCACGGCAATCCCCGCAAAAATCCAGTGTCGGGTTTCTATTTTTCCAGTAGAAACTTTGTAATACACCAATTGGACAATCGCAGCGATGATTAAAACGCCAGTTGCCCAAAAAATGTCGACGGCTTTATAAACGACAAAAAATAAAATAAGTGGCAAATACTCGAATAACAGTGCCATAAAATAAGTCTCTCCTAATAAGATAACGTGGTTTTACCAAGTTGTTCAAAGAAGTTCAAGATTGACTTTACTCTTTAATTCCCATAGCCTGCCGAGCTTTTCGAGTGTCGTTGCGAGAAACAGAAGGAAAACGGATGAACAAAAAGTCGCTTGTTGAGCTTATGTCAGCACAAGCTGAACTACCGAAAACTCACGTAAACGCTGCATTAAATAGCCTACTTGCAATCATCACAAAACGTCTATCTGAAGGTGACCAAGTCCAACTTCACAATTTGGGGACGTTTACCCTGAGTTATCATCCTGCCAAAGAGGGTCGTAATCCACAGACAGGTGAGAAAATTTTAATAGAGGGTGCAAACAAAGTGTTGTTTAAGCCTGCCAAAGCGCTGAAAGAGGCACTTTCTAATTAAAGAAAGTGCCAAAAAGAGGGGGGACTTATCGATGTGTCGCTGCTTTCATGCTACGGACGAATTGAGTCAACGTAGTGAGCATGTTCGGAAAGTCACTAAGATTTTGTTCGATGATTTTGACGACGGCCGAACCACTGATTGCTCCAGCAGCGCCAGCCTCTAACGCAGCCTTTACATGCTCCGGTGTGGAAATACCAAAGCCAAGAAGTGCAGGCGCCGCTCGATAGCTTAGCAATTTATCAACAATGTCCCCAGCAGGCATTTCAGCAACGGTGTCTGTACCTGTTACGCCAGCACGAGAAAGCAGATAGGTATAACCTCTACCATAGGACGCGCATTGGCGAAGCGTATCATCGTCCGCGTTCGGTGTTGCGATAAAAATAGGGGCTATTTCATTTGCCATAGCCGCCTGTCTAAAACGTTTAGATTCATGCAGAGGCACATCAGCAACGAGCACGGAATCGACACCAACGGCGCGAGCTTGTTCATAAAATGAGTCTATGCCCTTGGCAAAAACCAAATTTGAGTACAGCAGCAAACCAATAGGAATGTTTGCGTTGTACTCTCGTATGGCTTTAATTATGTCAAAACTGTCTTGGGTATTAATATGTGCGTTCAGAGCACGGATATTGGCAGACTGAATTACTGGACCATCTGCGATAGGGTCAGAAAACGGAATACCCAGTTCTAACGCGTCTGCACCGCCATCGATCAAGGCTTTGATTATTTCAATGCTCTGTTCTTTAGAAGGATCACCGAGTGTTACAAACGGTACAAATGCGCCTTCATTTTTCTTATTTAACTGTTCGAACAGTTCGTCATAGCGTCTCATAGTGAACCTCTCTTCGCTAATACTTGGTGAACATGGGTTAGGTCTTTATCGCCTCGTCCACTTAGATTCACAACAAGGATGGTCTCTTCGGTTTGCGCTTCGGCGTATTTTAGCGCGTACGCAAGGGCATGGCTTGATTCAAGCGCTGGGATAATCCCTTCATTTTTTGCTAAGGCTTGGAACGCATCCAGCGCTTCGTCATCTGTGATGCCAACGTATTGCGCACGACCAGTTTCAGCCAAATACGCATGTTGAGGACCTACGGCGGGATAATCAAGTCCAGCAGATACGGAATACGACTCCTCTATCTGGCCGTCTTGGTTTTGCATAATAAACGTGTAAGCTCCGTGCAAAATGCCTTTTGAACCTTTACAGATAGCCGCACCATGTTCCTCGGTATCTAAACCTTTGCCAGCAGGCTCTACGCCAATTAATTTTACACTTGAGTCACCAATGAAATCGGCGAACATCCCGATTGCATTTGAACCGCCGCCCACACAAGCTATTACAGCATCCGGCAAACGGCCTTCTGCATTAAGCACTTGCTCTTTCGCCTCTATTCCAATCATTTTTTGGAATTCACGGACAATTGTTGGGAATGGGTGGGGGCCGGCCGCTGTACCTAGTAGGTAATGTGCAGTCTTATAGTTCGCTGACCAATCACGAAGCGCTTCGTTTACTGCGTCTTTCAGCGTTCCAGAACCCGCGGTAACCGGTATCACTTCTGCGCCCATTAAACGCATACGAAATACGTTGGGTTGTTGGCGTTCGACGTCTTTTGCACCCATATAGATACGGCATTTTAAGCCAAGGAGCGCGCATGCTAATGCTGTCGCTACGCCATGTTGACCAGCACCAGTTTCAGCAATGACTTCATTCTTGCCCATTCTTTTAGTCAACAGTGCTTGCCCTAATACCTGATTTGTTTTGTGCGCGCCACCATGAAGTAAATCTTCACGTTTCAAATAGAGTTTTACTTTCGGATTTTTTACTAAATTACGCGTTAGAGTAAGTGGTGTTGGTCGTCCTGCGTACTCAGTAAGGAGTTGATTAAACTCCGTCAAAAACGCAGGATCGTTTTGCGCTTTTTCAAATTCTGCATCTAGTTGTTTTAATGCTGGCACTAATAATTCTGGGACAAACATGCCACCAAAATCGCCAAAATAACCTTTGTTACTCATGTCCACCTCAATAATTTCTAATTTGCGAAAAAGCATCGTTGATTTTATCTACACACTTTTTGCCAGGAGTAAGTTCGACTCCTGAATTTAAATCAAAACCGAGCGCACCGACTTTGTGTGCGTCTGGAATATTTGCTGCACTGAGTCTCGCCAGCTAGTATAAATGGGGTTTTAAGGTCTTTGATGAGTTCCCAGTTAAATTGCTTGCCGGTTCCACCGGATTGCCCATTCGCTTTAGTATCAAAAATATGTCTATCGACTAGTTCAAAGAGATCGGGCTGGACATCCGAAACACCCAATGCTTTCCAAATCTGACAATTTACAGGCAAAAGATTTCGAAGCAGCGTGATGTAATCTGCGTCTTCATCGCCATGGAGCTGGACGGCCGCGAGCTTTAATGTATTGGCGTACTCAGCCACTTCTTCCAGAGATGAGTTGACAAACACACCCACATATTTAAGAGGCGCACTGTCGACCACTTCTCTTGCGCAGTCTAAATTGACGTAGCGAGGTGATTTACTATAGAAAATAAGTCCACCAAAAACAGCACCCGCATTATACGCGTTTAAAGCGTCCTGTGATCGAGTGAGTCCACAGACTTTGTTTTCACCCAAAATCAACTGTCTACACGCACTGTCGAGACTTTGTTGTGCCATCAATGAGCTGCCCACTAGAAAACCATCAACAATAGGCGACAGGCGTTTTACATCTTGATGAGTGTAAATCCCTGATTCAGAGATGACCACGGCGCCATTGGTAATTAATGGGCGAAGTCGTTCTGTGGTCTCAAGGCAGGTAGACAAGTCTCTTAGGTTACGGTTATTGATACCAATGAGGTCTGCCCCAAGCGCTTGTGCTCTAGCCGTTTCCTCTTCATTACTCACTTCGGTTAAAATCGACATGTTCAAAGATTTAGCAACATGTGCAAGAGCAGTGTATTGCGCATCGTCGAGCACGGATAACATTAACAGTACGGCATCGCCACCGTAAAAACGTGCTAAATAGATTTGGTACTCGTCGATAAAAAAATCTTTACAGATAAGCGGTTGTGAGACTTTTGAACGTACATACTCTAGGTACTGATAACTACCTTGAAAATATTTTTCATCCGTTAGCACGCTGATACAAGTTGCATAGCGCGAATAGACCGACGTTATCTCGTCTAGGTCGAAGTGTGCGCGGATAAGCCCTTTCGAAGGAGATGCTTTTTTACATTCAAGAATAAATTGGGTGCCTTGTTGAGCAAGTGCAGCAGTAAAATTACGCTTAGTAGGTCGTACTTTGTCTTTAAACTCGCTGAGTGGGAACGCAATCTTGCGCTGTTCAAGCTCTATCTCTTTATCTGCGACAATGCGCTCGAGTACATTAGCCATGACTTACCTCTTTAATTGATTCTAATGTTTTTATCGCTTGACCACTTTCTAACGTTGATAGAACAAAGTCACAGGCGACATTGAGCGAATCAAATCGACCTTGCATGTAGAGAAGGGCGGCTACATTGGCCGCAATTGCTGCATTGTGTGCAGGTAATCCTTGTCCAGAAAGAATGGCGATGCTGGCTTTAGCATTGTAGTCTGGCGTATCCCCAGCAATCGATTCAAGTGAATAGTTTGCAAGTCCAAAGTTTTCTGGTGTGAGTTGATACTCGCGAATCACACCATTCTTTAGTTCAGCTACGATGGTATTGCCATGAAGCGCGATTTCATCCGTTCCAGCGCCATGAACGACCATAGCATGTTTTGTTCCTAACTTTTGCAGGGTTTGAGCCATTGGTAAACATAACTTAGCATCGTACACGCCAAGGAGCTGTATGTCTGGCTGTGCTGGGTTGGCAAGTGGACCTAAAATATTGAAAATGGTGCGCGTTTTTAGCTCTGTTCTTACTGGCATCGCATGTTTTACACCTTGATGATAGAGCGGTGCAAATAAAAACGTAAACCCAGTTTTGCGTAAACATTCTTCAGCTTGAGCTGGCGACATATCAATATTGATGCCTAATGTTTTAAGCAAGTCAGCTGAACCTGATTTACTCGACACGTCGCGGTTTCCATGTTTGACCATCGGGATCCCGCATGCAGCCGCGACAATCGCGGCGGTAGTGCTTACGTTAATGGTGTTTGAACCATCACCGCCTGTACCGCAACTATCGGCTGTCGCAAGTCCGTTAGAGTTAAAAGGAATAGCGTGTTTACGCATGGAAGCAGCGGCCCCTGCGATTTCATCGACTGTTTCACCTTTCAACTTTAGTGCGACAAGCGCCGCGGTCAATTCAATATCACTCACGTTGCCTTGCATGATCGCATCGAAAAATGTTTGGCTTTGTTCAAAGTTTAATGACTCGTTTTTCAATAGAATATTGAGTATGTCCATTTAAGCCACTCCTTTTGCTAAAAAGTCTACGCTTTGCTTTAGTAATTGATCTCCGTTTGGCGTGAGAATGGATTCTGGATGGAATTGAAAACCCAGAGCGTTGTCATTCTCATGGTAAATTGCCATCGGAATATCTTCATATTTCGCAATGACGTTTAAGCACTCAGGTACTGAGGTCGCCATTAATGAATGATAGCGAGCGACAGGTATGTTGTTGCCCATTCCTTCAAACACAGGGTGTGCCGAAATATCGATAATCGATGATTTACCATGCACAGTTTGACCTGCGTGCCCAACAGTGCCCCCGTAACTTTGTGTTAGCGCTTGGTGCCCAAGACAAATGCCAAGCATTGGAAATTGACCGCGACATTTCTCAATGAGTTCCAGCAGACAACCTGCCTCGGATGGAGCTCCAGGCCCAGGTGAGAGCACGAGAATAACGGGGGCGGTTTCTTCTTTCATTTTATTGAATAAGTAGCTGGCATCGATGTTATTGCGATACACCACAAGGTCATGGCCAAGTAAAAGCAATTCGTCTACGAGGTTGTAGCTAAACGAATCAAAGTTATCTAAAAAGTAAATTTTGCATGGAGTTGATGTGGTCATTCCGCTGCCCCTTGATAGGTTGACTGAATTGCTCTTAATACGGCCTGAGCTTTAGCTCGAGTTTCGTTCGCTTCAGATTGAGGATCAGAATCAAATACAACCCCTGCACCCGCTTGCACATACGCTATATCGTCTTTTACGAACGCAGAGCGAATGACAATACACGTGTCCATATCACCAGAACCAGTCAGATAACCAACCGCGCCACCATAACTGCCGCGACGAGTTTGCTCAACGTGACGGATGAGTTCAGCGGCTTTGACTTTAGGAGCGCCGACTAACGTACCCATGTTCATGCAAGCTTGGTATGCGTGTAGAGCGTCTAAGTCGCGTCTTAATTGGCCAACAACGCGAGAAACCAAGTGCATCACTTGAGAATATCGGTCAACTTTCAGTAATTCTTTCGCGTGGCGAGTACCGGGTTGGCTTATCCGGGCAACATCATTGCGAGCCAAATCCACAAGCATTAAATGCTCAGCTCGTTCTTTTTGGTCGTTTCTCAGTTCAAGCTCAATGCGGCTATCTAAATCAGGATTAATACGACCATCAGCAAACTTACCACGTGGGCGAGTGCCTGCGATGGGGTAGACTTCAACTTGATTCGACGTTGAGCAGTACTTTAAAGCAGATTCTGGTGAAGCTCCGAATAACGTAAATTCTTCATCCTGCATATAGAACATATATGGACTGGGATTTTGTTGCTTCAATTGCTGGTAAGCAAAAAGTGAATTTTTGCATTCAATCGAGAACGTACGAGAAGGAACAACTTGGAAAATGTCGCCGTCGACAATATGTTTCTTTAGCTGATTAACTTGTTCGCAGAACATTGCATCATCGATGCTTACTTTTACATCGGCATTGCCCGATATTTTGTTCACATTAAACGTGTTATGGGTATTGCACGTAGTGTTTAACGCTTCAAGCTGTTTACCTACTTCAAAACAATTAGCATGTACTTCGGGACCATTAAACACATTACCGATTAATTCGGTTGTTTGCGCTTGGTGATCAATCACGATTAATGTTTCGGCTAAGTAAAATACATAGTCAGGACAAGTATTCAGGCCATTAGGTACGTTAGGGAGGGTTTCAAAGTTAGCAACCATGTCGTACGCAAAGACGCCCCCTAAGAAAATACCGAAAGGCGTGTCACCATTGTTCTTAATGGCGTTTAGCGTGGTGCGAAGTGCTGAGAAGGCGTTGCTTGCTTTAAGTTTCTCATTTTCGTCAAACACACCGACTGTCTGACGATAACTAATCGTAAGTAGGTCGTCGCTCAAAGAGCAATCGCAGTCTTCTAGCTGAGTTACAAGAAAAGGTAAAACTTGTTTGCCGTTATTGGATAATGCTTTTGCATATACGGTGTGTCCCTGGCATTCAAAGCGAATGGCACTGTCAACTAATATTAAACTCTTAACACTGTCTTTTGAGTCTATCTCTGCCGACTCCAATAACAATGAATTTGGTTTGTTGAGCGCAGCGTACAGCGACAATGGACTGGCAATGTAGTCCCGTCGCTGCCGTATACTGGTCACTTCACCTGGCTGTGTTGTGATATGACTAAAAATCACCCTCATTCCCCTTTAAAAAAAAGCCCCCGCAAGCTGTGCTATGCGGGGGCTGTTAAATACGTACAACAATGCCGTCCCGCGTTATGGGCACCACCACCATGAATGTGTAGTTGCATTGTTGTAAGCCATTTTTCACCTCAAAACCTAAAAAAAAACCCGCATCATGTGCGGGTTTCTAAAAATCGTTAGACACGACCTATCGTCACCCGCAAATTACGAGTGCCACCACCAACCTTTGTTGTTCATTTTTGTCGTCATAGTCATGATGTTAATAGTACGTTGTGTCTTTTGTTGGGTACAGTAAATAGTATGGTGTAGTGAATGTCAAGGTCAAATTGGACGTTCAGATGGAAATTTGGCGAGGTAGGAGCAGTAAAAGACTGTTATACTCGGTTTAAATCAATTAAGTAGTAGACTATTCGTGATCACCAAATACGATTTGCACAGCCACACCCATTATTCAGATGGCCGATTAACCGTTTCTGAACTGCTCGACAGGGCTGTTGAAAGAAACGTTGATGTGTTGGCGATAACCGATCACGATTCAGTGCAAGCTATTTCGGAAGCGAATCGTCTAATTGATGAGAAACAGTTACAGCTTTCCTTAGTTAGTGGCGTCGAGATTTCGACGAAATGGCACAGTTTTGAAATACACGTCGTTGGATTAGACATCAACATAGCATCATCGGCGCTAGTTGACTTACTTGATTCGCAAACCCAAAAAAGAGAAGCTCGAGCCATTGAAATTGGCAACCGACTGGCCAAAGCGGGCTACCTCGATGTTTATTCTGACGCTAAGGCGCTTGCCGAGCAGGGACAAATTACGCGCGCTCATTTCGCACAGGTATTGGTTAATCGTGGCGTTGCAAAAAATTTGCAAGGCGTGTTTAACAAGTTTCTTACACGCGGCAACACAGGGTATGTTCCATCAGAATGGTGTACGATAGCGGATGCGGTGAGTGCAATAAAATCGTCTGGCGGTATAGCTGTATTGGCACACCCAGGACGTTATAAAATGTCAAACAAGTGGTTACGAAAGTTGTTAGACGAGTTTTCTAATGCAGGAGGTAGGGCAATCGAGGTTGCGCTACCACAACAAGCGCCTTGTGAAAGACAATTTTTAGGTCAGCTTTGTCAAGAATATGGTCTACTGGGAAGCCAAGGCTCCGATTTTCACTATCCTACGCCTTGGTCAGACTTAGGAAAAAATTTATATTTGCCTAAAGATTGTCAGGGTGTTTGGCAATTTTGGGAAGAAAAAGGAGAGTAAAATGAGCCAGTTTTTTCATGTTCATCCTGAAAATCCGCAAACGCGACTCATTCGTCAAGCTGCTGACATTATCAAAAATGGTGGTGTGGTGGTTTACCCAACGGATTCGGGTTATGCAATTGGTTGTAATCTCGGCAACAAGCAAGCTAAAGAGCGTATCGAGCGAATTCGGGGCATTGAACAACATCATAACTTTACTTTAGTGTGTCGTGATTTGAGCGAGCTATCAACGTATGCTCGTGTCGACAATCAGATGTTTCGATTAATTAAAAATAATACTCCAGGGCCATACACATTTATTTTCAAAGGAACTAAAGAGGTTCCTCGTCGTTTATTAAACGAAAAGAAAAAGACGATTGGGATCCGAGTTACAGATAACCCTATTACGGTCGCATTGCTTGAAGAGTTGGGCGAGCCGATGATGTCGTGCTCACTTATTTTGCCTGGCGAAAGTTTTACAGAGTCTGACCCTGAGGAAATTAGGGACAGACTTGAAAAAGTCGTCGACCTAATTATCCATGGTGGCTATTTGGCGGAGCAAGCAACAACGGTGGTTGACTTATCGGAAGATGAGCCGCAAATACTGCGAGTTGGCTGCGGTGATCCAACTCCGTTTCAATAGTTATGACAGAAGCCAGCCAACAAAAGCTACCTTTAGCCTTTCTGAATGGCGAAGCCGTTGTGGAAAAGCCAGAAGACCTTTACATTCCACCCGATGCGCTGGAAGTGATTTTAGACACCTTTGAAGGACCTTTAGATCTTCTGCTTTACCTTATAAAACGGCATAAGTTAGATATTGTTGAATTGCCGATTTTAAAAATTACGGAACAATATGTGACTTATGTTGACATGATGAAGGAGCTTAAGCTCGAACTGGCAGCAGAGTATTTGGTTATGGCTGCGCTGCTGGCACAAATCAAGTCGCGAATGTTGTTGCCGGTGCATGAAGAATTTCAAGAAGAAGAAGATCCAAGAGCCGAGTTAGTTCGCCGTTTACAAGAGTATGAGTTATTTAAGTCCGCCGCGGAAAAACTTGATGAAATCCCTCGCTTGGAACGAGACATTTTTGTCGCAACAGCCAAGATAGATACATCATTTGAACCGGATATTTTGCTCCCCGACACGTCATTGAAAGAACTGCTCGTTGCACTCAGTGATGTCATGTCTCGAGCCAAAGCGTTTGAACATCATCATATTTCAAAAGAAGTATTATCAACACGAGAGAGAATGAGCCACATATTAGCTTTGCTGTCAGAGGCCGGTACTACACTCGCATTTAGCCATTTTTTCGACGTGGACGAAGGACGAAGTGGGGTCGTTGTTACTTTTATTGCAATGCTTGAACTGGTAAAAGAATCGCTAATCTCGATTGTTCAGGCAAACGTTGGCGGGCAGGTTTATTTATCTCTTTATCAAGATTCGCAATAAATCGCTGCTAAAAAGCGTTTCATCTGTCATAATACACTCCTTATCAACGAGGTAATGCATGGCAGGAAAACGAGTTAGCGACGAACAACTGCAAGAGTTGATCGAGGCCGCGATATTCGTCGCGGAAAAACCAGTTTCTAAACAGATGTTGAAAGAAACCGTGTTATCCGATATTGCAGCATCCAGTGAGCGAATCACAAGCGCAATTAAAGCCTTAGAAATTCATTACCAAACTCGCGGCATTCGACTTGTAGAAGTTGGCAGTGGGTATCGTTTTCAAGCGTGTCCAAGTTTGGTCCTTGGCTTGCAAAACTTTGGCAAGAGCGTGCACCTAAATTTTCCAGAGCTACACTTGAAACATTAGCCCTGATTGCTTATCGCCAACCTATTACACGTGGTGAGATTGAGCAGGTACGAGGCGTGGCTGTAAGTAGCCATATAATGAAGAGTTTGTTGGAGCGCGATTGGATCAAAATTGTTGGTCACAAAGAAGTGCCAGGGAAGCCTGCGCTGTATGCGACAACAAAACAATTTTTAGATTACTTTTCGTTAACTGGGTTAGAAGCACTACCTAAATTACCAGAAAAGCAAATGATTACTTTGGATAAACTTATCCAAGATCCTTCTGTGAGAGAACTATCGTAATGAGTGAAAAATTACAAAAAGTATTGGCACGAGCAGGTGTTGGTTCACGTCGAGAGATGGAAGCCTATATAGAAGCTGGTCGTGTAAGTGTGGATGGTAAAGTCGCCACCTTGGGAGACCGAGTTGAAGAAACCGCGCTTGTGCGCGTAGATGGTCATGTCGTTAAGCTTGCGGCGAAAGAATCACGTGTATGTCGTGTCTTGATGTACCATAAACCAGAAGGTGAACTATGTACTCGCAAAGATCCTGAAGGGCGTCGCACCGTTTTTGATCGTCTTCCTCGTCTAGATGGGGACCGTTGGATAGCGATAGGTCGTCTTGATATTAACACCTCAGGTCTATTGTTGTTTACAAATGATGGTGAGCTTGCAAACCGTTTGATGCACCCAAAATTTGAAATTGAGCGTGAGTATTCAGCTCGTGTGTTTGGTGAAGTCAATAATCAAATGCTGAAAACGCTTACCACGGGTGTTGAGCTTGAGGATGGGGAAGCTAAGTTTCTTAAAATTAAGCCAATGGGTGGTGAAGGTTTAAATACTTGGTATAACGTAACGTTGACCGAAGGCCGTAATCGTGAAGTACGTCGTTTATGGCAATCTCAAGGGGTAGAAGTATCTCGTTTGATCCGTATCCGCTATGGTCAGTTACATTTGGATAAACGATTGCCGCAAGGTGGTTGGGCTGAATTAAAACTGGAAGAAGTGAATTATCTTCGCGACTCAGTTGGATTAAAGCCAGAGACACAAACGAAGCTGTCTGTAATGCCTGAACGTCGTAATGAGAAACGTGCTCAAGTTAATCGTATCCGTAAAGCAGTGAAAAAGCATAATCAAAGATTGCAACAGAGCAAACGTCGCTAAGAAACAGTGCAGTTATAGCATGTGTTAGAAAAAGAAAAGCCTCCAATTGGAGGCTTTTCTTTTTCTAAAAAATCAATAATGAGTCGAAACTTTACTTTTGCTGGGCATCGATTGATTGGCCATTAACACCGATAGATTCATCGCTCATTAAATATAAGTAAGTTGACATCAAGTCTTCAGGCTTCGCTAATTTGTCCTTGTCTTCACCAGGAAAAGCGGCATTTCGCATTGCCGTGTTTGTGGCGCCAGGGTTAATGCAATTGATGCGAATGTTGGTTTTACCTACTTCTTGTGACCACGTTTGCATCATACCTTCAGTGGCAAATTTGGAAATAGCGTAAGGTCCCCAGAATTCTCGGCCTACGCGGCCAACGCCCGAAGATGTAAAGACCACAGAAGCGTTCGGTGCTTTGCGCAGCAAAGGGAACATGTATTTGGTGATCATTGCTTGTGCTGTTACATTTACCTTCATGATGTTTTCGAAGGTTGAAACACAAAAATGCTCAAGTGGCCCAAGAGTGCCTAAAATCGAGGCATTGTTAAGCAATCCGTCAAGATGCCCAAATTGCATTTCAATTGTCGCCGCTAAGTCTCTATAATGTTGTTTTGTTGCACCTTTCATGTCTAAAGGTACAATTGCAGGTTCTGGGTAACCTGCGGCAACGATTTCATCGTACACGCATTCAAGCTTTTTAGTGGTTTTGCCCAATAAAATGACGGTTGCGCCGTATTGAGCGAAGGTTTTAGCCGCAATGCGTCCTATGCCGTCGCCTGCACCTGTGATTAAGATAGTTTTATTTTGTAAGGCATTTTCAGCCGCTTGGAAGGTGTGCATCGTAGACCTCAAACGAATAAATTTGCGCTATATTATCACAGGTCTAAAGTAAGTTATCGAATTTGTTGTAATAAAGAGTGGCGAAACGCTACACTTTACGTTAAGTTTAACTGGTCTAATGTCTTATTAAAATGGATATTACATCATTTTAACGAAATGAAAGAAGAATAATAAGATCCGTCGGAGCCAAAAAACATGAAAAAAATGTTACTCTCACTTGCAGTCACAGCAGCCCTCTCAGGATGTGGAGGCGGTGAAACCCTAGAAGAAATTAAAAACGAAACCCCGGTTATAAAGCCGTCTATAGCTGTAAAATTTGACCCTTCGGCGAGTGTTGTATCCGTTCCAAATGATTTGTTAATGAGTGGTACTAAAGACGGTACGCTCAATATGCCAGGTGAATTCAACGCAGCTGGCGAAGCCGTAGCGCGTGCTGCTTATGCGGACCCTCAAACTGCGTTAGGTGCGTTGGATGGTTGGTCTACGCAACTACCTTATGTGATTGATCTGTCCGTTCCACAAGGTGTGAGTTTAGATACCGCTTCGGTTTCAATGCCAGGAGCAGTGCGTATTTTTGAAATGACGATGGGTGCAAGTCAAACAGACGCAGATTGTTCAGCTGTTCCAGCGGGCATCGCGTGTAAGGTCGTTGGTGAATTGACCTTTGGTCAGGATTTCGTCACCAAAGCGAATAGCACCAACAATGGTGTGATGATCGTGCCAATCAAGCCGTTCAAAACAAGCACTACTTACATCACCGTGCTGACAAATCAAATCAAAGATTCAGAAGGTCGCGGCATTTCTGCGTCTTCTACTTATACTCTCGTGCGCCAAGAAGCAGATCTTGTTACGCCTGCGCAAAAAAGTTTGCAAGCGGTTATTCGTAGTTACGAAAACGCGCTTGAATCACAAGCAGGTGTGAGCAAATCAGAGGTGATTTACACTGCTGCGATGACAACTCAGTCCGCGGGCAATGTGCTTGGCACAGTTAAAAAACTATTAGCGGCAGGCTTACAGCAAGGCAAAATGCCGACGATTACCGTTCCTGAGCAACCAACACTGTCTGTTGCAAACGTGTTTGCAGCTGGTGGGATGACGGACATACCTGTGCCATTTAGCGGTGTTCAATACATTAAAGGTAGCATGATGTTGCCGATGTATACTAGTAAACCGCAGGCAACGGGCATTGATGCGTTAGCAGACACCTATTGGCAAGGTATGTGTGACAGTGCTGTTACGGTGCTTGGCTACAAAGCGGCAGTTGGCGATCAGTTCCCTGAAGCTCCTTTAGATAATAATCCAACAGACGCAATGTGTTATGGGTTAAGCGGTGGTGCGCTACGTGATTTAGGCATAGACCCAACTCGTCATTTGACTAAGTACAATAGCATTCCGAAGACGCAGTGGATGGCAAACGTTCCGGTACAAATCACGAAGCCAATGGCTGACTTACAAGTGCTAAATGCTGTTCGTGCTTCACTGGGTCTTCCTGCTATGGCAATGCCTGCGACGGGCTGGCCTGTTGTGATTTTACAGCACGGTATTACGTCTAAGAAAGAAGACATGCTTGCTTTGACCGCTGCACTGTCGCTTCAGGGTTTTGCTACAGTGGCTATCGATCATCCTATGCATGGTGAGCGTGGTATTGATGTTGACGGTGATGGTGTTGATGATTTTAACGCAAGTACAAAATCAGTCTTGGCGTATATGAATTTGAGCAGTTTATTGGTTGCACGTGACAATCTACGTCAATCAGTGGCTGATTTGTTGTCGCGCGCTTAGGTGTACATACAATCGCTCCAGTTCTAGGATTTAACACACAAGATGTGAGCTTTGTGGGTCACTCTTTAGGTTCAATTGTTGGTCCAAGCTTCCTTGCAAACGCAAATACACCATTAAATCCAGCTATCGACCCTTTGTTTAAAGTAAACACGGCGGCGCTTGCAAGTGGTGGCAGTGGTATCGCAGGCTTCTTGTTGGAATCTGGTTCATTTGGTCCGTTCATTCAAGCATCTGTGCTGACATCTGCGGGTAACTTAATTTCGCAAGACTTTAATGCGTATCTTCAAGAAGGTGCAGTGGCGAACTGTGCTGCAACATTACCAAACCAAGAAGCTTATTTAACTTGTGGTTATAAGTCTTACGTAGCTGAAAAAACAGCAGCAGGTGATACAGCAACTTTAGCTGGTATTAACTCATTGATGACGACATTTGTGTTTGCCGCTCAAACAGCACTAGATAGTGCTGATCCGATGAACTACGCAGCAGCTCTTAAAGCAACTGGTACGCCAGTTTATATGAGCGTTGTAGTCGGTAATAGTGAAGGCAATAAACCGGACACGGTTATCCCACCTACAACTGCAAATCCGTTAGCAGGCAGTTTACCGCTTGCCGCGACGATGGGATTACAAGACGTAACGACATCTCAACCATTGGGTGCAGCAGCAAGCTATGTGGTTCGTTTTTCTCAAGGTCACCATAGTTCAATTCTAACGCCTGCATTTAGTGTTGCAGCAGGAGGCACTGAGCTTGGTCATGCAAAAGCGAATCAAGAAATGCAATACCAAGTAGCAGCGTATCTCGCGTCTCGAGGACATATGTTGCCTATTCTTGATTCCTCGGTTATTGCAAACTAATCGACTTCTAAATAAGAAAGCCACTTCCGAGTGGCTTTTTTTTATGGTCCAATAAAAGAAAATTGAAGTACGGAGTAGTGCAAATTGGAATTTTTATATGAATATGGATTATTTTTAGCCAAATCTGTGACGGTGGTGGTCGCTATCGGCGCTATTGTTGCGCTGATTGTTTCTGCAGGCGTAAAGCCAACAAAGAAAGGCTCAATCGAAATTACCGATCTTTCGCAGAAGGTTAAAGAAGCCAAAGCGGACTTTCAGGCTCAGGTTCTTGATAAAAAAGAGTTTAAAAAATGGCATAAAGAAAACAAAAAAGAGGGTATCAAAAAGCCAGAAAGCACCACATTTGTAATCGACTTTAAAGGGTCCTTAGATGCGAATGAGGTTCAGTCGTTGCGTGAAGAAGTCACTGCGGTACTGCATTTTGCGGATTCAACGAAAGACAAAGTATTACTTAATCTTGAAAGTGGTGGTGGTGTTGTGCATGGTTATGGACTTGCAGCATCACAGTTACAACGTATTAAAAGTGCGGGGATCCCGCTTACCATTGCAATAGACAAAGTAGCAGCGAGTGGCGGATATATGATGGCTTGTTTAGCTGACAAAATTGTTGCAGCGCCATTTGCTATTGTTGGCTCAATTGGAGTCATTGCGCAGATTCCTAATTTTAATAAATTGCTGAAAAAGCACGATATTGACTATGAACAGATTACCGCTGGGGAATATAAACGTACGTTAACGCTGTTTGGTGAAAACACGGACAAAGGGCGTGAGAAATTTAAAGAAGAAATTGAACAGACTCACGGTTTGTTTAAGCAATTTGTAGCGGAAGCAAGGCCTAAAGTTGACATCGACAGAGTCGCAACAGGCGAACATTGGTTTGCCCGACAAGCGATTGAATTAGATCTAGTGGATGAGCTTAAAACGAGTGACGAGCTAATCATTCAGGCAACAAATGATAGTAAAGTACTTAAGGTGCAATTCAAGACGAGAAAGTCACTGCCTGAGCGCTTAGGAGTGAGTGTCGCAGTTACTGTTGAAAAACTGTTTCAATCTGCGCTTAGTCGATTTAAGTATCAGTAAATCTCTTAGTTTCGGACAAGTAAAAAAGGCCGTCATGAACGGCCTTTTTTATTCTGATGACCCATCCTAAATAGCGTTGGTAGTTATCAAACTTAGTTTAGGACTCGTCATTCTTTTACAGAAGTTTAAAATTTTGGAGGGTAGTCTTCTAATTGCTTAGCAGCTTCAGGATCGTTAAATGTATCAACGTTAAGTTCCCCTTCGGACTTTGCAACAACACACGTAACCATACAGTCTCCGGTAATATTTACCGCAGTGCGTGTCATATCGAGCAATCGGTCAACGCCGATGATAATGGCTATACCTTCAACAGGTAAACCAACTTGGTTTAGCACCATTGCAAGCATTATCAGGCCTACACCTGGCACGCCAGCGGTACCAACTGATGCGAGAGTCGCGGTCACGATTACCATTAAGTAATCTTGAATAGTAAGGTCAATGCCGTAAACCTGTGCAATGAATACCGTTGCAACACCCTGCATGATTGCCGTGCCATCCATATTAATGGTCGCACCAAGTGGTATAGTAAAAGAAGCGACAGAGTTCTTGGCGCCTAATTTTTTTGTTGCCGTTTCAAGGGTAACGGGCATAGTTGCACTTGAGCTTGATGTACTAAATGCAAACATACACGCGTCTTCCATTTTCTTTAGGAATATTAATGGATTGAGACCTGTAAGTATTTTTAGAATCAAAGAGTAATTTACAAATGCATGGAAAAGAAGGGCAGCTACAACGACGCAAAAGTATTTAGCTAAGCTTTTAATAATTGATATTTCAATAGTCGTAAATAACTTAGCCATTAAACAGAAGACGCCATAAGGCGCCAAATTCATCAAAATTGTAACTAGTTTAAGAACGACATTATTCAAATCATCGAAGAGCACCGCGACACGTTTTCCAGATTCACCACTTAACGCCATCGCGATACCGAAAAGTAACGCGAATACGATTACTTGCAGCATGTTTCCAGATGCCATTGCATCAATTGGGTTGGTTGGAAACATACCAATAATAACATCAACTAGACTTGGCGCTTGTTTTGCCTCATAGCTCGCATCGGTCGGGATAGTGACACCTTCACCTGGCGCAACAATCAGAGCAAAACTGATGGCAACAGTGATAGCTATAGCGGTAGTGACCAGATAGAGAAACAGTGATTTTCCACCAAGTCGTCCTAATTTTTTAGGATCACTTAAACTACATGTACCGCACACTAAAGAGATAAAAACGAGAGGCACAACGAGCATTTTTAAGCTGGCAATAAAAATCTGACCGCCAATATTAAATAAGCCATCAACAAAAAAGTTCTTAACGGGAAAATCAAAAAGGCCAAGGGGGATAACAATATCTTGTTGATCTCCAAGAATAAACTGGAGGCTAAGACCGATAAGTATACCAAGCAGCATACCTATTAGAATTTTTGTCGTTAAACTTATTGTTTTCAAATTGGACATAATTTGTACTAGTTATTCTTTAAAATCCGTATAGCCTACCAGTCTCGGCAAATTTATACAGAAAAAAACGACAATTTCTTAATAAAAAATTGTGATTTTCGAATCCGATATAGGTTAACATTGGTTAATTAAAATAACACGATTGACACTAGGGAGAGGGTTGAATGCCTTTAATTCGCTGGTTTTTATTACTAACTCTGAGTTTGCTGTTAACGGCGTGTGGTGGTGGTGGAACCATTACCAAAGACACCGGAACGGATACATTGAACCAATATACATTGACGCTTTCTCTTGTGGATAAAGGTGGTCTTCCTTTTAGTGACACTAACCCTGTCAGTTCGACAAATCCAGGTACTATCCAAGCAACGTTGAAACGAAACGGAACACCACTTGGGAAGCAACTTGTTTCATTTAGCACTGAGTTTGCGGGTGAAATTAGACCTGTTTCTGGTATTGCGGAAACAAATGACTCCGGAATTGCTACGGCAACTCTTGCGAGTGGTGCCGTGAAAGGGGCTGGCAAATTAATAGCGACTTACACTCCTGCCGGTGAAAATGAGGTTTCAGCGAACCTCACATTTACGACCATTGGAGACGATGCTCCAACTCAATCAAATGCTTATCAACTAACATTAAAACTACTTCAAAATTGTAATGATGGATGGGATGCTAATCGCGAGCGCATTCAAACTAGACCCAACAGACCCGTCAACGGGTTGTAGAATAGTTAACAATCTAGACTCTACGGTTTTGACAGATGTCTATATCGACCTTGTTTCAAGCCAATCTCAGGTAGGACTTGCAAACCAAATTGTTACTTTAGAAACTGATTTAGGTAGTATTTTACCGCAAAGTGGCCGTGTTTTAACGGATGCCTTTGGTGTTGGCCTAGTGAAACTACAACCAGACAATAGCGGCGGTGCTGGGACTATTTCTGCTAAGTATGACACCGCTGAAGGTATCGTAAACTTTTCGTTCGGTACAGCAGACCTTGTTCTTACTATCGACAATGGTCTGAAAACGAATTCAAACGGCACCGTCGTGCCACTGAAAGCAGGCGGAAGTACAATTGTATCAGTAACGCTTAAAAACAAGTCCGGTGATTTATATACCCTGCCAACAGACGTGCAGTTTGCATCTACCTGTGCGGCGCAAGATAAAGCAGTGTTAGATACGACTGTTAAATCGTCTGCCGGGGTTGCAACGGCAACTTACCGCGCGTCGGGTTGTGACATCGTCGACCCAGTCGTTGTATCTGTTGAAACGGGTGGAAGAAATTTTAGTGGTGTGACCCAAATTCCAGTTGAAAATGCCGCGGTGCAGTCTATTCGTTTTGTAAAAGCAGACCCAGAATTTATTGCGTTACCACCAGGTGAGGGCGGCGTACCGACTCAGTCTCAGGTGAGTTTCAAACTTATTGATGAAGATGGAAATCCTGTTCGTCAAGAAAGAATTGATTTTAAATTTGCAGACAGTACGGGTAAAGCGGGTTTAACTCAAACTTCGGCTAGTACAGACAATAATGGTCTGGTTCAGACAGTCGTAACTTCGGGGGTTGTTCCGGGGCCATTAGTTGTGGAAGCCTGTCATATTCCAAAAGCAATTCTTTCGCAATTGGGTGAAAACGACGACGCAACGTGTTGGCAAGAGTTTTTTAATCGTTGTACTGATTCAGATACATCCAATAATGCAGGTTGCCCTTCGGGTGAAATTAAATTAGTGCCAGTGGCTGAGCAAGTCTCGTCGGTTTCGTCAAAATTGACGCTAAGCTCTGGAGTTACGGATCAAAATAGTTTTGATGCCAGTCCAACAACATTCAATACGAATTCTCTTAATTACAACGGCGTAACCACAAATATCTCAATTTATTTTGGCGATCAATTTAATCATTTAAGTGGTGATGGCGTAGTAGCAACTGTATACGCTGAAGCAGGCGTAGTAGGTAAAATTGATGGCGAACAAGGAACTCCTACCTTTGAGTGTCAGACAACGGATGCGGTTTGTAATTTAACTTGGCGTAGCCAAGGGGAACGTCCATTTAGTGCATCAAAGTGGAAAAATAAAATTTCAGACGTTTGTGACCCATACTTTGGTGTAGCTGCACCGTGTATTGGTGGGTTGCCGCAAACGATTACTGAGGCTGGTGTAACGCGCAAAGTCATTCCAGCAGGTCGAGTATCTGTACTTGTTACTGCAAAAGGTCAGGAAACGTTCGTTGATAAACCATCGAGTGGTGGGGTTACACGTACAAATGGCCTATTTGACGAAGGTGAATATTTCCCGGCATTTGACCTTCCAGAGGCATTTGACGACTACAACGAAGATGGTAAATTTAGCAGTCAGGATTGTGGTGGAAGTGCAACAACAGGTCCATGTTCACCAGCAGGTAGTGATGGCGGCCACGACGAAATTTTTATAGATAGAAATAGCAACGGGGTGCATGACGGCGCTGATGGCAAGTACAATGGCCTTTTATGTAGTGCAGCAGCTTTGGCTGCAAATGCATGTACTCGCGAACTTATTGATGTTCGTAGACAATTTGAACTAGTGATGTCGGGAGATGTTCCTTTCGTACGTTTCGCAGTGAGTTCTAGCGGTAATCCTTCGTGTTCGAGTGTTGCTGGTTTAGTGTTAGAAAGCTCAAATGATGCTGCGTATTGTGACGTAAAAAGTATCGATTTGTCTCTAACTGGTGGCACGACCGGTGCCACTGTGTATGTTTTCTTCTCGGATATTAATAACAACCCGTTGCCAGCAGGTACAGAAGTATCATTGTCTGCAAGCAATGGAGATTTTGAAGTGACGACCTTAAGTGATCTTGTACCAAATACGAATAGTCGGACAACACAGTATGCGGTTGCAACAATTACCCGCGAAAGTGAGGGTAATTCGGACTTTTCAGGATCGCTTAGTATTCGGTTCGAGATCCCTTCACCTGTTGAAGGCGGTGAAGCGACGACGGTTAGCTTCGGTATTCCGGTTCTGGATGATAGATAATCTAAACTGATGTTTATGCTAGAAAGCCAACTGTTGAAGTTGGCTTTTTTGTTTCAATTTCGCTATAGTCCCGCGCTTTCACTTGAATGTCACTGAATTGCACAAATATAAAACAAAAGTTGTGCATTAATTCAGTTATCGTCTAAAAGATTGTATTTAAAGCTTGTAACAATAGGTGATTGTAGATATACCTATAAATAATAACCGCTCGGACTCGAGCGCAACTACATGAATTGGGATATAAAATAAGCAACCATGGGCAGATCGCTAGTAATCGTTGAGTCACCAGCAAAGGCTAAAACCATCAATAAATATCTAGGCAAAGACTTTATTGTGAAGTCCAGTGTTGGGCATATTCGCGACTTGCCAACGTCAGGCTCTGGTAAGTCAAAAGGTGGTAGTGCAACAAAAAGCGCAGCTGAAGTGCGTAAGATGTCACCTGAAGAAAAAGCGGAATATAAAAAGAAGAAAGATTACGTAAATCTTGTTGCGCGCATGGGCATCGACCCTGAAAAAGGGTGGGAGCCGCATTACGAAGTGCTGCCAGGCAAAGAGAAAGTCGTTCAAGAACTGAAAAAACTAGCCGAAGATGCAGACCAAGTCTATCTCGCAACCGATTTGGACCGCGAAGGGGAAGCAATTGCGTGGCATTTACAGCAAATCATTGGCGGTGAAGATACCAAATACCGTCGAGTAGTATTCAACGAGATTACCAAAAATGCGATTACGCAGGCCTTTGAACACCCAGGTGATGTCAATACCGATATGGTTAATGCCCAACAGGCTCGTCGATTCTTAGACCGTGTTGTTGGTTTTATGGTTTCGCCTCTTTTGTGGCAAAAAGTCGCTCGAGGACTGTCAGCCGGCCGTGTTCAATCAGTAGCTGTTAAATTGTTGGTCGAGCGTGAGCGTGAAATTAAGGCGTTCATACCTGAAGAGTTTTGGGATGTTCACGCAAACGTTCAATCGAGTTCCGATGATATCCGACTAGAAGTAACAAAATACCAAAGTAAAGCGTTCAAGCCAGTCAATGAAGCGCAGGCGATGGAAGCGGTTAATCGGTTGAAAGTATCAACGTTTACGGTCTCTGAAGTTGAAGAAAAGCCTAGCAAGAGCAAACCTTCTGCACCGTTTATTACGTCAACGATGCAGCAGGCTGCAAGCACGCGTTTAGGTTATGGTGTTAAAAAGACCATGATGCTAGCGCAGCGTCTTTACGAAGCGGGTTTTATCACGTACATGCGTACAGACTCTACCAACTTGTCTGGAGAAGCGGTAAGTATGTGTCGTGATTATATTGCGAACGAGTTTGGTGATAAATACTTACCAAATGAGCCTATTCGTTATAGCTCCAAAGATGGTGCGCAAGAGGCTCACGAAGCTATTCGACCGTCTAACGTTGCAATATTGTCAGGGCATCTTGATGGTGTTGAAGCCGATGCGAAGAAATTATATGAACTGATTTGGCGTCAGTTTGTTGCGTGCCAAATGGTGCCAGCTGAATACGACTTAACCACATTGACTGTTGCTGCAGCCGATTACACATTGAAAGCAAAAGGTCGCGTGCTTCGATTTGATGGTTGGACTCGCGTACAGCCCGCACTTCGTAAGAAAAATGATGAGGATCAAGCTTTGCCAGCGGTATCCGTTGGTCAAACGCTTAATCTGATTGAACTCGATCCTAAGCAACATTTTACTAAACCGCCTGCGCGATTCAGTGAAGCGAGTTTGGTAAAAGAATTAGAAAAGCGTGGAATTGGGCGTCCGTCTACGTATGCGTCGATTATTTCAACTATTCAAGAACGTGGCTACGTTCGTGTTGAAAACCGCCGTTTTTACGCAGAAAAAATGGGCGAAATTGTAACTGACCGTTTAATCGAAAATTTTGATGAACTGATGGACTACGATTTCACTGCGAAAATGGAAGGTCGTCTAGACGATATCGCAGAAGGTGAGCTAGTTTGGACAAACGTTTTAGACAGCTTCTACGCCGATTTTTCTACACAGTTGAACAAAGCTCAATTGGAAGAAGATGAAGGTGGCATGCGTCAAAATGTCATGGTTGAAACCGACATCGATTGTCCTACTTGTGGTAGAAAAATGGGGATTCGTACAGCATCAACAGGTGTGTTTTTAGGCTGTACAGGCTATAACTTACCTCCAAAAGAACGTTGCACGACCACGATGAACTTAGTGCCAGGTACTGAAGCTGTCGTTGCGACATCCGAGGAAGAATCGGAAGAGCAGGAAACGTTGTCATTGATGCAAATGAAGCGTTGTCCTATATGCGAAACAGCGATGGATTCTTACCTTATTGACGAAAACCGTAAACTACATGTGTGCGGTAATAACCCAGGCTGTAAAGGCTATTTGGTCGAAGAAGGTAGCTTTAGAATTAAAGGTTACGACGGCCCAACAATCGAGTGCGACAAATGCAGTTCTGAAATGCAGTTGAAGTCAGGGCGATTTGGTAAGTACTTTGGGTGTACAAATACAGAGTGTAAAAATACGCGTAAGCTTCTGAAAAATGGCGAAGCAGCACCACCGAAGGAAGATCCAGTACATTTACCTGAGTTGCCTTGTGAAAAATCAGATGCCTATTTTGTTTTAAGAGATGGTGCCTCAGGTATATTCTTAGCAGCTCATAACTTCCCTAAGTCACGAGAGACTCGAGCGCCTAAAGTCTCAGAATTGGTTCGTTTCAAAGAGCGTTTATCGCCAAAGTTTGTTTACTTAACTGAGGCGCCTGAGAAGGATGATGATGGAAATGAAAGCATTGTTCGTTACTCACGTAAATCAAAAACGCAGTATGTTATGACCGAAGTTGATGGAAAAGCGACTGGTTGGAAGGCCACTTACGAAAATGGTAAATGGGTCGAAGATAAGCCGACCAAGAAGAAATAAAAAAAGAAAGGCCGCAGTTGTGGCCTTTCTTTTTTGTCATTTTAATCCGGTTTTTGCAAAGCTAACTCGACTAAGCAATTAGGCTTTTAGCAATAACGCCAATCGCTAACGTTAACGCGGTACTGAGTAATGTACCAAGCATCACGTATTCTGTAAGTCGCTTGTCTTTTGCCTGGGTTAAATCCCCAAAGCGGAATACAGACTTCGCCGCGAGAATGAATCCAACAGCAGCATAACTGTCCACCAATATAAACGTCAGTATTAAGAAACGTTCAAGAAAACCAATGTATTGCCCTGCATTTGGTAAACCATCGTCTAACGTATTTATCCAAGGCCATTTAGACAGACTTATCGAAATAAATACTGATGCAGGTGACGTAATAAGGAGATAGGCGATGAGGATGACCCAAGCTTTGGAAAAAGGTGATTGAGGCCAATTAGGCATGCTAAACCAGTCACTTTCACAGCTTATCCATGCACACACAATTATGATGGCTAGGTGCGCAGTTTGATCAAGTAAAAATGCAGCTATGGTTCCTTTGGAAAACGATTTTGCCACGTCGATGAAATAGTGTGAACTCGTAATTAATGCTGCACACATTACTGCGTTTGACCAATCTTCCCAACCAAGCGTGTATTCCCAACATAGAATAGTAATGAAGCTAAACAAGCCATGCAGGCAGGCATGGATCCTCAACTTTTTCGATTGAAAATGATATCGATTTCTATCGAGAACCCAAGAAAAAGGTTGTAGATAGAAATCGACCACAAGGTGAGTGAATATCAAAGGCAATAGCAAAAGATAGAATTCATTCATTTTAAGTGTGTGTTCCTACTTAATTCTAAAAACCGTTCAATGAATTGATAGTTTCCTAAATTCAATAATTTTGTTGCGTTTACTCGGCTGGTTCCTAGCAACTCTGCGAGTTTATAATGGTCATCAGCCTGT